>JAGQRH010000034.1 GCA_020425605.1 Planctomycetota bacterium | reverse complement strand
GTCGACAGGCAACTCAGCGCCATGCTGAAAGAGACGTAGCGGGCGATTGTCCTGCCCGCGGACAGTGCATCCGCGACATGATCGAAACGGCCGAGACGCTCGCGGCCGAGATCGCGATTGGAGGTGATAAGGCGACAGGCGGATTTTGACCGAAAATCTGGTGCGGAATGTCCTCATCCCCTCGATTTCGCACGGGGCGGAGCGAATCGACTGGATGATATAACTCACGTAAGAGGCAATCTTGTGTTCGAATCGGTGCGTATAAAAAATGTACACGCACCAAATTCAGCAGTCGTTTGGTAAGCCTATTGAAATCAAGGTTTACACTTACTGGCGGGAGTTGTTACCCAAGTTGCCGCGGATGGTTTGCTACCAAAACGTATAGAATATACCCAATGTCGAACGCGGCAAAAATCGAAGCCACGATTCGATGCCCCATTCCGTGCGGATCAGCCCCGCGCCTGCGGTTTGGCACGGGCTATGCATCTATCGGGTGGAAATCGAATTGCTGGGACTGGGTGGAAACTGCGTAGGAAACGCTGTTTACACCAATGCGAACGGAGTTACCTGATGAAGCTTCTCATCAGCATGAACGGCGAAGTGCGGGAATTCACTCCCGACCCCAACCTCGGCATCATCACCATCGGCCGGGCGGACGGCAACGACCTCATCCTGCCCACCGAAAAGGGAGCTTCGCGCAAACACCTGACGCTTGAGCGTACCGTGGACGGCTGGAAGCTTGTCGACCAGATGTCCGCCAACGGCACGATCCTCAACGATGAGAAGGTCAACTTCGCCTTCCTTAAAGACAACGACGTCATCCTGATCGGGACTACCAAGATCCAGGTCACTGGTCTTAACCCCGCTCCCGGGGCGAAGCCGGCGCCCGCCCGTCCTGCGCGACGGGCGGAAGCGCCGAAGCTTCCGGCCCGGGCCGCGGCCCAGAGTGCGGAAGGTGCAGTAGGCGAAGAAGCCCCGGCCGGCCCGTACATCCCGCCGCGCAAGAGCCCGGTTCCCGCGCTGGTCGCGGCGGCGATCATCGTGCTCGTGCTTGCCGGCGGCGGCTATCTGCTGATCAGCAACATCAATACGGGCAGCAAGGGCGGGACCGACGTAGCCGACCAGAACGCCGGCGGCCCACGCCAGGCCGAACTCAGCGATGAAGAGAAGGCGGCGCTGGACGTCGCGAACGACATCGTCAACGGCAACGGAAGCACGCTCAAGAAGCTTCACGACCTCGGCGACCTGCAGGAAAAGCTGAAGGGCAAGCGCGGCAGCAAGGCGCTGTCGGACATCACCGACATGAAGACCGAGCTTGCCAAGGAGCTCAACGGCGAAATCGAAGCCCATGTCACTGATGGCCTGGCCGGCATCAATCAGCTTGTCGAGGAAGGCAACTTCACCGTCGCGATGGACAAGCTGAATGAGCTTGAGCTGTACCTCAACGACGACACTTACCTCGCCAGCTTCGCCAACGCCCACAAGGGACGCATCGCCGATACGAGGGAATATGCAAAGAAGATGAACGATGCCTTCCTTGCGTCGGGCTACCAGCAGATGTGGCGCTACGCCGATGAGCTTCGCTACGACGAAGCGATCGCCGTATGTGACGACCTGCTTGCGCGCGCCTTCCTCGATATGGCCGACCGTGAGACCTACCAGGCCGAGCGCAAGAAAATCGAGGCGCTGAAGGCCAGCATGGTGCCCGAAGCACCGGTGGTCGAGGAGCCGGTCAAGAAAGGCCCCTCGATTCTCGACAAGGTTGGCAAAGATGACGGCCGTTTGCCGGGCAAGAACCCGCTGCTGCCGGACGGCGTGCGCAGTGAGCAGAAGCTGATCGAGGCAGTGCAGGACCGCCTGATCGCCCGCGTCAAGGACGGCACACTCAAGGGCACGCATTTCGTGTGGCACGGCAACGAGGCCAAGATTGAGGGTTGGGCCAGCAACGGCCGCCTGAAGTTCATCTACAGCTACAAGGACAAGAAGACCGGCGAAGAGCTGGTGGTGCCGTCTTCGACGACACTCGAGAAGCTGAACGCGGAAGACCGCCTTGCGCTCTATGACGTTACGCCGGGCCTGGTCGACGAAGACCGGTTTGGCCTGATCATCTTCTGCTTCGACAACGGCTGGATGGATGAAGCCGCGCACCGCGCGCTGCTGCTGTTCAAGGATCGCAACGACTGGAAGGAGCCGATCGACATCCTGCTCGCGAGCAAGCGCAAGATCTCGATCCCGTCGGGCGGCTTTGTCGAATACGACGGCGCGCTCGTTACGCCTGAAGAAAAAGACAACGGCATCTTCAACACCAGGCTCCGCGGTGTGCTGGCTCGGTTTGAGAAGGGCGTCGGCAACAAGGACAAGAAGAAGGCCGAAGATGCCGAGAAGGCGTTCGAAGAGCTGCTCGAGATGGGTGAGCGTGCGGTAAAGCCGTCCATTGAGATTCTGCAGGGCGTGCTCGACAAGGAAATGGCCCGCGCCAAGGCGGCCACTGGGCTGCTCAGCGGCGACAAGACAAAGATGGACGGCCTGTTGACGGAGCTTGATCGCCGCCGTGAGTACGCGCTTGAGCTGATCATGGACACCGAGAAGTACCCGTATCCATACGGCCCGAACCAGGCCGAAGTACAGGCGGACGTGGATGAACGCGTCGCGGCCGTTCGCGAAATCTGGAACGACCCGGCCAAGTTCACCGGCCAGACAAACCCCGAGTTCGAGACGATCATGGAGAAGATCCGCGCGATTGCCACGCGCATGGCGACGATCGACCCGAACCAGGACTACTTCAAGCAGACGCCCGAAGAGACGGTCGAGTACATCGGCAACATCGCCAATGAAGCACTCAGCATTCGCAACTACACGGGCGACGACACGAAGAAGCAGGCCCTCTACAACATCAATGTAAAGGTGATGGCGTACAACGAGGAATTCCCGACGGGCGAAGGCCACGCGGACTCGGAGTCACGGGCGCAGGTCAAGATCACGAACGAGTACCGCATCATGTTTGCGCGCCAGGCGTTGAAGATCAACGACAAGCTGTACTGGGCGGCGCACCACCACAGCAAGTACTGCGTCGAGAGCAACGGCGGACAGATCGCCCACGTGATCCCCGGCGAGCCGCGCGGCGAAGGCCCCGGCGACCGCATGAAGTACGAGGGCTACCCGGGCGGTGGTGGCGAGAACATCCACATGAACAGCGGAACGCCGACGGCGCTCAGCAGCCATAACTCGTGGTGCCACAGCTCCGGCCACCATCGCAACATCCTGACGCCGGGCTGGCGCGTGTTGGGCTCAGCCCGCTGGCAGACGATCTGGACCCAGAACTTCGGCGGAGCCGACGAGGGTGACGGGAATGCGGTGAGCAAGGGCGGCGAGTAACACCGCGCGACAGAAAATGCAGTCAGACAGCGGTGCCCAGCGCTGTCAGTCTGCAGGGGCGCGGACCTTTTGACTGTGTCAATGGTTCGCGCCCCGCGAAAAAGTAGTCAGGCAGTGGTGCCCAGCGCTGCCCGACATTGAAGGGCCGGCCCTCCCGAGCCGGCCCTTCGCTTATTTGATGTCGCAACGGTGGGGTATACTCCGGCTGCTCTTTGGCAACCTTGCTACTTGATCTCTTCGCCTTGCGCCGGGTCGAACACAAGGGTGTGGTTCCGGAAGTTCGCGAAATCGCGCACAGCGCCGTGGAAGTAAAGCTGACCGGTTTCGTCGTCGATCCAGAGCCGCCCGTTGTAAGTGTCGAGCCCGCTTGGGCGTTTCCAGGACGTCCAGGTCGTGCCGTCGCAACGGCGGATGGCAGAGGCCGTAACCTGCCAGATCAACTTGCGCTTGCTGTCCGGGTAGAGGCGGTAGCCCTGGCTGTCGTCGGGCCCCTCGATGCCGGACTTGAGCTCGGCCCAGTACTTGCCGTCCCAGTACCAGGCAAGGGCATAGGGATCGAAACCGTAGAGGTCATAGGGGTAGGCGTAAAGAACCTGCTGCTTGATGGGATCCCATGAGAGTTTGCCGTCGATGTATTCGGCGGAAGGCTCTCCGGCTTCGGTGTTCTTCCAGGTCGTGCCGTTGAACTCATACAGGCCGCTGCTGCCGTCCGTCTCGATGGACAAGACCACCAAGACCCCACGCTTTTCGTCGTAGGTCCATGAACCAACCGACGACGGCGCGCCGGGGACGTGCTCGCGAAGCCGGTTCCAGGACTGGCCGTCCCACTCCCACAGGTCGTCCAGGCTCACCAACTTGTCGCCGTCCATGAAGCTTCCACCCATGAGCATTACTTTGCCGCGATCGGCGTCATACCAGCTCATGGAGTTGAATCTTGCGGAAGGCGCATCGCTGGTTGGGATGACGGTCCAGGCGCCGTCCTTGAACTCGCGAGTGGTGCTGATCGCCGTACGTCCGTCGATGCCGCCGAACATGACCGTAACGCCGCGCTTGGGGTCGCGGGTCATGGCCCACTGCTTGTCAGGGCTCTCGCAGAACTCGTCGTTCGCAATGTGTGTCCAGCCGGGTGCTGCCAGCTGGTTCTCGATGAAATCCTTGCGGTCATTCGCCACGTCGTCCGGCGTTTCGTCGGTGAGCAGCAGTGTCTCGCGGAACACGAAGGGAGTTCCGTCTTTGACGTAGCCGCCACCGTAGACCACGATTTCGTGTGTACCAACGTCATAGGCGCAGGCGAATTCAGCCCGGCCCAAGGGGAATCCGGAAGTCCGGAGGTCCTTCCAGAATGAGTATTGATCCCCCGAGGGCGAACTCGCCTTGAGCTGCAATTCGACGCCGGTGTTCGCATTGTGCAGCAAAACGACACTACGGCTTTCCGGGTCATAGATCATGCCGTGCATGGAATTCGGCGAGTACGTATTGAAGGAAGCCTTGGTCCATCGCTTGCCGTCAAACGTCCAGGTGTCGTATTTGGGTGACGAAACATCGCTGCCTCCACTCACCACGACCCGGTTTCGTTCAGCGTCATAGGCGACCGCCGCGCCGTATACGGCCGGCCCGGGTGTTGTGGTCGGGTTTTTCGCCCAGTCGGTTCCATTCCACTCCCACGTCTCCGTCTTGGTCTCGTTCTTGTTGTCGGCACCTGGACCAAAGCCGCAGGTCAGCACGCACACACCACGCGAAGTGTCATACGCCAACCCTGCCGCCGCCCGCGCGCCCGGTTGCGTGGCCGACGTGCGGAATTTCCAGCCGTTGGCCGACAGCTCCCATGTGTCTCCAAGCGCCGTTCCGTCTGAGTCGCGACCACCAAAGAGCACGATCACACCGCGCTTGCTGTCGTACGCCATGCAGGCGTAATCGCGGGAAGGCGGGGCGTCGCCGTCCGCAAAGATGCGCTGCCACTGGCCGTCCTTTCGGAGCCAGGTCTGGTTGGTCAGCTTGGTTGCATCGCCGAATCCGACCCGGCCGCCGAACATCACGCAGCCGCCCAGTTCCTTCGACCAGGCCATGGTTGTGCCGTATTCCATGGTCGGCGGCTCGTCCTGTGTGACGGTGCGCCAGCGGCCCCACTTGCGCTTGATTTCGCTGCCTGCGTCATTCAGCACGGCGGTCGGGGCAGGCCACACCGGTCCAAGCGCAGAGCGGACGAACGCGCCACCTGCATAGATGTCGTGGGTTACAACGTTGCCGTTCGCGTCGTAGGTGATGGAGTCCCCGTCGAGACTCCCATTGGAGTAGCCATATTCACCGGACTTGCGGCCCTGTTCGTCGTAGCGTGTGAACTTGCCGTCGCGCTGTCCGGCGGTGAACTGGCCCTCTTCGCGGACTTTGCCGTTTTTGTGGTACCAGCGTACCGCGCCGGTCTGGACACCGTCAGCATAGACCGTATCGAAATCGCACCAGCCGTCCGTGGTGAAGCGGCGGAAGACTCCGTTGTTCAGGCCATAGGTTCGCGTGCCTTCCCATTGCTTGGCACCGGCGTCCGTGTAGATGACGATCGGTCCGTTTTCCGAGCCGATTGACGTCCAGGCCTGGTAGGCGAGATGCCCGTCTTTGTTGTAGCAGGCTTTCCAGCAGCCGTTGCCGCTGAAGTCATAGTAGTAGGTGATGTAGGGGTAAGTGCCGTCCGGTGTCCAGTACTCGGTCTTGCCGTAGTAGCTTCCGTTGTAGTACTGGCCGCGGGTGACCAGCCGGCCGGACGTGTCCCATTCGCGGCGAAGCCCGGAAGCGGTGCCGCCCACGTACTCGGACTGCGAGGAGCGGGTGGAGGTCCAGCGGTAGCTGGTGCCGTGGCGTTCGCCACCGACGGTCCAGACCTGCTCAGAGAGCGATCCGTTCTCGTTCCACCAGCGGAACTCGCCGTTGGCTTTGCCGCCGGAATACTCGCCGACGTACTGGACCTTGGCGTCGCTGCCGTTGCGGGCCGAATCTTTGAAGTTCACGGCCACAGGACCATACATCTGGCCGTTGCGGAAATAGCCGACTGCCAGCGTGTACTTGTCGCTTGTGCTCCAGACCTGGCCGACGCTGTAGGTTTCGTACTGGCGGCTGTTGTCGTAGCTGAGGAACGCAAGCCCGTGTGCGTATGTCCGTGATGAGTCCGTTCGGCGCTCGGCCACGAGCAGCAGCTTTTCCGTGTTGTCCTTGCTGCCGAACTCGAAGTCGGGCTGGAAGAACGGGTTGGTGCCGTCGCCGCGATTGCCTTCGGCGTCGCAGTTGTACTTGGTTCGCAGCTTGTCCCAGAACTGCTGTGCGGACTCGGTCGGCTTGACGGGTGCGCCGTAGAGTATTGACACGTCAACCGTCTTCGCGGCGTCGGGGGTCTTGCTTGCATCCAGTTCCGGCACGTAGCTCGGAAGCGTCGGCTGTGCGGGCGCGGCAGGAGTGCTTGGCGAGGTGTTGCTGGTGTAGGTGCTCGTGCTGGTGCCCGACGAGCTGGAACTGGAGGTGTCCGTGTAGGTGTCGTCGCCATAGTCCGGAGAATCGGCGCAAGCTAGCACCATGATCGCAAACGCAATCACCACCGGCAGCGGAACCCGCAGGGGTTTCATTTCATGCATGATCGAGCCTTGTAATTGGGACTGCGGTGATTGTGCAAAAAGGCAATTATTGCACAAGACGCATTCAACAAAACACGGCCGCCCGAAGGCGGCCGTGCGAATGAGTATTGAGGTCTAGACCTCGGTGAAGAAGTAGGGTTTGAGGCACTGGATGCGTTCCTCGTATCCCTTGGGGTCGAGCAGCCAGGTGGCGGCGCTGAGGCTGCTCAGAAGGCTATTGCCGTCCTGCGGGGTGAAGCAGAAGCCGTAGATGTCCTTGCCGCCGATCACCGTCAGCGCCTCGTGCGGGATCACCGTCTGGTTGAGAATGCGCCCGAAGAATCCGTGGTCGCGCCCGAAGCTGAACACCTGGTTCGCGCTCTTCTTGAAGGTGATGGCCTGGCGGTCGTCGGCCTTGATGTTGCTGATGAGCTTCTCGACGGTCGTGGGCTCGTTCACGCGAATGTGGAATCGCAGCATATGCATGTACTGCGTGGGCATCTTGATGGCGCTGCTGAACAGGTTGAAATCCCAGCCCTTGGTCTTGTACAGGTGGTAGGCGTCGCGGGCGTGGTGGGTGCCGAACTGCTCATCCTTGTGCTTGCCCGCCTCGGGGCTCGCGATGTAGCCCTCGTCCTGGCTTACGTCATTCGCGCGGCGCATGCAGACGAAGTCGGCGCTGACGAGGTTCTCCGGCGTGTCCTTGCCGTTCATCCCGAACAGCTTGATCAGCGCCGCAAGGTTGTGGGTGTTGCAGCTGACCACGTGAATGAACTTGTCCTCACCGGGCGAAAGCGTGTCGTCGTTGATGCCGCGCGCGTACATCTTGCCGAAGCCGAACTCGCTGCCTTGCGCGATGTAGCCCTTGCCGCCGGCTTCTGCGGCCTTGAGGTAGTACTGCTCCTTGTTCGCGAGCCCGGCTCCGCTGGGCGTGCAGTCGATGACGACACTTGCCCGTGTGATGGCTTCTTCGGTCTCGAAGTCGGCCTTGCAGTCCATCTTCTCGAAGCCGGACATCTGGTCTTTACCGGTCGCCAGCTTGGCGCCACGGCGCAGCAGGTCGACGACCTTGCTGCGGTCGGTCTTGAGCGGCGTGCGCTTGTTGAACGTGACTTCGTCGATGCCCAGCGCATCCTTGAAGTGCGTCAGCATGCCGATCAGCGGCTCGCCGATCGTGCCCGTGCCTACTACGTGGACGATGTTCTTGCCCATGATTCATCTCCGCGCGGCAAATGCAAAAACCGCGACGGGCCTCTGCTCAACCCTGAGGTCGAGCCTTCGCAACGTGTGCGAGGTCCGGTCGCGGAATCATGGCTGCCGCTTGCTAGTTCTCCCTGTCAGCGCTGGGGCAACAGGCCACCGGGCCGTACAAGGCATTCACGCGGTCAGCGTAGCAAGTGCCACGCTGGTTACCACGGGAAGTGGAGCAAAAGTGAATTAGCCGTCGATCTCGCGCTCAATGAGCTTGGTCACGGCCTTCGCAAAGGCTGCGTCCATGTCGAAATCCCGCGAGCCGATCATCTCGCGCGCGGCCAGAACTCGCTGGGTGCGGCTCAGGACGCGGCGCTTCGGGCGCTCCACGGGCGCCGAGTTGATCGGCGTCGGGACGGATTCGGCCTTCTTCAGCCGCACGCTGGTATGGGTCTTTCTGGAAATACGCTTCGTGTGGCTCATGGTCATCTCTCGCAAAGGCTAGATCGTCTCTGTATCCGTCATCGACACGATGCGGCTGCGGCTTTAGAGAAATCTTTACGAAAGTCAGGAGGCTTTGGCCTTACGAAGCTTCCTTGCCCGCTTCATCGAGGATGGTGGGTTCTTCGGAGTCCTCATTGTCAGGCTTCGGGACGAACTCGGTGTTGTGGTCCTCGCCGTTGGCTCCGGGCGGTTTGGGTACGCGCTCGGTGGCCAGGCCCTGGTCCAGCTTGTCCTTGTCGACCTTGGTGGTCTCGATCAGCTTGGGTACGCGCTCGGTTGCAAGCCCTTGCATCGAGTCCTTGTCGACCTTGGCCGTCTCGATCAGCTTGGGCGGCTTATCGAGTTTCTCGGTCGCCAAATGCTCCTGTGGCTTGGCGACCTTTTCCGTGGCGATGCCCCGTGCGTCCATTTCTTCCTGCGTAAGACGACGCGTAGCCTGAGCTTCGGCCGCGATCGCAGCGGCCATGGCAGCATCGGCCGCGCCGTCGTGCGTGGCATCCGGGTCGTGGGTCTTGTCGCTGTCAGCCGACTTGTCGCGATGAAAAATCTCGGGCGGCAGGCCGGGATTGCGGCCTTCGTTCTTGATGTGAAACGTTTCGCCGTCGTACGGCGCGGGCATGGCGTGATGCTTTGGCGCGAACGGCACGGCCGCGTAGGTCAGGCTGAGTATCGCGGCCAGGTCGGCCAGGTCGGCGTCGTCGGGCACGGCCGCCGCGTAGACGATCGCGTGCTTCTTGATTTCCTTGGCCCGCTTGGCGGCGAACACGCCAAGCGACATGTTCAGCAGTTTTTGCAGGTGCTCGCGGACTGGCTCATCACCCTTGTAGACGCCGAAAAGGATCGGCTCACGCCCGCTGCTGCCGATGCCCGTACCGACTTTCTTGAGCTTGGCGCCCATGACTGCGTAGACGCAGCACTTCGGGGCCAACTCCGGCACGTCAGACATCGACGGTCGAAGCAGCCACCAGCCCTTCCAATCGAGTGTGAAACTCTTCACACCTAGCCTCCGGCACGGCCCAGTGTAGCGGTACGTCAGCAATCGCACAGCCCCATCGGCTGAAAATTGCTGCTACCGGCACCGCGTGCCTTGGGGGATGGGCAGTGTAGCACATGAAGGGCGCAGCGCGAAAACGCCAAAAGCAAGACCCCCGGAGCATAGCCCCCGGGGGTCCTTGAGCTTGAGAGTTGGCGTCTAGCCTTCCTTGTTCTCGTCCTTCGCGCCTTCCGCCTGGCCGGTCTTGTCGACCACGCGAATGGTCTTCTTGCCGCTGCGGAAGATGACCTCGTTGCCCAGCGCCAGAATCTTTGCGTTGGTCTCAGCCTCGGCAACTTCGAAATAGCGGTCGCTGAGATACTCGACCACTTCCGCACCAAACAGCTCGGCATTGGTCAGGTCGCTCTCGAGCCAGATGCCGTCGCTCCAGACGAAGCTGCGGGTGCCGATCGTCTTGATGATCTCGTTGGCTGCCTCTTCGGCGGCCTTGTCGCTGTAGCCCTGCCCCTTGAGCTTGGCGAGCTTGCCGTCGGCGCGGGAGCGCAGCCCGGCCTTCTTGGCGCGTTCTGCAACGGAGTCAGTTGCGTCCTTCTCGGCTTCCGCGGCCTCTGCACCGGACTGTGCGTCGCGGCGGTCGGCGTTGGACTTGCTGCGCTTGACCGCGTCATCGCCCTTCTGCTCCGAGGGCGCCCTCGGCGTCTCGTTGTTGCCCCAGTCCTTGCCGCCTTCACCGCCGCCGATTGCCCGGCCGCCGCGGTTCTCATCTTCCGGCATGGCTGCGCCCGGTCGCGGCATGCGACGCGGGTTGTCTTCGACTACGAGGAAGCTGGTGTACGGAGTGACAATGCCGAACTGAGTGCCAAGGCGGACGATCTCGTCCTTCACCTCCTGCGTGAAACCCTTCATGTTCAACTGGTCCATCAGGTAGCCGACACGGCGCACGGCCCACATGCGGGGCAGGTAGGCCTTGGCGCTGTCTTTCTCAGTCAGGTTGATGGTGTATTCATACGCGACTTTCTGGCCGGCAACATCGCCGCTGAGAACCAGCTGGTGCTTGCCCGGCTTGTCGAAGCGCCCGAGGACCGAAAGTTGCGTGCCGGCAAACACATCGCCGGGAACCTGCGGGTGCATGTCGTGAAGCTCGGCGCCGTCGATGCTCAGCTTGACGTTGGCCAGCACCGGCGAAGCGATCTTGTTGGCGAAGTTGCTGACTTTCACTTCCATGTCTTCCTTGGGCTTCACGTACTCGCGCTGGCCCTTGTTCTCTTCGGCCAGCGTGTCGAGCAGCCAGGTGTTGACGTCGTTGCCCACGCCGAACGGGAACACGCGCACGTTTTCGGCGCGGTTATCCTTGGCGATCTTGGCGAGTGCCTTCACGTCGGTGGTTTCCCCCATGGTCGGAACGCCGTCGCTGAGCAGGATGACGTAGCAGGGGCGTGTGACCTTGCCGTCCTCGGGTGCGGACTTGGCCAGCTCATAGGCGAAGCGAATCGCCTGCTCCAGGTTCGTGCCGCCCGTTGCTTCCAGCTTCTCGATCTTGGCGATCGCGTCGGCCTTGGCGTCCTTGGTGGCATCGGTCAGCCGGTCGTGCATCTTGCGCGCTTCAGTCGAGAACGTGACCATCGCGAAGCGGTCCTTCTCGTTGAGCTTGTTGACCATGAAAGCCAGCGCCTTGCGGGCCTGGTCGATCTTGCCGTCTTCGTCCATGCTGCCGGATGTATCCAGCACTACGATCACGTCCTTGGGCAGAATCTCATCCGTCGCGAGCTTCACCTTCGGCGTCAGCAGCGCGAGAAAGTAGCCGGCCTTGTCGCCTTCGCGGTAGCTGAGCACGTTGGCCGAAACCGCATCTTCGGCGTAGCCGTAGAAGATTTCGAAGTCGGTGTCGGGCTGGGCCTCTTTCTGCTCGACCCCGATCACGGCTTCCTTGTCACCCTTGCGGATGATCTCGGCACTGTGGGTGGGGGAGTAGATGGTTCGCAGGTTCTGCTCACCCTTGATCGTTACCTTGACACTGACGCTGCCGACCGGCAGGTCGCAGAAGCTCTGCGTGCGGAGCGGGTAGCGGAACTTCACGAGGCCGCTGTCGTAGGGCAGCAGCTCACTGTAGGTGAATTTGATGACGAGGTCCTGGCAGGGCAGGATCGGGAAGACGCTGGCCTGGAACAGTCCGCGCCCGGCGTACTCGAGCAAGCCCGGGTCGATCATCTGGCGCACGGTGTCGCGGTAGATCTGGCGGGCCTTGTCGGCGTCCAGCAACTCACCTTTGACCATCTTGCCTTCCATGGTCATCTGGAAGTCGCTGATGGCTGCCTCTTCGGGCAGTGGGAAGATGTAGTTGCCTTCGAGTTGCCAGTTGTTCGGGTTGTAGAAGGTCTGGGTGACCGTGGTGGTTGCTGTCTGACCCTCAATCACCGTTTCGATGGCATGTGATTTAATCTGAATATATTGCGGCTGAGGGCGCGGTTGAGGCATCGGACGCACTCGCCGATCAATCACAATGCCCTGAGACGCCAAGGCACCCGAGCAAAGAACCGCAGCTAACATGAGTGCATAGAAGGGTTTACGAGTAATCATTGCGAGGCCCTCAAAGGTTAATTGGCATACCGACTTGGGACGCAAGGACGTCCAAAGCGGTTCCATCGAAATAGGGAAAAGGCCGGGTCTGATCTGCCTAATGCGCTAGCTGGATGCGCCGGCTTTGGCCGGTTTTACGGGCAGAATGCGCACCGACTGGGCTACCTGAAGCAGCCTCTTTTCGGCGTAGAGATTCACCGCCTCCGGGTATGCCTGTCGCTCGGCTTCCATCACGCGGGCCATCAGCGTTTCGGGCGTGTCGCCGTCTTCAACCGCTACCTTGCGCTGCAGGATGATCGGGCCGTGGTCGTACTCTTCGTCGACGTAGTGGACCGTGCAGCCGGTTTCCTTCTCGTCAGCCTTCAGCACGGCCGTGTGGACCTTGATGCCGTACATGCCCTTGCCGCCGAATTTCGGCAGCAGGCTGGGGTGAATGTTCAGCACTTTGCCCTTGTAGCGCTCTGGCAGGTGCAGGTAGCTCAGGAAGCCCGCCAGCAGCACTACGTCGGGCTGCACGGCGTTGACCATCTTGAACACCTGGCGCGAGAATGCCTGCGCATCGAGGTAGTCCTTGCGCGCGACGACCTGGACCGGCACGCCGAACTTCTGGGCCCGCGCGATGCCCGCGACGCCTTCCTTGCTGGAAATGACGCCGACGCATTCCATGTGGCAACTGCCGTCGGATGCTCGCTCCAGCAGGTTTTCCATTGTGGTGCCGGAGCCTGAGATCAGGATTACGGCGCGGATTTTCGCACGGTCAGGCATCTGGCTCCTCGAACGCTGCCCCCAAAAGATACACCACCGGCGCGCAGAGTCCAGAACTGGCCGGTTTGGGGAAAAGCAATTGACCGGAGCCCGAAGCGTAAGCAAAGGGGCACCCCGCGTGAGCGGCGAATTCCGCGCCTGAGGCGCGTGCCCCTTTGCTTACGCTTCGGGCTCCAAAGTTCCTAGCCAACCACGCCCGCGCAGCGCGTGCACAGGAACTCGTGCTCTTTCACGCTGCCGACATCGCCCGTACGCCGGAAGCAGCGCACGCAGGCCTGCTCAGCGCTGGCTTCGACCTTGACCCACAGGCCCTGCACGTCGGTGGCCGGCTCAAACTCCTGCAGCGCTGCGTGGTCGCTGGCGGCATCCAGCGCAACCTTGCTGACGTTGAGCAGGCCCGGCAGCTCTGCCTGTAACTGCTCAGGCGTGCCATAGTTGGCCAGCTCCTTCATCAGGTCCGTGCCAAGCCCGAGCGTAACGTTGGCGTCGTAGCCTTTGCCGATCACCTTTTCCTTGCGCAGGCGGTCGAGTACGCGGTCGCTTTCGGCCTTCATGCGGAACATCAGCTTGAAGCGCTTATCCAGCTCCGGCTTGCGGACCAGCAGTCCTTCCACCTTTGGCCACAGCGCCAGGTGCACGCTTTCGGTTTCCGGCTTGGGCATGTACTGCCACATTTCCTCGGCCGTGTGGACGGTGACCGGCGCCATGAATTTCGCGATCACGTTTGCCACCTGCCAGTACACGGTCTGGATTGCGCGGCGTCGAGGCGCCGTTGCCGCTTCGCAGTACAGATCGTCCTTGCAGACGTCGATGTACTGCGACGACAGCTCGACCGTGCAGAACTGCACCAGCGCGCGCATGGCGTGGTGGAACTCGTAGCGCTCGAAACACGCGGTGACGTCCTCAACCAGCTGGGCCGTGCGGCTGAGCGCCCACCGGTCGAGCTGCGACAGCTTGTCGGCCGCGACGGCATCTTGCGCCGGGTCAAAGTCAAACAGGTTCGCCACCAGCGTGCGCCAGGTGTTGCGCAGCTTGCGGTAGCTGTCGCCGGCGCCGCGGATCAGGTCATAGGTGACCGGCACCGGGCTTGACGTGTCGATGCTGGCAAAATACAGCCGCACCAGGTCCGCGCCGAGGTCGCGGCAGCCCTGGTCGATCGGCCACATGTTGCCTTTGCTCTTGCTGCCCTTCTCGCCCTTTTCATCCACGACAAAGGCGCAGGTCAGGCAGTCACGGAAGGGTGCCACCCCGGTGGTTGCGACGCTCAGGATCAGCGACACCTGGAACCAGCCGCGGTGCTGGTCGTCGCCCTCGAGGTACATGCCGGAGTGCGTTGTCCGGTTGCCCTCGACCAACGCCTTGTCTTTCAGGTCGGCATCGGTGCGCATCACGGCCTGGAAGCTTGAGCCGCTTTCAAACCAGACGTCGAAGATGTCTTCCATCTTCTTCAGCTTGCGACCCTTGAACTCGTCCGGGCGCACTTCGTCCGGCAGCAACTTTTCGACGGGCCAGTTTGCGTCGTCGTACCAGACGTTGCTGCCGTGCTCGGCCACCAGTGAGATCACGCGATCGACCGTGGCCTGCGACATGCAGACCTTGCCCGACCCTTCATCCATGAAGGCCGGGATCGGGATGCCCCAGTAGCGCTGGCGCGAGATGCACCAGTCAGGCCGGTTCTCGAGCATCGCGCTGATGCGTTTTTCGCCCCATGAGGGGTACCACTTGCACAGCTTGATCTCATCGAGGATGCGCTGGCGCAAGGGCTTGGTCTGACCCGCTTCGACGTGGTCGACGTTGACGAACCACTGCTCCGTCGCGCGGAAGATCACCGGCGTGTGCGTGCGCCAGCAATGCGGGTAGCTGTGGGTGAATTTCTCGCTGTGCAGCAGCAATCCTTGCTCGCGCAGGCGTTCCACGATCGCGTCGTTGGCCTTCATGATGTGCTTGCCGTCGATGAACGCGAGCCAGCCGCTGTCGTCCTGGTAGTCCTTCGGCAGGTTGAGCTCTTCGCGCAGGCGCTCGCCGGTGTAGTACGTCCCGTTCTCGGACACCGGGCAAACCGGGCGATCGACGTTGAACCAGTTGTGGTTTTTGCCCGTCTCGAAGTCCTCTTTGCCGTGGCCGGGCGCGGTGTGTACCAGGCCGGTGCCGTCTTCCAGCGTGACGTAGTCGGCGAACACCACCGGGCAGGTCGTACCCCACAGCGGGTGCGCGTAGTCGACGCCTTCAAGCTCCGCGCCGCGCAAGTGCTTCAGCACCTTTACGTCGGCCAGGCCGGACTTGTCGACAACCGCCTCACGCAGTTCTTCGGCCACGACCATGCGCTCGGTGTTGCCGTTGCGCGTGTATTCGACGATTGCGTACTCGGCGTCTTTGGCGGCTGCGATGGCCAGGTTGGCGGGCATGGTCCAGGGCGTCGTCGTCCAGATCAGCAGTGCGACGTCATCCACGCCGGCCACCTGCCCCTGCGCCATCATGCGCAGGTAGATGCTGGTGTCCTGCCGGTCTTCGTACTCAAGCTCGGCCTCGGCCAGCGCGCTTTGGGCCGCCCAACTCCAGTGCACGCTGCGCTGGGCGCGGGTGATGTAGCCTTTGGTGAACAGGTCGCGGAAGACCTGCAACACGTTGGCTTCGTAACTGGGGTTGGTCGTAAGGTACGGCTCATCCCAGCGGCCGAGCGTGCCGGTTGCCTGGAACTGCTTGCGCTGGATGTCGATGTACTTGGTGGCGTATTCAAGGCAGCGCTCGCGCATCTGCAGCGCGGTTGTGCCCTCGGGCAGCTTGCCGCCCATCTCCTGAAGTACCTTGTGCTCGATCGGCAGCCCGTGGCAGTCCCAGCCCGGCACGTAGGGGCTGTCAAAGCCCTGCATGGTGCGGAACTTGACGACCATGTCCTTCAAACTCTTGTTCATGCCGGTGCCGGTGTGGGCGTCGCCGTTGGCATAGGGCGGGCCGTCGTGCAGCACCCAGGGCTTTGCGCCCTTGCGGGCGGCGCGGATCTTGCCGTACAGGTCTTCCTCGGCCCATTTCTTCTGCAGCGCGGGTTCGCGCTCCTGCAGCCCGGCCTTCATGGGAAAGTCGGTCTGGGGCAGGTGGACAGTGGCCTTGTAGCGTTGCTTGGCCTCTTTCAGAGCGTCTTCGTTACTCATCGCATTCCTCGTGTACGCACCGGTTTGCCGCCGGCGCGGTTTGCCTGTTTAGCTTGTTGGTGATGGGTTACAACGAGGTCGCCGAGGGGCGTGTTTGGGGGGCGCGGCTCGCGCTTTACAGCTCCGCCAGCTCGGCGTCGCTAATTCGCTCGGCTTCGTCGATCAGCAGGATGGGTATGCCGTCTTCGATGCGATAGGCCTTGCCCGATTCCTTGCACAGCAGGCGGTTGCCCTTCTGGACAAGCGGTTTGTGGCTCTCCGGACAGACCAGCATGGCCAGGAAGTCCGGGTTCAGGGGCGCTTCGGTTTTGGGCTCTTCACTCATGGCCGGCACATGCTATGGAACGGGCGTGGGATTCACAACAAAGGGTCAGGCACCTTTTTCTCCCCGTCTGCCGTTCTGGGTTCCGCAGGGCCCTGTCGCTAAAAATGAGCCAGCCCCTACCGGGGCCTTGACACTATGCCAGAAGGCCACTACTTTTCTCCGCCCGCCCGCTTGAGGGGCGTATTGAACAGGCAAAGCCATGAAGAAGCGAGTTCGCAGGTCCAACGTCAAACGCAACCGCACCCACGGTTTCCGCGAGCGCATGGCCACGGCCGACGGCCGTAAGGTGCTTGCGCGCCGCCGCCGCAAGGGTCGCAAGAAGCTGAGCGTCAGCGATGAGCGCAAGGTAAAGAACCAGGGCGCGCCGCGCACCGTACTTGAGCGCCGCCGCAAGCAGCGCGAGGCCCTGCGCCAGAAGCGCAAGCGCGCCGGCAAGATCTAGCCAAAACTGGAACACCAAACGAACGGCGCGGGCAACCGCGCCGTTTCAAGTTTGGTGACGTATACATCCCGAAGTACCGGAGCAGGCAAGAAGCAAGCACCACGAGTAGTTCAGCAGTAGTAGAGAACGCAAAGTCGCCAGTCAGCACGGCTCAGGTGAGTGAGAGGAGCTTTGCATAGCACTGGCGAAACCAACTCGCGAAGGCAATCCACGGCTCGTTCAGTGGATCGTGGAGTGCGGCAGCCAGTACGGTTCCGTCCTGCCTTCGTTGTTCTGCAAGCCAGGAGTCGCCATCAAATGTTGTGAATTCGTGCTCGGTGACTGGAGTCCAAAGATCCGGGTCGTCGATCCAGGCTGCGATTTCATGCCACAGCTCATCGCTAAGCTCAGTTTCAAACCAGTCGGCCAGACCAAGTCCTTCCAAGCCTCCTGCATCGCCCGAGCTGGCTTTGAGCGTCGCATGCGAGGCGCCGTCGACAAAGCACGCCCGAATCACTTTTGCGCTTGAAAAGCTCGGGAAGTGTGAATATCGAACAACGACATCGGCGTCCGGGTTGGTCTCCGCGCTGCCGATTGGGGCTTCGCCCATGCCATCAAGGACGGATGTGTACCAGTCGTAGTGACCGGCCAAGTATGAGTCGTTGGGCATCACGCCAATGGGCCAGTAGGGGAAAGCCGGCATCATGTCCTCGCGTACACGAATCCCGCAAATCCACAGAACAGCAGCGGCGTGATGCTTGCGGCGACGAAGGGCGGGAACGCGCCCGCCTGGCCCAGTGTCTCGAACCAGAACTGCAGGATCTGGTAGCCGACTACGCACAGGATGGCGAGGCTGCCGGCCGTGAATGCCTTCAGCCCGCGGCGTGACAGGATCAGCCCAACGCCGCAACTCAGCAGGATAAAGCCCACAAACGGGTGCCACAGCTCGTGCCAGAGCGCGACGCCGAGGTCGTTGTCACGCGGGCTGGCTATGTTCTCGGTCAGGAGTTGTGTCAACGGCCGGTCGGTGTAACTGCGGCGGCGGCGGGCAAAATCGGCCGGGTAGATGTGGCCGAACGGCAGCGCGCCGTCGAACACGGTGGGGGAGCCCTGCTCGGCGCCGTCCACAGAGGTCAGGTCAGCAAGGTTGTAGACCTTGGACTTGCCGGAGGACCACCAGGCGGCGCTGTCCTCCACCCAATGCAACTCATCAGCCACGATCACCCGTTGCGCCGATTTGTCGAGGATTCGGACATCCTCAATCGTGCGCGTATCGAGGTTGTACTTGCGCACGAACCAGACATTGCCCTCGTCGTCGCGCACGCTGATGCGCTTGCCTTTGCGAAATTCAAAGGCGCCGTAGGGTGACTCGCGGGCGGCGTCGGCCAGGTCGGGCAATGCCCACTGGCGCAACCCGAGCCCGATCACGCCCAGCAGCAGCGCCGGAATCATGATCGCGGCCAGCGCGCGTTTGCGGCCTACGCCGGCGGCTTCAAGCAGCAGCAACTCACGCGAGCGGATCAGCCGTGCCACAGAGAACATTCCCGCGGCGATCACGATGAACGGATACAGCAGGTACAGGATCGGGGGAAGGTTGAACGCATAGAACAGCGTTGTTCCCTTCGCGACATCCGGGAAGTTCTGGATTTTGTCGAGGTTCAGCAGAACGTCCACAACGAGGAACACCGTCGTGAACAACGCCAGCACCAGCACCAGGCTCTGGATGAAGACACTCAGGAAGTAGCGGTCAAATCGCTTCATGCTGCCCACTTGGCGGAGTTTAGCGGTGTGGAGTTTAGCGGTGCATTGATGCCGGTGGCGAATACACTTACAGTTTCTTCACGGTACTTGCGGACGCCTGATTCCGAAATGCAACCTTCGATCACTGAAGCTCCGGCCACTACCGAGGAATCCGTTTCTGCCCCGGCACGCCCGCTCAGCGGCGCAAAGCTTGAGGCCCTGAAACGCGCCTCGCAAAAGGTACTGGGGCACGATGACTTCCTGGACATCTTCCAGGTCTCTCGTCGTGGCGGGCTGGCACTGATTCGCCACCATGGCGAGCTCAAGGTCTTCAAATTTATCGGCTGCCGCGCGGATTGGAAGAAGCGCTGGGCGCGCCTCGTTGGCTGGAACCCGGCGCGACGGGCGGTGAACATGTCCCGTGCGCTGGTTGAGGCGGGCATTTCGGTCTGTGAGGTCGAAGACCACGGAACCGTCAGTCTGGCCGATGCGCCGCGCGCGGTCTGGACGATCAGTCGCTACGTCGAGAACGGGCGCACGCTGCGCCAGTTGAAGGAAGACCTCCAGCCGAGTCGGCGTTCGCCCCAGCATGCAGTCATCGAGCGGTTGTTTGCAGATGGCATGCGCCTGATGCGTCGTATCCATGATGCGGGGTTCGAGCATCGTGACTACCACGCCGGCAACCTGCTGGTTACGCCGGCGGACGAAACCTGCCTTGAGCGGGGAAACTGCGAGTTGCGGCTCGTGGACCTTGAGACAGTGATGCAGCGCCGTGTCGGACATCTACGCCGGGCAAGGGACGTGCGACGCTACCTGGAAAACTTTGTTGAGCCGGACGACTACCGGGCAGTGGTTGATCGGGCGCTTGGCTACTACGCGCCCGACGATGAAACCCTGCAATCCGGCATCAGGAGCACGCGCCGCATGCAGGGGCTGCTTCGCAAGAAGGGTGCGCGCTGGGAAGGCGTCTGACTACACCCAGCGTCCGCGGATCATTCCGAACACAATTGCTGTGCAGGCTGCGGCCGTCACGACCGGCGCGATCAGCATGGCCGTGGTGGGGGCCAGTTGGCCGTTTTCGGCCAGGGTCGTTGCGGCGGTCATCAGCGGGTAGTAGCCGAGCGCGCTGGGGATCACGCCGACCCCGATCGCAAACAAGCGGTTCGGGTGATTGATCAATGACGCCAGCAAGGCACCCAGCAGGGGCAACAGCAGGCCCGCGGCCGAGAGGCCGGTGCGCCGGACAAGCTCGGCGGCGGCGCCACGCTGTTTGGTGCGTGCCTCGATGTCCTTGCGAATGTCCTCAATCAACCGGCTGGTGCCCATGGCCTTGGGTGCGTTCGGCTCTTCCTCACTTCCGAAGGTGAAGGGCACGCGCAGCTCGTTGATCTTGTCGGCCACCAGGGGGGTGCCGGCCGGCCGACCCGCAGCGGGGACTTCGTCGCGATCCAGGCGCCCGTCGGCGTTGCGGTCCAGGTGGGCGAATTCCTTTTCCGGGCGTGAATCGATGCTGTGTGCGGCGAATTCGTCGGTCGAGACATCGCCGCTCTTGTCGTCGTCCCATGCATCGAGTTGCGAGCTTGGCTCGAACTCGATCAGCCGTGGCGAATAGCAACGCGTGAGAACCATCGTGCCACTGTGGCGCTGATAGCTGAGACTTGCCTGGTCGGCGCTCAGTGTCGCAAGCAGCCCGAGGTCATTATAGACGAGAATGCGCAGGTCCTTGTAGGCGACGCCTTCGATCTCGGCGTAGCTGATATCGATGCTTGGCTCGGCGCCGCTCTTGCCGGGAAAGTGCAGCTCGCGCGGGCCTTGCGGTGGATTCTCGATGAAGTCGGCGAGCGCCTGTCGCTGCAGCGAATGGCGCTCAGCATAGGCGTCCGGGCCGAACACCGATACGCCGAGCCATGAGACCGCGGCGGTCAGGATCCCGATCGGCAGCAGCATCAGGAACGGGCGCCAGGGCGAAATCCCCGATGCAGCCAGCAACAGCAATTCGCGCTCGGAGCGCATGCGGCCGAATACAAGTGTCGCCGCGAACAGTGCGCTCATGGGCATGGTCATCGGCAGCAGGCTGACCCACAGAGAGGGCGCGAACGACATCAGCGTGCCGAAGTGCGGGGTGACCTCGAAACGATTGACGATCTGGTACAGACTGAGCGCGGTAAAAATGAACGTCAGGCCCAGCACGCAAACGAGGGCCGTGAACATCACGTCGCGCAGGATCGAGATGTCGAGGCGCGACATCATTCGCCGGCTCCGGGCGCGCGCAGGGAAGCCAGGTAGGCATCCAGGTTGCGCCTTGCCTCGGCCACGCTGTCGCCCCCGGTCTTTTCCAGCAGCGCCGTGGCCAGCACGATGGCGACGGCACACTCCGCAACGATGGCAGCGGCCGGGACGGCGCAAGTGTCGCTGCGCTCAGTGCTGGCCTTGGTCGGCTTTCCAGTTGACACGTCAACGGTGTCCAGCGGGCTCATCAGGGTGCTGATCGGCTTCATGTGCACGCGGCAAACCAGTGGCTCACCGTTCGTGACGCCGCCTTCTAGCCCGCCCGCGTTGTTGCTTCCGCGGGTGTACGGGCTGCGGCCGGCGGCGGGCGGCATCGGCAGCACGGAGTCATGAACCTTGCTGCCGTGGCGTTTTGCTGCTTCAGCACCGAGGCCGATCTCGACGGCCTTCATGGCCTGGATGCTCATGAGTGCCTGGCCCAGACGCCCGTCGAGCTTGCTGTCCCACTGGTTGTGACTGCCGAGGCCGGGTGGAAGGTTCAGCGCTACGACTTCGATCGTGCCGCCGAGGGTGTCACCGGCAGCTTTGGCATCGTCGATCGCCTGTTTCAGTGCGGCATCGTGGCCTCGGTCGATCGTGCCGAATTCGGCTGCGTCGCGCGCAGTGCGGGCGTCTGCCGGCCCGTGGAAGATCCGGGTGTAGCCCTTGCCAAGCGGTGTGTCAGAGGCGACTTCGCCGATGCTGAGCACGTGCGCGACAATCTCGATGCCGAATTCACGCAGCAGGCTCTGGCACGCGGCACCGGCCATCACGCGCGCCGCGGTTTCGCGCGCGCTGGCGCGTTCCAGCACGTCACGCGCGTTCTTGCTGCCGATCTTGAGCACACCCGCTAGGTCCACGTGGCCGGGACGAACGTTGGGCAGGTCGGGCGCCTTGTCGAGGCGAGAGTCCCTGTTGTGGATCACGAGCGTCAGCGGGCTGCCGATTGTCGTGCCCCGGCGCAGCCCGCTGAGAACGGTCACTTCGTCGCGCTCGACGTTCTGTCGTCCGCCGCGCCCGTAGCCGCCCTGGCGTCGCTTGAGCTGGCTGTTGATCCAGTCGAGATCCAGCGCGTGCCCGAACGGCAATCCAAATAGCGAGGCTACCACGGCGGGGCCGTGCGATTCACCTGCGGTTGTGAAGGTCAGGGCCATGCCCGTTTTTTACCACAGAGTTCACAGAGGACACAGGGAATGCGTTGGGCCTTCCGCGCGCCGTTTGTGGTGAGCATCAAGGCTCGAATGGCAATTGCGCGGGGTATGGCCTGAGTTTGCCTTCGCCGTCGACCACGTGCACTTTGTCGGCCGGGCCTTTGCGCGGGCGTGGCTTGAGCTCTTCGCCTGGCACGCCGTGACCGATGGGCAGCACGGCCTGGCAGCTCCAGTTTTCGTCGACACCGAGCAGCCTGTTGAATTCTCTTGTCAGGCTGGGCGTGTAGGTCAGTGAGTGAATGCCCTCGAGCTCGAGCGCCGTGATGAAGTTCGCCACGCTGAGCCAGACGGACTGCAGCCAGAACGGCAAGTCACGGCGGCCGAAGACGGCCACGAGGTAGGGCGCCGTGTCAGCGAATTCCTTGACGGGCGTGATTTCATGGTCCGCGAAAAACTGCTTCAGCCAGTCCGGGCTGGCATCATGGAACTTGACGTCGGCTTTCTCGCACAGCTCGCGGACCTTGTCACGGATCGGGCCGCGCTCAATCAGCACGTATTCCCAGGGCTGGGTGTTGGCGCCGCTGGGTGCGCGCATGGCGGCCGTCAATGCGCGCTCAAGTCGTTCGGGCTCAATGGGCTGATCGGTAAAAAAACGCCTGCTGCGCCGACGGCGCAGCAGGCTGTGGAATTCCTCTGGTGTGGGATGCACGACTTATTTGACCTTGTCGACGATTGCCTGGGTGATGTCGATGACGTAGGAATTGGCCTTCTTGTCCATGCCGGGTGCCATCAGTACCGGCTTGCTCATGAGTGACTGCGCGTAGGCGCCGCCGGAGAAGAAGTCGGCGTCCTCGTTCTCGACGGTGTAGTCCTGGAGCACGAGGTCGTAGCCTTCGATCTTGCAGAACTTGTCGATCTCATCCATCACCACGACCAGCACTTCCTTCTGGAACTGCGACAGCAAGGCCGAGAGGTACTTCTTGCCCTCTTCCTCGGCGGCCTTCATGGTCTGCTCAAGCGCCTGAAATTCGACGCGCATGGTGAGGATTTCGTCCTCATCGCTGCCGGCCATGCGAGCACGCTGGATGTCCTGATATTTCTTCTCATAGGCCTGCTGGTACTTCTCGGCCTGCGCTTTCAGCTCTTTCTGGGCGTCATCCCAGTCGAGCTTTAGCTTCTTGAAAACCTTGGACTGGCGCGAGGCTTCCTCGAGGTTGACCAGCGCGATGCGGATCGGCACTGTCGCGCGCGGCGGGGCGGCATTCACCTGCTCGGCCACGCCAGACGCGCTGAAGGAATCATGCATCACACTGCCGACGAAACCCGCCGAGCATGCGATCAAGACGAGCGCTACATATGCAACTGGCTTCATATCCATCTCTCCGGTAACTCAAGGTCCCGCAAGGATGGTAGGGCCAACGGCCAAGCCACGTCAACTGTGAATGCCTTGGTGAAGGCGTTCGCAATTAGTGCACGCAAACCGGATTGCCCTAGAAGCCGAAGCCGAGGTTGATGCTGATGACTTCTTCGCGGTTGCCGGGCTGGTTGATGATCGGGAAACCGAAGTCCAGCGCGAATGGCACCGGCAGGATCGGCAGCAGCAGCCGCAGACCGAAGCCACCGGAAACCGTAAAGCCCTTGCCATCGAAGGTGTTCAGCGTCGGCGACAATTCGCCGGCATCAATGAATGCCACCGCCCACAGGTTGCCCGGGAAGATCGGGACGCGCAGCTCGGCAAATGCGGTCACCATGAAATTGCCGCCGATGGCGATGTCGTCGCGGCTCGGGCCGACGCCGGCATAACGGAAACCGCGCAACGTGCCGCGCCCGTTGACATTGTTGCCACCGAGGAACAGCCGCTGGCTGAACGGAATGGCCGTGGTGTCCGTATGCACGTCCTGCCACGCGGCCGTGGCGTTGAAGGCCAGCACCAGCGTACGGATGCTGTCCAGCTCAGCGAGCGGAACGTACAGGCTGGCGTTTGCGCGCATGTGCCACATGTCGAGCGTCCCGCCCAGCAACAGCCCGCCGGTGTATTCGTAGCGATAGCTGAGGTCCCAGCCCGTGGTCGGGAAAGACGGGTTGTCGGTGGTGGTCCAGTGGATTTCCGTCCACAGCGTGCTGAGGATCGACTGGCCCCGGTCGTCCTTGATCTCCTGCGGCGCGTTGCTGGCGATGTCCGAGATCGTGATGATTTCGTAGCTGTAGCCGAAGCGCCACGAGACGTCCTGGAACACTCTCCAGCCCACATAGGGGTCGATCCCGATACGGCCGCGGGTGTAGTCACCGCGGTCGAGGGTTTCGTAGCCGGCCGACACGCCGCCTGACACCGGGTAGCCGAACAGCCAGGGCTCGTCAAAGCTCACGCGGTAGACCTGCTGCCGGTCAAGCGGAGGCTGGGCGGTGAATGTCAGGCTCTGGCCGGCACCGGTGAATCCTGTCCAGTCACCCCAGATCCAGTTGAACAATGCGGAGATGTCGAAGTTGAGCAAAGTCAGGTCGACCGTTGCCGTAAAGCCCGTCGATGAATTGAAACCGGCCGAGAAGTTGAAGCGATTGGTACGGCCTTCCACCAGGTCATAGTCGATGTCGGTGTATTCAATGACGCCGTCTTCCGTGACGACCAGCCTCGGCGTAGTGCGGCTGACAACGCCCTGGCCGGGCGCGGCCTGTTCAAACCACTGCGTGCGTCGCAGGCGCAGGTCGGACAGGCGCTTTTGGTTGCTGTCGTAAGTGTCGCCCGGAAAGAGGCTTACATAGCGACGGATGACGTCGTCGCGCGTGGATTCGTTGCCGCGCACGGTGACGTTGCCGACGATGCTCTTGTAGCCCTGCTGGAGGCGGATGATCAGCTCGGTCCGGCGCACGGGCCAGGGTGATTCCCATTCCGTTTCAACGTAGTCCTTGCGCGTTTCCACGCGGATGAACTCGATCTCGATGTTGGAGTAGCCCTTGTCAGCCAGGAGCGTGCGGATGCGTCCTGTGTAGCCTTCGTCGCCAAAAGCCTTGGGATCGCCGGAGATTGCGTATTCGTCGAAGGGTACTGGCTCAGTGAGGTCGTATGACGCGAACCAGTGTCCGTTGGCGGCGTCGTATTTGCCGGTCATGTAGTCGGTACCGAAACGCTCGACGGCCAGCTGGGCGCTGAGCGCCTCGACATCATCCATGCCCAGCCACTCGAGCATTTCGTCCCAGTCGGCGGCCGGCTTGTCGAAGTCTTTGGGCTCGGCCCCCTTGGGCACGCGGGGGGCGCGAGTTTCATACTCGATGCGCACGTTGGTCACGGCGTAGGGCGAGCCTGTGTCTACGTGGAAGTCCACGTTGATGCGGTTGCGGGTTTCATTCAGCTGGAAATTCGAGAACGAGACCCGGGCATCCAGCCAGCCGCGTGCCCGGAAATAGCTTTGCAGAGTTTCGGCGTCGCGAACGACATCGGCCTCGACGTACGGGGAGCCTTCCTTCGTACGCATCTCCTCACCGAGCGCAGCGGCGCGCTCGGTCGCGCTGCTGGACAGGAAGTGGTACCAGAATGCGAGCACGGGCCCGAACAGGCCGCTCACGCGCGAGCCACTGAGCGCACCGTTGTCGAGCGACTTGACGCCGTCGAGCCCGGAGAACTGGATGTCGCCGACCAGCCACTGGGGCCCTTCGTACACGTCGAACACGAGCACGAGCTTTCCACCGTAGCCGTCGTTGATCAGACCCTTGCAGGTATCCAGCACGTTGTCGCGCAGCGCGCCGTAATTCTCGAGCAGGACCTTCGGATCGTAGACCGTGGGCAGGCTGATCAGGCGGGCCTTTACCGTCGTGAAGGCAAAGCCGTTCACGCGGTAGTAGCCGGTAATCTGCTCGCTTGCGCCAAGGATGTTGGCCGGGTTGGCATCGGTGACGATGTCGCCGTCGAACGCCCTTTTCGGAAAGTAGCGCGGGCTGACCAGCGTGCCTTCCGGTGGGTCTTGGGGCAGGTCGCGGATCGGCTTGATACCCGCAATGACGTCTTTCAATGAAGACTGGAAACCCGCCTGGTAGACGCCTGAGAATTGAAGAATCTCGAGCGGCTGGTTCTGGATGACCCGGAACAGCAGGTCGACGCCTTCCTTGGTGAACTTGTACTCGCAGCGAATGTCCAGGAAGCCGCCGGTGTCGTACATGCGCTGCACGTCGGCATCCATGCGGCGGATGCTGAATTCTGAGCCTTCGGCGCTGTCCATCTGGTTTCGCGCGCGCCAGAAGTCAGTGACGCCGTCTTCAGACCACTTGCCGCGAATCGGTGCAACCACGCGTATGCGCCAGATCAGAGGCTGTGTGAAAACCAGCTTCACGCCTGTGGTTTCGGCCTCTGAGTCGTAGCTGACTTCCCAATCGACACTGCGGAACATGTGGCTGGTGTCGGTCAGGTAGTCGATATCCTGCTTCAGGGCCTTGCTGTCGAACTGCTTGCCTTGCGCGGTGCGCATTGCGCCGAAGATCAGTTGGCGGGAAGCACTGTCCGGTGCGCGCTCAAAGACCTTGCCCTCGGATTTGACGAACAGCTCGATCGAGCTGATGCGTTTGCCCTCGGCGCCGTCGGGCACGCGTTGCGCAAACAGCAACGGTGCCGCAAGGCCAAGAATGCACAGCAATGCAAAACGCAAGTCAATCCCCATCAGGCGTAGCGGGGTGTTATAGGGGGTGGCGCGTCGAGGTTCTAGGCTCTCGCCGGACGCATTTCTTCAACCAGTTAGCGGCCACTCAGAACTGGAGCACGATCTTGCCGGTTTCGCCGCGCAACATGCGTTCGATGCCGCCGCGGAACTCGGTGTAGGGCAGCACCTCGGTGATCACTTTGCGCAGCTTGGCCTGGGCCTCGGGCATGCGCACCAGGTCGCGCACCTTGTACCAGGTGTCATAGATGCGCCGCCCAATGATGCCCTGGATCGTGATGCCGTTGAAAATCACGTCCTTGCTGTAGTCGTCGAACGTGTAGGCGCTGTCCTTGGTCAGGCCGAACGCGACAACTTTGCCGCCTCGGCGCACGGACTTCACGGCATTCGTTATGGCGTCCGGGTGGCCGGACATTTCCAGCGCGACATCCGGTCCGTCTTCGCCCGCTGCATCGCGCACTAGCCCCTGGACACGCTCACGCTCAGCTGCACGCTCTTCGGGCGTGCGCGCCGGCTTGGCAGCGATCACATCATGAACGCCGATTTCCCTGGCGAGTTTGATGCGGGTTTCGCTGACCTCGACGGCCGTGATGTGCTTTGCGCCGTGCATCAGCGCGATCACGGCACTGAACATGCCGATCGGTCCAAGGCCGAAAATCACCACGCGCTGGTCTTTCAATGAGAAGTGCGCGGCCGCGTGCATTGCATTGCCCAATGGCTCCTGGATCGCGGCGATCTCAAAGGGCAGGTCCGCGTCGTTCTTCCAGACGCAGGAGGAAGGCAGCGCGATGTAGCCGGCAAATGCGCCGTGACGGTCGAAGCCGATGATCTTGTCATTGACGCAGACGTGCTTTTCGCCGTGCAGGCACTGGTAGCACTTGCCGCAGACGACGTGGCTCTCGGCGCTGACGAAGTCGCCCACGGCCAGCTTCACGGACGGGTCGTCCATGATCGTGCCGACTTCGCTGCCGATCTCGACAACGGTGCCGCAAAACTCGTGGCCGGCGATCACGCCGTGTTTGAAGTTGTCGCTGGCGCGGTTGAGCTTGCCGCGGATGGATTCATCCCACTGGTACAGGTGCAGATCGCTGCCACAGACGGCTGCCGCGCGGATCTTGATCAGCACCTCGTGCGGCTTGATGGTCGGAATCGGCGCTTCACGAACTTCCATCGCGCCGGCCTTCGGCGCAACAACCTGGATGGAAGGCATGGTGGTTTCGGTCATGTAGGGTATTCCTCTGCCCGCGACACAGGCCCATGTTATAGCGGGCGGACCCCCTTGAGGAAGGGCCGAAGAAGCTGTCGCGCCGGTTGATATAGTTCAGCACGGAGGATGTTCATGAGTAGGCCGGAAGAACAGGATGAGGTGCTTTTTGACACTTCACGCAAGCTGGACGATGCCGGCATTCCACACATGCTCACCGGCAGCTTTGCGCTCGCGTTCTATGTACATGAGTTTCGCGGTACCAACGACCTCGACATCGTAATTGAGGCGCGCGCGGACCACGTAGGGCCGCTGATGACCATGTTTCCTGAATCGGACGATTGGTACATCTCGGAGTCGGCCGTGCGCGAAGCAATCACACAACATCGCATGTTCAACGTCATCAACTCAACGACAGGGCTTAAGCTGGATCTGATTCAGTTGAAGACAGACGAATTTGAGCAGCTCAAGTTCAGCCGCCGTCAGAGGGTCGAGCGAGACGGCGTGGGCTTCTGGATTATCACGCCGGAAGACCTGCTTCTGTCGAAGCTGGCGTGGGGGAAGCGCGGCGCTTCTGCACTGCAGGCAAATGATGTTCGAGTTTTGATTCGGGACTATCCCGAACTAGACTGGAGGTATGCGAATAAGTGGATCGACAGCCTCGGACTCCGTGACTGGTTTGAAGAAGCCCGGCAAGGATGACACCACGCCGGAAAGCGGCGTCGTTCTGGAGAACGTCTGTCGCAAGTTGGACGGATTTGACCGACTACGAATCGCGGCGGGACTGTTCCGACGTCGATACCGGATGCTCTCACTCAAGTACGGGTCGGAGGAAGTGCTCCTGCGCGTGCACAGCCTGAAGCCCTCGCGTCATTGACGGAGAGGAAGTGCTCCTGCGCGTGCACAGCCTGAAGCCCTCGCGTCATTGACGGATAAGATAGTCGGAACCTGTGGTCCCCTTTCCCCGTTTGAACGAATACAGGGGGCCGTGATGAAACATACACCACTTTGGATCGGGATACTCGCACTGTGGCTGGTTGCTTCGGCCGGTGGCGTCTGGCTTGCACTCGCGACGGACGCGCCCCGGGCTTCGAGCAAGGCTCTGGAAGTGTCCAGCCTGGACGAGGCCGCACGCACAGAATCTGAACCACTGGAGCATCAGGAGCGTCACGTAGTCCTGCCGATGGACGTCGAGATCGACGTACAGCCGGATATCGCTCCTGCCAAGACGGCTGACAGCCAACCTGAAGACGCCGAAGCCGCAGACAAACGGCAGACCAAGACCAACGAGATCGCCTCGAGTCGCGACGACACTGTGGCGAGTGAAGGCAAGACGGCAATCCCTGAGCGCCGCCAGATCCACAACGTTGAGGTACGCAACGGCGGCACCGTCCAGTTGCCGAGTGGCGAAGTCTCCATTGACGGCGATCTCACGATCGCCGAGGGCGGGCAACTTTCGGCGGCCGGCACAACAATCGTGCTGGACGGCGAGAATCAGACCATCTCCGGCACTGCGACCGCGGGCAAGATCATCATGCGCGGCGGCACCAAGCGCATCAGCGGCACCTTTGGCACGCAGTCGACAGCCAATGCCGATCCCGGCAAGGCGCAATTGTACGTCGAGGCCGGAACCACACTGATCATCGAAAAGGGTGGCAAGTGGAACACACCCAACCCGTACGGTTTCCAGATTGCCGGAGACCTGGTGATTGATGGCGGGGAATTCAACTGCCGCTTCAGCAACGGCAACGGCACGGATCGCGGTGAAGAATCGTGGCTGCCCGGCAGCACGCTGACCATTTGTTCAGGCAAGTTCATCGGCAACGGCGACGCGGATTTCAGCGGCGCGACGATCACAATTCATGACGGCGCGCTGGAGATCAACGACGACATCTGGAACAGCGGCGATGCCTTGAACATGTACGGCGGAACCATGCGCAACACCACCGGCGGCGGCATGTTCTACCTCAGCGGCAACGTCAATATCCGCGACGGCAAGCTGCAGGTGTACCAGAACTACACACGCAGCCTGCGCTTTGCGAAGGACTCAAGTGTGTATTGCACAGGCGGTGAAATCTCGATCAACGGCAGCAGCGCAACCAGTGATGACGGCGGCATCCTGCTTGCCAGTAGCGCAACGGTGCCGGATCTGGTGATCAACGCCAGCACCAAGATTCACAAGGGCTCAGCGACCGACGCGTTCCTGTCAGTCTCTGGCGACCTGAAAATCGCCAAAGGCCAGCGCTTTGAGGGCAAGGGGTTCAAGGTGATTGCGAGCTACCTTCAGACCCAGGACCAGGGCGAGTTTGTGCCGTAGCATCGCCCTGCCGCCGTTGGTACGCGATCGTCATGCTGTCGATGCTACGCGGCGACTTGATGCTCGGCCGGGCGGGTGATGACTTTCCAGCGTGCAAGAAACAGCAGCAGCCCAAGACCGATCAGCACACCGCCGATTGCGAACGGCTGTTCTGGGCCAAAGCGGTCGTAGATGTAGCCCCCGAGGATCGGGCCGATGATGCGCCCCAGTGTCGCCGCGCTGGCCGTGAATCCCATCGTGCCGCCTTGCTCGTCTGCGCGGGCGTGGCTGCTGATAATCGCCAGCACGTTCGGGTTCACCAGTGCGTTGGTTCCTCCGATCAGCATGGCACACAGGATCAGCCACAGGTAGGCGTTCACGCCGGGGTTCAGCTCTTGCTGGAAGCCGAAAAGGAACATCGCAAGCGTCAGCCCCGCGAGGCCAACCATCAGCACTTTCGCACTGCCGAATCGCTTCGCGAGACGCCCGATCAGACCGCCCTGCACGAATGCCAGCGTCAGGCCGATCACAACAAATACCCATGCATTGGCGCTGGCGCTTAGTTTCAGGAAGTCGGCGTTGAACTGAGTGAACATGGCCTCCAGCTGCGCAAAGCCCAGCGTCACGATCAGGTAGACAATCAGCATCGGCCCGATCGCCGGCCGAGTCAGCGCCTGTGCGAACTGCGCCATCCGGCTCTTGCGCGGGCCAAGGCCTGCGCGCAATTCCTTCGACAGGGATTCGCGCATGATGGTCAGCGTCAGGATGAATGACGTCGCGCTGAGCCCGGCCGCAAACAGGCTGGGAACCATCAGCTGCGCGCGGTGAAATGCGTTGGTCGCTTCCGTGCCGGCCACAATCACGCCTTGCGCATCCAGTGTGGGCACATAGCCGAACCAGCCCAGCAGCGTCTGGCTTACCAGCGCCCCGCCAATGGCCGGGCCGAACACGAAGCCCAGCCCGAAGGCCATGCCGATCAAACCCATGCCCTTGGCGCGGCGCTCAGGCGGGAAGACGTCGGCCATGTAGGCCTGCGCTGTGCTGATGTTGGCGGCACAGACGCCGGCCAGCGCCCGCGACAGCAGCAGGAACGTGAAGCCGGGCGCAAACGCGAACATCACCCACGTCGCCGCAAAGCCTGAAGTGCTGAGTGCCAGGATCGGCCTTCGGCCGACCTTGTCGGACAGCCGCCCCCAGATCGGCGCGAAGATGAACTGGCACAGCGAATAAGCCGTCAGGATCATCCCGACCAGCACGCCGCCCCGCGAGCGATCCAGCCCGATGGCGCGGGCAAATGCGTTCGCCCAGTCCGGCACTTCGAAGATCCGCACGAAGTACGGCAGGCTCGGCAGAACAATGCCGAAGCCCATCAGATCGATGAAGATGATCAGCCAGACGACGAATACGCCGCGCTTTTGCTCAGGAGACAGTTTGCCAGGAGCCGCATCCGCCATTGCGGGATGCTAGTCCGGTCGATCAAAAATGCGAGGTCGGGCGCGATGGCTACTTCTTCACCTTGCCGATTTCGCGGGTGTCGCCCCTGCCGATGGTTCGGCCTTTGCGGGTTGGGCTGTGTTTGTGGAAATCGACGATGTGGGCAACGGCGTCGTCGACGTCGTCCGTGCGGTGAAACAGCTCCAGGTCTTCGGGGCTGATGTGGCGGTACTCACCACACATGGTCTTTTCCATCCAGTCGAACAAGCCCTGCCAGAACTTCATGCCGAACAATACGCACGGAATGCGCCGAATCTTCAGTGTCTGCACCAGCGTCAGGACTTCGAACATCTCGTCCATCGTGCCGAAGCCGCCAGGCATGAAAATGAAGCCTTCGGCGTACTTCACGAACATCACCTTGCGGATGAAGAAGTACTTGAAGTCAATCACCGTAGAGGCGTAGGGGTTGGCCTCCTGCTCCATGGGCAGGTCGATTGCGAGGCCGACGCTTTCCCCGCCGCCTTCGCCGGCGCCCTTGTTGCCCGCCTCCATTACGCCGGGACCGCCGCCGGTGATGACGCCGTAGCCCGCTTCTGCCAGTCGTTTTCCGAGCAGAACCGTGGTCTGGTATAGCTCGTCGTCCGGGTGGGTGCGGGCGCTGCCGAAGATCGATACGCAACGGCCGACCTTGCTGAGCGTGTCAAAGCCCTCCACGAACTCGGCCATGACCCGGAAGACCTGCCAGGTATCCCGCAGGCCTTCGATCACTTCCGCTTTGCGCATGAAATCACCCTTACTCTGGAAGCTGGCTGGAACTCTTGTGCGTTCTACTAAGTGACGTGGGCCGCGAAGTTTACGCCCGGCCGGCGGGTTTGAAAGGCCCAGCAGATTACTGAGGTACGACCGTGGACGATATGTATAAAACCGCTGCTGCAAGTACGGCCGGCAGTACGGCCGAAGGATACCTCGCGGAGACGCGAGTTGAGGAGTCGATGAGTAAGCACGCACCAAAGTCGTCCGACGAGTTTGAGTACATCAACTGGATTCGCTCCGAGTTGCCGCCCGCCTCAAAGGACCTGGAGGTTGGCCCCGGTGATGATTGCGCCATCATGCGCACGCACGCCGATCGCGAAGCGCTGAAGATCGACACGGTCATCGAAGGCAAGCACTTCATATTGGCCGAGAAGGGCAAGAAGATCCCGGCCACGCAAGGACCGGCTGCTACGCCGGAAGAAGTTGGTCGCAAGGCCATCACGCGATGCCTGAGCGACATGGCCGCCATGGGTGCAACACCAAGCTGCGCACTTGTGTCAGTCACGCTGCACACGGGCGCACCGGTTGAGTTGCGTGAGCGTGTATTCCTTGGAATGGCAAAGACCTGCGCCACCTACGGCGTAACGCTGGCGGGCGGCGACACACAGGGCTGGGACGGGCCACTGAGCATTTCTGTGGCGATGACAGGAGTGATGGACGGCGTTCGTCCTGCACTCCGCGCCGGCGCGGCGCCCGGCGACGTGATCGCGATTACCGGCTCACTGGGTGGCTCAATCCTCGGCAAGCATCTGCGTTTTGAGCCGCGCATCGCCGAAGGCCGCTTTCTGGCTGAGCGCGGCGTGAGCGCCATGATCGACATCAGCGACGGGCTAAGTGGCGACCTGACCCGCGTCTGTGAAGAGTCCGGCGAGCGCTTTGCCGTCGGCGCTGACATCGCAACGGAAGCTGTTCCGGTGAGCAAGTCTGCCCGCCGCCTGGCCAAGCTCGAGGGCAAGGGTGCGGAACGTGCGCTGTACCACGCACTTCACGACGGCGAAGACTTTGAGCTGCTGTTTATCGTGAAGCCGAATCGCTGGAAGAAGATCGTTACGGAATGGCCGTTCGACGTGCCCATTCGCGCACTCGGCGTGATGCGCCCGCTGGAAAAGGGTGAGCCGCTGGTACAGATCCTGCAGAAGGGCGAGCCGCGTGCCCTGGAAGTGCTGTCGTGGGTCCACCAGCTTTGATTTGTGCAGGCTGTGCGAAGCCCCATTTTGTGGGGCTTTCGCCTAACCTCCCGCGTAATTTAACTGGGCGGTTCTCGGGGCAAGAAGTGGCCCCGTGTGGTATACTGTGCAACTGGTCACACCTTCCCGACACATTGGCCAGAAACGGGAAGAGGTACGAATGAACACTCTGCATCTAAGCAGCCCAAACCTTGAATCCACGATTCAGATTGGTCGTTTGCTCGGCAAATGCCTTCCGCGTGGCGCTTTCGTCGCGCTTGAGGGCGTACTGGGTGCGGGCAAGACTCAGTTCGTCAAGGGAATCGCCTGCGGCCTCGATGAAGGCGGCTGGGCGGGCCTGCGCAGCCCGACGTTCACGCTGATGCTCAGCTATCACGGCGGGCGTGCGGTCTTGCACCACATTGACTTCTATCGTCTGAATGAGTCGCCCGAGCTTCCCGGCGAAATTCTTGAAGCAATTAACTCCGACCGCGCCATCGCCGTCGTTGAATGGGCCGACATCTGGCGCGAAGTCTGGCCGAAGAATTACATCCACGTCCGCTTCGACGTTGAAGACGACACCAGCAAGCGGCGCGTAACCATTGAAGACCCGACCGGTCTCTGCCCGGACCTGGTGAAGCAACTCGACGATTACATCGTCGAGCCCGCCGGCACCTGAACGCTGACCATGCCTGTGCAACGTGCGCGCCTTGCGGTAAACAGGCGCGATGAAGCGTTTTACCGGCTGGGTTGTCTGTGTTTGGCTTGCCGCGCCGTTGCTGGCCCAGAATGCGCCGCCGGTTGACGACAAGATTGACTCGCCGCTGGAGTACTTCTTCGGCGCCCTGGCGGTAATCGCACTGGTGATGACCTGGGTCTGGCTGTGGATGAAGTCGAAGCACATGCTCAAGCCCATACAGCTGGAGCCGCCGGCAGAGCCCGAGCCAGAGCCGGACGCGGAGGAACCAACGCCATGAAGTGGATTGCCGCAATGCTGCTGCTGTTTGGCGCGCCCCTTGCCGCGAATTGCGTGGTGCCGACTGACTACACGGGCAACGTCAGCCTCACCCGGATGGAAGTTGTGGTAGTCCACCGAGGCCGCCCCGAAGACAAGTCCGGCTATGAGCAACTGATCATCCATCTCCAGCCGAAGTTCGACAGCACGACCGGCGGGCCGGCAAAGATGGCCTGGATCATCCCGGTCCCGGGCGAATCATCACGCTACGACGTCACAACAGCTGAAGTGGTGGCCGCCGGGCCCGCGATGCACGACAGGCTGTTCCAGCTTGCACGCAAGCAGTGGGCCGACAAGACCGATTTTCAGTGGCCGGAATGGCTGCCAACCAGCATGACGCACCGTGATGAAGACCATCAACCGGTGCCCCAACTCGCTGCAGAGAATGCGCAGGCAGTGGGCCCGTACACGATTACGCCGATCCGGAGTGTTGGGGCCTCAGGAGTTAGACAGCTGTCCGAATACCTCTCGCAGAACGGCTTCGATCCGATTTCCCGGGCTGATCTGGACTACTACGCCAGAGAAGACTTCAGTTTCCTGTGCGTGAAGGTCGAGCCTCGGGCAGGCGAAGATGCCCTGCCCCTAACGCCCTACCTGCCTCCGCTCGTGATCGGTTTTGAAACGCCAAAGCCGTTCGTGCCGCTCAAGTTCGAGTCCGGTATGGGTGACTTCGCCCTCGACCTGACGATCGTCAGCGACAAGCCGCTCGATACGGACGGCTTCGGCGCCCTGCGCGAGGAGTTGACCCCAATCAATCACGGCTACGTCCAGCTGGTCAACCTTTACTCGCTCAGCGCGCTTCCAGCAGAGCTGGCGGCCGGGCTGGATGGGCGGACGACACAGGACGATCCATCGCGCTGGTACGTCAACCGGATTGAAAGCAACGGCGCAGCATCAAAGGCAAAGCACGGGAATGTCCTTGAGGCCCGAAACGAAGAGGCGTTCTTCCCAATCGGTGACGTGACGGACGAGCTGCCCGGCTTCTGGTATTACGGCGATGAAGACATCTCGTTCATCGACCGCTTCTTCCGTGAGCATGCAATGGCCGTGTTCGTCGGCCTGGGGCTGGTCTTCTTTGTCACGTTGTTCATCAAGGTGCGCATCAACCGCAAGCGCTACCTCGCGGGGCTTGAGCAGGCTAAGGCTTAAGCTTGCCCTCAAGCTTTTTGAAGGCATCCGTCACGTCAAACCAGTAGGCCGTGCCGTCTTCACACTGGATGCGGTCAAGCGACCGGCCGTCCTTCTTGTGCAGCGATTGCCCGGCCGACTTCTTGCCCAACTGCTCAATCATGTCGTACTCGTCCAGCGTGCGCATGACGAGCCACGGCTTGGCCTCGCTGCCGTCACCTGTGCTGCGGATGCCTTCAATGCAGGAGACGTACATGGCGGCCTCCATGTCAGCGCTGTCTTCATCACCCATCTGTTTCAGGGCGAAGCTTCGAGCCAGATGGAAACGCGGGCTGAGCAGGAAGTTCGGTATCAGCGCGCGGCCTTTGTCGATAAAGCCCATCCAGTCGGACTTGTCGAGCAGCTGCATCGCCTCGTTCAGTTGATTGCCATACGGATCATATGCAGGGTGAGCCACCACCAGATCACGCACCCGCACGAAGTTCTCGAACGAAGGCTCCTTCAGAAAGGTCATGAACTGGTCGTCGTCAGCCATGGTTCCATGGTGACCTTCGGGGCGGAAAGCACACGTTAAATCGAAGACTTACGTCGGCCACGCGAGTGTGTTATTCTTACACACATGGCTATGGATGCCTTGTCTCAGGTAGTTGGCAACTCGCCTCGTATGCGCGAGTTGAAGCAGCATATCCTGCAGGTGGCGCAGGCCGACTACCCGGTACTGATCCTCGGCGAGAGCGGTGCTGGCAAAGAGGTGGTCGCTCGCGCCATTCATTCACTGTCGCAGAGACGAGATGCGCCATTCGTCGGCCAGAGCTGCCTGGCGATTCCCGAGCCGCTGATTGAAAGCGAACTGTTCGGCTACGAGCCGGGTGCGTTCACCGATGCGCGCGAGAGCCGGCCCGGTCTGTTCGAGCAGGCCGAAGGCGGGACGCTGTTTCTTGATGAGATCGGCGACATCCCGCTCAGCTTCCAGAAGCGGCTGTTGCGCGTGTTGCAGGAGCGAGAAGTTCGGCGCCTTGGCGGCACGGAAGCTACCCCGATCAACGTCCGTATCGTCACGGCCACGAACGCTCCCATCGAGCAGCTTGTGAAGGATGGTGGATTCCGAAGCGACCTGCTGTATCGACTCAACACATTCGAGATCCGCGTTCCGGCGCTGCGGCAACGTGTGGACGATATCCAGGCGTTGGTCGAGTTCTTCCTGCGAAAGCACGGCGCGCGCTACGGTATCGAGCCTGAATATCCGCCCGACGAAGTATTCGAAGAGTTGAAGGCATATCCTTGGCCGGGCAACGTGCGAGAGCTGGAGAACTTCGTCGTACGCTGGATCAGTCTGGGCAAGGAAGCGCTGGCGGCTCTCGACAAGCGCGTGGCGCTGAGCTTCGAGCAGCAGGACAGCAATCGCCGCTGGCTCAGCATGACGATGGCCGAGATTGAGGCCGAGGTCATCCAGATGGTCCTGCACGACTGCGCCGGCAACAAAACGCTGGCCGCCAAGCGCCTCGGGCTGGCCCGCAAGAGCCTCTACAACAAGATTGAGCGCTACAAGCTCGAGCCA
>JAGQRH010000033.1 GCA_020425605.1 Planctomycetota bacterium | reverse complement strand
CGGGCTGATTCATTCAGAGAACGCAGAGACCTACCGCAAGCTGCTCGACGAAACCCCGCCGGTAGAGGGCGAGCCACGCGATCGGGCAAAGCAGGCAAGGTCACCGGAAAACATCGCCCAGGCCCACGGCAACCGCGGCGTCGGGACTCTGGCCGAGCTGGCCGAAAGGCTGAAGCCCAAGCCGCCGTAGCGTTTGCGTCTACCAGCTGCTACTGCAGGACGACTTTGCGCTTGCCGGTGCGGACATGGCCGATGACGTGGGTCCTTAGCGGAGACACGCCCTTGGCCTTGTGCTTCTCGAGCTTGTCGGCGACGGCGTCCACGTGGTACGGGCTGCAGATCACCACCATGCCGATGCCCATGTTGAAGACCTTGTACATCTCACGCGTGTCGACGTTTCCGCCCTGCTGCAGGATGCGGAAGATGGGCGGCACTTCCCAAGCGCTTGTGTCGATCACGGCCTCGCAGGTCGGCGGCAGGATGCGCGGGATGTTCTCAAGGAAACCGCCGCCGGTGATATTGGCCAGCCCCTCAACGATGCGCTTGCGCTTGTAGGTGTTCAGCAGCGCGCCGACCGGCTGGGCGTAGATCTTGGTCGGCTCAAGCAACTCCAGGCCGAGCGGCCGGGAAAGGTCGTCAAACTTGCGGTCCAGCTTCCACTTCTTCTGCTTGATGATCTTGCGTACCAGCGAAAACCCGTTGCTATGAAGCCCGCTGCTTTCAATCCCGAGAATGACGTCGCCCGGCTTGATGCCTTCGCCCTTGATGACTTTGTTCTTCTCAACGACGCCGACCGCGAAGCCCGCGATGTCGTACTCGCCTTCCGGGTAGAAGTCGGGCATCTCGGCCGTCTCGCCGCCGAGCAGCGTGCAGCCGGATTGCTTGCAGCCGTCGGCCACACCACCTACCAGCGGCAGCAGGACTTTCAGGTCCTTGCGACCGGTCGCGATGTAATCGAGGAAGAACAGCGGCTCGGCGCCCATGCAGAGCATGTCGTTGATGCTCATGGCGACGCAGTCGATGCCGACCGTGTCGTGCTTTCCCATCTCGAACGCGAGCTTGAGCTTGGTGCCGACTCCATCCGTGCAGGCCACCAGCACCGGGTGCTTGTAGTTGCGCTTGAACAGGGCTGTGTCGTGGTCGAGGCTGAACAGGCCGCCGAAGCCGTCCTCGACGTCCATGACCCGGGGTGTGTGGGTGCTGCGGATCTTCTTGAAGATCTGCGTCACCAGCGCGTTGTGCGTCTCAAAATGCACACCCGCATCGGCGTAGGTGAGGCCCTTCTTGCCTTTGGTTTGCTTGCGTGCCATCTGGTTCCCGGCCGGAAAGGGCGGGATTGTAGCCCCGTGCATTGCAGGGCGCGAGGCTGTGGAAAGCGCAATTGGCGTGGGCCCAATGTGTTGCGCGTATGTCTGTCATTGTATTTCAACCCACGCTAGCCTGTGGCCATGACCACGCCGCTGCTCAGTCGATTCCAGCCCATGCTCGGCTTCTGGCGCGGGCCCAATGAGCTCGAGACCGGGCGGCGCGGGCTGATGGAGATGCACTTCCAGAGCCATTTCGAGGGCGAAGTGGTGCAACTCGATGCCCATACCTGGGACATCGCAACCGGCGAGACTTTCAGTGCCGGTACAGGCCTGTTCGCGCTGGGGCCGGACGGGCGGATCATTGAAAACCTGTACGTGGAGCGCTTTGGCTTCTGCCGTCTGGATGAAACGGAAGACGAGCCGGACGTTCTGGCCTTGCGCGGCGATTTGCCCGACGGCTTTACAATGTCGGTCAGCCTTCGACTTGAGGCTGACGAGCTTCTGCTGACCAGCCAGCTGAAGTCCGGTGTGGTCGGAATGGACTTGCCGAGAACGGTGGCTCGGCTGAGGCGCTACGATCGACAGCGGGGGGAGGGTGCAAAGTGACAAACCCCCTCATCAGGCTGGCTGCGTGGATCGGCGACTGGGCGGGCCAGGGCGAAGTCGCGGACGGAACCGAGATTCTGTTTCGGATGCAAGTCAGCAGCGCCGCTGAGGAAAACGCCGTGTGTTTCCACATGGAGTCGTGGATTGGGGAGATGCAGTTGCTTCATGGACTAAGGCTGATCCTTGCGCCACGACCGGACCGATCGCTGCACTGCATGGGTTTTTCGACACGCTTCGGAATGGTGAACCTGACGCCCACCCCTGATGACGAGGATGTTCTTGCGCTCGCCGGGCCCACGACCAGCGGCATGCAACTCAGCTTTTCGTTGATTCAGCAGGACGCGGATACGCTCATCGCTACGGGAATGGCCCGTCCTCAGGATGCCCCGCCGGGCTTCACTGCGGCCGGTGGCACGCATGGCACCCTGCGGCGCGTTACGCCCTGGCGGCCACCGGGCCCTTGAGCGCGACTTTGGCGCAAGTGTAGGCTGATGACATGCCGACCCGTTTGATCAAGCGATTTGGAGACTGGCTGGGTACCTGGCGCGGCACGTGCGAGTTTTCCGACGGCCGGGCGGGGCTCATGCAGTTCCGGCTGACTTCCGTCTTCAATGGGGAAGCCATCCAGGTGGACACAGCCTCCTACATTCCAGAGAGCGGCGCCCCGATGACGCGGGGAAGCGGTTTCTTCTCGCTGGATCGGCAGGGGCGGGTGGTGAACAACATCTACGCCGACTATCTGGGCTTTGCAGTCCTGGTTGAAACGCCCGATGACCCGGAAGTGCTCTCGCTTGAGGGCGGGCTGCCCGGCAACATGACCCTCACCGTAACCATGAGTGTGGCCAATGACCTGATGACACTGAGCAGCCGCGTCGGAGAGGGCTATAAATCCGCCCCAGGTCGGCCGCGCACGTACACTCAGATGAAGCGCGTAGGTCCCATCCAGCGGCCAAAGGGCGACGCGCCATGAGCAGACGGGTCGCAGATTACCTATCGTGGGTCGGCGTTTGGGCCGGGGTGGGGGACACGCAGGCCGGGCAGCAGACGGCTATCCGGACGGACTTCGTCGCGGGGCTCGATGGCACGAGTCTGCAGATGCACTTCGAGGCCTGGGACACGGAGTTCAAGACGCTCTACCACGGCGTCCGCGCCGTGCTGGCACCGGCGCCCAGCGGCGTGCTGCGTGCACTGGGGTATTCAACTATCCACGGCCCGCTGATTCTTGAGCTGACGCCGGACGACGAAGGTGTCATGGCGCTCGCCGGTGACTCGCGGGCCAATAACCACCTGTCCGTCACGTTCGTGCAGGACGCACCGGGCGAGCTGTTGTTCACGGCTTTCTGGAGGTCCGCCGACAAGAGCGCCCAGGCGGAAGATGGCCCGCGCATGACCTGCAGGCTGAAGCCTGCTACGCCCTGGAGTCCGCCTCGGGCTTGACCAGCACGACGGCGTCTTGCGCGTCACCGCTTTCCTTCAAGTGTACCCGGATGCGCTGCTTCAGCTCGGTTTCGACGGTGAAGCCGCTGAAGTCCGCACAGATTGGAAGCTCCCTATGCCCCCTGTCCACCAGCACACACAGCTCCACCCGGTGCGGACGCCCGTAATCCGCCAGCTCCGTCAGCGCCGCGCGAACCGTTCGGCCGGTGAAAAGCACGTCGTCGACCAGCACTACGCGGCGTCCTTCAATGTCGAAATTGATCTCGCTGCCAAGCACCTGGGGCAGCGCCTTGCCGGCGAGGTCGTCGCGGTACAGCGTGATGTCGATGGCACCCAGCGGTGGTCGACCCACGCCCCTTGCTTCCATGGCATCGGCCAGCCGTTGGGCCAGCGGCACGCCGTGGGTGCGGATTCCGATCAACGCCGGCGGCTGGGACTCGCCATCGACGATCTCGGCCGCGAGGCGCTTGATGGCCTCGTTGATTGCCTTGCCGTCGTGAAGGATGCGCTCAGTCACACTGCTTCCTGGTTTGAGAGGCGAAAAGTGTGGTTTGGCAGTCGGCGGGGCGCAAGCCTAATCGAGCCAACCGCGCGCGGCATGTGGCGAATTGCCGAGGTCTTCACGAAGCTGCGGGTGCAGTGCGAAGCGTCGCTGAGGCGGCAGCCTGCGCAACGGACCGAAGAAGTGCTCGATCAGTCGATCCTTGAAGGCCGCCAGGCTCGCCGCGTTGTAGAGGCTGATGCGCGGCTCAGGTGCAGCAGGGTCCTGATCTGCCATGCTGTGCAGCAGCCAGCCGTCCGCGACCGGTGCAGCCTCGCGGCCCGGGGGGCAGAGATGGACGGTCAGGTCAGCCTGGCCTCGCCATACCTCGGCAAGGCGCTGGGCGTCAGCATCCAGTGCGCCGCCGCCGGACCAGACTCCCGGGGCGTCAAACAGGCGAATCTCGAAGCCCTGGTGCTCGAAGCGGCCCTCGATGACGTCGCGTGTCAGCCCCGGCTCGGCGCCGGTTGCCGCCAGCTCGCGCTCGCACAAGCCATTCAGGAGGCTCGACTTGCCCGCATTGACCGGCCCCCACAATTGCACCCTCGGTGGATTGAAGAGAAAGCGCGCGTTGCTCGAATCCTCGAGCAGCGAGGGTATGGCAGAAGGCTCATCCAGCGCGGCTCGGAGGGCGTCAACTTGACCGGCCGCCTCAAGGACCAGCCCGACCGCCGCCGCGCCCCTGGCCTCGGGCAGCAGCGACAGGGTGCGAGCCGCGAATACGCCCTCGCCGAACGGGTGGCATTGCCCGGCCGAGAACCCGGCGGTGTGCAATTCGCGCTCCACGGCCCGCCGGATGGCCGGCCCGCCGTGGAGCGTCAGCAGGTAGCCGCCGCGTTCGCGACAGCACATGACTTCGTCGATCAGCTCCCCGGCCGGGGGGCGCAGCCACAAGTGGCGTGGGATGTTATCCACATTTGCGAGCATCCCATTGAAAGCGCGGGCTGCCCCCGAACCGTGAAGAAAGAGCAAAGACAGGGCGGCGACTCCCGGGGCGGACAGCCAGCAGTATTGACCGTCAGAAAGGCCTGCCTCTGAGGGCGAATCGTGTAAGTCGTTCGGTATAGGCATGTTAGTGGGGGCTAGGAATTTTGACTGAACGTCACAATCTCGTCAGATTCGTTCATGTTGACCCTTGCGCCGGATGTTGGGTCTGCCTAGACTTCGCTTCCTCAAACGGGGGAGCATAGTCGCTCAGAGTCATTCCACTACATTCAGGAGTGTTGATTATGAAGAAGTTCTTCGTGTTTCTTATGTTCGTCGGCGTGATCGCTCTGGCTGCTTGCGGCTCAACGGGCGGTGGCGACGACGGCAGCGGTTGTGGCGAGGCGTGTGGCGACGGTAGCTGTGGCGGCGGCGGCAAGATGGACAGCAGCCAGAGCACCATCGACATGTACGTCAACGGCACCATCAAGGCGCAGTACTGGGTCCAGGTTCACGCCGAGCCGAAGGCCGGTCAGTACTGGGAGACCGCAGGCGAAGCCTACGGCACCACTTCCACCCAGCGTTGGCAGGTTGCCAAGGTTGACGGCGACATGGCCGTGATCGAGTGGGAAATGAAGTCTGATTCCGAGTACGCGATGTCGGACTACGTCATCGCCTTCCAGGTTGACCTGTCGGTGACCACCGCCGGCGACGTCAACGTCAGCAAGGCATGGATCGGCAAGCCGGGAGAAGCCGGCGCCGAGATCGCAGTCATGGAAAAGCCGGACGCCACCTGCGGCGGCGCGACCAGCGACTACGAGATCACCAACGAAGACTTCACCGACGTCGAAATGGGCGGCGGCAAGTGGTCGGGCAACCTCCAGACCATCAAGGGCGAAGGCTTCGAAATGAAGACCTGGACCGCCAAGGATGGCTGGTTCAACGGTGTGATCAAGACCGAGATGAACGGCGCCACCCAGTCCGAGCTGAAGGCTTTCGGCGAAGACGCCACCCCGCTTCTGAAGTGGTAAGTTGGTTCCGAACAAACTCAACCGGCGCGGAATACCGCGCCGGTTTTGTTTTAAGCCTGCGGCCCCGGCCGCGATAAGATGGCCACCCGACCCTGCTTACCCAAAACGGAGTTTCGCATGTCACGTCTGGTTCCCGCCGCAGTGCTCATGGTCATGTTCTTCTGCGGCTTCACGCCCGTACCCGTCAGCTTCGGTCCCGGCGGAGGCTCAGCCCCCGCGCCGGTACCCGAGCCGGAGAAGCCCGCAGAAAAGAAGGACGACCGCCTCGATTCGACGGACATGATGATCGAGATGTACACCAGCGGTGAGATGAAGACGAGCTGGTGGGTCACACTGCACGAGGATCCCGCCGCAGGCCAGTTCTGGGAGACTTCCAGCGAGTCCTACGGCACCACGACCACCCAGCGCTGGCAGGTTGTGAAGGTTGAGGGCCAACGCGCCATTATCGAGTGGCAGATGAAGACGGAGAGCGACTACGCAGTCTCCAACTACGTCTTTGCCTACCTTGTGAAACTCGGGGTCGAGGCGGGCGATGTGAACGTGCTTCAGGCGTGGATCGGCAAGCCCGGCAAGAAAGCCGGCGATGTTGAAATCATGGAGAAGGCCGAGTACGCCGCAGACGCCGAAACACCGTCCGAAGACTATGAGACAACCGAAGAAGAGTTCAGCGACCTCGAGCTTGCAGGCGGCAAGTGGTCGGGCAAGGTCGTCACGGTCAAGGGCGAAGGCTTCGAGATGAAGACCTGGACCGCCAATGACGCCTGGTTCGGCGGGGTCATCAAGACCGAGCTGGTAGGCGCCGAATATGTCTCCGTGCTAAGCGCCTTCGGTGACGACGCCAAGCCGCTGCTCAAGTGGGACGACGTCGAGTTGCTGAAACTCATGAAGAAAAGCGCCGACGAAGACGTGCAGGGGAAAGACGTAAAGGACCCGCCCGCCAAGGACGATGCCAAGCCCGATCCCAAAGACGACAGCCCGAAGAAGGAAGAGAAATAGCCCGCATGGCCTTCCGCTTTCTGCCACTGGTCTGCCTGCTGCTGCTCGGTTTTGCGCCGGACGATGAACGTCCGGCGCTGCCGGTCACAGACACGACCGACGCTACCATAAAGGCCTACACGGAAGGCGAATCCAGGGCCCCGTACTTCGTGCAGCTCCACGACAAGCCGGTCGCCGGCCAATTCTGGGAAACCGGCAGCGACAGCTACGACATCGACTCAAGCACCCGCTGGCAGGTGAGCAAACTCGACGGCCGGGTCGCCATCGTCGAGCAGCAGCTCAAAGTCGATGCCGAGATGTTCAAGTCCGACTACGTGCTGGCCTACCGCGTAAATCTCGACGCCGAAGCCGGCACGCCCAATGTCACCAAGGCGTGGATCGGCAAGCCCGGCGAGGACCCCACCGAGATTACCGTCCAGGAAGCCCCGGCCGATATCGAACAGCCCAAGGACAAGCCGGCCGAAGACCTGGACGAGACCATCGAAGACTTCGCCGCCATCAAGCTCGGCGGCGGCACATGGGCCGGCAAGCTCTACACCCGCGTGTATGGCAAAGAGATCAGCCAGGTCTGGATCGCCTCCGAGGGCTGGTTCGGGGGCATCATCAAGGTCACGGCCGGCGACTACACCAACCAGCTGCGCGCCTTCGGCACCGATGCCGAGCCCATACTCAAGCTGCCGGCGGACATCCTGAAAGACTCGACGCCCAAAGAAGACCCGAAGGACGTACCCGGCGACGGTGAGCCCGCGAAGGACGACTGATGGCGATTCGTGCCATTCTCATCACCCTGCTGGCCTTCGGCCTGGCCGCATGCGCATCTCGACAGAATCGTGCGGATGAGCTTAGCGATGAATACGTGCAAACGCTGGCCAAGGCCGGCTATGACGTGCACGAGTACGTGCCGGTTCATTCGGCTCCCAAGGTCGGCCAGTATTGGCAGTATCGCGTCGTGTATCGCGGAGTGCCCGGGATAGGCCGATTCCAGGTGACAAAGGTCTGGGACGACAGCGTGCTCGTGGAGTCTTTGGTTGAAGTACCGCTTGAGCCGGATTTGCGCTTCGCCCACGTGTCCGCATGGCGCCTTGACCTGAATGCGATGCCCGGCGAGCCCAACATCCTGCAAGCATGGGTCGGCGTAGAGGGAGGCAAGCCGATCGAGCTGCAGCCGGTCGATCACGGCACTCCTGACCAGCCACCGCCGGAAGTTGAAGGCAGTATCGAGTCGTTTGACGGCCTTGCGCTCTGTGGGCGGACCTGGTCTGGAGTCGTCGTGGCGGCCCGCGCCAACATGCTCACCGGTGAACTCAACTCGCCCGATGGCTCGCAGGCCCGTACGTGGATCGCCGATGGCGGCTGGTTCGGTGGGACGCTACGCATCATGCAGGGGGAAGAGGTAGTGGGCGAGCTGTCCGCGCTGGGGGAAGACGCCTTGCCGTTGATGGACTGGGAAGACTAACACCGTTCCCTTATTGCCTGTCCGGCATATACTCGCGCGCTTCACGAGGCGCGCCATGACCGAAGCTCAAATGGAAGATTGCGTAGTCTGCGGCAACCACGCCGTTGAGACTACGCTCGTGGATGGTGAGATCGTCAAGGAGTGCGAAGTCTGCGGCAACCTCTCCGGCTCACCCGAAGTTGTCGAGCTGATGGAGCTGCAGCGCGAGGCAGAAGGGCTCGGCGTCAGCATCTACAGCTTCCCGCTGGCGCAATTCATCGACGGCTTGCCGGGCGTGAAGCTGCAGGGGGACAGCGGCGGCGAACGCTCGGCGGGGCGGCTCCCGTTCATCGCCTTTGAGTTGATCGATCACCGCAGCTACCAGCTTGAAAACATCGGCCAGAGCCTGCGCCTGCTTCGCGGCGAGCTCGAGTGCGAATGGAAGATCGAGTTCACCTTCGAGTACGAGCTGGGGTTCGAGCTGCGCCCGCGCGGCAAGAAGGAGCAGCCGCTCGAGCAGCAGGTAGAGGCCGCCCGCCGCGACATGATCAAGATCTGGCGTCGCCTGCAGTCCTTCAAAGGCCTCGCCTGGTGGAAGCAGTAGGGGCAGCGCCACGTGGGCTCGCGTCGTGCCCGCAACCGCCAACCGTTCCCAATCGAATGACCACTGCTAAACTACCCGCACGTCCCGGTAGCTCAGCTGGATAGAGCAACGGTTTCCTAAACCGTAGGTCGTGGGTTCGAATCCCGCCCGGGACGCCACTCTTCACCTCATGCTTTGCAGTCGTTCAAATGCAAAAGGGGCAGCGGCTTGTGGCCGTTGCCCCTTTGTTGCTTGCTTCCATGACTAGGCCTGCTTGCGCCCGCTGACCATGCGGATGCTGACGGCCAGTGCAGCCAGTGCGCCGAGCAGCAGGAGCCAGCTTGCGCCGGTGCCTTCGGTCGTTGAGCACTTGCTGTCGTCCTTGCCCCCGGTCTTCTTCTTTACGCCTGCGCCTTCAATGGTGATGTCGAAGTTCGGGGTGTCCGGGTCGTTGCTGACGATGGTGAAGGTTACGCTGAACGCACCGGTGGCGCTCGGCGTGACGGTGAGCATCAACTCATCTTCCGCGTGCGGTGCGATTGGTGATGAGCCGCCTGACACAAACGCGCCGACGCAGTTCGTCTCAAGCGACACCGTCACAGCAGAGATGCTGAGTGAGCCGGTGCCCGTGTTGCGGACGAACAGCGAAACCGGCTTGGCCGCGCCGTTTGTGGCATTGCCGATCTGGATCACCGAGCCGCTGGTCTTCGGTGTGTACACCGGGTACTCAACCTGGATGTCAGGCTGCGGGCCCGTGCCGGTGATGTTGATGAAGTACTGACCCTCGTTGCTGTCGTTGCTGTCGACGCGAAGGATGGCGGAAAGAGCGCCCGTGCTGAGCGGCCTGATGCCGATCAGGAACGAGTCGTCGTCCTGCGGGGCCACGTTGCTTTGCGGCATGGCAAGGACGTGGACCTCGCAGTTGGTCTCGCCGAATACCCGGACCGGGGATGTCAGGTTCAAGGTGCCGGTTCCTTCGTTGCGGATGCGGTAGACGAAGGTCGAGAACACGGTGGCGGGCAGGTCGCCGACGTCGTCGGTTCCGCCGCTGGCGATCCCCGCACCGTCGCGGTCGATGGCAATCTCCGGCGCGATCGTGCTGGTGCCGAGGCCGATCACCGTCACCATCAGCGGCGATTCGTCGGCGTCGTTGGTGACCAGCTCAAAGTCGAACTGGAAGGCACCTGGCGTAAGCGGCTGGACGTCAATGCCGAAAGGCGTCATCTGGCCGGCCGTTACTGTTGAGCTCGGTGTGACGGTGACCACCACAACCGCGTTGATCACGTTGGTGATGCTGACCGGGTTGGTGACGTTCATCAGGGCCGAGCCCACGTTGCGTGCTTCATAAAGGAACGTCGTGTTGCTTCCGCTGGGGATCAGGCCGACGTTTTCGGTGTCGCCGGGTGACAGGATGCGGCGGCCGAACAACTCGAGCTCAGGTGCAGCCGAGACTGTGGCGGTGCCGGTGGCGTAGAACACGAAGCTTGCCTCATCCGGGTCATCGCTGTCGATCTGGATGATGTAGGAGAACGGGCCCGGGACCGAAGGCAGGATGTCCAGGGTCATGGCAGCGCTGCCGCCCGAGGCAATCGTGGCCGCCGGCGGAGTGGCAACAACCATGCAGTTCGTTTCACTGACGACGGACACGGCCGGGGCGCCGAAGGTCAGTGTGCTGCCGCCGACGTTCTTGATCGTGTAGGTGCGGCCGCTGGTTACGCCGGCCGGGATGCTGCCGACGGTGTCTGTGCCCTGGTCGACGATGTTGTCGTAGAAGCCGCGGCTGAGCTGGATGTCCGGGGCGTCGACGGCCGTGCCCTGGACGCTGACGTCGTATGGGTTTTCGTCCGCGTCGTTGTTGGCAATGCTTAAGTCGACGCTGAAGTTGCCGGCCGAGAGCGGGCGCAGCCAGAGCACAAACGTGGTGCTTGAGGTCGCGCTGATGGGCGTAAGTGCCTGGTGGGTGATGTAGGCCTCACAGTTGGTTGCACCGCTCAGGAGCACCGGGTCCGGCGAGCTGGTAAGGCTCAGCGGGCCGTTGCCGACGTTCTGGACGGTGTAGAGGAAGCTGTAAGGCGTCAGGGCGCCGAGGCTGCTGCCCACAGTGTCGATGGCGCCGTCCGCGATCGGGTTGCCGGTTACCCGGAACAGCCCGATTTCGCCGGCCGTGGTGATGGTGATGTTGAAGTTCTGTGGGGCGCTGGTGTCGGTGCCACCGCCGTTGTCCTGTAGCTCGATGCTGATGCTGGCCGTGCCCGCGGCGTTGACCGCCGGGGTGAAGGACAGCGTGCCCGCCGAGCTGATGGACGGCTGCGTGCTGAACAGCGCGGGGTTGTTGTTGCTGATGATGTTGAAGGTCAGGCTCTGGCCGGATTCATCGCTTGGGCCCGCGCTGATGGCAGTCGCCCAGCCGGCAATCGACTGTGCGCCCTGGTCCCAGGCGACCGTGACGTCCGAGCCCTTGGTGAATGACGGCGGGTCGTTGACGGCCGCGACCTGCACCTGCGCCGTCTGCGGCGGGGTGGAAGCCAGCGCGCCGTCCCAAGCCACGATGGTGAACGCATTGATCACGCCGTTCAGGTTCGACGGCGGGGTCCATTCGAGGCTTTCGCCGCTGGCGATCGTCGTCGTACCCGGCACCACAGGCACCGAGTTCTTGGTGAGTGTGCCGGCGATGACGCTTTCGATGCGGAAGTCGATCGTGGCGTTGTCCACGTCGGCCTCGTTGCCGGCAGCCTGCAGCTGGGCGTAGGTGATGGTGTGGGCGGTGTCTTCGATCGCGCCGTTGTTGAGGATCGCGAAGCTGGTCATGGTCGGCGCGTCGTTGACGGGCGTAACCGTCAGCGTGAACACGGCCGAGAGCGCCGAGGTATCCACGCCGCCGCCCGTCGTGCCGCCGTTGTCCTGCACCTGCACCTGGAACGTGGCCGAGCCGTTTGAGTTCAGCGTGGTTTCGAAGGTCAGGGTGCCGGCCGCGTTGATGGACGGGGCGGTTGCGAACGTGAGCCCGGTGGGGGTCAGGTTCTGGATGGTGTATGCAAGCGCCGTCTGGCCGGACTCATTGGCCGGGCCGGCGTTCATGCCGACGAAGTTGGCAAAGGTCTGCGGCCCGGCGTCTTCGTTGATGGTCGGGCTGCTGCCGCCGGTGACGCTTGGCGCGTCGTTGATCGGGTTGACCGTGATGGTGAAGGTCTGGGCGGCGCTGGTGTTTACGCCGCCGTTGGCTGTGCCGCCGTCGTCCACCAGCATTACCTCGAAGGTGGCCGTGCCGAACTGGTCGGCGTCCGGTGTGTAAGTCAGGTTACCCGCGACGCTGACTGCAGGCGGGGTGCTGAACAGACCCGCGTTCGTGAGAACGTTGACGATGTAGCTCTGGGTGCTCTGGATCGGTGAGTCTTCGTCCACCGGGCCGTAATCAACGCTGGTGATCCAGCCGTTGACCGTGGCGGTGCCGGAGTCTTCATCGACTGCCGCCGGGTTACCGGCGCTGGTGAAGGTCGGTGCGTCGTTCACGGGCGTTACTGTGATGGTGAAGGTGCCGATAACGCCGGAGGTATCGATGCCGCCGGTGGCCGTGCCGCCGGTGTCCTGGACGGTGGCCGAGAAGGTGGCCGTGCCGTTGGTGTTGGCGTTGGCGGTGTAATGGAGGTTGCCGGCGTTATCGATGGTCGGGCCGGACAGGAAGGTCAGGTTACCCGAGGTCGTGGTCACGCCGCTGACGGTGTATGCCAGCACGGTCTGGGTGGTCTGCTCATTCGGGCCTGCAATGAATGTGGCCCAGCTGTTGACGGTCACGGCGCCGGCATCCTCAAGCGAGGCGGCCGGGCTGGTGGCGTTGAAACTGGGCTGGTCGTTCACACCCTCGACGAAGATCTTCACCTGGATCGCGCCGTTGACCGGCAGGCTCGAAAGCGCGCCGTCCCAGGCCGAGACGGAGAATGCGTTGAGTGTGCCGAACTGGTCCGCAGCCGGGGTCCAGACCAGGGTGTCGGCTGCGGTGAAGACGTTGCCGACGGCCGCGCCACCATTCAGCGTGAGCACGCCGCTGGTAAGGCTTTCGATGCGGAAGTTGATGGGTGAGCTGTCGATGTCCGCCTCATTGGCTGAGGCCTGCAGCACGGCAAACGGTACGACGATCGGCGAATCTTCCGGCCCACCGAACAGGGTGCTTACAAAGGTCAGGGTCGGCGCGTCGTTCACGCTGCCGACACTGATCGTGACGTTGAGCGGGGCTGAAGTGTCAACGCCGCCGTTGGCCGTGCCGCCGTCGTCCTGAACGGTGATGGTCACGGTCGAGACGCCGAAGGCGTTGTTGGCCGGCGTGAAGCTCAGCTCACCGGTGGTTGGGTTCAGGCTCGGGCCGGCGCTGAAAATGCCGCCGTTGGTGACGTTGGTGATTGCGAAGGCCACAGCCGACTGGCCGCTTTCCGTGCCCGCGCCGCCGGCTGCTGACATGGAGGCCCATGCAGTCGGGCCGAAGGCACCGCTGTCTTCAGCCACGTTGATGTTTGCTGCGGCAACGGTGGGCGCATCGTTCACGGCCGTGACGTTGATGCTGACCTGGACCGGCGCGGCCGAAGTCGCGCTGCCCGGGGTGCCGTTGTCGATTGCCTCAAGCATGAAGGCCGCGATGGCCGCGCCGTTGGCATTGGCGTCGGCCTGCCAGCGAAGGATGTCGCTGCCGTCGATGACCTGGTTGGTGTAGGCCACGAACACGAGGCCCGTGCCGGTCTGGTCAATCTTGAGGGTCCCTGAGGTGACGCCGGTCGCGCGGAAGCCGACGACATTTCCATCGACGTCGCTTGCGCCGGTTGTGGTCTGCAGGTCGCTGAAGACCATGTCGAACGCCGTGTCTTCGAGCGCGGAGCCGGCCACAGTGCCCGCCGACAGCGTCGGCAGGTCGTTGGTCGGGGTGATGGTGATCGCGAACGCAAGCGGTGAGCCCGCGCTGGCCAGCGTTCCACCCGCTCCGTCCAGGACGTGGAAGGTGAACGAGTCGCTGGTCGTCTCGCCGGCGTTGTGCGTGTAGGTCAGGCTGCCGCCGTCGATGTCGCCCTGCGTGAAGGTGTTGCCGACGCTGAGCGTGCCGGGGCCCGTCAGGTCAAGCGTGCCGTTGGCCGGGACGCTGTCGAGCACGTACTGGATCGCGCCCGGGGCCTGCTCAGGGTCTGTGACCTGAAGGCTGGTGTTCGGGATACCGATCGTGCCGCCTTCGATGACGGTGGCGCCGGTATTGACCGCCAGCACCGGGTCGTCGTTCGCGGCCGAGACGTCCACGGTCACGTTGACGGCCGGGTTGCTGGAGTTCAGCAAGCCGTCCCATGCCAGGATGCTGAACGCGTTCAGTGCCGCGCCGTTCGCGTTGGTTGCGGGCGTCCATTCAAGCTGGCCGCTGGTGAAGATGCTGGTGCCTGCGACGACCGGGTTGCCGTTCATCGTCAGGGTACCGGACAGGATGTTCTGGATACGGAAGGATACCGCATCGCCGTCGACATCCGCCTCATTGGCGGCTGTCTGAAGGGCGGCGAAGGTGATCACGTACTGGGTGTCTTCAGTTCCGCCCGCGAAGTTGGCGACCGAAGTCAGTGTGGGCGCGTCGTTCACGCTGGTGATGGTGATGGTGAACGTCTGCGTCGCGGAGGTGTCCGTGCCGCCGGCGTTGTCGGTCACGCTGACCTTGAAGGTACTGGTGCCGTGGGCGTCGGCCGCGGTCGTGAAGGTGAGGTCGCCGGCGTTGGTCACATCCGGCTGAGTTGAGAATAGTGCGGCGTTGCTGATTGCGCTGATGTTGTAGTCCAGAACTGCCTGGCCCGATTCATTCGCGGGGCCGGCCGTGAAGCTGTTGATCCAGCCGGTGATTGAGACTGCCCCGGCGTCCTCGGCGACGGTCACGATCGTGTTGGCTGCCGATACCGTGAAGCTCGGTGTGTCGTTTACCGGCGAGACAGTGAGGGTGAATACGGCCGAAGGCGCCGATGTGTCGACGCCGCCATTGGCCGTGCCGCCGTTGTCCTGCACGGTGACCTGGAAGGTGGCCGAGCCGTTTGAATCCGGCGCGGTCTGGAAACTGAGGGTGCCCGCCGCGTTGATGGTCGGCGCAGTCGTGAAGGCCAGGCCGCCGGCCGGCGTCAGGTTGACGACGCTGTATGCCAATGCCGCCTGTCCAGCCTCGTTGGGCTGTCCGGCCGTCATACCGACGAAGTTGGAGATGTTCTGCGGGCCCGCGTCTTCGTTGACGGTCGGGTTGCTGCCGCCGGTGACGGCCGGGGCATCGTTGACCGGGTTGACGGTGATCGTGATGGTCTGCACCACCGAGGTCGCGCCCGGGGCGCCGTTGTCCGTAACGGTCAGGTCAAAGGTGGAGGTACCGAACGCGTGGGCCGCCGGCGTGTAGCTGAGTTGGCCGGCCAGGTTGACCGTCGGCAGCGCGCTGAACAGGGCCGCGTTGCTGATGTTCGTGACATTGAACGAGGCAGGCGTCTGTGAAGCCTCATCAACGCCGCCGCCCGGATTGAAACCGGCAGGCAGCGTGACCAGCGTATAGCTGGCCGCGCCCGAATCCTCATTGACTGCGGGCACCGGCGTGTTGGCCGTGAGCAGTGGCACATCGTTCACGGCGGCAATGACCAGCGTGAAGGTCGTCGGATTTAGCCAGGTGTCGACGCCGCCGGTCGCGGTACCGCCGTTGTCGCGGACCGTGACGGTGAAGTCTACCGCACCGTTGGCATTGGCTGCGGGCGTGAATGAAAGCTCGCCGCTCGTGTTGACCGTGATGCCGCTGGTCAGCAAAGCCGCACCCGAGGTGATGTTGACGGTGTAGCTGAGGACGGACTGCGAGCCCTCATTTGCCGCGCCGGCGTTGAATACGGCCCAGCCGGTCTGGTTCTGCGGACCGGCGTCCTCCAGCACGGAAGTCGGGTTCAGTGCGGCGAATGACGGGGCGTCATTCACCGGCTCAACAAACACACGGCCTTGCAGCTGCGTGATCGAGGGAAGCAGCCCGTCGTGCGCGCGAACGTCAAAGGCGACGATCGTGCCGTTGGTGTCGGCCTGAGGCTGCCACTCAAGGTAGTCGCCGGGGAAGAACAGTGAGGAAGGCCCGACCAGGACGCCGTTCACCCACACGGAGTTCGGAAGAGTCGGGAAGATCTGGAACCCGACCGGTGCGCTGTCGACGTCGGCCTCATTTCCGGCCGCCGCGAGGGTGGCAAAGTCGATGTAGATCAGGGTGTCTTCAGGTCCGCCGAACACGGTGTTCAGCACGCTGATCGTCGGTGCGTCATTCACTGGAATCACGGTGATGGTGGTGTTGCGTGTGTCGGCCAGCGGGCCGCCCAGGCCCGAAGCGCCCTGGTCGTTGATGGTGAACGCGGCGGATGCCGGGCCGTTGTAGTTAAGGAAGCCGCGGTAGTTCATCGTGGCAATCGCAGCCTGCACGTTCGCCGTGCTGCCCGAGAAGTCGAGCAGCGATGTGCCGTTCAGCGTGCCGCCGTTGAACGTAAGCCCGGTCGTGCCGGCAAGCGTGATTGTGCCGTTGGTGCACGACAGTGTGACGCGAACCGGGCCGACGCCTGCGTCAACGTCCGTGAACGAGTATGACAGCGGGATATCAGTGTCTTCGTTGCCGCTGGTGATCAGTGTGCCGCCTGCAACCGGGGCATCGTTGATCGCCGTGACGTCAACAGTTACCTGCACGGTGTTGACTGCCGGGTCGATGCCGTCGTGCGCGCTGACGGTAAATGCGTTCAGCGCAAGCCCGTTGGCATTGAGAGCCGGCGTCCACGTTACGGACTCGCCCGGGCCGACAATGGTGGTTCCGAAGGTGATCGGGCCGCCGCTGTAGGTCAGTGAGCCGGAGCTCAGGGCCTCAAGCCGGAAGCCGATCGGGTCGCCGTTGGCGTCCGCCTCGTTGCCGTTGGCGATCATGTCTGCGTGCGTGATGACAATGGAGGTGTCTTCGTTGATCGGGCCAAATGTAGCCATGGTGGTCATGGTCGGCGGGTTGTTGTAGCCGAAGAACACCAGGCCCACACGTGCGTCGTCCACCTTATGGAAGACCTTGCTCTCGAGCGCATTGCGCTCGGCCATATTCATGGCCGGCGGAAGCACGCCGTTGAAGGTGTTGTTCGAGCCGTCGAAGTTGGTGTCGAAATCGCCCGGTGTCGGCGGGGTACCGCCCGCGATGAACGTCGGCGCGAGGTAGAACGGCGAGATGCCGGTCTGGAACTGCAGGCGCAGGTACTGGGCAAGGGTGCCATCGAAGATGTTCGGCAAAGCAACGGTGCCCATCGTGATGGTGCCCCATGCGCTGCCCACGTCGTCGTTCTGGTCCTGGAAATCAACCGCACGCCCGGACGCGCCGGCGGCGTTGTTGAATGCGTTGCCGCGGATCGTGATGTCGTTTGCCGGGTTGGCGCTTGGCGCACCGGCCGTCTCGTAGCCGCTGCTGACCAGGATATGTGTGAAGTTGGTTGCGCCTGCCGCCGGCGTGAACGTGTTGCTCTGGATGTCGACGGTATTGCTGGCGCCACTCAGGACTGCCACGTTCTCGTGGCCCGTGAAGGTGTTGCCGATGAAGGTGACAGGAGCCTGATTGACAAACTTCAAGTAAGCACTGCTGAACGTCGTCGCGGCGCTCAGCGGTGCGAAGGTGTTGCCAAGGAAGTCGACCGCTGAGATCGGGTCGAATACTTCGACGCCGCCGCCGTTGAAGGTGTTGTTCGAGATCTGCAGGCCGCCGATGGCGTTGGATGAATCGGTAAGCAGGTCCCGGCCGAATGCGCGGATCCTGTTGCCAAGCACCGGTGCACCGCCGCCGACAGTACCCCCCGTGCCGATCAGGTGCAGCCCGGTCTCAAGGGTCGAAGTGCCGATCGCGATCTCGTTGCCTTGGATCGTGGGAACACCAAGCGGAGCGTTGATTCGCGCGCCGTATGTGCCGGCGACCGTGCTGCCGGGCGAAACGCTGTCGGTTGCGGTGATGAGGTTGTTCGACAGCATGATGACGCCGAAGCTCGACTCGATACCACCTGCTGCGAAATTCACGTCCACGTCCAGCGCGAATCCGTCAATCGTAATGTTGTTGGCTGTAATCGTGAACAGCGGGACACCTGGCGCGCCGCTCGTGGAAGTCAGTACCGATTCGGTCGCTGAGCGGCCGACGGCCGAGACTCCGGTCTGGGCGCCACGCAGTGTCAGCAGTTTGTTTACCACGACCTTTTCGTCGTAACTGCCGGCTGCCACATCGATCGAAAATCCGCTGCTGGCTGCGCTGACTCCGGGCCCGATACCGAGCGTGTTGGTGGTGACGTAGAGCCTGCCGGCAACCCACAGCACGCGCCCGGACGTAGCCTGGTCGAGCTTGTGGAAAACGCGGTCTTCGATGCTGAATGCATCGGCAAGTGTTGCTGGTACGAAGGTTGTGGCGTCTTCCATGAACGTCACGCCACTCGTGACATCAAGGTCGGCCGTGCCCGCCTGGTTGCGGATGAAGCTGCCGCCCGCACCCCGGATCTGGAAGGTGTTGCCGCCGTTCGTCGTGACGTCCAGCGTGCCGGCCTGGATCTCAACGCAATCCTGATTGCTTGCTGCGGTGCCGTCCTCGCGCACTATGACGCTGTCGAGGATCAGCGTGCCGCCCTGAAGCAGGATGGTCGGGAATGCGGTGTTCTGGTCGAGGTCGCCGCCGGTGATGGTCAGCGTACCTGCCGTGTGCGTGATGACCGGCGAAGCACCCCGCAGAACCGAGCCCGCACTGAGGTCCAGCGTCAGGTTCTTGCCCACGCTGGCACCGATGTACGTACCGGTCGTGACGTTGACCGTGTCGCCTGCCGTAGCAGCGTCTACACCGGTCTGTACGCCGAGCGTGTTGGTCGTGACGTAGACGTTGTTCGCAACCCAGGTGCACAGCCCGCTGGTTGCGTTGTCGAGGTAGTGAACAATGGCGTCCTCGATCGTGTAGTTGTCGGCAAAGGCTGCGCCGCCGTCCTGCAAGGTAACGCCGGTCAGGTCGATCGCACCGGTAGTCTGGTGGTCGATCAGCATGCCCGCGCCCTGGCGGTTGATGGTAACGCCTGCACCAAAGACCACCGTGCCGCCGGTGATCCGGATGGCGGCTTGGTTGAAACTGCCGCTCTCGACCACGGTCGAGTTGTCAATCGAAAGGTCGCCGCTGAGGATCAGGATGGTCGGGTCATCCGGCGTCGGGGCCGTGTCGACCTCGAGCGTCATACCAGTCACCACGACGCCCGCAGAATTCACGGTCAGCGCCGGTGATGCGCCGCGCAGGCGCGTTGTGGCCAGTCCTGCACCGGTGAGGGTGAGGGGCCTGTCCACGGTAACGCCCGGATACACCGCAGCGGCAAGGCGGATGTTCGCACCGTCACGGGCGAAGGTCAGCGCCGTAGCGAGGTCAGAGAATGCGTCGATGCCGTAGCGCTGTGCCGGGCCGGCCGGGTCATCGCCGTAGTTCAGCGACGAGTAGGCCGGATCGACCCAGATGTCGCTCTGATACGACGAGATGATCAGCAGCGCCGGGGGCGAAGACGTGTCCAGCCCGCCGAGTGCCGTTCCGCCGTCATCTTGCAGCGTGACGTTGTATACGGTGAAGCCGGTTGAGCTTGAGTCCAGCTCAAAGGTCAGGTTGCCGGTCGTCGAGTCGATGCTCGGTGGCGTGATGTAGGTGACCGTGCCGGAGGTCTGCACGGGCGTGAGAATGAACGTCAGGTTCTGGCCGGATTCGTCGGCCGGGCCGGCGCTGATCGCAGTGGCCCAACCGGCCACGTTCACGGGGCCGGCTGTCGGCGCCCATGGCGCCTGGTTCGAGCCCGCGGTGAAGCTCGGCCGGTCGTTGACGGCGGCGAGATTCAGGGTCATCACGCTCGGGGCTACGCTTGTGTATGTGCCGTCGTCGGCCTCAACGTTGAACGTGACGTATGGCGTGCCGTTGCCGTCGGCTGCGGGAACAAAGATTAGGCGTCCTGCAGCGTCAGTCACCAGGTCATTGACGTTCACCTGCGCACCGAGTGCGACGCCGTCCGGTGTCTGGTATAGAAGGCCGGCTGCAGGTACGGCGACTACGCGCAAGCTGACGGAAGATGAATACGCGCCGCTGCGCGCCATGGTGACCAGAAGATTGGTGTCTTCGGTGCCGCCTACGGTCTGCGGCGCGGTGTATACAACGTCGTTGACGACGTGAACGGTGGCCGTGTCCGTACCCTGGCCGCCGGTGCTGTCCGTAACCAGCAGGCGGATGACGTACACGTTGCCGGCTGTCCAGTTGCCCGGACGGTCGGCCTGCATGATGAACGGGGTAGCGCCGGTCAGGTCGCCGAAGCTGCCGTTGTTGTCGATGTCCCAGTCCCAGCTGACGATCGAGCCGGACATGTTCGGGTCAAACGAGTCATTGCCGTCCAACTGTACGCCGCCTGTGCCGACGACCGTTTCCGTGGCGATGTTGTACACGTACTCGGCGAACAGGCCGGGTGTGCGCGCGGCCGGGAAGGCAACCGCAGTGGCGGAGTCCGCGACCACCAGCACCGTGGCGCTGTCGTATGAGAACACGCCGAAGGTGTCCTCAACGCGCAGCGCGATGGTGTAAATGTTGCCGGCGGTCCAGCCGGGAACCCAAGTGGTGCGGTCGCCCTGCACCATGATCGGGTTCACGCCGGTGATGTCGCCGAACGTGTTGTCGTTGTTGAGGTCCCAGTCGTAGTTGGCGATGGAATCGTTCGGGTCGTAGGAAGCCGATGCGTCGAACTGTACGCCACCCTGCGCAAGGGTCTCGGTGGACAGGTCATAGGTGTAGTCACCGGTCGGGCCGGATGCGCCCGGCGGAATCGCGATCGCGACCGGGGGAACATTGGATGCCGGCGGCAGGACCGTGATCACGAGTGAGCCGTCGATAGACTGCTGGCCAATGTCGTCAGTGACGCGCAGGCGCGGCGTGCGGCTGCCCGCTCCGGCGCCTACATTGAAGGCGTAGGTCTGGAACAAGTTTGGGGTCGAGAACTCAAACGTGCCGTCGTTGTCGGCGTCCCATTCGAACAGGACCAGCGTACGCCCGGCGTCAAGGTGATACGAGTTGCTGTGGTCAAGCTGGATGACCTGATTCTCAAGGCAGGTGCTCGGTGAAGCGTCTGCAACCGCCACCGGCGGCTGAACAAGGAAAGTGGTCTCCAGGATCTCGATGGCCATTGCTGACATCAGGTGAGTGACGCTCTGGTCGAGAGGCCCGAGTGCTCCGGCAACACCATGCTGCCAGCGACCGTCCGTTTGCTGGCTACCGAGAAGAAACGTGCGATAGAGGCTGTACCAGTCGTAGGACAGCGTTGCGGCTGTGTTGGTAATGGTGGTAATAGTCGGAGTGAATGCGCGGCAGCCCTTCATGCAGGCATACATCGAGTAGAAATCGCCGACGTTGCGCGAACCACCCGAGCCGGTGTTCGTGTTCCAGTTGTCGCCGAGGAACTTGAGCGCCTTGTCCAGGCGAGAGCCCGAGGTCGGAGGGTTGGGATCGCCAAGGAGTTCCAAGGTCGCAAGATTGCCAGCGGTCTTCTGGAAGTTCAGCCAGTCGGCATTCGTCGAGTAGCCGAATGCGCCATTGGCGTTCTGCATGTGAGTCACGGAGTTGTCGATGCGCGCCAGGAACCCTGCGGGGATCGTGATGCCCATCTGCTGTCGCGCCCAGTACAGGCCGGTCACCACGAAGTGCTGATTGGATCCGTCTGCACTTCCGGCCGATCCGGCGTTGTTGAAAGGGCTGTAGCGCCACGACCCTTCGTCCGCCCCGACTGGGAAGTCGATCTGGGCCCACAGGAAGAAGTCCGCAATGTCCTGGCAGATGTCCGCGTATGTGCGGCCTGAGACCTCGGGAATGAAGCCAGTCGGAGCAACTTGTGCTGGAACGTTGGCGGTTGCGATACCGACGAACGCCAGCGAGGCGCCGTACATTGCGTTGGATGTAAAGCGCAGGCCGTAGCCGTTGCCGTTCACGTCCGGGTCGAGTCCGTTCTGGACGGTTGTGTTCTGGCGCACGAGTTGTCCGAAGATCCAGTTGTGCATCCAGGTAACGTCGTCGACGTATGGGTTTGTGGCGGCGCCGTTGATCCGGTGTCCCTTGTTTTGGAACGCCTGAAGCCCAACGCCCGTGGCGGCCTCGTTGTGCTCCTGGCTTGCATCGTTCAGGAAGGCAGCCTTGTTGCCGCCAATTGTTGTGAAGACGAGCTGTGAGTGCAGGTACCACAGGCCGTCATCGATGGCCTTGTCCGCGCGAATTGCTTGAGTTGCGGCGGCCGCGTCGTGGACGCGGATCAGGTAGTCATGTGTCGCGGTGGCGCCGACATTGTCGGTTACCTTGACTCGCGCCACGTAGTCACGCGTGGCAGGCACGTTGTACGTGTTCGACCACTGGCAGTTCTGTCCGACTGCAGCCGTGGGCCCGGTGTCGTATGTGCCGTCGCCGTTGAGGTCCCACTGAAAGGTGTAGGGTGCCGTGCCGCCGTATGCCACGGCCTTGAGCGTTGTGGCCTGGCCGTCCCAGGTCACGTGCGGAAGCGCGGGGTTTGTGCCCACGCCCGGCGGGACCTTCACGGACAGCTGCGCATCAAGGCTTGCGGCGCAGAGAAGCAGGACTCCAAGGATCGAGATCGTTGATACGAAGCGGCTTGAATTATGCAGCACTTGTTGCTCTCCCGGACTAGGCAGAAGATTTCGAAAAATTGTCGGACGCAGAACCAGATTGCTTGTCAGACGCCAGTAATGAATGGGACGAGACCATACTCTAGGGGTGCATAATGTGCAAGTCGGAATTCTCACCGAGAGTACGTGCCATAATGTAAGAAAATTCTGGCCTAGTTGAGTGACACCAGTCCCGAGTTGTCACATTCTGACTATGTCTCAAATCTGGAACGAAACGATATATGAGACCGCAAGGCGCTTTGCGCTCGGCCTCCGGAGCCGGCCCTGCGGACTCATCAATTCAGAACGAAAGTTGTGCAAACGCGAGGAGGCGCCGGGCGTTCCATTGCCATTGACACCTCTACTCCAGGAGACCCCCATGCGCATTGCCGCCTTTCTCTTGCTGGCCCTCCTTCCGGCCGCCCTTCCTGCCTGCATGCACCCGGGAAGCAAATCCAACGTCATTGATGAGGAATGCCCCGAGCTGCAGCTCGAGGAGGAGATGGTCCAGGGTGATCCGATTACGGACGAGAGCCTGGAAGGAAAGGTCGTCCTCTTCATCTTTTACCAGCGCGACTGCGACGGCTGCGAACGCATCGCCATGCCGCGCATTCAAAAGTTGTACGAGGAGTACAAGGCGCACCCTTGTGCAAAGGTGTTCGTCATCAACACGGCCTTCGACAAGGACATTTACCCGAACCTCGCCGACGTTGAGGAAACCCGCAAACACTTGCTCCGCATGGACTGGACGATGCCGGTCGCTCGTGACCTCGATGAGCAGACCAACGCGCTGTTCACGGTCGACGACGAATCCGGCACACCACAGGCCGTCGTCGTGAACGAGAAGGGCGTGGTCTGCGCCCACGACTGGTACACTGAAGATAAGGAGATGGATGCAGTCGACGCCCGCTTCCGCACGCTCGCGGCGGGGATGAACTGCCATTGCGAGCGGATGCCCCGTGAGGTGTGCGATAGCTGCACGCGAAGCCGTGACTACATAAAGGAAGGCGACTACGAACGCGCCTGGGACGAAGCCAACACCATCTGCCAGAGCTACGGCTACACGGACAAGGAAAAGGCCGACGCGGCGTACCTGCAGAAGTGGATCGAGGACACGGCCAGCGAGCACTTTGAGAACCTCGAACGCGAGTTCGAAGTCGACCCGGAAACGGCCATAACCCGCGCCGAAGAGACTGTAAGCCGCTATAAGGGCGTGACCGGCGCCAAGGACTTTGCTGCGAAGGTTGAAAACTGGCGCAAGTCGGACGCGCTGCAGAACTTTCGCAAAGACCGTGCGGACCTCGAAAAGGCAACGGCCGACCTTGGCCGCGCAGGCGTGACCGAGACCGGGCGCAAGGCAGTGGTGGATCGGCTGCGGAGCATCGCCGACCGCGCGGCCACGAACCGGGTCGGCCAGGCCGCGCGTAAGCAACTCGAAAAGGTGGGCGCGATCGAGAAGGCTGACAAAGGATCTGAAGTGAAAGCTACGGGCAAAGGCGGCAGTTCGCTGGGCAGGCGCTCGTCGTCAGCGTCAGGAGACAGCGCCATCAAGTCCAAATCTCGCCCGGCCACGGGCAATGCCGGCCCTGCCGCGACCAGGGAAACAAAACCCGCCACCAGCAACCTGAACCGCAAGGTTCGCCAGGCCAGATAGCTGTTATTGGGGGCCATCACAACCGGGGCGGGCAACCGCCCCGGTTTCGTGATTGCTTCGAGCGATCCAATGACGGGCAGGGTACGCAGTTGCGCGTTGGATTCCGGCTCTCGCCGCGATCTGGCTGTCTCGCTGGCACATTACACGGTTACGCTGGAAGCAGGCTGTTGTCCTCGGCGTTGAGCCTGTACGGAATCGCTCATGAGTGTGTGGCTGAATCGGATTGCAACCTCAGTGCCGCGTTTTGAGGCGCATGGGAAGTTTCTTGCCTATGCACCGATGATGCTCGCTGATGAACGCGATCGCCGCAAATTCGCTCGCCTCGCCGACAAGGCCCAGATTGAACGGCGCTACACCATCTTCGAGCCCGCGCCTGAGCCAGAGCGCCTGGACAGCGGCGACTTTTATGTGCGCGGCTCATTTCCTCCAACCTCAGCGCGCATGGCGCTGTTCGATGAACACGCGCTGCCCCTGGCCTTGGAGGCCTGCCGCGAAGCACTCGCCGGGTCTCGCGGCGGGGACATCACGCACCTGATTGTCACCACCTGCACGGGACTCAGCACCCCCGGGCTGGACCTGCAATTGCAGCAGGCCCTTGGCCTGCGGTCGTCGCTCGAACGTACCGTCATCGGCTTCATGGGCTGCTATGCGGCGATCAACGGCCTGAAGGCCGCGTCGCATATCGTGCGCTCTGAGCCGCGGGCGAAGGTGCTGCTAGTCAATCTGGAACTCTGCACGTTGCACTTGCAGGAAGACGTTGACCTGGAAGGCTTGCTCGGCTTCATGCAGTTTGCGGATGGCTGCGCGGCGAGCGTGATCAGCGCGGAATCCGAAGGCCTGCAACTCAAGCGATTTCATTGCGACGTGCTGCCCGAGGCTGCTGAGCTCATTACCTGGCAAGTCGGCGACCGCGGTTTCGCCATGGAACTCTCGCCCAGCCTGCCGAAAGTGCTGGGCGACAACATCGCGGACCTCATGAATTGGGTAGACGCCCCAATCAGCCTGTGGGCTGTGCACCCCGGCGGCCGAGCGATTCTTGACGCGATACAAGCAGGCTTGAGCCTGCCGGAAGATGCGCTGGCTGTTTCTCGCGCGGTGTTGCGCGACTATGGCAACATGTCCTCGGCGACGGTGATGTTCGTGCTGAAAGCCATGCTCGAGAGTGCCGCACCGGGTGCCGGGCTGGCGATGGCGTTTGGACCCGGCCTGACACTCGAGTCCATGATATTCGACAAGCCATGAAACTTACGACGCGCAGTTTTCAACCAGAGTTGATGGACGGCGACGACTGGACGCGCGAGGAGTACGCGCGAACACTTCGACAGCTACGCCTGCTGAATGTCCTGACCAACGGATACAGGCCCACGTTGCGCGCGATCGAACACTTCGCATCCCGCACGGATGGCCCCCTGCGTGTGCTCGATGTGGGCTACGGCTACGGAGACACGCTGCGCAGGGTCGCCCGTTGGGGCGAACGCAACGATGTCCCGCTTGAACTCACGGGCATTGATCTGAATCCCCTGTCGGAGGAACTGGCTCGCAGCGCTTCTGCCGGTCAGGACTCCGTGTGCTGGTTGACCGGCGACGTTTTCGCGCATCAACCGGAACGCCCGTATCACGTCGTGATCAATGCGCTGTTTATGCATCACATGGATGACACGCAGGCCGTGCGCATCATGCGCTGGATGGCTGAGAATTCGACGCTCGGGTTCTTCATCAATGACCTGCACCGCCATCGAATTGCCTACTCTTTCATTCGCGGGTTCACGAGGCTTTTCAGCTTCAACCGGCTGATCCGCAACGACGCGCCGCTCTCCGTGGCGCGCTCCTTTCGTGCGCGCGAATGGCCCGAGTACGTTGTGCGCGCCGGCCTTGATACGGCCTGCCTTGACGTGCAGTGGCACTGGGCATTCCGATATGGAGTGCGCTATGACCACGTTTGACGCGGCTGTGATCGGTGGTGGGCCGGCGGGCTGCCTCGCGGCAACCTACCTGGCACGCGGTGGCCTGAGCGTGGCATTGATTGAGAAACGCTCGACACCGCACCACAAGGTCTGCGGCGAGTTCATCAGCGGCGAGGGCGTGCCGCTGCTGCTTGACGCGGATGTGTCGCTGGCGCAAGCGACGCACATCTCCGGAATGCGGCTGCACGGCCCTACGCGCAGCTGCGAGGCGCCACTGCCGACGGCCGCACGCGGTTTGTCACGGCTGCTGATGGATGAGCTGCTGCTCGAGGCCGCGCAGAATTCCGGTGTCAAGTTGATACGAGGCGAGCGGGCAAAAACGCTGAAGAAGGCAGACAGCGTTTTCCATGTCGGAGGGATCGCCGCGCGACGTGTCGTTTGCGCAACCGGCAAGGCTGAGTTCAAGCCCGTCCAGACGCGCGCGGGACGCGACAGTGGCATGGTCGGTTTCAAGGTACACCTGAGACTCGCGGCCAAGGCGCTCGGTTGCTTGCGGCAGCACGTTGACCTGTTTGTCTTTGAAAGCGGCTACGGCGGACTGGCGCCGGTTGAGGATGGCCTGGCGAACCTCTGCTTTCTGATGGAAAGAGAAGCGATCGCGAATGTTCAGGGCGAATGGCCCCGCGTGGCGCGCTGGCTGTCGAACGCCTGCGAAGGACTTGCAGGCTATCTGGACAACGCCGAGCCCGCATTCTGGCCGATGGCGAGTGTTGCGAATGTGCCTTACGGATTCGTGAGAGAGACCGCCGTCGCCGATGACATCTATTGCGTCGGTGACCAGCTGGCCGTGATTCCTTCATTGACCGGCGAAGGAATGACCATAGCCATGCAGACCGGCAAACGCGCGGCGGAGTGCATACTGGCGGGTGTGGGCGCGACAGAGTTCCAGCATGACATGGCGGCGGTAGTCAGGCCGCGCGTTGAGCTGGGTTTTCTCGTGCACCGGTTGTTCAAGTCACCACGGCTCAGCGACCTGGGTACGCAGCTCGTGAACCGCTGGCCCCGACTGATCGACTACATTTTTCGCCACACGCGCACCCCAGCCGTTTGAACTGACGAAAAAGTCAGGTCCAGTAGATGTCCCGACCATGATGCGGCGCAAAGACGGCTTCGATGTGCCGATCCCAGTCGGGTAAAGATGGCGTGCCCGGGAGGACTCGAACCTCCGACCGGCTGCTTAACAGGGCCGCGCAATCCCGTGACTGCCATGAGACGGCCCTACCCACGAAACCGGCTAGAACCACGTCAACGGGCGGACTAAGGCCGAAATCGACTCGGCCCACTTGCGTGTGCTTAGATTGAGTTTCACTCCATTTGCGGTACAATTGCCGGTACACTACAATCGCGCAAGGTTGCGTGCGCAAACGCGACGCACTGTCCGGAACAAGCGTCGTAGGAAAGCTCGAATGGGAAGACCGCGCAGCCCCGCGCACGTTCGACTTTGGCGCGGGAAGTACTACCTGATCTATTCAGACTTTTGGTCCGGGCGAGTTCGCGAGGTCCGGAAATCGTGCGAGGCTCTAGGTGCGACTACAGCGGCTGCACGATCCGACCTCGTGAAGCGCTACATGTTGCAGGAGCGGCTGGACGCTGCTGAGGTTGCGCGACGCGGTGGTCGCCTGGCATACGATTCGAGCCTGGCGGCGTCGCTAGAGGAGTTCCTTGCGAACTGCCGCGAGCGGGCCCAGGCCAAGCTCGCTAATCCAAAGGCCCGCAATGGAATCAGTTCCAAGACGGCCGGGCTCCTTGAGAACGCCATCCGAACGTTCGTTACTTGGCTCGAAGGTCGGAGTCTCGGCGACCTCAAGACGGGCGAGCTTGATGGCAACACGCTCACCAGGTTCTTTGACTTCGTAGCAACCCAAAAGACGAAGTTAGGGAACAAGTCGGTGACACGCCGTGCATTCACGGTCAACCAATATCGACGGAATGTGCGCGCAGCACTGCGCTGGATCAATCGCGCACGACCTCCACGCTTCCCCGATTTCGAGAGCTTTTCTGAGGCATTCAAGCCCACTCGCGGGGACGCGGACCCGCCGCGGGCGTTCTCGCCGAAGCAGCTGAAGTTGTTCCTGAAGACCGCATTGGAGTGTGAGAATCCAGAACGGAAGGTGAAAGTCGTTCGCTTCAAGCGTGGGGGAGTGAAGGAACGTTTCGAGCAAACAGCGAAGGCGTCGGCCGCGACACCGGTCAGCCGGTTGTTCGTCATGCTTGCACTTACCGGCGCACGCGTTGGTGAGGTACTGAACCTGAAGTGGCATGACATCGACCTTGAGCGCGGGCGAATAGTCATCCGGGCTCAGAAAACAGGAATGACGCGTATCGTGCCGCTCACCGGTGCGCCCGAAGGGGAAGTTGCACCTGCCTTGGCTGACCTGCTTCGTAGATGGCGCCTTGAGGCGGGGGACAGGGCGTATGTGCTGCCGCACGCTGAGTTGCCGCGACCAGCGTTCCCGAAGTCGGGTTGGGAGATGACTGCAAGGGCGGTGAAGGGCGACCGTATCGGTCCGCAAGCACTACGGCAGAACTTCACCAGCTACGCGGCGTCGATCGGCATTCCTGCCGCAGTGTCTGCCATGTGGCAAGGACATGCATCCGCTGTTGCGGAGAAGTACTACCGTGCGCAGGTTCTTGATCGAAGTCCAGGCAACACCATGGAAGACGCCATGGGGCTCCGCGAACTCTTGGCTTTGGCGGCCGGTGCACGCGGCAATGGTCAGTCGGGATAGGGAAGTGCGTGCAAGTCAGTGCAAGCGCGCCTGCGATGTCTGTGGATGGCCGGTGCATTGCATGTGAATCCTCGAAAGTTCGTTTGACCTTCGCAGTGCCGCGGTGTTCCTTATGTGTACGCGACAGGTCCGGGCAGGCCTACATTCAGCGCGTGGTGCCAGCGTCATCCCTTCTGGCCAGTGAAGGCAGAAGCTTCAGGGTGGCGATATGGGCAAGAGACGATCCCCTGCTCGGTCTGATCGCCACCGTCCTCGTGGCCTCAGGGTCACGTAAGGCGAGGCTCGGACAGTCCCGAGACTCGATCTCTTTGTCGTGGAAGGGCGGGCGGCAAGAAACGGTTTCCTTAGATGGAGGAGTTTGAGTTTCACCCACTCAATGAGTGGGAGTTGTTGTTTCGTGGGGCCATCAAGGCTTCGACGCTCCGCAAGGAAGTGCTGGCCGGGAACATCCGCGCGATTCGCTCCCGACCCGGCTGCAACGCGAAGATCCTGATCTCGGTCAAGGAAATGAAGCGCTGGCTCCAGGAGGTGGCCAGCAAGCGCACAATTGCCCTTTCTCCATCCATGGCTGCTGAAGCCAACCGGCGAGGGAGGTGCGGCCATGGAGAGTAAGTTCGACGGTGACATTTTTGATGACCCGCGCATGATCGCGGCGCGGAACCGGGTCATCCTCGCTCTGGAGAATAGTCCCGCGCCATATTCAAAGCGCTTCCGGGCGAAGTTGAACGGGCTGCGACAGTGCGGAGTCTATCCGGTTGCGCTCATTCTTTCGCAGGGCCGTGTGTCCCGGGTCTTGCGCAATCAGTGTGGAAATCGCGGCTGTCCTGTTTGCGATTCGCTTCGTGCCGCGCGAATTCGCCGCGGGCTGGGTGAGGTAGTCGCGGAGCGTATGAAGGCAGGCGCTCGATTCTCGCTCATCACGTTGACGATGCCCCACCGGCGCGGAGACATGGCCCAGAAGCTTGTCTGCCATCTCACTGCTGGACTTCGGAAGTTCCAGCAGACAGAAGGGTTCAAGCAGAACGTCAGGTCGTGGGCGCGCGGCATAGAGGTGCCGTGGTCGGCGGCCAACGGATTCCATCCGCACGCGCATTACATTGTGGAAGCGAAGATTTGGCCAAAGGAAGAGATCAAACAGGTCTGGATTGAATGCATGGCGCGGGCGGGAGGGCCGGCTGTTTTGCCAAACGGAGCCCACGTAAAGGGAGTCAAGGACGCCGGCAAGGGGCTGATGGAGGCTGTTGGGTACCCTTTCAAGATCATGGATCTGAACTCCATTCCGTTCCTCGAACTGGTTGAGTTGCTGTACGCCACGCGGAACAGGCGTCTGGTGTCAATGTGTCGCACATGGTCAGGGCGGATCAAACACTTGCTCGAAGATCGTGCTGCGGAAGCCGCTGGTCTGGATCTGGCGGACGGCGTGGATTGCGTTTCGTTTGGTGAAGTCAGGCTTAGGGCGCGGACCGGTGACAGGGCTGCTCTACGTCTGATGGTGGAGGCCGCTGAGTTGCTTGAGCGAAGTGCTGGTACTCGATCCCTCGCCCAAGGCCTGTGGCTCATGCTCAAAGGTGAAGTGGGACCCTGCACACCTGACGTCGCAAGCAAAGGAGTTGGTGGCAGGGAAGGGGAGTACTAGCGCGCGTCCACGGCGCAATACCGAGGACTGCGGGTGATCGCGGTGTACCGTGTCCAGGCGGCCGGGCCCAACGGGACCCGAGCCGCCTTGGGCACACCGGACACGACCGCAATCAGACCGCTACAGGACTCGCGGTTGTCGCCGGGAGGGCCGAAGGCCCGTGTGGTTCTGATATAGAAACAATTGCAAGTTAGATGATGGGACGCATGCGTTCCTTATTGGGGCTTCCGCCACTCCAACCAGGTTGACATTGCTGTGGGTACTACGAACAGGGTCAGCAGTTCGATGCACATGCCGCCGAACACGGGCAACGCCATGGGTTGCATGACGTCGCTGCCTCGACCGGTTGCCAGCAGCACCGGCACGAGCGCGATGATGGTGGTCATGGTGGTCATCAACGATGGCCGAATGCGGCGCGAGCCGGCCTCGATGACGATGCGCCGGACTTCCGCCCGGCTTTGTGGCTTGCGCTTCTCATGCAGCTGCTGGATGTAGGTGCCGATCACGACGCCGTCCTCAACCAATACACCGAGCAGCGCGATGAACCCGACTATCACGGCCACGGTCACGTAGATCGGCGGGCCCTGCGGCTCGCCGGTCAGCACGTGCTGCATCCACGGCCAATAGCGAACCATCAGCGCGCCACCCGCAGCTCCCAGCGGCACGCCGGAGAACACGATCAGCGTCGTACTGGCGCGTTTGAAGTGCAGGAAAACCAGCAGGAAGATGACGCCCAGCGCGACCGGGATGATGACCGAGAGCCGCTTGTTGGCGCGCTGCGCCTCCTTGTACTGGCCGACCCAGCGGAAGCTGTAGCCCTTAGGCCATTCAACTTCACCGTTTGTGATGGCCTGGTGGACCCGAGCCTCTACGTGTTCAATCAGGGTGGTCTCATCGATGTCCACCGGGTTGAACATCACGTAGCCGACCAGTTGCCCGTTGACGCCGCGGATTGCGGCCGGGCCGACGACGCTGCGAATGTCGGCGACTTCGGTGATAGGTATCTGCGCACCTGCCGGAGTCGTGATCAGCACGTCGCCCAGCTCTTCAAGGTTGTCGCGCAGTTCGCGCTCGTAGCGCACTCGAACCGGGTAGCGTTCGCGGCCTTCGACCGTTGTGGTCAGCCGCTTGCCGCCGAGCGCGATTTCGATGGCGGTGTTCACCTGTTGGATGCTGACGCCGTAGTGGGCCATGCGCTCGCGCTTGAGCTCGAACTCAACATACGGCTTTCCGCCGGTACGCAGCGCAGTCACGTCGGCCGCGCCGTCGACTTCCTTGACGATGGGCTCCAGCTTCAGCGCCAGCTCGGCAAGTGTGTTGGCGTCGGCCCCGACGATCTCAAGCCCGATGCGCGCGCGGATGCCGCTGCTGAGCATTACCACTCGGGTCTGGATCGGTTGCAGCCAGCTTGGCGCTACGCCGGGCTGGAACGTCTTCAGGCGCAGGTCGGAGATCAGCTCTTTCTTGCTGAGGTCTTTGCGCAGGTTGAAGACCACCTTCTCTGCGAGTGTGAACTCGGCCGTGTTGCCGTCCTCGAACACTTCTTCAAGCTCGTCAACATCGCGTGCGTCGCGAAGTTCCTGTAACAGTTCGTCAGTGGACAGGCCATCGGCGACGGCCTTGTTGAAATCGTTCTTGGCGTTTCCTTCGCGCATCTCTCGCTGCAGTTTCTGCAGCGTCATGCCGGCTTCAAGCCGCTCGATGAGCTGGGCGCGGGTGATGGCCTTGCGCCACTGCTCTCTGGGCTTGAGGCCGACGATGGTTTCGATCATGCCGATGGGCGCCGGGTCGAGGCTGGTCTCCGCCCGCCCCAGCTTGCCGACGACGTTCTCGACTTCGGGTACCGAGGCGATCTGGCGGTTCTGCCACTCCATCGCTTCCAGTGTCTTGCCGAGCCCGGCCTGCGAAAGCAGCGAGGGCATATACAGCAGGCTGCCTTCGTCCAATGGCGGCATGAACTCGTGGCCGAAGCCAGGGTAATGCTCATCCAGTGCGGCCAGCGGACGTATCGATTCCGGTTCGTCAAATGCGCCATATAGGGGTGCCAGCGTCGTCCGCGCCCCGAAGGTTGCGAGGGCCCCCAGGAACACGACGGCGACATACACGGCGCCCAGGATCCACTTGCGGCGCAGGAAGAACATCAACGTCGGCTGGTAACTGCGAACAATGCCGCGCGCGACAGGGCTTTGGTCTATTGGCGTCAGCTTCTCGCTCCACATGCGCAGGACGACCACGCCGGTAAGCAGGAACACGACCAGCGCCAGGAAGGAGCCGCGCATGCCGAGGTGCGCCTCGGTCCATGTGTGGAAGTGCAGCGTCAGCCACGCAAACAGCGAGGCCATGCCGATCGCGCTGACCCAGCGGAGGCCGCGTCGCGCCATGCTCGCTCGCCGCGATTGCGGCCCCTGGCGACCTCCGAGGAACAGGTAGCAAAGCACCGGCACAAGCGTGATGGCGATCAGCGCGGAGGCCAGCAGGCAGAACGTCTTGGTCCAGGCAAGCGGCGCGAACAGCTTGTAGCTCTGGCCAGGCAGGAAGAAGATCGGCACGAAGCTGATCACGATCGTCAGCACCGAGGTGACGATCGCGCCGCCGACTTCTTTAGCCGCGCCGTGCACGACCTGCAGGCGGTTGGATCGCCCGCCATCTTCCTGCAACGCTCTGTAGATCGTTTCGGTCATGATGATCGCCATGTCCACGACGACGCCGATAGCAATGATGATGCCGCCCAGGCTCATGATGTTGCTGGGGATGCCGAGAGCTTCCATCGCGATGAACGTAAGCAGCACGGACAGCGGGATCGTGGCGCTGATCAGCAGCCCGCTGCGCAGATGCAGCAGGAAGACGATCACCACCAGCATGGTCACGAGAATCTCGGCGACGATCGTGTCGGTGAGGGTCCAGAGCGTTTCGTCGATCAGTTGCGTGCGGTCATAGAACGGCCTGATCTCGACACCTTCCGGCAGGGCGGGCTGCAGCTTCTCAATCTCGGCCTTGACGTTGTCGATGACTTCCTGGGGGTTGGCGCCGTAGCGCATGGTGACAATGCCGCCGACCCGCTCGCCTTTGTCGTCTGCGAGTGCCCCGCGGCGGAACTCCGGCCCGAGCTGCACTCGCGCCACGTCCGAAAGCAGCACCGGCACGTGGCCGTCGTTCTTCAGAACGATCTTTTCCAGGTCGCCGATCTGCTTCACGAAGCCGACGCCGCGAATCAGGTATTCGATTCCACCCTGCTCAATCGTCTTGGCGCCAACATCCAGGTTGCTCTGCTTGACCGCCATGACGACGTGTTCCAGCGTGATGCCATGAGCGCGTAGCGCGTCCGGGTTGACTTCCACCTGGTACTCGCGCACGTAGCCGCCCACGGTTGCCACTTCGGCGACGCCGTCGGCGTTCTGCAGCGCGTAGCGCACCGTGTAGTCCTGCAGGCTTCGCAGTGTTGCCAGATCGTAGGGGCCTTCGACGGTGTACTCGAAGATCTGTCCGAGCGAAGTTGCGTCCGGGCCGAGCGCGGGCTTAACACCATCGGGAAGCTTGCCGCCGGCAACGGCAATTCGCTCCAGCACGCGCGATCGCGCCCAGTACACGTCCACGCCGTCCTGGAACACGACGTAGATGCGCGAGAAACCGAAGCCCGAAATCGTGCGCACGTCGACGACCTGAGGGATGCCCTGCATGTCCTGCGCCAGCGGGTAGGTGATCTGGTCTTCGATGTCCTGCGGGCTGCGGCCCATCCATTCGGTCGAAACGATTACCTGATTCTCGCTGATGTCGGGGATCGCGTCCTTGGGGTTGTCCTGCAGGGCGTTGAAGCCGAACACGATCACAACCCCGGTCGCGATCAACATCAGCAGCGGCGTCTGAAGGCACAGTTTGATCAGGCGGTCAATCATCGCGTCTCTCCCGCGGGCTTACTTGCGGAGTTCTTCCAGCTTATGCTCATACTCGGCTTCACTGAGTTCGCCGCGGGCGTAGCGGTGCTTGAGTTCTTCCTCGGGCGATTCCTGTCTCGGCGCCTGCCCCTGCTGCATCGTGCGCACCACGAGCAACACGATCAGCACAATGCCGAGCGCGCCTCCTAACCAGCCGAACCACATCCATCCGCCCATATGTCCATCCCACCACATCACTCACCTCCTGCGGCCGTAGCCGCGCCTTCAATCCGCGCGCGTCGCAATCGGAGCGCGTTGCTGATGACAGAAACTGAACTGAAACTCATGGCCGCCGCGGCAATCATCGGCGACAGCAACAGCCCGAAAACCGGGTAGAGCACGCCCGCGGCGATCGGCACACCGAGCGCGTTGTAGACGAAGGCGAAGAACAGGTTCTGCTTGATGTTGCGCAGGGTCGCGTTGCTGAGTTGACGGGCGCGCACGATGCCACGCAGGTCTCCCTTCACCAGAGTTACGTGTGCGCTCTCCATGGCGACATCGGTGCCCGTACCCATGGCAATGCCGACGTCCGCCTGCGCCAGCGCCGGGGCGTCGTTGACGCCATCGCCGGCCATGGCTACCACGCGCCCCTCGGCCTGCAGACTCTTCACTTTCTCGGCCTTCTGGTCCGGCAGTACGCTGGCGATCACGTCGTCGAGGCCAAGCTTGCCCGCGACGGCCAAAGCAGTGCGCTCGTTGTCGCCAGTTAGAACCACCACGCGCAATCCCGCGTCGCGCAGCTCACGGATGGCATGCGGCGTGGTTTCCTTGATGGGATCGGCGACTCCGATCAAACCGGCAGGTCGGCCGTCGATAGCGACGAACATTGCCGTTTGTCCATCGGACCGCAGCTCGTTCGCGCGGGCCAGCAACGATTCCACGTCCGCGCCGACCTGTTGCATCAGTGCGTCATTGCCGAGTGCGATCTTGCGCCCGTCCACTTCGCCGGTTACGCCCTTGCCGGTGTGGGACTCGAACTGCTCGGCCTTGCCGGCTTTCGCCCCGCGCTCTTCCGCGCCTTGGACGACGGCTGTTGCAAGCGGGTGCTCGCTGCCATTCTCAAGCGACGCGACGAGTTTCAGGAATGTACCTTCGTCGATGTCTCGAGCCTCGACGCTGACGAGCTTTGGTTTGCCTTCGGTCAGCGTGCCCGTCTTGTCGACGACGAGCGTGTCCACCTCGCGCATGCGCTCAATGGCTTCGGCGTTGCGGAACAACACGCCCAACGTCGCGCCACGCCCGGTCGCGACCATGATGGAGATCGGTGTTGCCAGCCCCAACGCGCAGGGGCAGGCGATGATCAGCACGGCAACGGCGTTGACCAGTGCATACGCCATCGACGGCGCAGGGCCGATCACAGCCCAGACGATGAAGGTCGCGACGGCGCACAACACGACCGCGGGCACAAACCAGCCGGAGACGGTGTCGGCCAGTTTCTGGATCGGCGCGCGGCTGCGCTGTGCCTGCGCGACCATGTCGACGATACGCGAGAGCAAAGTATCGCTGCCGACCTTGCGTGCTTCGATGACCAGGCCACCGGTGCCGTTGACGGTTGATCCGATCACTTCGTCGCCCGCCCGCTTCTCGACGGGTATCGGCTCGCCGGTGACCAAGGATTCGTCGACGCTGCTGCTGCCTTCGAGTACTTCTCCGTCTACCGGGACTTTCTCGCCCGGGCGAACCCGCAGCCTGTCGCCAACGTGGATGTGCTCCAGCGGCACGTCTTCTTCCGTGTCGTCCTGTTTGATCCGACGCGCCGACTTGGCTGCCATGCCCAACAGTGCCTTGATGGCCGCTCCCGTGCGGCTGCGCGCACGCAGCTCCAACACTTGCCCCAACAGCACCAGCGTTGTGATAACAGCAGCCGCCTCGTAATAGACGCCGACCTGGCCTCCGTGGCCGCGGAACGATGTGGGGAAGATGCCGGGAGCGACCGTCGCGACGATGCTGTAGGTGAAAGATACGAAGATGCCCAGCCCGATCAGCGTGAACATGTTCAGGTTGAAGCCGCGCAGCGACTTCACGCCGCGCACGTAGAACGGCCATGCGCCCCAAGTGCAGACCGGCAGCGCCATCGCGAACTCGATCCAGATACGAACCTGCGGCGACACCAGATGCGAGATCGGGCGCGATGGCAGCATGTCCACCATCACCAGCGTCAGCAGCGGCGCGGCAAGGACGAGGCTGACCCAAAAGCGGTCGCTCATTGCAGCGAGCTCCGGGTTGTCATCCTCTTCGGCCGAGGGCGTCATCGGCTCCAGCGCCATACCGCAGATCGGGCACGAGCCCGGCTCGTCGCGCACGATCTGAGGGTGCATCGGGCAGGTCCACTTCGTGCCCGGCTTTGCGGTTTGCTTTACCTTGGGTGTACGTGGCTCGAGCGCCATGCCGCACTTGGGGCAATCGCCGGGGCCGTCGTGCGAGACTTCAGGATGCATTGGACAGGTGTAGTCGTTGGCAGCCGCCACGGCTGCAGGGCTGCCGCCGGAGTGGTTCTCGTGATGGCAGTGCTCATGCCCGTGTGAATCGGGTTCTGTTTTGGCCGCATGGCGGTCATGCGAGTTTTCATTGTTGTGGGTATGGCTAGTCACGACTGGCTCCTTTCGCGCCACCCAACAACCTGGAGTTGACTCCGTGCTTCCGCACATTCCGGAAAATCCGCCTGCCTGAAACGTTGCACTGTTCGTCCACTTGCATGGCTAGCCTCCGTGCCCTGCGTGCGGGTTCGCCGCCTTGCCACCTTCTGAGCGGAGCAGCGACGGCTTTCCAGTCAGTTCCATCTGGCTGTCGATGAGGAACTGACCGCTGGTGACGATGCGGAAGCCAACCTCGCCGTTCGGCATGGTCATGCCGGTCGGCAGTCCGGCGAGCAGCGGGTAGTACTCTCGCAACTTGTGCCGCGTGCCATCCGGCATGATGTGGTACTCGGCCGCCAGTCGCCCGAGCTGTATTTCGAAGCCCTGGTACTCCGGCTCATTGATCATCTCCAACGGTGGCGCAACGTCGGCGTCGTGCGGTGCGTGTTCCATCTCGCGAACCCACCACTCGACGTAGATCAGTGTGCGCTTGCCGGTCGAAAGGACAGCCTCACGCGGGATCGCCCAGAGCTTCTGGGCGATCCCGCCGTGCTCGTGCTGGAACGGAACCATGCGCATGCCGCAGATCTCGCAGTCGGCGTCCGGGTCGCTGCTGCGCTGCAGCGGGTGCATGGGGCAGGCGTAGTCTCCCTTCAACTCAGGACGTGCAAGTTCTCCGTCGCGGCCGAGCTCGGCGAAGATGGTCGCCGTGCCATACATGCCGGGCTTCAGGTTGCCATCGTCGTTTGGAACCTCGACACGTACGCGGACGGTGCGCGTCTTCATATCGAGCTGCGGGTCGATGAAACCGACGCGGCCTTCGAAGACTTGTCCGGGGTAGGCGTTGACCTCGACGTTCACGGACTGGCCGAGCGCTACCATGCCCAGATCGCGCTCGTGCACCTCGACGATCAGCCAGAGCATCGAGAGGTCCGTGATGCGGAAAACGGGCTGGCCTTGCTTCACGTACATGCCGACGTGCGCGAGCTTTTCGGTGACTACGCCGCTGTCGGGGGATGGGATGGTTACTGTCAGGTTCGGCTCGTCCAAACCTTCGATGTAGGCAACCTGCTCCTCCGACAGGCCCAGCAGGCGCAGCTTCTCACGAGCTGTCTTCAGCAGGCGCTGAGCATCCGTGCGCGGGCCTTCACCATCACTGGTGCGCTCGTAGGCCTGGCGCGCGACGATCAGCTCCTTCTGCGCCGCGTACAGGCTGGGGCTGTAGAGGTCAAACAGGTGCCACCCTTTCTCGACGGGTACGCCGGTGAAGTCGGCGTAGAGACGGTCGATCCGGCCGTCGACCCATGCTGCGACGACTTTCTGGCGCGTTTCGTCCGGCTCGAAGTCACCCAACGTACGGATCTCAACGGCTAAGTTACGGCGCTGAATCGGCTCCGTCTGAAGCCCGATGCTGGCCCGTTGCCCCGGGGCCAGCGGCATACGAGCGCCTGTATCAACGAACTTGGTCATCTCCATGCCGCACACGGGGCACGGGCCGCCGTGGTCCGAGCGCGTACAGAACATCGGGCAGGCATAGAATTCCTGCGGCTCGCCAGTCGCGGCTCCGCCGGTGCCTGCCTGCTGCCCGGCCGGCCTGGGGACGAATAGCCAGTCGCCGGGCATGGCTAACGCGAAGACCAGGCCCAGCAAAGCTCCTGTACCGATCACGACCGGCCAGAGCCACCGAGGCGGGGAGCCCGCCTTTGCAGGCTCCCCGGTTGGTTCAGTTGGTTTCGTTTCGTTCATGGTATTGACCCGTCAATGATCTATTCAGCCTTGGGTTGAAGCTTGCCGTCCTTCTCTTCCAGTCCGTATTCGCCGTAGTACTTCGACGGCTCCTTCAGGAACTTCTCCCAGCAGCCGTTCCAGCAGCAGAAGTAGATGCGGTAGCCGCGGTGCAGGATGTACGTGCCGTCTTCTTTCACGATGTCGCCGCCCATGATCGGGCAGGTGGCCGCGATCGTCGGCGGGTCCTTGAACTCGTCGGGGTCGACTTTCTTGATCTCGCCCTCGGTGGTGCGTTCAAGTCCCAACGCCGCGCAGTACTGGATGGGGCGGCGCTTGAACTTCGCGATCGACTTGTCTTCCGAGAAGTGGACCTTGAAGCCGTGGTAGACCACGCTGTGCTTGGCGTCCTCGCCGATCTTGTCTCCGCTGACCGGGTCGGTTTCATTCTTGAGGTCGGTCTTCACTTCACCGTCCCACTCCGACTCCTCCTTCTTTTCTTCCTTCTTGTCGCCGTCGTTGCCGTGCGCGTCGTGGCCTTCGTCCTTCTTGTCGCCCATATCGTGGCCGTCATGCCCGTCGTCCTTCTTGGGATGCTCCTTGGCGTCGTCCTGATGGTGCTGCGGAGCGGCGTCGGCTATCGGTGCCTCCCCGGCCTGCACGCGGACAAAGGCTGTCGTCGCTGCAACGAGCGCGAAAGAGGCGATGAATGCGAGTGCGTATTTCATTGGTTCTTCCCTATTGGACCGAGTCCAGGTCCTTTCCGATGAGTGATTCGATGCGCGCGCGAGACTTCAACAGCTCCACGCGTGCGTTGATCTGGGATAGCTCGGCTGCGAGCAATGCGCGCTCGGAGTCGAGAACGTCGGTAAGTGTTGCCCGGTCGGCCGTGAAGTCGCTGCGCACCAGCTCAAGTGATTGGCGGGCCTTCGGCAGCACGGTGTTTTCGAAGAGATCGACGAGCCGTGAGGCGTCCACGTACGAGAACTTTTGCTGCTCAAGCCGCGCCGTGATATCGAGACGGCGCTGTTCGACCATGAACTTTGCCGCCTGCCGCTCCGCCCTGGCCATGTCGCCGCGCGCCAGATTCACGTGGAACTGCCAGGGGATGGTGATGCCGACGGTGACCGAGACCGCGTCTTCACCGTACTTGTTCGGTAGCATCGGCACGTCCGGCTTGCCGACCATCTGGTACTCGAAGCCGAAGAACATATCCGGCACCCACATCCAACCGGCCTCGTTGACCTTCGCGTCGGCGATGGCGACCTGGGCGAAGTCCTCCTGCACCGACGGGTGGTCCACCGCGAGCGCCAGCAGCTTTGCATCTTGCGGGAGCTTCTCGGTGCTCGCAGCGGGAAGAGGCGGTGCCTTTGCGTTGGGGGCGATCTTCACGCCAACGACAGCGCTGAGGGCGGCTGCAAGCGCAGGACGTCGCTTCTCCAGCGTGGCTGCGTCGCTTTCCAGTCGCTCCGCTTCGACTTGCACACGCAGCAGTGCAGACTGGGGAGCGAGGTTGGCTGTTACGCGTGCCTCGAGTACTTGCTCAATCGCCCGCAGGTCTTTGGCTAGTTCCTCCAGGATGGTCTTGCGGGAATCCAGTGCCTGGAAATCGACGTAGGCCAGCAGCAGTGATTCGCGCAGTCCGAGCCGCGTTGCCTCGAAGTTGGCACGCATTGCGGCCGCACGCCCTGCTGCCTGTTCCTCACGCGCGACCAGCTTGCCGGGGTTCGGCACACCCTGCTGGAACATGAAGCGCCGCTCGATCGGCCCGAGTCGCGTCTCGATCGAACGGATGAACTCACTGTAGGCAAACGTCGCGTCAGGAATCGCCGTGGATGCGGTGATGCCGCGAACGGACCCGCGCCACTTTTCGTAGGCAGCGGACAGCTTCGGGCTGTGTACTTCGGCCTGCCGGATTAGCTGTTCAAGGTCAAGCGTTCCCGATAGCTCGGAGGGCTCGCCGCCGGAAGATTCAGCGGGCAGTTCCTTGAAAGCCTCTGCGATGCTGGCGGCTCGTCCGTCCTCATACGTGCTGAACACACTTCGTTCGCGTGACGCCGCGGACGTGCATGCCGACAACAGCCAGCCGCATATCAGCAGCCCGGCCAACAACGGTTGTATGCGCATGATTCTGCTCTCTCGGGTTAAAGGGCTGACTCACCGGCATAGCCGGTGTTTCCGAGAGGCACTCTATAGAAGAAGGAACTGGGTACGAACGACGATCAACCCGAGTGGATCGGGCGGCGCACGAGGTGCCACAACGCGTCGGAACGGCAGCGCAATGCTCGGCGTCCAGACGGCCGTTGCGGGCAAGGCGGCAATGACCGGGGTAGTCGAAGCTGAGACGTCGGGTTGCGCTACCGCACCGTTACCAAGCTCTGGCGCGAGGGGCTGCTTGCAGGGCTTCTTCTCTGGGCTTTCCGGTCTGTGCTTCTTCCCGTTCGGCTTTGGCGTGGTGTGGTGACAGCAGTGGCCGCAGTCCTTGTGGTTGGCTGAAGGCTTCGCTGACTCCGGAGCGGCTTCGGTGCCGCAATCGCAGAACAGTTTGAACTCGCCGTGCGGACCTAGGCGCACGTAGGGTACC
>JAGQRH010000032.1:15625-43109 GCA_020425605.1 Planctomycetota bacterium | reverse complement strand
TGGGCGGCCCAATTCTTGCCTGCACGTTATCCACGCGGACTGGCAGTTGACAAGACTACTTGTGCGATTCTGGCGTTAGATTCATCTAAATGTAATATAATCCGTTTGTCGCTGTCCGATGCGTCCGCTATGATCTTCCTCTATACAATTGCCTGACCACAACCGTCGGAGGAGTCATGAAGCGCTTTTGGTTGCTGATCGCAGGCGTATGCGCTTTGGGGGGCGCGGTCTTTACCAGTGGTTGCGGGCCGGGGCTGATTGCCGCCGGTGGTGGCTCCATAGGCGCAATCTTTGGCATCCAGAGTGGCGGCAAAGACAAGAAGAAGGGCGGCGGCGGAACCGCGCCGTCCACCAATGTCATACCTGCCGTCGTCGTCACCAGCCTGACGCGCGAAGAAACGCCCGCAGCGATCAACTTCACGATTCTCGATGCCAACGATGACCTGTGCTCGATTGAGGTTCAGTACTCAACCGGCTCAAGCTTTCAGCCGTGCTTCCAAGGCGCGGGCGGCGACGGTGTCACCGGCCTGACCAGCAGCGCCGGCGGTGCCACGCACACCTTTTCCTGGGACTTCGATGCCGACCTCGGGCCGGCCGTCACGCAAGGCCTGAGCGTTCGCATCCGTGCAAACGATGGCACGACGACGGGCTCATGGGCGACGTTGTCCGGGCTCAGCATCGGCAATGAAGCACCGGTCATGACCAACATCCAGGGCAGCGGCACGGACGTTGTGCTGGTGACTTTTGACCTCGCGGACCAGAACAACGACCTGGGCTCGATCGACCTGGCCTATTCAATCGACCAGGGCCAGAACTTCCTGCCGATTGACACCGACCCGATGTCCGCCGGCTATGAACTGATCGGCAATCCGCCTACCAACCTGCTCACAAGCCCAAGCGGCTCTCCGGGACAGTTCATCTGGGCGGCGTTCCTGTCGGTCCCCGACTTTGTCGGCGACGTGCTGATCCGCATGCAGACCAAAGACCAGCCGTCGGGCTACAGCATGGCGACACCCGGATCACCGGTAGTGGCCGGGCCCTTCACGATCGACACTTCCGTGAACGGTCCCCCGTCGATGCAGCTGTTGTCGAATCTCGACGGGCTGACGTTCACCGGCGAAGTTCCACTCAGCATCACGCTTCAGGATGATGAGAGCAACGCCTCGGTCGTCGTCGTTGAGTACAACCTCAATGACGGCAACGGCTGGCAGCCGGCGACTCTGGTCAACCAGTTCGCGCAGTCCATTGCGGGACCTTTCCCGACCAGCCCCAGCCCGACCGGATACTCGATCGTGTGGGACTGCCTGGCCGACATCGGCATCGTTGCGACCTACGCGAATTACTATCCGACGGTTCAGTTGGCGATGACGCCTTCCGACGCCAATCCGGGCAACGCGGTAGCTTCCGACATCTTTTCCATCTACGGCAACGAGGCCCCGGCCGTCACGGACATCCAGGTGCTTCAGGATTCCGGCAATGTGCCCATCGTGATCACGGTACAGGACGGGCAGTCTGACCCGGTCGGTGTGGATATCGCGTACTCCACTGACGGCACAAACTACACGGCGCTGTCCGCGTCTGACTTCGTATTCGGCAATCCGGCCAGCCTTGTTTCCACGCCGATAGGTGAAGACAACGTGCTGATCTGGGATACCGCAATTGTGTTCCCCACAACCAATGCCGCTTCCGTGACGCTGCGTGTCACGCCTACCGATCATCCGCCGAGCGCCACTCCGACCGCGGACCTGACCGGTGCGGCGTTCACCAGCTCGAACTTTCCTATCATCAACGACCCGTCGGGCGCGGCACCGATCAGCATCGACATTTTTACGACAGACTCCGGCGGAACTCCCAACGCAGTGGACGACGTCACGGTTGTTCCCGGTGGAACCCCTCCGACCAACCAACGCTACTTCGATCGGGATGTAAATCCCGCCTCGGCAACGGTTACAAATACGTTCTGGGCGATCCTTGAGACAGGCGCCGACTACGGGCAACTGCTGACACCTGCCGGTGCTGCGCTGCAGTACGCGCAGGGCTCCGTCACGGTCAGCGGCTCGGTGGTTGACGGACACACCTTCCAGATCGACGACGGCATCAACGGGCTCGCGACTTTCGAGTTTGATACAAACTCAGCGATTGCCGTCGGCAACGTGCCGGTTGATATCCTCGGCCTGACAACGCAGGACGAATTCGGCCAGGCGCTCGCGGCAGCGATCAACGGCAATCCCGATGTCCGTATCGATGCGACCTATGCCGGTACCGGCGTAATCCAGCTCAAGCACGAGATCGCATGCGAGATCGGCAATGCCGCCAGCGGCGGCGGCAACGGCAACGCGGCGGACATGACCATCTCGGCCGCGGCCGGAACCATCGGTGCGCAACTGAGCGGCGGCAGCGGAACGCAGCGAGTGCAGTACGTCGCGCCCGCGACGGCGCCGCCGAGCAGCAGCTTCGTGACCCTGGTTTGCCTGATCGATGACGCCGGGTATTACGCAACGGTGCAGAAGACCTACAGGCTGTGGTGGGGCGACCCTCCGACTTCTGTGGCCGTCACGCCCCCATCCGGCACGCTCGTCGTGAACACCACGCAGCAGTTCACCGCCAGCGTAACGCCGGCGTCCGCACCGCAGTTCGTAATCTGGGAAGTCGTCGGCGGAAGCGCCAACGGCACGATCACAAACTCTGGGCTGTACACGGCGCCCTCCAGTGTTCCCGCCAGCAACCCGGTGACGATCCGGGCGTACTGTGTGAAGCCTTCGGTGTCACCGGGCACGTCCAGCTACACCATCAAGCCGGAACCGACTTCGGTAACGGTGACGCCGCCGGCCGACAACCCGCCCAGTTGGGTTGCGCCCGACCTGGCATTGGGTGCCTCTATCACGTTCACCTCTGCTGTGCTGCCGGCGGCCGCGCCGCAGACCGTCAGCTGGCGCATTATCTGGAATTCACAGGATTGGGGATCGGGCAATACCACGGTCGGCACCGTGAACACCAGCGGCACCTACACCGCGCCGCAGAGTCTGCCCAGCCCGGACACTGTCCGCGTCGATGCGGTCAGCACGGTAAAGCAGACGGTATTCGGCTCATTCTTCGTCCACCTTGTCGCACCGGCGCCCACGAGCTTCAGCGTGTCGCCCACCACTGCATCGGTGTACGCCAACGGCGCCGGCAAGCAGTTCACCACGCCCTCAGCCAGTTTTGTACCCAGCAACGCAAACCAGGCTGTCACCTGGGAAATCAACCCTGTCATCGGCGGCATCAGCAGTAGCGGCTACTACACACCGCCAACGACGCTTTCCACCGCGACCGTCGTAACCGTCACTGCACGCAGTGCGGTTGCACCAACAGTGACAGCAAACGCGATATTGACGGTAAATCCGCCCCAAAGCACGGCCCCCACGTCGGTGTCCATCAGTCCGGGCGAAGGCATCACAATCTCGCGTGCGCAGACCTCAGTCCCGATCCAGTTCTCGGCCGTGGTTTTTCCTGCGCAAGCAAGCCAGAGCGTTAGCTGGCAGATCATTTCTCCGGCATTCGGCTCGATCAATTCGTCGAATGGGCTGTACACGCCTGACCCGACTGACATTGACGAGGTGATCACGGTTCGCGCTACAGCCATGGCATCGCCGAACCCGTTTGATGAGGTAACCGTCTACATCGGAGGCGATGGCAAGAACTGGGTCGAGATTCCAAACTTGTCACTCGGGCGCGGTGACACAACAGCAGCGTGGGACCCGGTGAACGATCGAGTCTGGGTACTGGGCGGGCACTCCGAAACATCGCCCGTCAACCATGAAGACGCGCCGTTGTTCCTTGAAACCAGCTCAACGACCTCGCTTGGGGCCTACGACAGCATCACAAAGAATGTCGGCGGGCTCTCCAAGGGCATGAACTGCGTCATGTGTGCCTGTGACGAATCGAAAGACCGATTGCTGGCTGTAGTTGGTCAGGGGGCAACAAGCAACGCACTGATCTTTGAGCTGGACCTGACTAATGTTACTGGTGCATCACCAGCTACCTGGCAGCCTGTAAGCACTTCCAACAATAACAACGCACCAAAATTGGGCGGGACGGCCAGCTACCACACATGGTGGGATTCGAATGCGAAGGAACTACAGATTCTCGTAGGAAACAACTTCGTCTACATCCTCGATACCAACAACGACAGCTGGCAGGCACGCCGTTCAACCCAGCAGCAATCGCAAGCACCGACCGACCCGCAGCTTGTCGCGCACGCCTACGACAGAAATACGCAGACTCATTACTTCGTCGGAGCGGCGAACGGCACAGCTGCTGCCAACAACGAGGTCTGGTATATGCCCGCTTCCGACTGGAAGTGGCGCGTGCTCACCCAAAGCGGAAGCGTCCCCTCGTCTGGAGTGCAAAATGCTTCTGCCTACTTCCACAGCGGCAAGATCTGGATGTTCGGTGGACGCGAGGCGAACAAGATCGGCTACAACAACGATCTGTACAGCATTATCGTCAGTACGGGTTCCAACACCGCTGCCTGGACCAAGATTACTCCTACCAACGAACGCCCAATGCCGCGTGGCGATGCTGCATTCGTCTTCACCCCGCTCGGCGACGCCTGGCTCTACGGGGGCGAATTGCCAACGGTCGGGACATTCGGCGACCTCTGGTATTTCGATGAGTCAGCGGCCGAGTTCTACCCTGAAAACGCCGACAACATCCGGCCGCAGGGGCGCAAATCGGCGGCAGGCACCTGGGAGTATGGGCAGGGCATCATCTACGGCGGCCTGGCCGACCACGGCCCCAGCAACGAAACATGGAGTGTCGATTACAGCGGCACAGCACCGACCTGGTACAAACACTCGGCGACCGGGAGTCTTCCGCCGGCGATGTGGGGATCGGCCATGTGCCTCGACGATTCGGACGGCGTAAGCATTCTGTTCGGCGGCGACAAGGCCCCGGCCGGAGCAGCCACTCCGTCGCTCGAGAACGAAGTCTGGGCATTCGACTCCGGAAACGACACATGGACTCGCCTGACCCCTGGCGGTACGCGACCGTCACCTCGCCGGGAAGCGGGCATCTGCTATGACCAGGACGACAAACGCATATGGATCTTCGGCGGCTATGACGGCTCCACCAGGCTCAACGACCTCTGGTTCCTCGACATCAGCAGCGGGCTCCCGGGTACGTGGCAGCTGGCGACCGCCATCTCGGGCTCAGCGCCGGACGCCCGTATCAACGCAACCATAGGCTACGACAGTCGGCATAAACGCATTCTGGTTTGTGGGGGCGACAGCACTGTCTCGGGCCCGAATCGGCAGCTCTTCGCGTTCAGCGTTACGTCCAACTCCTGGTCACCGCTTAGCGTCACCAACACCGGCACAGAGGACGATGTGAACCTCAGCTGCGGTGTCTACGACGACGAGTACAGTCGCATCCTTCATACGCCGGCCGCGCGGAAGAAGACCCAAGCCATCGTGATGTGCACGACCGGCCCAACCTGGCAGTACATGACCGACCCGCCGAACAACAACACAACAGCAGGGACAGGCTTGTACGATCCGTCTACCGGTAGATACTACGCCTTGTTCGGAGAACGCACGATTCTGTCGCGCCCGATCGGCACAAATGCGTTCAGGACCTTTGTGTTGAAATAGAATGAGCCAGCAAGTCGACGATCTGTTTCTGATGCGCGCACGCGAACGGGGCCTGTTGTCCGAGTCGCAGGTGGCGCAGATCCGTGCCGACCTGCGGCGGCGTGAACGCGAAGAGCCTGACCTCGGCGCGCATGAACTTGCCGTTGAGCGCGGCTGGCTGGGCGTAGAGGCTGCGCTGGCTCTGCTTGATGCGAAACCCGAGGACACGATCGACGACCTGACGGCCCGCCTCAGCGACCCGGAGATCAATCCGCTGGCCGCGGACCTTGAGCCGGACACCTCGGAAGGCCGCGATACCGCGCGCTTCACCGAGATCGGCCAGCCCGTCCATGACGTCGAGATCCAGCCCGAAGACGAGTCATTCGCCGAGATCCCGAAGCTCGTCGAGCCGCTGCCTTCCACCTACGCAATCTCGGACTCGGGCGACAGTCATCTCGAGATGGAGTTGCCGCCCCCACCCTCTGACAGCGGCGACAGCATCTTCGAAGACAGCGACAGCAAGGAAGTGCCCAGTCTCGAAACCGACGATGGTGAGCCCGCCATCATCGGCGAAGGCACCGGCGGCGAGCTGTATCCGGAGCCTGTGGCGGACACCGCACTCGGCGATGCCGACAGCCTGCTCGGCGATCTCGACATCGACAGCCTCGTCGACGAAGAAGAAGAGGTCGTTGCCCGGACCAGCAGTCCCGAGTTGGCCGCCATGTCGTCCGGCGATACGACCCTCGGCGATCGCTACCGCGTCCGCAACAAGGACACCGAAAAGTTCGACAACCGAAACGACCCCGGGCGGACAGACACCGGTGCGGTCGACAGGACTTCCGATCCCGGGCGCACGGCCAGCGATACATCATCCGGCATCTCGGGCCTGCGTTCGCCTACAGGCTACACGCCGCAATCCGAGACGCCCGCGCCGACGTTCAGTATGCGCGCCAGCAAAGGTGCCAGCGACGACTTTGCCGCCTTTGGTGAAGACGACTCACCGCTCGACGAAATCGCCGACGAGTCCGAAGAAGTATCCAGCAACATGCTCGATAGCGCCGTCGGTGAAGTCATGGAACAAGCCGACGACAGCTACTTTGGCCCGCCGGCCGACCTGACGATCACTCCGCCTGAGTTACTCGAAGACTCCATCGCGCCGCCCAGGCCAATGGACGAGAGCACGCTGTTTGACAGCGAAAGCCTCAAGGCAAACGCGGGCATGAGCAAAGAGGAAGTAGACGACTTCGTCGCAACCGCCCCGCCGAAGTCGCAGGAAACGCATAAGCCAACCAGCGAGGTCAGCGACGACTCGGATGTCGACGTCAGCGTAACCCTGCCGGGCGAGTTCCCGACCGACGCCAGCACCGTCTACGACGACAGCAACATCAGCCTTGAAGACGTTACGGATGAGTCCGAAGTCAGCGAGGTCACGACCGGCAACACCGCCTTCGCAACCGGCGAAATTGCACGCCCGGGGCTGCGCAACCGCACCGACAGCAAGCTCGGCGTGGAAAGCAGCGTCAACGACGGCAGCGACGTGATCACCGGCAAGGAAATGACGCTTGCCGACCTGCGCCAGCAGATGGGCCTCGGGGCGGGCGTCAAGATCGGCAGCATGGAAGGCGGCGCGCTTTCGCGCCTCAAGAAGACCAGCAAGAAGAAGCGCTATTCCGTCGTGCGCGAAATCGCCCGCGGCGGCATGGGCAAAGTCATCGAGGTCGAGGACAACGACCTGCGTCGCAGCGTCGCGCTGAAAGTCCTGCGCAAGGAGATGCTGGACCGCAAGGATCTCGTCGAGCGCTTCCTTGAAGAAGCCCAGATCACCGGCCAGCTGGAGCACCCGAATATCGTGCCTGTGCACGAAATCGGCGTGGACGGGCGCGGCAACCTTTACTTCACGATGAAACTCGTGGAGGGCGAAGAGCTTTCCAGCATCCTGAAACGCCTGCGCAAGAAGGACCCGAGCGCCCAGCAGGCCTTCCCGATCAGCCGCCTCGTCGACATCTTCATCAAGGTCTGCGAAGGCGTCGCGTTCGCCCACAGCCGCGGCGTCATCCACCGCGACCTGAAGCCCGCAAATATCATGGTCGGCCGATTCGGCGAAGTACAGATCATGGACTGGGGCGTCGCCAAGATCGTCGGGCGCAAGGAAGACACCGCTGACCGCGAAGTACGCTCGGACCGCCAGGACGATGACGCGGCCCGCACCATGGTCGGCAGCATCCTCGGAACTCCCAGTTACATGTCGCCCGAGCAGGCCCGCGGCGAAGTCAACAGCATGGGCCCCGAGGCAGACATCTTCAGCCTCGGCGTGATCCTGTATGAGCTGCTGGCACTGACCACGCCATGGACCGCGCAAACCAGCGCCCAGGTCATCGACCAGGTCAAGAACTTCGATCCTGACCCGCCGCTCAAGCGCGCGCCGGACCGCAAGATTCCGCCTGAGCTCGACCAGCTGGTCATGAAGTGCATCATCAAGCAGCCCCACAAGCGCGTCCGCAGCGCCCAGGAACTGATCGACGATCTGCACCGCTGGCAGGAAGGCGGCACGCTGTCGGCCGTCGAGTACTCGATGGGCCAGCTGATCGCCAAGTGGATCTCGCGCCACAGGGTAGGCCTGATCATGATCCTGCTGGTTGTCGGCGCGCTCAGTATCGGCGGGTTCTTCACGTACAAGGCCGCGCAAAAGGCTTCCATCGACCGTGCGAACAACCTGGTGGCCGAGGCCGATGGCCAGGTGCTCGAGGCGCAGTCCGCGCTCGACTCAGGCAATTTCGAGGGCGCGGACGAGACCGCCCGCAAGGCAATGCAGAAGTATGAAAGCGCGCTCCTGACCCTGGGCGAAGAGGATCACGCCATCGAGGGAAAGAACAAGGCTTCCGAAATCAGCAGTAACGCCCGCGTCGCGATTACCATCGCCGAGAATGAGCAAAAACGCGCCGAGCAACAGAAGCAAGCCGAGCAGGACTTCCTCGACGCTCTGAAGGTAGCCAACGCCGCTTTGGCCGACGCCCACACCGCAGAGACGACCGGCCAGCCTGTGGTAAAGCAGAAGCAGCTGTTCGAAGACGCACGCGACCGCTACCGCATTGTGCAGACCGTCAAGGTCGATGGGCACGACGACGAGAAGGCCCAGGTCGTGCAGGCGATTGGCGAAATCGGCGGATGGCTCAAGGCCTACGACGACCGCAAGCTTGCAATGGAAGACCTGAACCGCCTGCGCGGGCTGGTCGAAAACGCTCGCAAGGAACTGACCGCCGCCGCGGCCCTGGAAGCAGAGCACTACACCGAGGCCTCAGCCAAACTGGTACAGACCATCAGCATCTGCGACCAGGCCATCGCTATCAATGTGGCGGGTGGCGCCGGCGACACGCTGCGTGGAGAGGCGCTTGATATCAAGGCGCAGGCGGCGCTCGACTTCGCCACGCGCGCCATGGTTGACGGCCATTACGACGTCGCGGACCTGATGCTCAATACCGCATCCGGCACTGGAAAGCTGAAGGGCAAGATCAGCACCACGCGCCAGGAACTCGACAAGAAGATCGAGGCGCAATCCAACTTCACCCGCCTGCTCAGCAACGCCCGCAACTCGGTCGCCGGCCAGCGCTGGGTTGCTGCACAGAACGACATCAAGGCCGCGCAGGCCGAAGCCGAAACAAGTGAGTACGCAACCGACAAGGATCGGCTTGAACTCAGCCGGATGCTGCAGCTCGCGCGACTTGAGGAACTGCGGGCAAAGGACGTGAACGCCAAGAACAGTGAGGACATGACCCGCGTTCTAGACGGCTACATCGCACTCGCCCCCGAGCTCTCCGACCCCGACTACAAAACGCGCCTTGAGACGCTGACCAACGAAATCACGCTGCGCCTCGGCAACACGCTTTACGAAGAGGGCCTCGTCGCGGAGGACGACCGCGTCAAGGGTGACCTGTTCGAGCGCGCACTGGTGTTCGTGAAGGACAAGGCCAAGGTCGCGGACATCCACAGCCAGCTCACCGACATCAAGCTTCGCGTTGCCATGGCGCAGGTTTCTGATGAGCTGGTGCTGCTCCCGCGCGGAGCCTTCGTCGTCGGCAGCAACCGCGACGGCGACAACAATCCGCAACGCGTACTTGAGTTGCAGGAGTTCGTATTCGTCGACAAGTACCTCGTGACCAATGAGCAGTTCAAGCAGTTCGTCGATGCCGGCGGCTACGAAGATCCCAAGTACTGGGATGAGGCGGCCCTGCCGTACCTGTCCCTCTTCACGGATACCACCGGTGGCCACAGCCCGGCCGCGTGGGCCGACGGCGGATTTGACGCTTCGCTTGCGAAGTACCCCGTCACCGGCATCTCCTGGCACGAAGCTGCCGCCTATGCCAAGTGGGCCGGCAAGCGACTGCCGACGGCAGATGAATGGGAACTCGCCGCGGGTGCGCCGCGCACAGACGACACCTCCGAGATTGGCGCATACCCCTTCGGCTCACGTGCTGATGGCCCCCAGAACGGAGTGGCCACGGCGCGCGAAGTCGGTACAACCGAGTGGGACCGCAGCAGTCTCGGCGTGCGAGACCTCGGCAGCAATGTCGCGGAATGGACCGCGGATGCAGCCGATGCCACACGTGCCATAGTAAAGGGGGCAGAGCCAGGCATGCGCCCCGAGCTTTTCTTCCGCTACGCCCGCCGCGCAAAGAACAGCGTGGCCCAGATGATGGATCGATCGACCGGCCGCGGCTTCCGCTGCGCCAAAGAACTGAAACTCAGCAAGGACGGGTCGGATGGGTCAGGTGACTAGGGGGACTGCGCTGCTGGCTTTGGCCGCAGCGTTGTTTGTTTTTTCGGCCTGCAGCAACGTCGAGACGCCCAATCTCGATGAGGACGTGAAGAACGAGAAGATCATTCCGCCCGGCTGGCAGCCCCTGCCGCTTCGCGTTGGCCTGGCCCCGTTCCGCGCCGCCCTTGAACTTGATGAGAAGCGCTACAACGTCGACGACACCCAGCGCTGGGTGCTCACTCCGGACGACGCCCGCCTCAACGGCGGCGGCGGTCTGCACAACCAGCTGGTCGAGACCTTCCGCAAGTACCGCATGTTCGAGCGCGTCGAGCAGATCGAAGGCGCAACACCCGACACCAGCCGTGAAGACCTGCAGGCCCTCGCCCTCAAGCAGGGGCTCGATGTCGTCATCGTGCCGACGCTCAAGCGCCAGGACGTCGGCTATGTCGACAGCAACGGCCTCTACGGCTGGAACATGTTCATCTGGTGGATGGTCAGCCCGATCTTCTCCTGGTGGATCGCCGACGAAGACTTTGACGTCAACCTGCACGTCGACCTGCGCATGTACCCCACCACTCGCGATATTGAACTCGGCAGCCGCCGCCTCCAGCCGCCTGAGACCGTAGTCCGCAGCCTCGACGACTGGGACGAAGGCTGGAACCTGTTCGGCATCTTCAGCACCCCCGGCCGCTTCGACGAAGAAAACTGGACGCGCATCGGCGACCTGCTGATGCCGATCGCCGAGAACGAGGCCAAGAAAGCCGCGCTGAAGTACGTCACCGGCGACCTCGCCAAGGAAGCGGCAACCGAAGAATTCCGCGAAGGCATCCGCCGGCGCGTCGCGCTCGTCGTCGGTGTCGACGGCACCGGTCAGCCCCCGCTGCCCCTGAGCCGCTACGCTGAGCAGGATGCGCAGGCGATGGCGGCCCAGTTGCTCGACGCGCAGAACGAGGCCGTGCCCGAAGGCGCCATGCGCACCATCACCGGCGCCCGCGCGACCAGGCGCGCCGTGCTGTCCGCGGCCGAAAGCCTGTCCGCACTCGCGCGCTACAATGATGACGTGTACCTGGTGTTTGCCGGAGTCGGCGGGCTCGATGCGAATCTGAGGCCCACGCTTGTGCTCGCCCAGCCGGCCGGCACCAAACAACTTGAGCAGGTCGGCGTCAGCGAAGTGCTTGATGCGTTGCTGAAGAACAACCCGCGCACGCTGACGCTCGTGCTGGACACCAGCTTCGTCGCCCCCGGCGACAAACGCTGCGCTGCCAATGACGCGCAGCTTGCCACCATGACTGAGAAAGGCATGAGCGCCAGCCTGCTGGATCCGATCATCAAGCAGGTGGAAGCCCGGGGCACAAAGTGCATCATCCTGAGCGCCACGGATGCCAAGCTCACTGAAGACCACATGCAGGCGCTCGAGATCGAGGACCTGAACCACGGGCTGTTCAGCAGCTTCGCGCTGGAGGCCCTGGCAGGCGGCGCGGATGCCAACCGCGACCGGCTTGTCACCTACGACGAGTTCCAGAAGTACGTCGGTGAGAAGGTCAGCTACATTGCCGGGCTCGAGGGCAAGTCGCAAACCGGCTGGTTCTACGCCAGTCCCGATCGCAAAACCTTCGCACTTCCAAGCTGGCGGCAGTAGCAGCCGCCCCTCGCGCGGCGCCCGGCGGCTGATACCCTGCCCGCCATGTTTGTTGATGAACACGAATTGACGGTAAAAGGCGGGCGCGGCGGCGACGGCATCGTCAGCTTCCGGCGCGAGTCCCATGTTCCCAAGGGCGGCCCCGACGGCGGCGACGGCGGACGCGGCGGAGACGTCGTCTTCATCGCCAGCAACCACAGCGACGGGCTCGGCCACCTGCAACACGTGCGTGAAATCAAGGCCAAGCCGGGCGGCAACGGCATGGGTGCCAACTGCCACGGCAAGAACGGCAAGGACACCGAGATCGAGCTGCCGGTCGGCACCATCATCTATGAACTGCGCGAAACCGGCGAAGCCGCGCCGGTCAAAGATGACCTGGACCTCGCCAACGCCCCACCGGAGGCCTTCAGCGAAGAAGGCGCATCGGGCGAAGACTACGTCGAGCCCGCGGCAGGCGTGCAGGCCTTCCAGATCGCGGACCTCAGCGAGCCCGGCATGCGCTTCATCGCGGCGCATGGCGGCAAGGGGGGCCTCGGCAACAAGCAGTTCGCCACCGCCACCAATCAGGCTCCGCGCGAAGCGACCGAAGGCCGTCCCGGCCAGTTGCGCCGGCTGCGCCTTGAGCTGAAGCTGATCGCCGATGTTGGCCTGGTCGGCTTGCCCAATGCCGGCAAGAGTACGCTGCTGGCCCACTGCACGCACGCCAAGCCGAAGATCGCGGCGTACCCGTTCACGACGCTGGCGCCCTACCTCGGCATCGTTGAGCTGACGCCTGAGAATCGCTTTGTCATGGCCGACATCCCCGGTCTGATCGAGGGCGCGGCGCACGGCAAAGGTCTCGGGCACCAGTTCCTTCGCCACGTGGAGCGCACCCGCATCCTGCTGCACTTGATTGACTGCAGCGAAGGCGAGCCCGAACAGCTGAAGCACGATCACGACGTCATCCTGAACGAGCTTCGCGAACACAGCCCCGTCCTGGCCGAGAAGCCACGCATGGTAGTGGGCAACAAGGGGGACATCCCGGGCGCCGAAGAGCGTGCGGAAGCGCTTTCCAAGTTGCTCGGCGTGCCGGTACCGTTGATCAGCGGTGTGTCAGGAAAGGGCCTCAAAGAGCTGCTTTGGGCCATACATCACAAATTGCACGAGCCCGCCGAGTAGACCCGATTTTCCCGCAACGGATCCAGCCCCAAGTCGTTTCAGGGTTAGCTGATGCGGGAGCACATGATGCGCAATCGGAAGAAGGGCAACGGGCTGGTCGTACTGATCTTGATCGGGCTATTGGGCGTGGCCGTGGTTGGCGGCATCCTTTTAACCCAGGGCGGCACCGGCAAGGCTGTGGGCAAGCCAGTCAAGCCGACCATTGAAGGCACCCGTTAGGCAGACTCAACCTGCACTGCTATAAGAAGCTCGCATGAAGGGACCGCAACTCGCACTCCTGATCTGGCTGGCCAACGTGGTTGTGTTGGCTGGTGGCGCATTTGCGGGCTATCACTTCTACCAGGAAATTCAGTCCGACCGCGACGCCGTGTACGCCAAGGTCAGCGAGCCCAAGACCAAAGAAAAGCGCGTCACCTGGCAGGAAACGGTTGATGCAGCAACGACGGCTGACCACACGTTCTACCGCGACGTAATGGTTTCGCCCCGCAGCCGCCCGGACATCCTCAGCGTTTCGCCCGCAAGCGGAGCGTTCGAAAAGGAAACCTCGCTGACCGCCAACGGCGGCGTAGGCGATTCGTCGAAATGCACGTGGACCATCCAGGGTACAGCGCCGGCCGGTGTGTCTCTGAGCGCCAAGACCGGTCACTCAGTCAATCTCAAGTTCAGCAAGGCCACGCCGCAGGGCTCGACCGTCACGGTGCGCGCGACTGCCGGTGACAATTCGGAGTATGCAGAGGGCACGTACACCCTCAACTTCTCCGAACGAGTAGACCCCGCACCCACAGACGCGGAGCTGCAAGCGGAGCTTCAGAAGTGGGTCAACCAGCAGTTCGTCTGCCTGCGCCTGTTCTATGGGCCGCAGAGCATTGCCTCCGCAATCGTGATCAGCAACGAAGCCGGCAAGGCGACTCTGCTGTTCCGCCCGGGGCTCAAGTTCAAGGAAGAATATGCGGAGTCACTCGACGCCAAGGTCAAGAAGCTGGCCCAGTACGACCTGAAGGTCGTCAGCATCGAGCTCGATCACGTCGTGCTGAACGGTCCTTCGCGCAACCCGAAGTACAAGGACAAGTACTTCGACGTGACCCTCGCGCCGGACCCGAAAGCCTTTGAGAAGCCGGACGTCAGCAAGCTCGGCAAGAGCGGCAAGATCGGCGAAAGCAAGATCAAGCTGCCGGACACCACACCGCCAGACCCGAACATCGAAGTTGAGGACACGCGCCCGAAGGAGTCCGTCTACGACGCGACCAGCGACACCTGGACGCTCGGCACGGACGACTACAAGAATGTCAACGTGGACGACCTCGCCCGCTACGCAAAGGTCGTACACGACCGCGAGGGTAACCCGCTCGGTATCCAGATCAGCGACGACATCCCCGACGATAACTCGGTGATCGCGCGCGGCGGGCGCAAGGGTGACATCATCAAGGCGATCAACGGCCAGAAGGTGGCCAGCATGTCCGACGTGCGCCGCATCGTGCGCACCGAGTACAACAACGGCACAGAAGAGTTCGTCGTGACCTTTGAGCGCGACGGCGTGCCCGGCACCAAGATCTTCAAAGTGCCCAAGAAGAAGTAGCTGCGCGATGTTTCAGCCCCCGCGAATGCGGGGGCTTTTGTTTTTTCCCGTCAGTGCCTCGCCGCCCCGCGTTCCAAGCGTGGAGGCAGTAATGAAACTCTCCCGCTATGTCTGCATGTTCTGGGCCGGCAACTTGATCCTGCTGGTCTGCCTTGGCGCCTATGCCCTGCGCGAATACTCGCAGACGGGCGCTCACCGCGACGCCACCTACGCGACTGCGTTGACGATCAAGACCAGGCTCACGCGCCACAACTGGCAGGAAGACGGCGAAACGCAAGACCTGCATTTACCCGATACCATGCTGTCCCCCACCGAGCGCCCGAAGCCGGCAGAGCCGGCGCCGGAGACGCCCAAGCCAACGCCGCAAGTCGAGAAGTCGGATGAGCAGTTGAAGTCCGAGCTCACCGCCGAGCTGAACCGCAAGTTCAGCCTGTTGCGCCTCGCCCTCAGCAGCACCGACGAATACCCCACCATCGCCACGGTCGTCTCGGGCAGTGTTCGCATGCAGTGGTTCGAGGGCATGGACCTGAAAGAAGAATACGGCCGGTCAGCATCTGCCGAGCTGAATCGGCTGGCGTACGACCTGAAAATCTTGTGCATTGATGAGTACGGCGTGCTGGTCAACGCCGCCAGCTTCGAGAAACCGGAGAAGCGCTTCGACGTGCGCATCAAGCCGTTCGAGGGCAAGCAGACCAACAACATGCTCAGCGCCGACTACATTCCGGATGGCAAGGCGTTGAAACCAATCGGCGAGATTCGCCCCGTCGAGACGCCGTACCAGAAGGATAGACCGGCCGAGCAGGCGGAGCGTTGGGGCTACGAAGTTCCCAAGGAAGACTTTGATGAGCAGGCTGTAGACGATTTCGCGAGGTACACCAAGTCGACCGAGCACGGGCTGCAGATCCTGCCCGAACTGCCTCAAGACAGCCCCGCGCGTAAGTACGGCGCGCGCGGCGGCGAGATCATCAAGACGATCAATGGTAAGTCGGTGAAGACGATGTCCGACGTGCGCCGCGAAGTCCGCACCCAATACGACGCCGGCACCCGCGAATTCAGAGTCGGCTATGAGAAAGACGGCGTCCCGGACGAGCGCACTTTCAAGGCACCAAAGTAGGGCGGGGATTCCACCCAGGCGCAGTCCACGCAACACCGGCCTCTCGGCCGGGGCGGGTTGACGCCGCCTTCACGCCGGCCGATGGCCGCTGCCTTGTCCCGGTGTGATTGCCAGCAGTGTCGTGGGCATCGCGACTTTGGCGGTATGCCACACTCCCCGCGGCACGATTGCCGTCTTGCCGGCAGTCAATTCAATCAGCCGCTCTTCGCTTCCTTCCTCTAGAATGAGCGTCATTGCGCCTTCAAGAACAACCAGCACCTCATCGCCCGCGGGATGATTCTCCCAATGGTCCCAATCGTCGGTCATTTCGTAGGCCGAGACCATGCGGCCTTCGCTTGCAGCCAGCAGCTTGATCTTGGGGTCGGCAGGCTTGCCCGACATGAGCTGCTGCCAGAAGTCGTCAGTCACCGGCAACTCAATCGTATCGCCGTCGGTGTCCAGCAACAGAAACGTGGATTGCAGGTCGAGCTTCATGGTCCCCTCCAGTAGCGCGTCGTAGCAGTCGTTATAGTTTGCAGCGCGACAAGGAGAGACCCCATGGCCAACATCAGCAAGATCGCCGCCGACCTGCGCAAGTACGCGCTGTCGTTTCCCGAAAGCTGGGAAGACAACCCGTGGGAGCACCGCGTGGTCAAGGTGCGCAAGAAGATCTTCGTGTTCTGCGACAACGACGGGAACAAGACGCTGAACCTGACGGTCAAGCTGCCCGAAAGCGGCGACGAAGCGATCGAGTTGGATCAATGCGAAATGACCGGCTACGGCCTGGGAAAAGCCGGCTGGATCACCGCACGCTTTGCAGCCAAGGACAAGCTCGACGTCAAGTTGCTCAAGGCCTGGATCCTCGAAAGCTACAAGGCCGTCGCACCCAAGACGCTGGCGAAGAACCTCTAAGCCTGCATCAGCGCCATCCCATGGCGAGCAAGATCACGCCCATTGCTGTGCTGTAGACTCGTCCGCCGGCACCACCCCAGGCGCCGACCGGGTCCCAACTGCCGTACTCATCCATCTTGCTGCGGTTGGTGCGACCGGCCTTGATGTCTTCCTTGCGGAAGCCGCGCTGGTGATCGAGGAGTGCCTTCTCCAGGGCTTCGCGCCAGTCGCGCCAGGTCTCCTCCCCAAGTTGCCTCAGAAACAATGACGCCCACCACCAATATTGCGTGTCAATCCGGTCCTTCTTCCAGCACGGGAGGTAGTCCTGCTTGAGTATCACGTCGCGAAACGACTTCAGCATGTCGTCGTCGTCGATGCTCTCGCCGAACATCAGGCGTGCCATGCCGTGCGCACCATCCATGCATGGGTTGTGGTCGAATTCCTGGCTATTGCGCAGCCGCGCATTGTTGCTACCGGGCGAATCGTAGCCTGTCTTCCAGTTACCATTGACCTCCGCCGTAATCCGCTCAAGCCAAATCCCGGCCAGAGGGTAGGCCTCATCGACTATCACGCGAATGCCCGCAAGCCTCGCGGTCTCCAGGGCAAACAGCGCGAATCCGGTTACCGAGGTATCGCTGACGCCCTCTTGGTATTCATAGCGCCAGCCGCCAAAGTCCGGGTTCTGGGCCTGTACCAACCAGATGCATGCATCCTCAACCGGAAGACGCAGATTTCGATCACCGGAGATCGCGTACAGCTCGGCCAGCGCAATAATCGCAGTAGTCTGCTGGTACATGCCATGCACCAGCTTCGATACCCCAAATCGCCCTCAGGCAACCTGCTGACCAAGCAGGTAATCCACTGCCAATGCGAGTTCCGTCGCATAGGGTCCTTCACGGTGTGAGTATCCTGCCGCGGTGAACGCCATCACCGCGAGGCCGGTCATTCCCACCGCCAGAGTGCCGCTCTTATCGTCCCAGCCGATATCTGCGCCCGGTTTGCCGGCGTTCCGGAACTCAATGTTGCCCCGACGCTCCACGCCGTAACGCTTGCTGTCGGCATTGAAGTCGAACGCGCTCCACGATCCGTCTCGAGCCTGGTGGTCTGCCAGCCACTTCAACGCTGCATCGACGCGCTGTTCATGGTCCGAAGTGGCCCGCACGTCCCAGATCCGCTTCGAGATCGGGCTGTTTGCAAGGCCAATCGACAGTTCCTCGAGTCGGGGATTCTTGCGTTTGTGCTCGCCGGTGACCGGATTCTTGCGCGATTGCGCGCTGGAGAACATGCAGGCGGCGACAATCAGCCCAGCTACAAAGAGAGCTCGGAACTGCATGGGCAACCTTGGAGGGGATAGCCCACGGGGATAGTCCCATGATAGGCAGACGCCGCCCGTATGCACGCCCGCGATGCATCTGCCCGCGCGGATACGCGAGCCGGCCACGGACATCCCGTTTATGAAAACCTACTGGTTGCGGCTGCGCTCGACGGCGGCTTTGACGAAGGCTGTGAAGAGTGCGTGGGGCTTGAGAGGCTTGCTCTGGAATTCCGGGTGGAACTGGACGCCCACGAAGAACGGGTGGTCCTTCAGCTCGACGATCTCAACGAGATCCAGCTCGGGGTTTATGCCGCTGACCACCAGGCCTCGCTCGATCAGCTGGCTGCGGAAGTCGTTGTTGAATTCGTAGCGGTGGCGGTGGCGCTCGTGCACCATCTCGGTGCCGTAGGCCGCGCGGGCGATCGTTCCCTCGACCAGCTTGCAGGGCTGCGCGCCGAGGCGCATCGTCCCGCCCATGTTCTTCACGTCACGCTGGTCTTTCAGCAGGCTGATCACCGGGTGCGTGGTTTCCTTGCTGAATTCCGAGCTGTTCGCATCAGCCATACCGGCCACGTTGCGGGCGAAGTCGATCACCGCGATCTGCATGCCGAGGCACAGGCCGTAGTAAGGAATCTTGTTCTCGCGCGCGAAACGGACGGCGCTGATCTTGCCCTCGATGCCGCGCTCGCCGAAGCCGCCCGGAACAAGGATTCCCGCCATGCCGCGCAGGCGCTTGCCGACGTTTTCATCGGTCAGCTCTTCGGCGTTGATGCGGTGGATCTTGACTTCCACCTTGTTTGCGATGCCCGCGTGGTCGATCGACTCGTAGACGCTCTTGTAAGCGTCCTTCAACTCGACGTACTTGCCCACCACGGCGACGTCGACAGTCGCGGTCGGGTTGGTCACCGTGTGCACGACTTCCTGCCACGGCTCGAGGTTGGCCGGGCCCGCCGGCAGTCCGAGCCGCGCAATCAGCGCGTCATCGAGCCCCTCGTCGTGCAGCACCTGCGGCAGCTCATAGATGGTGTTCTCGACGTCGCGTTCCTCGAACACGAACTTCTTCTCGACGTTGCAGAACATGGCGATCTTGTCGCGCATCTCCTGCGTGATCGTCTTCTCCGTGCGGCAGACAAGCATATCCGGCTGAATGCCGATCTGGCGCAGGATGCCAACCGACTGCTGCGTCGGCTTGGTCTTCAGCTCGCCGCTCGCACGCAGAAACGGCACCAGCGTCAGGTGGATGAATACCGTGTTGTCGCGGCCGTGCTCGTAGGCGAACTGGCGGAATGACTCCAGGAATGCAGCACCCTCAATGTCGCCCGCGGTGCCGCCCAACTCACTCAGCACAACGTCAACTTCCGGCCCGTCCCATTGGCGGATGTTGGCCTTGACCTCGTTGGTGATGTGCGGGACGACCTGGACGCAACCACCGAGGTACGCGCCCTTGCGCTCCTTGTTGATCACGTTCTGGTATATGCGTCCGCTGGTGACGTTGCTGCTGCGGCTGAGCGGTGCTGACGTGTAGCGCTCGTAGTGGCCGAGATCGAGATCGGTCTCGCCGCCGTCAACGGTGACATAGACTTCGCCGTGCTGGAACGGGTTCATCGTCCCGGCGTCGACGTTAATGTACGGGTCAAACTTCTGGATGCGGATGCGCAGCCCGCGCGCTTCAAGCAGCGCGCCGATGCACGCGGTGGTCAGACCCTTGCCCAGCGAGGAAACCACCCCGCCGGTGATGATGACGTGCTTCGTGACATGCTTGCTCATCGTGCGACCCTGACCAAGTCCCTAACGCACAACGCCCCTCAACGGGGCGCCTCTCGCCATAGTAGCGAGCGGTCGGGCAACTGCAATCATTGTGGAGAGTTTCACCCCAAGGCCACGAGCTTGCCCGCTTAAGGTCAGACAGCCGAGAGGGCGCGATTTCGTGCCCTCCCGGCTGTCCGTTTCGGTCACGAGTTGACGGCCGGAACTATGGCCTGTCTGGCGAAGTCCTCGAACAGCGTCGGCGTGGTGGCCTTCGCGTCGCGCGGGAATTCGGCCTTCACCAGGCCTTTTTCGATGCCCTGGTACATCTCGACGTATTTGCCGGCTAGACTCTGACCGACACCCATACTGGTCATGGCCTGCAATGTGGCCTCGTAGGGCACCTGGACGTGCTTGACCTCTTTTCCGAGGGCATCGCCAATGGCCTTGGCGGCATCGTTGATGCTGTAGTCTTTCGGGCCGAGCAGCTCGCGCACCTTGACGCCGGTCCAGCTCGTGTCCGTCAGTACTTCAGCCGCAACGGCCGCAATGTCGCGCGTCGCGATCATCGGGAACTTGGTGTCACCGGGCACTGGCATGTACATCGCGCCGTCTGATTTGATGGTCGGCACACTCATGAAGAAGTTCTCGAAGAAGCTTGCCGGCCTGAGATGCGTGACATTGCCGCCGATTTCCTTGGCAGCCGAGTTGAGCTTTAGCTCAATATCGTGAAGTCCGGCGATCGGACCTGTTCCGTCCGCATGCTGCGCGCCGAAGCTGCTCAGGTGCACGACTCGCTTGATCTTGTTTTTGCGCACGGCTGATGCGGCGACTTCGCCCATCTTGTTCTGGTAATCACGGAAGTCCGGTGCGTCCATCTTCGGCGGGGTCAGCCAGAACAAAGCGTCGGCACCCTTCGTGGCGTTCGCAACGTATTCCGCGTCGCTGAGGTCACCTTGAATCGCCTTGGCGCCCTTGTCGGTGAATTGCTTTACCTTGCCGGCGTCGCGGCATAGCAGGGTGATCTTGTGGCCGCCTTGTTTCAGCAGCCGCTCAGTCAACTGCGAGCCGATGTGGCCCGTTGGCGTCGTGATCGCAAAATTCATGGTCTGGCCCTCTCTCAAGTCGATTTCGAACTGATCTCAATTGGGCAGACAGAACACGCGTGCGGTGCAGTCTATTGCGCGGAAAGGCCACGCCAGCCCGAAAGCCGCATAGCATGCGGCATCGGCGCACGACAAAACTTCAGCGCGATCATCGGCCAGCGTGTTGTGCGACCAGGCCCTTGATCTCCTGCTCGGAGACGCCGACGTTTCGCAGCGTGTTCAACTCGGCTTCGTCCGGGATCCCGCCCTTCTGAAGGCGTTCGGTGAACCGCTGGATTGCTTCCCGTCGCCGCGTGTATTTCTGCCGCAAAATCATCGCGGTGTCGTTCGCGCCCTTGCTGGGCGCGATCTTCTGTGTGGCCTTGTCAGGCCGTTCCTGCACGTTGCTGTCGGGTTTACTCACGTGTTCCTCGAGGGCTAATTGACCATTCATTCAGAACATGAGCGTACTCGACCATATTCCAACCTCCAAATGACCGATCCGCGCGAGCCCCTTGGAATGCACACTTTCGCCCGATTGCACGATCACCCAAAAGAGCCAAGTATTGACGCGTCAATCGCACTGGAATCCATAAGCACCGTTCGTGCCTGACTTAGCAATCTGCTTGCTACGACAACTCAAAGGCCGCAGTCCCGGACAATCCAGAACTGCGGCACGATGTGTGCGTTCAAGTTTTTCCTGATTTTCCGCGCTTACATGGCGCCGTAGGCTTCGACAAGCGCCTCGATCTCTTCTTCGCTTACGCCAACGGCGCGCAGCGTGATGATCTCGGCATCGTCGACGAAACCGCCGGACTTCTGCAGCCGCTCAGTAAACTTCTGCACGGCCTCGCGGCGACGTGTGTAGCGTTCGCGCAGGCGCACAACGGTCTGCGATGACGTCAGGCCGGTATACCGGCGGGTGATCTTCTCGACGTCTCGGTCTGTTAGTTCGGACATGGTCCACCTCCTCGACTCACTACGTTAACTGAAACGTATTACAGGCGGTAAGGTTTCCAGCGATTCCCAGAATTTGGCGTCAATTGGAGTGCCGTCACAAGTCGTTACATCATAGACACTTATGTGACGGATAGTTCACTATCAAAAACATTACACTCGCATTACACCGAGCAGTCGGGTTGCGGAAACGCCCGAATCACGTTGGAACAATCAGTGCGCGCGGCGCAGGGAGCGCAGTCTCTGGCTCCATTCGCGCAGCTCACTCTCCGGGATGTGGGCGAGCAGCTTCTGGTGCAGCCCATCCACGTGCGGATCGAGCGGCGTCACTTTGCCCGCGCCCTTCTCCGTGATGCTGGAACGCACCACGCGCCGGTCCTGGCCATCTCGGGCGCGCTGGACCATCCCGGCCTTTTCCAATTTGTCGATCAGGCGTGTGATGTCCGGGTCGCGGGCGATCATGCGCTCGGCGATCTCACTGCAGCTCAGGGGCTCGTCCGCATCACGAAGGATGCGCAAGACCTGGTACTGCGGCAGCGTGAGCCCGGAGCTCTTGGCAAGCCGGGCCATCTCATCCTGCACGATGCCGGCCGCCCATTGCAGCGACGTCGCGACTTCTTCCTGGAGGCTCGCGGGGCGCGAGCGTGGGTGCGCTGGTTGGTCCATAGTGAGGGTTGCAACAGCAGTCGTGTTCAGATTCTTCCAGCCTGATGCGGGAAATTGCGACGAATTCACGATTGCACAAAAACGCGCCACCCCTGCGGGTGGCGAGTTTCATGCAGGTTCAGCGATACTCGTCTTTCACTACTGTCGTGAATGCGACCGATGCTACAGGACGGCAACCAGGTCGGCCTTTGTGACGATGCCGTACTCGCCCGACGCGCGCCGCACCAACGCGGCCGGCACTCCGGTCTGGAACGCCTTCAGGAGCTCGCTTGCGCTTGCATCGTCATTCACCATCGGCAGCGGCGCGCCCATGACTTCGCGCACCGTGATCTCCTCAAGCTTGCGGCCTTCCAGCAGAAGCTTGATCAACTCGTCGTCGTATAGCGCGCCCACCGGCTCGCCGTTTTCGAGCACCGGAATCTGCGACAGATCGAGCGTCTTCACGTGCCCCATCACCTCGCGCAGGGTCTGGTCCGGCGTCGCGGTGACCAGCTTCTGGCCCGGCCGATGCATCAGCAGCTCGGCCGCGGTCATGTCGTATTCGTCGATGAAGCCGTTCTCACGCATCCAGTCGTCGTTGTACATCTTCGACAGGTAGCGATCGCCGACGTCGCAGATGAACACCACAGGCATTGCGTCTTTGCCGGGCTTGTTCTGCTTGAGCCACTTGAGCGCGCCGGCCAGGTTGTTGCCGCTGCTGCCGCCGGTGAAGATACCTTCCATGCGGGTGAGCTGCCGCGCCGCCTGATAGCTTTCGCGGTCAGTCACAGGGATCACGTCGTCGATGTTCTCGAAGCTGATCGTGCCGGGGATGTAGTCGAGACCGATACCTTCCACGGTGTACTGGCGGTTGATCGGCTCGGACTTCTTGTCCTTGAAATAGAGGCTGTAGTAGCTGCCAACCGGGTCGCACAGCACGATCTTGCAGGCGGGGTTCTTCTCTTTCAGATATTTGCCGACTCCGCTGACTGTGCCGCCGGTGCCCGCGCCCGCGAAAAAGTGCGTGATCTTGCCGTCTGTCTGCTCCCAGATCTCGGAGGCCGTCGTCGCGTAGTGAACCTCCGGATTGGCCGGGTTCTGGAACTGCCCCGCGTACCAGCCGCCCGGCGTCTCCTTCGCAATCCTTTTGGCGACGGCATTGTAGTGGCGAGGGTCGTCCTTGGTGACGGCCGTGGGCGTGACGATCACCTTGGCGCCATAGGCGCGCAGCAGGTCGATCTTTTCCTTGCTCATCTTGTCGGGCAGGCAGAACACGCACTTGTAGCCAAGCACGTTGGCGGCAATCGCGAGACCGAGCCCGGTATTGCCCGCCGTGCCTTCGGTGATTGTGCCGCCCGGCTTGATCAGGCCCTTGGCCTCGGCGTCGCGGATCATGGCGATGCCGATGCGGTCCTTGACGCTGCCGCCCGGGTTCAGGTGGTCCAGCTTGGCAAGCAGCGTGCAGCCGAGCCCGTCGCTGAGGCGGTTCAGTTTCACAATCGGCGTGTGGCCGATGCAGTCGAGTATCGATTCGCGGATGTCCATGGTTTGCCCTTTCAGGGCGTCGATGGTCAATGGTTGAGGGTTGATGGTCAAGGCAGGAAAAGCGGCCCTTCCGGGCCGCCACTATCAACTATCAGCCATCGACTATCAACTAGACCTGCTTCAGGCACTCCTCGAAGACGCGCATCATGGTGCGGTCTGGAAGAAAGAACGTTGCTTCTTCTACGGTACTCTCGCGGTTGTCGTGGCGCAGGCACTCGCTGAGCAGTAGCTCCGAGACGCGCTTTACGGGCACGTTGCTGGTCGCCATGCCGATCGGCGGAATCGCCACCGTGCGTGCCCCGATCTCGTTGGCTTTGGCCAGGCTTGAACGCAGCGAGTTCACGATGCTCTCTTCGGAGCTGACCTGGTCGTAGTTCATGCTGGCGGCGTGGATCACCCAACGCGCATCGAGATCACCGGCGTCGGTGACCACGGCCTCGCCCAACTCCAGCTTTCCAATCGCCAGGCACTGGCGGATGATCTCGGTATCGACATCCGGGCCCAGGCTGCAATGGGCCTCGGGGGCGAAGATCAGGTCGTTGTTGATTTCGCTGATAATGGCGTCGGCCTGGGCATCCTTTACGGTGCCAAGCTTCAGGTGGATGTGCTCTTTGTTCATCTGCGGGCGTCCTCCAGAGGCGCCCCTTATACGCGGGTTTTCGCCATGCGAAAGCGGCCGCACAAAGCCCCGCGTGCGCAAACTCCCGCAGCGGGCTTGCCGTCCCGGGAAGCGCGTCGTACGGCGGGCCTGCCTACGGCGCTTTGCATGCCGAAGCGGCTTCAATTGCTCGCTCCGGGGGCTTGGTCATGTAAGAACTCTGCCCTTGGCCTCGCAGGAGCATGCTCCCTGCCATGACAGGTCAAGACTACGCCTCCAAGGCATTGGCGCTTATCACCACTGTCGGTGAAGAAATCTTTGCGTGGGAGGAGCTCATTTTATTGCACTTCTCTTACAACATGACTGTAATGCTTGGCAGCCGCGATCCGTGGGGACCGTTCGGCCTGTGCTGAATCTTCATTGAGAGGTGTCAAATGATTGGTCGCTATTCTGCCTCTGGCGTATCCCGTTGGATCGCGCTGGCTGCGATCCTCGTGCTTTCCGGCGCAGTGCATGCGCAGAGTCAGCCCGTCACTTCCCAGAACCTGGATCAGTACCCAATCGTGAAGCGGGAAAGGTGCGGCACTCACTACTTGCTGCCGGACGGCACCATCCGGGCGGTCATCACAATCAAACCTCACAACTATCAGCTGCCGGATGGAAGTTGGGCGCCTATTGAGGAAGTGCTACAGGCTGGAGGCGAATTCGCCTGGGAGAACATGGCCAACGGCCTCACTTCGCAGTACTCGGCGGCAAGCGAAGATGGAGTGACGTTCGCGGGCCACAACCAACCGGCCGTCGTGCTGCGACCAAAGCGGCTCGCGGGCTATGCAAAAGATGGATCAACGCTGAAAGCCTCCAGCGCAGCGCCCGCGTTTGCGCAACGGGAAGGGGAAAAGACAGTCGTCTACTCCGGTCTCTACAAAGACATCATTGATGAGTACGTGCTTGGACCCGATCGGGTTAAGCACAACATGGTGTTGTATAGCAACGCGCTTGAAGGCTTCGAGAGCAGCGAATTCGTAGCGGGCGAGTACACCCTCGAAATTCCGGCCGGATGGCGCGTTGAGGAGCGCAATCGCAAGCTGCGCCTCCTGAATGAGCAAGGCGAGTGCATCTATGAGCTCGGTTCCGTCGACGCTTTCGACGCAGCCGGCGACGTCAGCAATGGCCAGTTGACCTGGCAGCTCGAAGGCACGACCCTGCACCTCGGAATGAAGGTTGAGACCGCCTGGCTGCTGGATCCAGAGCGCCAGTGGCCGGTGCACATTGACCCGACGCTTACATTGCAGCCGGACGGCACAGCCGGCAAAGATGCGCTGCTATATGCAGGCGGCGGAAATCGCGGAACTTACTCCGACCTGACTTTCAATAGCGGCGGCGACTGCGAAGGAATCATTGAGTTCGATCTCTCCTCGATGCCCGGGGGCGCCACTGTTTCGGCAGCACAGTTTGAGGCATGGCACCGGGCAAACACAATCACCGGCCACGTTGTGAATCTCTACACAGCCAGTGCGGCGTGGGTCGAATCGACCATCGTGTGGACCAACAAGCCCGCCCGCTCTGCCACGCAGTTTGCCTCGCTGACGTTTACGAACGGATCTCCGAACGTGTGGCGAATCTGGACGGGGATGGCCTCTACGGTCTCCGGCTGGCTAAGCGGTGGCAACAACGGGTTCTACATCGTGAATACGACCAATTCCAAGTTTGTGGCGTATCTGCGCGCCAGCGACTGGACCACGGCGACAGAGAGACCCAGGTTGGTAATTGACTACACTACGGGCCCGAACATCACGACTTCGGTGACTTCGCTGAACCTGGGTACGACTCCCCAGGGTACTCCCGGCTCGGTGCAGAACTACACGGTCAGCGGCTTCCAAACCACGGCGGCGACGACGATCACCGCTCCCAGTGGTGTCGAGATCAAGCTTTCTACTGCCGGCAGCTACAGCGGCTCGATCAACATTTCCAACACAGGAAACTGGGGCCCGTTCACCGTCGATGCACGCTTGATCGGTTCGACCCCGGGCTCGGTGTCTGGCAACATCACACACGCAAGCACCGGCATTACCACGGTAAACGTCGCATGCAGCGGCACTGTGACCGGACCTACGTTGACCACTTCCGTGGCGTCGTTGAACCTGGGATCTACGCCCCTCGGCACGGCGGGCACGGCGCAGAGCTACACCGTGACCGGCAGCGGCATGTCGAACCAGACGGTGATCACGGCGCCCACCGACGTCGAGATCTCGGAAACCTCGGCAACCGCGGGCTTCGGCCCAAGCATCACAGTCACGACGACCGGCAACTGGGGCCCCAAGACCATCTGGGCACGCATCAAGAGCACGGCAGGCATCGGCTCGATCTCGGGCAACATCACTCACGTCAGCACCGGCGCCAACGCGCCGAACGTGTCGGTGAGCGGCACTGTGACCGGGCCCACGCTCAGCACCTCGACCGGCTCGCTGGCGCTCGGCTCGACCTACCTGACCTACGCCAGCACGGCGGTCAATTACACGGTCTCGGGCAGCGTCATGTCGAACCAGACTGTGATCACGGCGCCAGCCAACGTCGAAATCTCGGAAACCTCGGCAACCGCGGGCTTCGGCCCGACCGTCACGGTCACGACGACCGGCAGCTGGGGTCCGAAGACCATCTGGGCGCGCATCAAGAGCAACGCGCCCGCAGGAGCGATCTCAGGCAACATCACGCATGTCAGCAGCGGGGCGACGACTGTGAATGTGTCGGTCAGCGGCACGGTGAACGCGCCGACGATTACCCCGAGCGTTGCTTCGCTGAACCTGGGCCTTACCAGTGCAGGCACGGCCAGCACAGAAGTCAGCTACACGGTCGACGGCCTCGGCACTTCGGCGC
>JAGQRH010000032.1:0-15529 GCA_020425605.1 Planctomycetota bacterium | reverse complement strand
CGCAGACGAACCTGGTCGCACCAAGCGGCGTCGAGTTGTGCCTGACGCAGACCGGGACATACACGGGCACGCTGGCAATCACCCAGACGCCGAGCTACTCGACCACGGTCTGGGTGCGCATCGCAGCCTCGGCCAGCGCGGGCGCGATCAGCGGCAACATCACGCACGACTCAACGAACGCGACCCAGGCGCTGGTGTCCGTATCCGGCAACGTGCTGGACCTGCAGGTCAGCCCGACATCGCTGAACCTGGGCACGACGCAGCAGGGCTTCCCCGGCACGGCCCAGACCTACACGCTGACCGGAGCGGGACTTTCAGGCAACACCGACATCACCGCGCCAACCGGCATCAATATTGCCCTCGCCGCAGGCGGGCCGTTCCAGCAAACGCTGCAGCTTACAGGCGCGACCATCAACCAGGTCATCCACGTCCGCCTCGACGGCGCGAATCTCGGCACATGGGCAGGCAATGTCACCAACACCAACCAGGGCGTCACTGTCAACGTGGCGGTGACCGGCGACGTCATCAACGCCAACAACCTCGCGGTCTCGCGGAACGGGCCAAACTCGACCACCAGCGTAAACAGCGGCGATCAGGGACCGGGCGGCAATGGCCTGGTGGTGCTGGACTTCTCGGTGCTCACAGCCACCCAGGCGTGGACACTGACCGACATTACCTTCAGCGAGAGCGGAACCGTCGACGCACAGACCGATATCAGCTTCGTGGCTCTGTATGAAGACAGCACCAGCGCGGGCACACAGGGAACCTTCGACGGCCCGGGCATTGACACCCTCGCGACCGCCGCGGCCGGGACGTCCTTCACCGGCCCGAACGGCGACTACGTCGCTACGCTCACAAACCAGTCCGTACCGGTCAGCACAACGAGGCGCTTCTTCCTTGTTGTGAAGCTGTCGGGCACGGCCAGTTCGTCTGAAACAATCCAGGTCGAAGTCACGGCCGCCAATGGCACTGGCGGAGCAGGCGCCATCAGCGGCTTGCCGACTTCCGGTAGCGTACCCGCACTGGACATCCTGCCGGCAACACTCGCAGCAACCCTCAACGGGCCGATGGCTTACACGACGGTCAACAACAACAGCCAGGGCGCCGGCGGCAACGGCGAGCTGATCTGCGACGTCACGCTGGCCGCCAACAACGATTCCTTCACCGTCACCGACATGACGTTTACCGCCAGCGGCACCGCCGACGAGCAGGCTGACATCAGCTTCATCGCCCTCTACGTCGACAACGGAAACGGAACCTTCGACGGGCCGGGAACCGATACCCTGGCCACGGCATCCGCCGGCACATCGTTCAATGGGGCAAACGGCACGTACACGGCAACTCTTTCAGGTACCGCCGGCAGCATCGCGATCAGCACGAGCAAGCGCTACTTCCTGGTGGTCAAGCTGGCGGGAACGGCCTCGCCGGCCGAGAACTTCCGCGCAGCACTCACCGGCGTCAACGCGACTTCAACGAGCGGCGGTACCGTCAGCGGCGTGCCAACGGCGGCCAGCTCTGCACTGGTGATCGACGTTCCGATCCTGACGGTCAACGCAGGCCCGGCCAACCCGGCCGATGCCAGCGTGGAGAGCACGGGTGCGGCCTTCACCCACACACTGGGTGAGCTCCGCATGACTGCCAGCAACGCCAACTTCACGATCTCGGGCGTCACGCTGACCCTCGGCGGCAACGGCGACTGGGTCAACAACATCACCGCTGTCAGCGTCTACCAGGACAACGGCAACGGAAGCTTTGACGCCGGCGATACCCAGCTGTTCTCCGGGGCCGCCAGCGCGGGCTCGGTCACGTGCGGCTTCAGCAGCAACGTGACCATCACCATGGGCAGCGACAGCGACTTCTGGGTGGTGGTCGACGTGGCAGCCACCGCAGGTGGCAGCCCGTCAGAGACCTTCAACGCCCAGATCGCGTCAGCAGCCGATGTCGCGCAGGTGACCACCGGCACGGTGGCACTGGGCACCATGACCCCGAACAGCAGCACACTGAGCGTGGTACTGTTCTCCGTCACCAGCTTCACCCCGGTCCAGGACGGCTTCGGCGGCGGCGCGGCCATCACCATCACCGGCACCGGCTTCGGCGGCACGACCACCTGCACCATCAACGGCGTGCCATGCACGGGCACGGCCGTGGTCAACGCCGGCGGCACCCAGATCACCGGCCTGAAGGTACCGGGCGGCAGCGGCACGAACCTCGCCATCGTGCTGACAACCAACAACCTCCCGCCAAAGACCCTCACACAGACATTCAGCTACAACTTCACACTGGGCGGAGGCACCGTCGGGGGAGGCGGTGGCGGCGGTGGCGGTGGCGGTTGCACCGCAGCCACCAGCAACGGCATCGCGATGCTGCTGGCACTGCTAGGGGCACTTGCCCTGGCCGCAGGATTGCGCCGACGCACGGCATAAGAATCAACCACTGTAAAGAGGCGCGGGCCATGCCCGCGCCTCTGTCGTTTCCGGCGCTTGACGGCAGGCCTTGGTGCGCGATGATTCGGCTATGGGAAGACTCGCTGTATTCCTCGACCGCGACGGCACGATCAACAAGCAGGTCGGCTATTGCGGCGATCCCGCGAAGATCGAGTTGCTCGACGGCGCAGCCGAGGCCGTCCGTCGCATCAACGCCCTCGGCCTGCTGGCTGTGGTTGTGACAAACCAAAGCGCAGTGGCACGCGGGCTGATCACCGAAACACAGGTCCGCCGCGTCAACGCCGAGGTTGCCTTGCAGGTCGCAAGAACCAGCGGCGGCCGATTCGACGCATTCTACTACGCCCCGTACCACCCCACGGAGGGGGACGATCCGCGCTACACCCAGGACTCCGACTGGCGCAAACCAGGCGGCGGAATGCTCCGCGCTGCTGCAAAGGACTTTGACATCGACCTTGCACGCTGCTTCATGGTCGGTGACGCAGACATCGACCACGCCGCCGCCAAAGACGCCGACGCCCGCATCGTAACGTTCCAGGTGCCCAGCGATTACGCCGGCGGCTCGGCTGATTTCGAGGCCCACAGCCTGCTCAACGCTGTCCAGCAGATCTCCGCGATGCTGGCCGAGCAACGCGGCGAATGATTCCAAAATGCTGTACGTTTGTTAGTCTCGTGGCTCGCTCACATACGACAACCGGGCCTCTGGTTGTCCTGTTGTCCAGGCAAGGAGTAGCCATGCGAACCCGGTTCATGCTGTCGCTGATTGCCGTCGTTCTGCTGGTCGTCGCAGGTTGTCACTCAACCGGCAGCGAAGGCGACGGCGGGGCTGCCAACAAAGAGACTGTCGGCGAGAACAAGCCCGCCGAAAACACTGCGGACAACAGCACCAAAGAACAGCCGAAAGAAGAACCAAAGGAAGACGAGTTCTGCCTGCTTCCGCCTGAGCCGCAAGATGAAGAACTTGCCGGAAAGATCGAAGTTGGCCAGGACGCCATCGATTTTGCCATGACCGATTCGCTGACCGGCAAAGAGTTCAAGATCAGCGACTTCAAGGGCAAGACCGTGCTGCTGTTCTTCTGGGCGTCGTGGTGCCCCTACTGCAAGATGGCCTTCCGCGCCAAGGGCAGCCTCAACAAGTTCTGGAAAGAGCTCGACTCCACCAGCAGCGCCAGCCTCGTCATTATCGGCATCGGTACAGGCACGGACGACACGGATGAAAACCAGAAGGCATTCCTGAAGACGAACGAAGCTACGTTTCTGAGTATGCATGACGGCAACCGCAAGATCGAACAGGCCTATGGCGTTCTCGGCATGCCGACCTGCGTGGTGATCGGCCGTGAAGGCAAGATCCTCACCTACGGCAGCTACCGCTACAGTGACTACTCAGACAAGCTGCTCGAGTACCTGCGGCAGTCGTGCATCCAGAACCCGGAAAGCGAGTAGCACCGGCGGAATGAGCGACGATCCACTGCTCAATAAGGGCGAGTTAGGTCCCTACCAGATCGAGAAGAAACTCGGCCAGGGGGCCATGGGCGGCGTCTACCTCGGCATGCATCGCGTGCTTGAGGTTCACCACGCAATCAAGGTCATCCACCCCAAGCTGCTCGGTGACACGACCCTGCTTGAGCGATTCCTGCGCGAAGCCCGCAACACGGCCAAGCTGAAGCACATGAACATCGTGCAGGTTGTCGGCGCCGACCAGGTGGACGGCATCTACTACCTCGCGATGGAATTCGTGCAGGGCAAAACGCTTGAGCAGATGATGCGCAGCCCCGGCCTGTCGATCCACGACGCTGTGCGATACATCCACATGATCGCCAACGCGCTGCATTACGCGCATACCCGCAACATCATCCACCGCGACATCAAGCCCGCCAACATCATGGTCAACGAGGATGATGTGGCCAAGCTGATGGATTTCGGGCTCGTGCGTGACACCGGACAGCCCGAGGGCGCCGAAAGCGGCGAGCAGCTCACCATGGCCGGCTACATCATGGGCACGCCGCAGTACATGCCCATTGAGCAGTGGCAAGGCGAAGGCGTCGACAGCCGCAGCGATATCTACGCGCTCGGCGCAACCGCCTACGTCGCACTGACCGGCAAGCTGCCGTTCCCCGGCAAGAGTGCGCGCGACATCTTCCGCGCCGTGTTGACGACGCAGGCCAAGGACGTCCGCGAGCACAACCCTGACATCGACGAAGAACTCGCGGAAGTGATCCACACTGCCATCCAGCCTGAGAAAGAAGACCGCTACCAGACGGCCGAACAGTTCGCGCTCGCGCTGGAGGCGTGGTGGGACCATCACCCGTACCAGGGTACCAGCCTGTTCAAGGCACCCACGATGGACGACGTAACCAGCGTTGGCGGACGCACGGCGCTGCAATCCAGCTCTGCCAGGACACGGCAGTCCAGCGTCGGTACGCGTGCGGTTCTGACGCATGGCAGCACAGGGCAGGGCTCATCGCCGACCAGCTTGAACGCTACCGGCAAGGGAAAGGGACCCCTGATCGTGATCGGCGCGCTGCTGGTACTGATCGGGCTTGCCGTCGGCGCCTTCTTCGCCATGGGCGGCAACAAAGGCAACGACAACAGCGGCGGCACGACTCCGCCGGCCGTCTTCGAAGTCGATCTCGCCGCCGACGAAGGCACGGAAGCACTGCCATTGGCCGTCAAAGGCAAGGAGTTCGCAATCCCCGGCAAGGGCGACGCGACCGTGAACGGCAACGCCTATGTTTTCGGAAAGGCGCTTACGCTCAAGCCCGGGCTGAACCAATTCGATGTGGCTTCGGCTGACGGCCGTCAATCTCGCACCCTCTTCGTGCTGTTTGACGACGAGCCGCCGGTAATCAGCATTCCCGCCCTGGAAGGCATGAAGGACAACATCATCCCGTCAGCGGACACGACATACACTGTCACCGGCACGATCAGCGACGCAGGCTGCGGGCTGCGCGACCTGGTGCTGGTGCTGAAGAAGGATGAGACGGAATCAAAGCCGCTGCTGAAGGAAGGTGGCAACTTTGATTTCAATTTCAGCCTTGGCGACTCCGACGTCACGCTCGATCTGCAAGCCACGGACCGCGCAGGCAACCGGCAGGTCGTGCGCTTCTGGGTCGTCCCCGACCGCCAGACCCTCAAGACCGAAGACGCATGGTCGCCCGCCAACGGCTGGGTCACGAGCGAGAAGTTCACGCTCTCGGGCAAGCTGAACAAGTCGCGCGGCGTTGAGCTGACAGTCGACGGCCAGGCAGTGACGCCGAACGAGTACGGCAACTTCAGCGTTGAGCTGGAACGCGCCCCCGGCCGCCACTTCATCCCCTACTCTGCAAAGGACTGGCTGGGACGAACGGTTGAAGGCAAGCGCGAGATCATCGTAGACCTGCAGGCGCCCGTGCTTGAGCTGACATCGCCTGCGGCGACTGAGCTGAAGCTCGAGTCCGTGCCGCAGCTGATCGAAGTGAAAGGCAAGCTGGACAGCAACGATGCCGAACTGATCGTCAACACGGCAGCTGTCAAGATTGCCGACGACGGCTCGTTCGCCACGAAGGTCGAGGCCACGGCATTCGGCGCGCTGAAGATTGACGTCAAGGCGACGGATCCGGCCGGGCGGACAACCACCCGATCACTGCAACTGAACATTGTGCAGAAACGCTACCGCGTGCTGAAGAAGAACGCGCAGGGCTATCCGGAATATGAGCGCATCAAGGACGGCATGGTGATGGTCCTCGTACCCGGCGCAAAGTTCACTCGAGGCGGTGGTGGGCTCGGAGATGCGCCCGAGGTCACGGCCGAAGTCTCGCCGTTCCTGATCGCCAAGTACGAAGTCAGCAATGCGCAGTTCGCCAAATTCCTGACGGACAGCGGAGTCACGGCCGACGACGCAGTCAGCATCCGCCGCTGGATCGTCAAGGATCCCGAAGCAATCTTCTGGGACCTACGACCCGTGGGCAAGATCTGGACGGCCGCCGAGGGCACAGGCGACCGTCCGGTGGTCGGCGTGACCTGGTCCGGCGCGCAGGCCTACTGCGAATGGGCAGACCCCGACGGTAGCCTGCCAAGCGAAGCACAGTGGGAATATGCCGCGCGCGGCACCGACAAGCGCGAGTACCCTTGGGGCGCGGACCTGCCGGACTCATCGAAAGCCAATCGTGCAGGAAGTGGACGCGAAGCACGCACGGACGTCACCAAGCAGGAAGAAGGGGCCTCGCCCTTTGGCCTGCTGAACATGGCCGGCAACGTCGAAGAATGGTGCCGCGACTGGTACACCGAAGGCAACTATGAGCGCCCCGACCAGCAGGTGAAAGACCCGGCCGTGACGACGAAGCCGAACGCAGCCGACTACCGTGTCGTGCGCGGCGGCAGCTACAAGTCACCTCTCAATCGCAAGCCCAAGCCGGTGCTTGAAGATGAGCGAAGTAACATGCAGACCTACGCCCGCGCCAAACGCCTGCCTGAAAAGGGCGCTGACGACCTCGGCTTCCGCCCCGTTGCCAGGCCACCGGCCGATTAGTCAGCCTGCCCGGCGCACATCCGAGGGCGCAGGCTCATCTTCAAAATGCTTGTCTTCCATGATGATCCGCGCGCTGCGCTGAAACGTGAAGTATGCCCACATCCAGTCGAGCATCACGGCCAGCCGGTTGCGGAAGCCAATCAGGAAGAAGATGTGGATGCACAGCCACAGCATCCACGCGACCCAGCCGCTGAACCTCATACGCCCGATCTGCGCCACGGCGCGCGAACGACCGATCGTCGCCAGCATGCCCTTGTCCGCGTAATGAAACGGGAGCGGCTCCAGCGCCCTCAATGCTCGGCGGATGTTGTTCGCCGCATGGCGACCCATCTGAATCGCAGCAGGCGCAACACCCGGCACCCAGCCGTCTTCGTATTTGACCGCAGCCTGGTCGCCGATTACCAGCACTTCCGAATGACCCGCTATGCTCAGTGTCGGCTCTACCAGCACGCGCCCCGCCCGGTCCTGCGGCGCGCGCAGTGAACGCCCCAGCGGAGAGGCTTGCACGCCCGCCGCCCACAGCACCGTCCCGGCCTTGAGTACACTGTCGCCGGTGTGTACGCCTTCGCTGTCGATGTTAGTGACGCGCACGCCGGTATGGATTTCGACGCCGAGGTCTTCAAGCTGCAGCCGTGCGCGATCAGACAACCCGGGCTCGTATGCGGGCAGCACGCGGTCGGAGGCGTCCATCAGCACGATCTTGGCGCTGCCCGGGTTCACGTTTCGGAAGTCGCGCGCGAGCGTGCGGCGTGCAATCTCGCTCAGCGCACCCGCCAGCTCGACGCCCGTAGGCCCGGCGCCGACGACCACGAATGTCAGCAGTTCCTGGCGGCGCTGCGGGTCACTTTCACCTTCCGCGCGCTCATAGGCCATCAGCACCTTGCGCCGGATTTCGAACGCGTCGCCGATTGTCTTCAGCCCCGGGGCATAGTCCGCCCAGTCGTCGTGTCCGAAGTAGCTGTGCGTCGCACCGGCCGCGACGATGAGGTAATCGTACACCAGTTCATTCCGGCTTAGGCGCACGCGCTTGTTAAGCGTGTCGATCTCGCGGGCTTCGTCAAGCAGTACGGTAACGTTGCGCTGGCGCCTGAGTATCTTTCGAATGGGCGCGGCAATGTCGGGCGCAGCCAGAGCGGCCGTCGCGACCTGGTACAACAGTGGCTGAAAGAGGTGATGGTTACGACGGTCAATCAGGGTAATGCGAACAGGCGCGCCCTTGAGGGCCTTGGCGGCATACAACCCGCCGAATCCTCCACCGATAATGACCACATGCGGCCTGTCACTCGCCCCCGGCATTGCGCACCCTCCTGCATAAGAACAACCGGGCGCCAACGATGCTTCCTGCAACCCGGGCTTAGGCGTGCATGCAACACTTCTTGTACTTGAGTCCACTGCCGCAGGGGCAGGGATCGTTGGGCCCGACCTTGATCGTCGGCTTGCGGACCTGCTGCTTCAGCAGGTGCGCGGTTGCGGTAAAGCGGGCGTAGCTGCCAAGCGCTGAGCCGCCGCTCAACCGCCCGCTGCTTTCGCAATTGGAGAGAAAGTCCTCAAGCAAGTCAGGAATCTGCTCGCGCTCGTTCAGGTCAAGCGACAGCGGTCCCAGCCCGATCGCCACGCCGTCGCGGATGTTGAGCTCTTCAAGGTCCGCCGGGTGCACTTCGCTGCCGCAGGCGTTTTCCAGAAACGCGACCAGCACGGCGCCACAGCGGTCACCAAACGAACGCGCCCGGATTTCCCCGGTCGTGCTGCTCAGGTACTCGCTGACCCAATGTTCAATCGTTTCCGTGTGCGTGCCCATCGCTACACAATAGCTCGGGCCCGCGAATTGCGCTTGCCCCCGGCGTGCCCCGCCATGACAATCGGCGCCCAAGGAGAAATACATGAAAGCCGAGTGCAACGAAGCTATCGACGCCGCGACATCACTGGGCGCGAGCTATGCCGACGTTCGCATCATCAACTACCGCAAACAGGGCGTGGCGCTGCGCAACGGCCAGCCGTGCAACCTTTCCAGCAGCGACAGCTACGGCGCCGGCATCCGCGTGATCGTCAACGGTGCGTGGGGCTTTGCCAGCACGAACCAGGTGAAGACCGCCAGCCTGAAAGAGACCGCCGCCCGCGCCGTTGAAATCGCGAAGGCCAGCGCGCAGGTCAAAAAGCAGGACGTCCTGCTGTCACCCAAGCCGGCCGTGGAAGACATCTGGTGCACGCCCTTCACGATTGACCCCTTCAGCGTCAGCCTTGAATCGAAACTCGGGCTGTTGCTTCAGATCGATGCCATCCTGCGCAAGCGCCCCGAAATCAAGGTCGCCATGGCCAGCATGCAGTTCGCGCGCGAGAAGCAGTGGTACATGGACAACGAGGGCAGCTTCATCGTGCAGGACCTCGTCCGCTCCGGCGCAGGCTACAGCGCCACGGCCGTCGGCAACGGCGACGTGCAGATCCGCAGCTATCCGCAGTCATGGGGCGGCAATCACAAGTGCATGGGCTACGAGATCGTCACGGCCTACGATCTGGTCGGCAATGCCGAGCGCATCCGCGATGAGGCGATTGAGCTGCTGACCGCACCCGAGTGCCCGAGCGGCAAGCTCGATTTGATCTTGGACGGCCCGCAGCTCGCGCTGCAGATCCACGAAAGCGTCGGCCACGCCAACGAGCTCGACCGCGTGTTCGGCTTCGAGGCCAATTACGCCGGCCGTTCATTTATGCTGCCCGAGCTGCACAACACGGCCGGCGGTTTCAAGTACGGCAGCGAGGTGGTGAACCTCGTGGCAGACTGCACCGTGCCGGGCGGGCTCGCAACGATCGGCTACGACGACGACGGCGTGCGGGCCGAGCGCTTTCACGTGGTGCAGAACGGCATCCACAAGGATTGGTTCACCACGCGCGAAACCGCGCCGATGGTGGATCGGCCGCACTCCAACGGCTGCAACCGTGCCGACGGCTTCAGCAACATCCCGATCACGCGCATCCCGAACCTGAGCCTGATGCCCGGCGAGTGGAGCTACGACGACCTGATCGCCGACACCAAGGACGGCATCATCATGGAAGTGAACAAGAGCTGGAGCATCGACCAGATGCGCCTGAACTTCCAGTTCGGCGCCGAGATCGGCCGCGTGATCAAGAACGGCAAAATCACCGGCATCGTCAAGAACCCCAACTACCAGGGCAACACGCCCGACTTCTGGGGCGCCTGCGACGCCATCTGCAACCAGGACCACTGGGATTTATGGGGCGTCATCAACTGCGGAAAAGGCCAACCCGGCCAGACCGCCGAAATGTCCCACGGCGGCGCACCGACGAGGTTCCGAGGCATAGAAGTCGGCATCCGGGGCTAGCTGAAATCTCTTCGCAACACAACGCAATCACCCGCAGAGGTGAGTTATGTGGCGTTGGGTGACTGCGATTGTGCTGGTGTCTGCCGGCGTGGCGGCGGTGCTGCTTTGGCCTCGCGACACGATTGCTTCGCCGGAGTTGGCGGCGCGGCTGGATGCGAACTCGCTTCGGGTTGATGGCATGACCGTTGCCATTGCCGACGGCGATGCCTGGCGCAAGGACGGCGACCGCTGGGTCTGGCACTCGCATCTGTTCGAGCCGGACTGGTATGAGAAGAACTACCGCGAACGCGACGGGCAGTTCTTCCGCGTCGCCGATGACGGCAAGGAATACGCCATTCGCTACGAGTTGGAGTCCGGCTTCGAGGATGCCGACACATTGCCGGGCCTGATCGGCACCGGCCCCGGCTGGACGTCCTTCACACTGCAATCACCCGAGGCACCCGAGATCTCCGACTACGTCAAGCTGCGCACCTCCATCCTGAAAGACGGCGCCGACTTCAAAGACAATCGCGTCGAGCCCACGGGCGAGCGCGCTTACAGCGGCAAGCAATCCCTGTGCTGCACGGCCGTCGCGCCGTCATCCGGCATGGTCACCAGCAAGGCGTCGCTGGACACCGAGTTGATCCACTTCAAGCGCGGCGACCGCGTGCACTACTCGGCCCGGTACTGGCTCGACAGTGAGCTCGAATGGGCCACGCTGATGGACCTCGAGACCGTCTGGATCGAGCAGCACCCTGGGCCGCGCATCGTGGTCAACCACGGCGCGCTTGAGATCGAACTGAAGTGGGCCGACAAGCCACGCTGGAGGCAGGCGGAGCCGATTCAGCTGCCAGTTCACCAGTGGGTCCACGTCGAAGTTGAGTACCTGCTCAATGAACACGACGGCCGAGTGGAAGTCTGGCAGGACGGCAAGCAGGTGATCGACGCGGCCGCGCAGACGCTGCCGCTGGCCGACAGCATCCTCAACAGCATGGAAGTCGGGCTCAGCGCAACGCAAACGGACGCCGTCCTGTACGTGGACGACGTCCGTATTGAGCGGGTGCCGGACTAGGCAAATCGCCTGCGCCGCGCGAACAGCAGCAGCCCGAGAAACGCCAGCAGCCCGACGCCGCTGCCTGTCACGGCCGTGCAGCCGCCGCCCCCGGATCCTCCGCCGCCCATCGCAGCCGGCGCGCCGGAAATCGCTGCCGCGCCGTGGACCTTCAGGTCGAACGTGCTGCCAGAGGGCGCATTGTGCGTGAACGAAATCGTTGCATCCCAGTCGCCTACGGAAGTCGGCTTGAACTCCACGTCGAAACTTGTCGCGCCACCGGCCGGGACCGTCGTTGCGTAGGCGCCCAGAATGATCGTGAACTCACCGCCACCTGACGAGATGGCCGGAGTGCCCAGGTTCAGGTCTGCGGTGCCGCTGTTCTGGATCTGCACGTGCAAAGTCGAAGTGCCGCCGACACTGACAGTTCCAAAATCGCGTGTGGTGCCGATTGCCGGCTGTCCGGTCTGGACCGTGCTGCCTGCAACAGAAACGTTGATTGCAGGATTTGCAGGAACCACAACCAAGCTGAACTCAAACAGGAACTTGGTGCCTGACTGGTTCTGCGCCCAGATCCGCACGACGTGCACCATGCCGGGCTGGTGAAACGTGCCCGTCGAGGGCTGTATTGAGTACGGCGTAGCCGCCGAGCCGGAGCTAAATTCGCTGGCCAGCATTCCTGTTGTGCCGGTGTTGTTGATGCTACCCGACAGGGTGACGTCTTCCCCGGCCGGATCGTCCGTGGCGATAGACAGGCCCAACGATGCCAGTGATGCACCGTCAGCCACCGAAATCTGCATAGTGTTCCACAGGGGCAGCCCGTTCTGGGTGACGGAGAGGGTCGGCGGCTGAGCCGGAGCGTTCACCCAGATCTTGAAGCCCGTGACGGTCGTGTCCGTGCCATCGTATGCCTGGAACCAGATGTTGAATACCTCGCTCGAGCCGCTGCTTCCCTGTGCGCCCCCGTTGGTAAAACTGCCGGACGTCGGCGTCCTGGTGTAAGCCACGGGCGCGCCGCCTGAGGCCCATTCCAGGTAGTTGATACCAAGCTGGCCCGAGGCGTCTGTGCCGCCGCCATTGGCCACGATCGCGTCGAGCGAAGTGTTGCTCCCCTCCGCATCATCTACCGTGATCTGCAGGTTTAGCGCAGCGATCGTCGTGCCTCCCGCCACATATTGGATTGACCAGGCGGGGACGGGTGCCCCGTTCATGGTGATACTGATCGTCGGTGGCGTATTCTGTCCCGCCAGACTGCCGGCCATGAGCACGATTGCGATCATCAGGATAGGCTTCATCGAATCCTCCAGTTGAGTTCGAAATGGGCGATAAACCCAAGCTACGGCTTCGCTGCCTCCAACTCACGAATTCCCAGAAACGGAATTCCATAACTTGCAGGCGCGAATTCGGCACTTCCGTTTTCGGAAGCAATGGCACGCGCTGCGCCCGGCTGCTCTAATGCCGGCGACTTCATCGGGAGCCTTCATGGCAAAGGGTTTCTTCACCCAGGGTATCGCGGTCTTGTTTGACAAGGCCCCCACGCGCGCTCAGCTGAGGGAGGCGCTTGAGCCGACCTATGAGATCGCGCGTGAAGACGACGGCGGCGACGGCTGGGCACAGGGCCGCGACGGCCTGATCGTTACCTACCGGCCTGACGTCAACGGCTACGCAAATGTCGACGTAGTCGACCGCCCCTGGCCTGACCACATGGGCGACGCGGCCAAGGAGCCCGAGTTGTTCGCAGCGTGGACCTTCGGGCATTTCGGCCCCTTCGCATATCCCGGCAACCTCGAGCGAGCAGCAGAGCACAACCTGACCTGGGAAAATGCCGACGACGCGATCAAGAAACACAAGGCGTTCGTGCGCATTCGTTTGAGCTACGTGTTCGGCGCGGCCGACGACGCGCCGGTCATGCCGGCCGACACCGACCCGATCGACGAGCTGAATTTTACGTACGCACTGGCGACGAACCTGCTCGCCATGCCGGGCGCGCTTGCATTGCTGAATCCGGGCGGGGAAGTGCTAACGGACGCCGAAATGCTCGGGCGCTCCATCGCGTGGGCGTCCGACAACGAACTTGAGCCGCTGGACGTCTGGACGAACCTGCGCTTCTTCCAGGTGGATGAAGCCTGGTCAATGATGGACACGGTCGGCAATGCGCAGTTTGACCTGCCGGATCTTGAGGCGGTGTTCAAGCCCGCCGACAAGGAGCCGAATGACGTCGCGGCCCTGCTGCGTAACATCACCGGGTATCTCATTGAGAACGGCCCGGTCATTGAAGACGGCCACACTGTCGACGGCCCGACCGGCGATACCTGGGGCGTACACGCCTTCAGCGACAGCCTCAGCGGCCCGCCACGCGATGTGCTGTGCTTCGTGCCCACGGAGGGCGACGAGCCACCTGAGCTGGTCTTCAACCGCGGCACCGGCGAAGACGAATAGAACTACTTGCTCAACAGCTTGAAGGCATGCATCCATTGCCCTGACTTGATGCCATGCAGCACCCAGGTCAGGCACATTGCCTCGAGATAGCGCGAGCCTTCAATGCCGCCGATGTCGCTGGTTTCCCAGCCGAAGTCCTTCAGCAGCGCGGTGGTCTTCTGCTTGGCGCCGTCGTCGTTGCCCGCGATAAACATGGTTGGCGGTCCGCCGTCCAGGTCCGGCTTGAACATCAGCGCGTTGCCCACGGTGTTGAAGCACTTCACGACGTGGGCGTTCGGCAGCGCCTTTTGCACACGCTCGCCGAGGCTGTCATAGCCTGTGATTGCCAGCTTTGGCGGCATGCCCGCGCTGAAGTCGAGCGGATTGGTGGCGTCCCATACGATCTTGCCGCTGAAACTGTCCGGGCCGGCCGAGCCGATCACAGCCTCGGTGGCCGTGCCCAGTGTTGCGAACACAACCAGTTCGCCGAAGCTGGTTGCTTCCGCAAACGTGCCCTCGGACGCCGCTTTGCCTGCATGGGTCACCCACTCTTTGGCCTTGTCGCCGCCGGCCGTCCGCGAGCCCATCTTCACTTCGTGGCCCAGCGCAACGAAACCATTGCCCAGGGCGCGCCCGACGTCGCCCGTGCCGAGAATGCCGATTTTCATGTTAATCCCCCAATGCATCCGCCCGCCGGATGCGCGTAGGCGAAACGCCGGCCGTTGTGGCTGCTATTCCGTCGAATCGGGGCGTCGAGAACCAGTCCTATCAGACGTCAATTCCACGCCTTGTGACCGGGCAGGTCTTGATCCCGAACAGCGTGTAGAGCGGGCAACGCCCCGCGAGGCCGGTCAGCAGCGGCACCAGGCCAACCAATCCCCAAAGCGTCTTCGGGCCAACAAAGACAATGCTCAGCAGCCCCAGCCCCAAGACGACCCGGATAACCCGATCGATCGTACCTTCGTTGCGCATCAAGAAGTTCATAGCGTGCCCCAGTCATAAGGTGTTCACTTTATAGAACGCCCGGGGCGGCTCAATGCTTTCAAATCGCGCCGGCTCGTATCGCTGTTAGAATGTGACTCTTCAGACTCGGGGAATGACATGGCCAGTGATGAAGTGAATGCGCTGAAGGACGTCGCCAGCAAGATCGACGGTTTGGGCGATGTGGGACGCGAGATCGACAACCTCAAGCGAGCAGTGGAAGCGCTCACCGGTGAGTTGAAGGAGGTGCGTAAGTTCGCAGCGCTTAAAGACGCGCTGGGCGACACCAACGACAACCTGGCCAAGATTGCGGACGAGCTGCGCAAGATTCGAGAGAAAGAGTAGCTACGGCCCGCCGCTGATCAGCAAGTAGACAACGGGCACGCCGATTCCAAGCAGCAGGAAGATTCCGCCGCGCCCGATCAGACCTTTTCGGCCGCGGACCATCAGCATGCCGCTGGTCGCGAGAAACAGCAGGGCGATCGCGTAGGCATCGGCGATCCAGGTCCAGCCCGCCTTGCCGCGGTTCAAGTGCAGCCAGTTGAACACACGCAGAAACGGCCGCGCCGTCTGGCCTTCGTCGAAGATGTCGTAGCCGGTCTTGTAGTCCTGCACGCGGATGTTGCGGTTTTCGAACACGATGTCGATGTCTCGCACCGGGTAGGTAATTCGTTGCACCCGCGTTGGCTCCTCAGCAATGCCGATTCGGTGAAGCGCCGTGACTGCCGCCCGCCAGTCTTCTTCCGGCAGTGGATCCCCGAGTTCATAGACCTGCCTGTCGGCTGCGCCTTCGGTCTCGACGACAATCTCGTTGGCG
>JAGQRH010000031.1 GCA_020425605.1 Planctomycetota bacterium | reverse complement strand
TCGCGGTCGGCCTTTTCTTTCTCGAGCTTCTCCTTCTCTTCGCGTTCCTTCTTCTCGCGTTCTTCCTTGTCGTTGTCCGGCTTGTTCTTCTTCACCTTGGGACGGAAGACGATCACGCTCTCGCCGTCGTCTCGGTTGTCAGGCCGGCCTTTGTCGTCCTTCTGGTCCTTCACCTTGCGGCGCGGGCCCTTCTGGCCCGTGTACCTCTCCGCGTCGTCGTAGCCGATCGCGCGATTCATCGGGCGGCCGCGCTCCGCGCCCAGGCAGCCGCGGTAGCTGGCGTTGCCGAAGCGCGTGCGGTTCTGGCGCGGGTGTTCGCACACCTGGTGAATGTGGCGCGAGTAGAACTTCCCGTGGCTGACCCACACCCAGCACGAATCACGGATCTCGATCTCCCAGCGCACGCCGCGGTCATGGCAGCCGTCGCGGTCGTCCCAGATGATGGTCGGGGGCAGCGCGGCCCAGCCGATGTAGCCGCCGCCCTCGTACCAGACCACCCAGCCGCCGCTCCATTCGTAGCCGGGCACCCAGCACCAGTGGCCGCTGTAGTACGTCCAGCGCCCGTAGTGCTCGCAGGCCCAGCCCCATTCGTAATCGCTGACCCAGTACCAGCCGCAGTCATCGACCCACACCCAGTGGCCGTGACTGTAGGGGCGCCAGTCGTCGTCGACGTCGTTCGGGTACCAGCAGTCGCCGTAGCCTTCGATGTAGATCCAGGTGCCGAAAGGGTGCAGCGAGTCGTGGTAGTAGCTCACCTCGATCTCGACAACTTCGGGCTCTGGATCGGGGTCGCGTGTCGGTTCCGGTTCGGGGTCGCGCTGGGGGGTGTCGTGATGGTCGTACACGACGATGGTGCGCGTGTAGCAGCCGCTGAGCGCGACCACCGCGCCCAGCGCCAGCACGCCCGTGAGCAGTTTGAGGCAGGTTCTCATCTTCCACTCCTTGTGCGCAGAGCGCACGCCCAACGCCCGCGAGGCACGCGCCGCGCGGTCAGACCCAAAGCTGTTGGCATGAATGCAAGCATCGTGCCAGCGCAGCCGACGCACACTAGCACACAAAACCCCGAGTTTCCGGTCTCTCACAACGCCAGAAGGCAGCCAAACCCGCCAACAAACTGGCAATTGCGCCAGGAATCTGGCCGAGCAAATAGAACAAGGACCGCCACTTGGTGGCGGTCCTTGTTCGGCAGGACGGCGACGCGCCTTTAGGCGCGAGCTAGAGAGGCTTCCTCATTTCCCTCGGATCCCAACATGGCAAAAACACTTGCCGCAAAAAACAGGATAAACTTAAGGGTAAAGCTGAGAGCAAATGTCGCATTGAGTTCTGTTTGCTTCATTTGACACCCCGATTTCTGTTCGCGTTTTACGAACTTCAGGGAGGCACCAATGCCTCCATGCACATCGGAGGAAGTCGCAACCTTCACGGTTGAAGTCGATCTCGCTCGTCCAGTTGCCAAAGACTTTGTTAGTGTAGCAAAAACAATAAGGTCTGTCAAGGTTGCTAGCCAACATTGTCGCTACTGAAACTATACTTCGTGTTAACGCATTGAGGTTGCAATAGTGGCCGCCGAACGTGCCCCGCTGCAACTTGAGCACAACAGTCGGGACCATAAGCGATGACCTCACCTTCAGCGGCAGAAAACTGGCCTACGTACTCCTTTGGTCGACTTCGTGTTGCGGAAGACAACGCCGCTCGCCTCGCGATCCTTGAAGAATGGAAGGAGCAGCGAAACGAGTACGAGTGGTTGGACTTCAAGGAATCTCCCGGCCTAGAGGACATTGCAAGGGCCAACAAGAGACTCGCCGAGTCCGATGTGAAGAACATCGCGAAAGTAGGGTCAGCATTTGCCAATGCGGCTGGAGGTCTGCTTGTGCTTGGAATTGAGGAAAGGCGTGGGGCAGGCTCGGGCGAACCCAACACGTTCAGGTCAAAACCAATACAGCACTTGGCGCTCTACGATCAGAAGGTAATGGAGGTTGTAAGCCGCGTCACACAGCCGCCGTTGGCTGGGGTGGACAGTCTCAAGGTGCTCTGCGAGGGCGAGGAAGATGCCGGCTTCGTAGTACTGCTGTTCCCTCAGGGCCAAGGGTCGCCCCACCAAGTGTGGGCGAGCGCGGAGAAACTAGCAAAGGGGGTCTACTATCGACGCCATGGTTTCGAGAGCCTGCCGATGGACCACTGGGAATTGGAGGATCGTTTCGGAAGGCGTCCGCGCCCCAAGCTTGCGCTCGAAGCAAGAGTCGAATGTCGTCACAAGGAGATCATGGACATCGAGGTCCCAGGCGAGGCCAAGTTCCGGGTCGATTTGTTTGTACGCAACGAGGGCTTGGCGATCGCCTCTCGTTTACACGGCGCACTCAATGTTCCAGCTTCCACTAGCGGCAAAATGAACGAGTTCGACGGACGTCGTGTGTACTGGGGTTTAAAAAATTCAGAACCGAACGCCGTCATTAGTGCCAATGGGATTGGATGGAAGCTGAACAACAATTCGGTCAAGGAAGGCCGGCTCCACATCCGGGGGCGCTTCGATGAACAGCTGTGGGTCGCACCCAAGATGTCGGAGCACCTGTGGCATTGGGTTTTTGAATTGCGAATACAAGGTTCAGTGGTGTTGGGGGATTACTTTGGCTTTTTGGCTCATCTGCCGGAGTTAACGGTCGAAGCGGAGATTGGCGCAGATGGGCTCCCATTGACACCATTTTCGGCAACAATAACCGCGGAAATGATCGTCGAGGCCGCCAGAGTTGCGGCCAATCGGCGGTGAAACTTCTGCCTTTCCCTTAAGTACCGCGCGCGGGTGGGCCGATATCTGGGTGACAGCTTCATTTAACCCGGAGATCACTCATGCAGCCCTCCAGCAACGCTCCTGCTTCCAAGCCGGCCGATGGCGTCCTTTATGTCGGCATCGACCTGGGCACCTCACATTCCGCCATCGCCGCTTCCAACGGCGTCCGCACGGCCGTCGACTCCATCGTGGCCTACCCGCGTGACGTGATCTCGATGAAGGCACTCGGGCGCGACAAGCTGTTCGGCGCCGACGCCTGGCGCCACAAACACTCCTGCGACGTCTACCGCCCGATGGAAAAGGGCGCGGTCAAATACCGCGACCTCGACACCGCACTCAACCGCGACGCCGACAAGACCAGGCAGGCCGTGCGCGACCTGCTCGAGCACGTCGTGGCCAAGGCCAACCCCAAAGCCGACGAGCTGGTGTACGGCGTGATCGGCGCACCCGCACAGGCCAGCATTCACAGCCAGAAGCTGCTGATCGAGGCTTCGCGCGGCATTCTCGACTGCGTGATGATCTGCAGCGAGCCGTTCGCCGTCGCCTACGGGCTGCAGTTCCTGGAAGACACGCTGGTGATCGACATCGGCGCGGGCACGACCGACCTTTGCCGCATGCACGGCAGCCTGCCGTCGCCCGAAGACCAGCGCACGGTAAGCGCGGCCGGTGACGCGGTGGACCGCAAGCTGTTTGAGCTGCTGAAGGAAGCCTGCCCGGGCGCGAGCTTCACGGTGAATATGCTGAAGCAGATCAAAGAGAAACATGCCGCGCTGGCCCGGGTGGATGAGCCGGTGGTGGTGACACTGCCGGTGAACGGCGTGCCGACCGAGTTCGATATTACGAGCGCGATCAAACAGGCCGTGGAGAGCATCGTTCCGGAGATCGTGGGCGGTCTGCACGACCTGATCGCGGACTACGACCCGGAATTCCAGGCGGCCATGCGCAACAACGTGCTGCTGGCCGGCGGCGGCAGCCAGATCATCGGGCTGGACAAGGCGATTGAAAAGAAGCTGAACCAGCTCGGCGGCGGCAAGGTCGCAAAGGTGACCGAGCCGGTCTACGCCGGGGCCAACGGCGCGCTGAGCCTGGCCAAAGACATGCCGGCCGAGTTCTGGCAGCAACTGATTGAGCAGGAAGCCGCAGCCGCCAACTGATAGCTGGCTGAAAGACGAGAATTTCCCTTATCGAGGCCAAAGCAGTGCTTTGGCCTCGATACATTTGCTTCGCAAACTCTGGCAGCAGCCAATCGCCGCCGGGCGGTCAGGGCATGGCGTGATATATGAATGACCGCGTACGGTCTTCGGCCGAGAAATGCTGGTAGATGCCGTCTTGGCCAAACACGAAGGACTCGCGATCGATCGCGAATTTGGACTCCGGGCAGGCCACTACTTTCAGCTTGTTCTTGGTATCCAGCACCCACACTGCGGCCGGAGCACTCCCTGCAAGCATGACGTACTGACCGCCGAAGGCTGCCTCAAAGCGGCTGATGCCCATGGACCATGCGTCTTTCGGCAGCTTCACCGTTTTTCCCTTGCCGTCCCGCATGACCAGGAACTGCACATCGGTCTTGCCGGCTTCGATCGCTTCCGCTACTGCCACGCCATCGGGAAAGTGAAATTTCCGGAACTTGCCCTTCGCCAGCAGCTTCGTGTATTCCGTTGGCTTTGCTTCATCACCTTCAAGCTTCACGAATTCATTGCTGTCCGAGCCGTTCGATAGCCAGATGTGTGGGGCGCCGTCGAGCTGAAACAGCGCTTTGCGAGTGCCGGTCGTCTGAAGGCTCAGCTCCTTGGCGGTCTCGCCCTCGATTCGGTACAAGTGCACGCCGGAGTTGAGCATGATGTAGTCATCGCACGCCATGTCATTCGCGCTTACCCAGGGCTCGCGCCCTTCCCATGCCAGATCCTTCAGCTCGCCATCGACGAAGATGTGGGTCTTGCCGCGGTTGGTCATCAGCAGGTGCTTGCCGGTCCAGAGAAACACCGGGGCTTTCAGCTCAGGCAGCGGCACGGGCTGCGCCTTGTCGCCATTGAGCCAGTACATGTCCACGGAGACACTCATTCCGGGCGGCGCCCCGCCGGCACTGCCGCCCGCGTGCGTCCAGAAATAGGGGCAGCCCCGTGCGCCAAACTGCGGCGTCGAGAATGCCGCGGGCGTCACCAGCTGTTCCCCGGAGCCGTCGAGAACGGGAGTCGCCGTGGTTCCGGCCAGTTTCCAGGCATTGTGCTTCTTGCTGTCGCTGGCCTCGGCGCCGAGCACGGATCTGCCGACCTCGCAGAGTGAGTGAAAGGCAATCGTCTTGCCGTCAGCGCTCTTCACCGGCTTGGCGACGCCCTTCCCCATAAGGTACGCCGCGCCGGACGTGTCGAGCGCGTAGACGGAATCGCCATACAGGCTCATGCTCGCGACGTCGATGGCGCTGCCGTCTTCGCCTGTGACGGGCTCCCAGCCTTCCATCCCCTTCGCGTTGACGGACGTGATGGCCAGCACGAGGGCGACGACGACGAGAGCAAGCTTGCGTTTCATGTGGTCTCTCCCGGGTTCGCAGTCATTATTGCGAAAGCACGCGTCAATCTGAGACTCGCGGCTGCCGAACGCAAGCCTCATTTCCCCGTCGTGTCACGACCCGGAGTTCACAGCCGCGGCAGCCAGATCATCGGACTGGACAAGGCGATCGAGAAGAAGCTGAACCAGCTCGGCGGCGGCAAGATCGCCAAGGAAACCGAGCCGGTCTACGCGGGCGCGAACTAGTTTCTAACGGCGAGGCGCCAAGCAACGAGACCCCCGGGCGGCTTCTGCCGGGGGTCTCGTTGTTGGCACGGACAGTCGCATTATTTCTCGCGTTCAACGATGTAGCTGCGGCACGCTTTGTCTTTGTCGACCATAGCCACGTAGAGCTTGCTGCCGGCTTGTGCGGTCGTGATGTAATCACATTTGAACGGTCTACCGTCATCGAGCTTCATCTTCCTTGCCTCGCCGTCTCTTATGATCGACAAGGACCGCTCGTCGGGGTCACCAGAGATGCAGAACAACTCGCCATCCAGTTCCTGCACCGGGGTATCGACACCGAGCAGGTCAAACTCGGCTGGGCACAGCGGGGTCACGGTGGTGCCTTCGAGCTCGCCCCAGAAGTTTCCGGAGTCGATGCAGAAGCGCAGCAGCTTGTGGTTGGGGGTGCCCCATAACTCAAGCCCCTCTGTCCCGCGCACGATTTCGCCCGTGGTCGTGAGGATCGGCGTTAGCTTCTCGCCTTCGAGTCGCCAGTAGGTGTCGCGGCTGCTGCCGACGTAGACATCCAAGATTGCGAAGCCAAGACGGCTGTACAGCATGGCGGACCCGAAGAAGTACCCCTCAGGCGTTTTCAGTAGCGTGGCCTTCGTGCCGTCAACGATATAGATATAGCCCTTGTTGTAGCGCTCTTTGTCGTCGGTCCTGTCCCATGCAAACAGGTAGCAATTTCCGCCCGTGAGCTGAGGCGTGATGGACCGGTGAGAGATCGGCTTGCCATCCGCGTCCACGATGGGCTCGTACTTCCCGTCGCGGTAGCTCCAGGCAGCCCCGGACAGCTCGCCGTGTGCTGTTACCAGCGTGTGGTCCTTGAAATAGACGCATGTGGTTCCGCGCGCGTGATCGCCCCAGTCCTCAGGCGGGTTGATCGGGGTGACGGGGACGGCCTTCGCACCCTCCAGCCAGTACTTGCGGTGCGTTGCAGGCTTTTTGTCCGTGAAACTGCTGGTTATCAGCAACTTGCGGCCGTCCGGCTGCACGACTACCGATTCGTACCGGCATGTGATGACGTTGCCCTCGGGATCGGTGATCGGGCTCAATACGTTGCCTTCCAACACCGAGAGGGGCGCTCCGTCTTCCTCCCTCGACGGCCACATGTGCCCGAACAGGATGCCTCCGCGCGCGTAGAAGGCATTGTACTGCGTGACGGGCTCGCCCGCGGAGTCGACGATGGCGGTGGTCTTGGCGCCGTCGAGGATGCCGTAGCTGAACACCTTGTCTCTGCGCGTTTCGGCCAGGAGCACTGTGCCGGCCTGGTGAACGCTGACGTCCTCACCACTGACGGGGCTGCCATCGGTGCGGGTCACCAGCTCGGAAGTCGCGCCGTCTGAGCACCACAGTTGGCAGGAGTCGTCGCTGACCTTGATCTCAAGCAGCACTTTCTCACCGTACTGGAAGACGCGTCGGGCGGTCAAAACAGTGCCATCTTCGCCGGTGATGCCGAATGGCTTGACGACCCAGTCCTTCTTGGCCGGCTCAGTGTCGTCGGCGACAGCGGGCGCGCAGGCGAATGCAATCAGGATCGGAAAGGCGAAAAGCGTCGGGATCAGTCGCATGTGGCGTACCTCGATGGGGACACGTGAGCGTCAGGCCCTGACAGGATCGCCGCTCAGGTCTTGTGACGCAAATATCCCCCCATCGGCGTGTACCAGAATCGGTACATGCCGGGCCGCCGAACCGTATTTGCTCTCTGGATGGCACGTCTCGGTGCCGTTCGAGTACCTCGGGGCAGCCCCACGGCACAGACAAGGAGCTGTCCCAAGTCGAGTATCTACGGGGCCGCCGCCCCAGATCCGACTATGTTCACGCGGAACTACGGCCGCGCCCGGTGCATCAGCGGCGGACGATGTAGGTTGTACCCTGGTACTCTTCGTCAGTGGTTGTGAGGTACAGGAAGTTGCCGGAGCGTACGGCATCGACTTCCGCTGCTGTGATTTCCTCTCCGGCGGGTGTCTTGAGACTGACGATCTTGTTGTCCACGACCTGCCCCACGTGCGGCGACGAAGCGTTTGAGCAGCAGACGAACAAGTCGCCGTCGATCTCGAAGCAGGGGCGTTTCCCGTAGCTGCGACGAGCGACGTCCGCAACGCCGAGGCTGTAGACCACGCGCTCCTTGACGATTCCCCAGCCCACGGTGCGCAGCGTCTTGTGCAGCAGAAGCTGCTTGCCGCCGGCCTTCCACGCCTGCAAGTCGTCGGGCACCTGCACATCCGCACCGGTCGGTGTCTTAAGCGGAAAGAGGCTGTCAGCTTCGATCATCCAGAACGTTCGTCGGGCGGTGTCGGTCTTGCACACCACCATGATCAAGCCATCAACCGGCTCAAGCCACGGCAAGCCAAGCTTTGCGCCTTCGGGAACGGTCAGCTCGACCAGTGTTTCGCCGTCGACCCGGAATATGTGGCCCTCCGGACCTCCCGAGTAGCCGTAGATATCGTTCGCGCAGGTGAGATACAGGACTCCGTCGACGCAGACACCCTCGATCTTCTGGTATTTCAGGGGCTCGCCGTCGGCTTTTGCGAGCCACTCCACTTTCTCGCCACGACAGACCCAGACGCGACACTCGGAAGGCGACGCCCCGACGACCAGCGTGAAGTCCTTGAAATGAAACTGCGTGTCATACGACAACTTGTGATTCCACTCAGGATGGATCTTCGGTTTCGCAATCGGTGAGGCCTTTGTCCCATCCAGCCAGAGCGGGTCGCCGATGACGAAATCGTCACCGTCCTGTTTTGCCATGCCGAGCTTGATGCGGCCGTCCGGCTCGCGGTCCAGCATCGTCAGCTGGGTTTTGACCGGCTTGCCGTCCGGATCGGTGATCGGCAGTAGTTGTGAGCCCACCAGCCTGTACAGAGGGTCTTCAATGTCTTCGTCCTTGTCGCGTAGAGCGGCAGTGATGATGCCTGCCTCGTGCGTGAAGTAGAAACGACCGGCCACGGGCTTTTTGTCGGCGCCTGTAATCGTCGTGGCCTTGCCGTCCTGCACGAGCATATAGGTCGAAGTCTCGGTCTCATCGTCTGTAGTGCGGATGAGCGCGGGGTTGCCGTCGAGCTCATCGAACAGAAAGTCGCCGGCGACCTGACGTTTGCCGTCAAGTAGTACGCGGCTTACATCGTCGCCTTTCGCGAACCAGAGCGTGTATTGGTCAGCATCCTCGAGCGCAACGAGCAAGGCGTTGTCGCCGTGAGCAATCAAGTTGCTGATCTCATAGGTGTGGCCGCCGGATGCCGGAATCTCGAATAGCTCGACCTTCCAGCCGCGCTTGCCCGTACCGGCATCGGGCCCCGAGTGGACGTACGTTGTCGCGCCCAGCAGCATGACCAGAGCCAGACAAGTCGTGAAAGCGCACCGCATGGCGTCCTCCTTGTGATTGAGGTCAATCTACTGCCTCGTCATCCCCGAACCCAAGTTTTTTCGCTATGTGCGTGAAATCGGGTGCCTGTCGTGCGTGAGCGGTATGCAGCCCCTGCTCCAACCCCTTGGTCAGGACACCATGCGCTACTACACCCTGGGCCTTTTGGCCTGCACCCTGGTTTTCACCCTGTTGGCCGCGGCTTGCGACCAGTCGGGCTCTCCATCTGCCGGTACGGCCGGCACCTCGTCATCCGGCGGCAGCAGCTCCGGTGGCGGTGGTGGCTCCGGCGGGGGCGGATCAGGCGGCACGACCGGGCTGACGCTCACCTCAACCGCGTTACCACTCGCTACTGTCGGGCAGTTCTACTCGACAACGCTCCCGTTTTCGGGCGCGGCAGCAGCCGTGACCGTGAACATCACCTCGGGCGCGTTCCCGCCGGGGGTCAACATGACCTCAGCGGGCAACATCAGCGGCTCGCCGGCGCTCACCGGCCAGTGGGGTGTTCAAATTGAGGCTACGGATGGCGTGACGACGATCGTCGCGCAGCTGAGCCTCACGGTGCAGGGCATCACCGGCAGCGGCCAGCTTGAGAACCAGCTTCGCCAGGTCATCGCCCAGAAGAACATCCAGCCGATGCCGCAGCCGCCGGGTGTGAACCAGGCGCGCGTTGAGCTGGGGCGCAACCTGTTCTTTGACAAGGAACTCAGCGGCAACCGCGACGTGTCATGCTCGACCTGCCACCACCCGCGCTTCAACTATGGCGACGGGCTGAACCTGAGCGTCGGTGTTGGCGGCACCGGTGGCATCGGCCCCGGGCGCGATCACCCCACCAAGACCTTTGTGCCGCGCCACGCCCCGGCGGTTTACAACACAACCCTCATGCCCGAGCTGTTCTGGGACAAGCGAGTGGGCGTCCCGCCTCCGCCGCCCGGTCAGCAGCCCGGCCCCACCCAGACGCCAGAAGGCCCGACCAACCTGACTCCGCTGGCGGCGCAGGCGCTGTTCCCGATGGTCAGCCTGACCGAGATGCGCGGCACCGGCCACAGCCTGGACGGACTCAGTGACAGCGCATACCGCGACGCGATCGCAAATCGGCTGGCGCAGTACAACGACTACGTCAGCATGTTCACCAGCGCGTTCGGCGCGGGAAACATGACGGTCGACAACATGGTGATCGCGATCGCCGAGTTTGAGCGCAGCCAGACCTACGCCAACGCGCCGTGGGACCGCTACCTGCGCGGCGACAACAACGCGCTGACCGACGCGCAAAAGCGCGGCGCCAGTATCTTCTTCGGCCCCGGCGGCTGCGATGCATGCCACAGCGGCCCGCTGCTGACGAACTTCACAACGCACAACATCATCATCCCGCAGTTTGGGCCGGGGCAGGGCCAGGGCGTGCAGGGGCGCGAAGACTTCGGCTTTGAGAACACCACCGGCAACCAGCAGAACCGCTACCAGTTCCGCGTGCCCAGCCTGCGCAACGTGGCGATCACCGCCCCGTACATGCACAACGGCGCGTTCAGCACCCTGACCGAAGTGGTGAACCACTACCGCAACAAGGCGGCCAGCACGAACGGGTTCACGGGCCAGAACATGGTGCAGGCCGCGGACCTGGCGCCGACACTGCTGCCCACCAACAACGTGCTGCAGACGCCGAGCCAGCTGTTCCTGAACGTGCCGGGCAACCTGAGCCCGCAGCAGGTACAGGATATCGTCGCGTTCCTGGAGGCGCTGACCGACCCGGCGGCCGTGAATCGAATGAGCGACATCCCCAACACCGTCCCCTCAGGACTAGCAGTCGATAGATAGCGCTGGGGGCCAAACACCGACGCGGCCAACCCTTGGGCCGCGTCGGTGTCATCGGTGTGATCAAGGGTAGGCAGACACAAGATCCAGATGCGCCCTGCTCCGACTCTGAAAAATTAGTCCACCGCGCTGCGCGGCGTACCAACGGCAGACGCCGGCCCATCACCCCATCCATCGCGCACTGCTGCGGGGCGATCGTCTAATCGATCATCGACGAGGCCGTCCCAATGCGACATGAATTATTACACTCCAGTATCAGAAATCTTATCTTTTTCTACGTCAATACATTCATGGGGCGTAAGCTTCAGGCGGGTCTATGTGCTTGGTGGCGCAATGCGTGTAGCCAGCCTTCTATCAGTGTCGTTGCCGGGCACCCTGTGCATCTGCTTTGCGGTTGCTGCCTGTCATTACTCGAACGACGCCAGCACCGAAGGCCCGCAGCCAACGACTCGCTCCACCGCTCCGCTCCCCTCCCCCCCCCCGCCGCACACAACCACAGACTCGATTGAACGCCCCGATTTCGTACTTGCCATTGCAAACGACCTGGAAGGCTATCTGGAAGACTGCGGTTGCGCAGGTAGCTCCGTAGGCGGGTTGGCACGCATCGTGGCGGCTACGCGACATGTAGGAGCAAATGACGGGGCAGTATTTCTTTGCGGTTGTACACACCCTGAGGACGAAGCAGAGACGTTCTTTGGCGAACTCACCGGTTTGCGAGAGCAAATCGACATGCCCTTGTTCTGGCTTGGACAGGACAGCACCCAAGAAACCAGGGGCGAACCAAAACCGGAGTTTGACGAATTGGCCTCCCGTTTGTCGGGCTTTGCACTTGAACTCCGGATCGGATCGGACGGCGATGTCACGCTACTTGCCCCCAATAGCGCCATTCTTTGTTCCAGTCGCAGTCTTCGTCCGCGAGGGCGCGACGTTTGTTTCATTGCGATTTGGCGGACAGATCGCCTAGGCCCGCCGGTGTTTGCTGCCGGGCTCGGCCCCTATTATGCCGCAGCTTTGGGGGGAACAGCGAGCGCTGCGACAGCCGCACGCGACTACCTGAGTCAGCAGAGTGAAGGCGGTCCCATTGTCGCTCGTTGGACAAGCAGTATATCCAGAAGTCTCGCTCCAGACGAGCAAGTGGAGCCACTGGTGTCAGCAATCAACATTCGGCTGTTTCATTCCTCCGCATCTGTGCCGCCGCCCCTGCCGGAAATCGAAACGCTCCGGAAAACGCTGGCGACTCAACTATGCGGCGCTTGCCACGAGCCTCAGGTCTCGGCATGGATTGCCAGCAAGCATGCCGGCGCGTTTGGGAGCTTGGTCGCACGACGTCAGCAATCGGATCGCCGGTGCGTCGCCTGCCACGTTACAGTCGCCTCGCTAGAACCATCGGGGAAGCTGCTCGGCGTGTTCTGCAACTCCTGCCACCAGCCTGACACTCAGGCGACAAGCGCGCGGTTCGAAGCAAGGTGCGAAATCTGCCATACCGAGGCGACGGACCCCGACGGACACTGGCAAGCTGACATTAGATCGGTGTGCAGCACCGGTGCCTTGAGCAGCGGCACGTGCGTCCGGCAAAAGATGCCAGCTTGGCAAGACGGGAGCGAGCGCAAATGAAACTCCTATCAACTCGCCGGGCTGTCGGAGCACTCGTGATCGCGGTCTTCGCTGTGGCCGTGACGGTAACTGTGTTGACCCTACCTCCAGATCGTCCTTCAAACTCGTTCGGCGGCGACAACTCGACAACAACAGCTAGCCAGCTACCAGGTGCGAAACGAGAAGCGACCAACGACAAACAGCCGGACGACGAATCACTGCCTACGCGAATTCCCGATGGGCAGGCTTGGAGCCTCTTTGTCTCCGCCTGCCGCAGAAAGGCATTCCATGATGCGCAGGAGATTGTTCCATCTGTGGTCAGTCTATCGTTGGAGACGCGTCTGGAGTCGCTGTCGCTTCCCAACGAACTAGGCCTAGATCTTCGAGAGGCTCAAGAACTTCTGCCGGTGCTGCGCTCCCTGCTTAGGCCCCTGCAAAGCAGCGACGCCGAGCGCACATGCGAGTCGCTGATAGAAGAGCTCGAGATCTTGTGGCCCGCTACCGATTCACTGTTGACACCTCGCCAGGAACGTTATGAGGAGAAGGTTGCAGATAAACCCATGTCCGTCCGCGAGCGGGCTGCACTTCTTCCTGCCGACCTCCTGCTCATAAGTCTCTATCTGGACTTCTGTCCGTTGCTTCCATCGGCCGACCAGAAGCCAGACAGTGGTGTTCGGCGCGTGCTTGCAAGAGCCGCGGAAACTGTGTGGACTAAGCGTCCATTTCTAGAGCCCACGATTTCGGGGATGCTGGGCATACTCTCGGACCGCAATACCGATGGGCTTGGCGATCTCGTTGCACCATACGTCGAACTTAGTGAACTTACGCCGCGCCTACGCTGGGAGCTGCGACTGATCTCGTCGCCAGGAGGCCAGATCTCCGAACTCCTGTCCAGGCTTGGCGAACTGAACGATTCCAATGAAGTTATGGCGTCAATACGTGCCGCCTTGAAAGCCGGCCTAACGACGGAAGAGCTGCTCGATATCCTTCTACCTTATCTCGTCTCGCGTTTCGGGACCATCCGGACAACCAACTATCTCAATGCGACTCTGCCAATGTTTGTCGCCGCGATGACGCCCCAAGAAATCCAGGCGTTAGGGAAGGCGATCGCGGCATCGTTCTGCGCGTCTGACCCCGGCAGCGACCTTGCCGTCGCGTATTTCGCGGCAATGTATGCAGGTGGGATGGGCAGAGACATCAAACAGTCGGGGGACGCCATGTACGCCGATTCTCCAGATCTGTCATTCATGACACGCCTGTTCGGCGATACCGGTGATGACAAACTGCGGCGCAGGCTCATAGAGCATTGGTCGGTGTCCATCTCCAATCTGAAGGATGGCGAGATCTCGCCGAACACTCCGGGGGGCTTGTGTCGCGCCGCAATTGATGCCAGCTCTAGTCTCGACGACGCCGTTGACTCAATCGAAGCGATCGTGAGGGCCTGCCGAACAACGGAGAAGCAATTTCTTCTGCTCGAGTTTCAATCGGTGTTGATGCGCTGCCGGGGTCGCTTCCCAGACCAGCTCGCGTCGGGCTACAGCCTGCGCCACCGACTCATTACAGTTTCGGAGACCCTACTCGCAGTCCCTAAAGAGAAGTTGACGTACAAAGGCCAGATCGCTCGTTCCCGCGCAGCTTCCGGATTGCTTTTGGTCGACCAACTACTGGCCGTATGCACCATGGGACAACAAATACCCGTCTCGTTATCAACGGCGAACGCGCTGCGCGACAGTGTCCGCGTCTTTGAGGAACTCGCATTCCAGCCCGATACAGAACCTCCCGTTCTTCAACAGGGACTGCGCAAGTATGAGGCGCCGTATGAGCGAGTTCGGCTTCGGATGGAGGACGAGCACGTCGTCCCCCGTGAGTAGCGAAGCATTCTCTTCTGAACGACAAGGAGAATTATGAAAAACCGACTGTTGACATCACTAGTTGTCGCGACATCAGTCTTGCTGCTATTCCTGTCGCGACCGACAGCGGTTGAGGCTGAATGCAGCAAACCCGATCACAGCGTACTGCCGGAATGGGACTGCACGGGCAAACTGTGCTGTCCATCGCGACTCACGCAGGAGGAACCGACAGACCCGTGCTTCCCCTCGGACACATACGCGTGTTGGGCTCGCGTGATTCACGTGCCGCCCTACTACGAGGATTGCGCATCACCCTCCAGCGTGTTTACGTGTGGGTGGTTCCTGCTGGACATATATCTCTTGGTCGGCTACTGCGACGGAGATGCAGGTCCATGTGACTATGACGAACAGCTGACCGGAGTGCAGGTAGCTTGGCGAGTACTCGACTGCTGGACTGAAGGAGAAACTGACGGGACGGACTTTTATAACGAAATATACGATGACTGGAACTGGTGGGAGCAAGGCCCGCCGGTGATTACTCCATAGTTGACACTCAACACCGACGCGGCCAACCCTTGGGCCGCGTCGGTGTGTTTAACCGCCGACAAGACTAGAATCCCGGCGTGTCCTCAGCCGAATCTGCATACTTGTTCCGCCACGCCCTGGTGCGTGACGCGGCCTATGACCTGCAACCGCCAGGCGACCGGGCACGTTTGCACGCACTGGTACTGGAGGTCGCCGAGGCGCTGTTCGAGGGAGACGACAAGACACTCGACGCAATGGCCGCGGAGCTGGTGCACCACTCCAAGGCCGCGCAGTTCTCGCGCCGCACGGCCAACGTGAAGTGGCAGAAGGCGCTGGCCGCCAAAGAGGCGGCATACCTGCTGCGCGCCATGTGGCACGAGTCGCGTGAGTTTCACAACGAGAAGGCGATGGAGTTCGGACGCAGGCTGGCCGACCACCCGGCCGCGACTCATGACAACCGCATCGCCGCGCTGCTGCGCATCGGCGAGACACTGCTGAATACCGGGCGCGCACGGGACGGGCGTGAGTGGTTTGAGAAAGCCGCAAGCGTCGCCGAGGAAGCCGGCGACGGGGCCTCTCACGGACGCGCGCTGCGGGCCATCGGCATCAGCTACGCCCGCACGGAGGGTAATCCCCCGGGCATTCCGTACGTGGAACGCGCGCTGGAGATCTTCCGCAAGATCGGCGACCGCCGGGCCGAAGGTCTCGCCCTCAGCAACCTCTCCGTGATGCGCGTCGACTCAGAACCCGCCGAGCAGACGTTGGCCGCGTATCACGAGGCACTCGCGATCCTGACCGAGGCCGACGACGAAAACGGGCGCGCCGCAACGCTGAGCAACATCGGCAACCTGCTGCGCAACATGGCGCGCTATGACGAATCGGCCGCCGCGTTCGAAGAAGCGCTGGCCATCCATCGAAAACGAGGCGAGCGCCAGTACGAAGCCATGGTGGTCGGCAATCTCTCCGGGCTGTATGGCGCGATGGGGCGCCAGGATGAATCACGCGCCGCTGCCGCCCGCGCATTGCAGATCGCGCGCGAAACCGGCGACCTGCACACGCAGGGCGTCTCGCTGTTTCACATCGGCGCGGCTGCAAGCCGCAGCGGGCGCCTAGACGAAGCCGAGGACGCCTACAAGCGGGGTCTGCAGGCCATTGAGGAATGCGGCGCGCGGTTCTGGCACGCGGTGCTTCTTGATTCCTACGGGATTCTGATAGCCAAGCAGGGCAAGTTCGAAGCCGCCGCCAAGCTGGTTCAAGAAGGGCGCGAGATGTTTCTGGCCCAGGGCAATGACCAGATGGCCGCGCTGGCGCTGCGCAGCCTAGCGAGGATCGACATCGACGCCAGGCGCCCGGGCGAAGCACGCAAGAAGATCGAGCAGGCGCTTGAGGTCATCCAGAGGATGGGCCTCGACCAGGAAGAAGGCGAAACGCGCGCCAGCTATGCCGTCGCGCTGCGCATGCTGGGCGATCCCGGCGCGGAAGCCGAGTATCGGAAGGCGTGCGCGTTGTTCCTGAGCGCCAACGCGCTCGACGACATAGAAGCCCTCGAAAAGCGCTGGCGAGAGCTGGCCTGATAGGGACAATCGCACGGGGAGATACTCATGCGATCAGCCGCCCTGCTAATTGCCCTGTGCCTGGTCTGCGTCGGCTGTGGCGGAGATGCCGCGAGCAACTCAGCCAGCTCGTCCGGCAGCCGTGACTCTGACAGCGACAAGTCGTCCAAGAATGACGACACGAAGAAACCCGACGAGCCGGGCACGGACGAGAAACCGCCCGAGCCGGAGAAGCTGCCGGGGCTGAGCGGCGAGGAACTCCAGATCGGCAAGGTCTATAAAAACGGCGAGGCGGTGAAGATGTCGATGTACGGCGTCTCATTCAAGCTGCCGGCCGACTGCGGCGTCGTGATGCAGAAAGACGCCACGGCCATGACCCTGCAGTCCACCACCAAGCAGAGCCTCGGGTTCGTCTTCTTCAAGCGCGAGGTGAACGAAGCAGAAGTCGAGGCCGAGCTGCGCCAGCCGCAGGAGATCGACGACGGCGTCATCCTGAAACTGCAAGGCGACTTCGAACGCAAGAGCGGCTACACGCTCGCCAAGTATGCAGACAACACTTACGTCGGCTACGCTGGCTTCCACATCGGGCCGGAGAAGAACGGCATCCTGTTCTTCCTCGGCGGCTACAAGGCGGATGAAGCACACTTCAAAGAGAAGGTCGAGGCGTTGGCCGACAGCATCGGCATCGGCAAGCCGCTCCAGTCGCAGAGCGAGCAGGAATGGAAAGCAATGCTCGCTGGCAACATGCTGACCTACCTGAAGTCGTACTCAAGCACGGACGGTGTCGGTGGCGGGGTGTACAGCAGCACGAACATCGAGATCCGGCTCTACCCGGACGGCACCTACCGCTACCACGGCAGCGACAGCTTCTCGGTCGGGACAGGCAGCGGCGCAGGCGCCAGCGGTGGAAACGGCGGCGACGAAACCGGCACCTGGAAGGTCGAGCAGATCGGGACGGTCACTTACCTGAAGTGCAATTCCAAGGGCGGCTCGCGCCAGTACAAGCTCGAATACGCCGACAAGAAGACCTACCTGAACGGCACCCGCTACTTCCGCACGCCGATTGAGTAGGGAACGCGGGAACCCGATGCGATCCGCCTGCGTCTAGTTGGCGGAGACGACGTGATGAGAACGATCCTTCCGCTGGTGTGTTTGTGCCTGATGACTTTTGCCTGCGCCCCGGCCGCCGTGGGCAATGATGTGCCGACACCGCCCATGCCGACGGATTTTGCAATCGAGCTAGCGGGTGGCGGGGGCTTTACCGGCGAATGGCACTCAACCCGTGTCACGGCCAAGGGCGATGTGCTTGAGGACAACAAGCGCGTCGCAACCGTTCCGCAATCCACGCGCGAAGAACTGTGGAAGCTGCTGATGCGGTCAGGTTATTTCGACATGTCCGGCGAGCCGGGAAACATGAGCAGCTCCATCACCGTCACGGCCAACGGCGATACCAAGCATGTGGTTCAGGAACTGGGGGCCGATCCTGACGGCTTCGGCAAGCTGGGCTCCGACTGCGCGAACTTGATCAGGCAGACGCGCAGGCCAATCAACTAGGCGCGCCTACATCCGCTCTACGAGCGACATACCGAGCAGCGTCAGCCCACGTCCGAGGACTTTGCGGATTGCACTCACGAGCCGCACACGCGCCAGGCTGAGGTCCCTGTCGTCGCCGACAATGCGGGTGTCCTTGGTGACGGTCCACCAGGTGCTGGTCAGGCTGGCAAGCTCGATCAGGTAGCGCGCAACAATGCTCGGCTCGAAGTCGGCACTGGCCTTGGCGACCGCATCCGGGAAAGCCGCGAGCTGCTGGACAATCTTCCACTCTTCGTCCAGTCCCAGGCGGTCCGGGTTACCGTCTTCCAAGACCGGCTCGCCGTGGGTCTCACAGAACCTGTCCATCACACTGGACATGCGCACGTACTGCATCTGCATATAGGGGCCGCTCTCGCCCTGAAAATCCAGCACGGCATCCCAGTCGAACTTCACGTTGTTCCGGCGCCCGTTTCTCAAGTCGTTGAACACCACCGCGCCAACGCCGACAGCGTGCGCCACACGCTCAGCGAGGTTCGCGTCCGCGGCAAGCTCGGGGTTCTTTTCCTTGATGATCTCGCGCACCGTCTGCACGGCCTCATCGAGCAGATCCTCCAGCATGATCGCCGTGCCCTTGCGCGTGCTTGTCTTTGCCCACTTTCCGTCTGGCTGTTGGAACAGCATCAGCCCGAAGTCCGTGTGGCTGCAGTGCTCGGCCCACTCATGACCGAGCATTTCCAGCCCCTTGAACAGCTGGCTGAAGTGCAGCTTCTGCTCGCCGCCGACGACGTAGGTCATTTCGTCCGCGTGCCAGTGGCGCTTACGGTAGAGCGCGGCGGCCATGTCGCGCGCGTGGTAGCTGGTCGCGCCGTCGCTCTTGACCAGGATCAGCGGTGGCTTGTCCTTGCCGTGGGTGAAAATCAGCAGCGCGCCTTCGTCGAGCTCAGCGACCTTGCTGTCAACGGCATCGGTAATCAGCCGGCGGCATAGATCCTCGGCCGTGACGTAGTAGCTCTCGCCTACGTAGATGCAGTGGTTGCGATAGAACGCATCCGGCTCTTCTGTCAGAACCTTGGCGTGAGTCGTGTCGACCACGGGCCAGAGCTTGAAGCTGAGCCCGAGGTGCGCATACATGCGCTCAAACTCGGCCAGGCTGATGTCACGCGCGTGCTGCCAGATGCGGAAATTGACGACACCGCTCTCGCGAGCCTCGGCGTCGATCTCGCCGCCCTCGCCGATCGCCTCTTTGCTTAACAGGGCCTCGATGTAGCGTTCCAGAATCGCGAACTCGTGCTTGCCGGCAACAGCAAGTTCCTCATCGTCCTTCGACTCTTTGTTGAATCGCGCGTAGGTCTCGTTCAATTCCTGTACGGTCATCGCGCCGAGCGGTTTGTCTTCCGTCTTTGCGCGCTCGGCCAGCTCGGGGAAATACTTCTTCACGCCGGCGATCAGCTTTCCGAAGCCGGTTCCCCAGTCGCCGAGGTGGTTTACGCCCACGACACGCCAGCCCTGGCTTTCGCGCAGCTGCTTGATGCTGTAGCCGATCATTGTTGACCGCAGGTGGTGCACAGCGAGCGGCTTGGCAATATTGGGACTTGACAGGTCAACAACAAGGGTCCTGCCCTTGCCGCTCTGGCTGTCGCCGTAGCGCCAGTCCTGCGGCTCAGCGCCGGCCGACTGCATCTCGATCTCGACAAGCACGTCGCTCATGACGGCCGTGTGGTTGAGGCGCAGGTTCACATACGGCCCGGCCGCTTCGATGACTTCAATCAGCCCACTCGTTTCGGCGCCTGCGGCGAGTTTCGTTGCGAACTCGTTCGGCTTGGCGCCTGCCTCTTTGGCGTAACGAAATGTGGCAAATGCCAAGTCGCCCATTTCCGGTTTCGGCGGGCGCGCGAGGCTTTCTGAAATTTTTTCTGCGTCCAGCCCGGCAGCCTTAAACCCGCTCCATTGCGCCATTTCGGCCGCGACCCTGTTTTCGAGAAAGCCCATCGTCCGCCTTTTTTCTGCCAAAACAACATTCGCTCGGCCGGGAGGAATGAGGGGCGAAGGCAGCCCCATCCGAAAGGCCAACGAATGTCGGATTCGTTTATTCGCGCACTTTCACTCGCACTTGAGCAGACTTCGCCCGCTGGCGGCGACCGTCGCCCCAGCGTCAGCCGCCCCGACGAGCTTTACGCACTCTACACTTCAGAGGGCGATCACGCCCGCCGGGCTGAAAGCCGCTTCATCTGGGACATGTACTGCGGCGACCAGCTTCGCTACATCACCCGACTACCCGGCGAGTCAGCCGTCGAATTCCTGCGCCGCCCGCACAAACAGTTCCTGAACGTCACACGCGTCATCATCGACGTGCTCAGCCAGCTCTACCGCCGGCCAGTCGAGCGCCAACTCGATGCCGACAAACGCGTGCGCGAGCGTATCCAGCGCGTCTGGGACCGCAACACCCCGGACCGGTTGCTGCTCGGCCTCGACCGCATGGCGCGCCTGCAAGGCGTAGCAGCCGTACGCGTGAGCTATGAGCAGGGCGAAGTGCGCTACTGGCCCTGGCCCGCACACCGCCTGGTCTGCATTCCCGATCTCATTCGCCCAGACACACCGGCCGCGGTCATCGCAATCGCCGCCGGCGACGGCTCCCTCGCACATGTGTGGTCCCCCTCCCGTGTCTCCACCGTCGCCGGCGGACGAGTCTTGACTGAGCAGGAGCACGGCCTTGGCCGCATTCCGTTCGCGTTCGTCCACGACAGCCTGCCAGTTGACGGCTTCTGGACCGAAGGCCGCGGGCGTGCAGTCGCGTTCGCCAACGCCGAGTGCAACGCCAAGTTGTCCGAGCTCGCGCACACGGTTGCGATGCAGGGCTTCGGGGTAATGGAGATCGTGAACCCGGACCCGACAAATGAGCTGGCCATCGGTCCCGGCCGGGCGATTGCCTTCAACGTCAGCGGCAATGAGCCCTTCGGCGTGAACTTCAAATCACCGAACGCGCCGATCAGCGAGCTGATAGCCGATCTCGAGTTCTTCTTGCGCACGCTACTGAAAACGCAGCGCATTCCCGAAAGCGTGCTTAGTGTGAACGTGGGCGCGAACATCAGCGGCGTCAGCGTGCTCGCCCAACAGACCCCCGTGCTGGAAGACCGCGTCGAGCGCCAGCAGGTATTCCGCGGCTTTGAGCAGGACCTGCTCGACATCACGCTCGCCGTCCTAGGTGAGCACGAAGGCGTGCAGGGCGCGGCAATTCTGCACGTCAACTATCCCGAGCCTACCCTGGAACAAAGCGCCGCCGAGCGCATGCAGGTCGACGACTGGCGCTTGCGCAACGGCATGACCACGCCCTGGCAGCTCATGCTGCGCGACGACCCGGACGCCTACACAGACATCGAGCAGGCCCGCCAGGCCTGGCTCAAGAACCGCGAAGGAAACAACAATGAGTAATCAGTCGTCCTTGTCTGACCAGCTCCGCGCGCTGCTGCCGGAGCCCAACGAAGAAATCACCGCCGCCCTTGAGAAGGTCGCACAGCTCGAGCACGAGCACAGCGCGGCCGTAGAGCAGGCCCGAATCGAGCGCGCGTTTCTGCTCCGCGCGCCTCGCGAAGGCCTGCTCTACCCGGGCGACGCCCTGAAGCTCGAGGACGTCGTCCCAAAACTGCGCGAGGCCGGGGATGCCGAGCAGGCACTTGAGGACGTGTTCAGCTCCCTGCGGTCCTCCCGCCCTTATCTGTTCGCCAAGCCCCCGGCCTCGCCAGCCAACCAGAAACTGAGCGAGCCGGACCCTGAGCGGCTCAGAAGCGTGCTTAAGCACGGAAGCTTGACCCGTCAAGTTCAGGAAATCCGGCGTCGGAACCGCCGCTAACCACCACCCCAACCCCAGGAGTCCCCAATGAGTTTCACCGGCAAAGCAACCTACGACGCGGGCGCCAGCCTGCCTGAACTGGTCGACGACGTCTCCGACCTCGTCGGACTGATCTCGCCCTTTGATACACCACTGCTCGATGCCATCGGCAGCCCGCGTTTCGCTGCCAAGTCCACGCGGCACGAGTGGTTCGAAGATCAGCTCAACCCCAACTTCGACGCCGTCAACAACGGCGCCGGCTACGCGGACAGCGATACCAGCATCATCGTTGACGACGGATCGGTGTTCCGCACCGGCGACCTGGTCAAGCCAGACGCCAGCGAAGAGATCATTCAGGTCACGGCAATCAGCACCAACACGCTGACGGTCACCCGCGGCTACGGCGGCAGCACGCCCGCGGCGCTGGTCGATGACCAGAAGCTGACCGTGATCGGCCACGCGGCGCTGGAAGGCGAGGACGCGGCATCCGCAAACTACCGCGCCCGCAGCCGCAAAGAGAATTACAGCCAGATCTTCACCGAAACGGTGACGATCAGCGGCAGCATGGACGCCGTCGGGCTGCACGCGGTCGAGCGCGAGTTCGACTACCAGGTGATCCAGCGTCTGAGGGAACTCATGCGCTCGCTCGAGCAGACGGTAATCTGCGGCTACAAGGCAGCTTCGAGCCCCGAGGGCAGCGCGGCCGTGCGCCGGACCATGGGCGGGCTGCTACAGTTCATCACCGGCAGCGTGGACGACGCGAGCGCCGCCGCGCTGACGGAAGACATCCTGAACGCCAGCCTGCGCAATGTCTGGGACATGGGCGGGCGCCCGACTGCGATCGTCTGCAACGGTTTCCAGAAGCGCAAGATCAGCAGCTTCATCCAGAGCAGCCGGCGCTATGAGCCGGAAAGCGCCGCCCTACGCAACGTGGTGGACGTCTACGAGTCCGACTTCGGCGTGCAGCGCGTGGTGCTGTCGCGCTGGGTGCCGGCGGACAAGATTCTGCTGTTGGACCTCGACAAGCTGCAGGTCATGCCGCTGCAAGGCCGCAGCTTCTTCGTGAAGCCGCTGGCCGAGTCGGGCGACTTCCGCAAAGCGCAACTGATCGGCGAGTACACCCTCGAAATCCTGAACGGCGGTGACGGCGGCCATGGCGTCATCACCAACCTGGCGACCAGCTAGGCCGAACAGGATGTCCCCCGCGGGGGCCTGTGGATCCACGGGCCCCCGCACCCTCCCGCCGTCGCCAAGGCTTCAGCGGGCAGGCCCTCAACAACTTTGGAGCCCGAAGCGTAAGCGAAGGGGCAGATCATGCTCGAATACGTAACCACACATGATGACAACGCCGGCGTGTTTTCACGCTGGCTGCTCAACGGCGCCGGCCGCGACAACACCGACAATGGCCGCGCGTACACCCGAATCACCGAAGCCGGCGGCGACTACACCGTGAGCGTCTACAGCGACGCCGACCGCAACGCGCTTGTCGCGCAGGGCACCCTCAGCGGCGCGACCACCGGCAACGTCACGCTCGCCGAGCAGAACTCAAGCGGCATGTCCGGCAGCGTCCGCCTGCGCGAGGCGCGCAGCTTCGACGCGACCATCGACCTCTTCTACGCCGATGCCGCCGACCTCACGGCGTTGCAGAAAGACATTACCGGCTTCCTGATCGGCGGCGAGTTCGGCGGGCGCGCCGGCTTCGCGGACCCGCTGGCGCGCGCCAAACGAGTGATCGACGCGCTGATGAACGCGCGCTTCCCGGCCGGCTGGCGGGCCGATGACCTGCAGCCACTGGCCGACGCCACGGCTCGCTACGCACTCTTCTTCATCTATGACCACCTCAGCTCGCGCGCCGACGACTCGGCCGCGCAGCTCGCCGCTGCCTGGCGTCGCAACGCCCGGCGTGTGCTTCCGCTGATCCGCATCAGCATCAGCGGCGAGACCTTCGTGCCTTTCACCACGCGCATTGAGCGCGCCTGACCGGAGCCCCCATGCCTGACTACACATCCATCTTCGAAGTGCTCGGCCAATATGCCCGGGCGTTCACCCAGCTCGAAAATCTCGCCGAGCGCAACCTGAGCTTCAGTGGAAGCGGCGAGACTTTTCGGTCACTGGACAAGCTGCGCGAGGACTTTGTCGACGTGCTCAACGACACTCCGGCCGAGCGCGACAGCCTCGACGCGGTCAGCATCCTGAGCGACGCGGCGCGCGTTGCCCGGGGCTGGGGTTCCCAGCTTGGGCAGTCGCTCAGCGCATGGATCACCAACGCGCTCGCCGGCGAACTGGATGCCCTTGGCGCAGGCCAGTCCGATGTCCTGCGCGAGCTGCAGCGCGCCATGCTGGCCGATGCAGCATGCGTGGCGGCAAATGCGGTCGCACTCGGAACGCTGAGCGCGGACGCCGCCAATGTCGGCAACGCCGCCTGCTACGTGAGCAAGCAGGTCGCCGACGCGGGTGAAAACGTTGTGGACGATGAGCGCATCACAAACCAGCGCATTGCAATCGAGTGCACACGGGACAACGCGCATCACCGCGTGCCGGTCGGACAGGAAGAATTCCGCATCAGGCCGGAAGTCGGCTCTAACGTCGCGACGCGCGTGATCCCGGTGACGTTCGGCGACATCACGGACGCGCGCAACGTGATCACTGATGGCGCGTTCGACGCCGAAACAGGCGGAAGCTTCGACTACTGGGAGGTGATCGCCGGCGGCGGCGTGTTGTCGCGCGACACGGGCACCACGCTGTTCGGCGACGGCGCGCTGAAGATCACGGGCGACGGTGCCACAGCCGGAAACCTGCAACAGGACCTCGCCGAGCGTGACCCACCGCTGGAATCCGGGCGCCACTGGGCGCTTGGTGCGTGGGTGTACGTCGGCGCTTACTCGGCCGGCGATGTCACGATCGATCTGCTCGTTGATGGGGTCGCGTCGGCGCTGACGCTGACGATCGACGGCGCGACCGCCACGGGCCAATGGCTGCACCTCGGCGGCTTCGAGTATCTGCCGCGCTCGAGTTTCCCCAACAAGGTCAAGGCACGCATCCGGTGCAGCGCCGACTTCGACGGCGAGGTCTACATCGACGGCGTGTCGTTCGCGCCCGCCGCCGAGGTGCCGCACGCCGGCATCCACGTCGCGATTTTCCAGGGCGCAACCGCCCCACAGGCCGCGCCGATCACAGATCGCTATCTCGTGGACAGCACCAGTGACGATGCCGGCGCGTTCCAGACGTTCGCGCGTGATCGGCTGGGCATCGCGCTGCCTTCATCCGGCTCACCGACGATCTCTGACACTCTTGCGGAGTAGCCATGCCTCTTACCGTTGAATTCGGCGGCGAGACCCTGGGCGCCGCAGCAACCCTTGTTGTCAGCCGTACCGGACAGTCGCCCGAGGTGGTCGAAACGTGGCGCGTTGAGCTGGAAGTCGAAGCTGCTACGCCCGCGGCGCTTGAGCCGATCGTGCAAGCGCTGCGTGACGCCGCCGGGACGTCCGGTGCACTGAAGCTCCGAGGAGACGGCGCCGACGTTCGAGCGCTGGTCGCGGCGGACTGCCGGACGGGACCCACGCTGCAGACGATCACGGAGAAAGACCGTGCGCCCGGCGAGGCTCACAATCGGCGCCGCGTCACGCTGGAGTTTGTTGCAACCCTGCAGGACGCCGCCTCGGCCGTGCAGTCGCACAGCTACCTCGTGCGCGCCATCGCGACGGCCGGTCAGCCGGATCGCGTGATTACGACCGGCACGGCGATCCTTCGTGCGGGCGAAGTGCCGGCCGACGATGAAGCACTCGTACTGCCTGCGCTTGCCTCCGGCTTTCGCCGCTTGCGCCAGGCCGTCACGCGTGACGCCGCGACGCCCTCGCTCGAGTACGAGGTCGAGGATGAGCAGGTATTCACGGCCCTGCCCGGCGGTGTGGAAGACGGCCACTGCATCATCAGCGAGTTCACGGATGCCGAAGGCCGCTCGCTACGTGCCATCAGCGGCTTTTTCGCGGGGGTGGCTGCGCGCTCCCGTGCGCTGGAGCTTCGCCCTGGCGGGCGGCTGGTCTCCTCGCGCCTTGCCGAAGACGCGTTTGCCCGTCGTGTAGACTTTGAATTCGTTGAGCTGATCGAGACGGCCGGCACGCTTGCGCTTACTGAATCTCTTACGTTCACCACCACACGCCGCGTGGTCGATCATCCGATGCTCGACACGTCGCTGCCCGCGTATCGCCAGCAGATCGGCACGCCACAAACGGAAGTTGTCCAGGAAGGCAGCGCCGTAGGCGACGGGCGCCACGTGAGCCCGCCGGCGCCGCGCTACGCCGCCGATCTTCTTGAGCGCGCCGTTCACTACTCATTCCCACACGCCGGGCTCCCCGCCGACCGCCGCTGGGTCACCACCTGGCGCTATGTCTCGCGCAGCCGCGCAGCGACTGTTGCCGGAGCCCCCAATGCCTGAACAAATCACAGCCACAATCAACGGCCAGCCGCTGCTTGCGCTGCGCATCGAGTTGCTGCGCGGCGGCAGCCCAAGCACGTTTGAAGCCACGCTGCCGCCCAGCGCGAATCTGCAGACCGGCCCGTGCACACTGCACGTGGCCGACGCGGAAACGAGACGCACATTCCGCCAGTTCGTGGTGCGACGCATCGAGGCGTTGGGCGACGGGCGTGTACGCGCTATCGGCAGCGACTTGCGGGAAGACTGGCAGGGTCCCGTGCACGCTGCCATCAACGTGCCTGTCGGCGATGGCACGGCGTGGCGCGAGGGCGAACCCGTTGGGCCCCACGCCGTGCTCGAGCGCCTGTTCGAGTCTGCCGGCCTTGTCGCCGCGGGTGTTCCGCTGATTCCGGCCGGTTTCAGCCCTCCAGTGAATGTCCGTGGGGGTGCTACGCTCGGTATTGCGGTCGAGACGATGCTGTCCGGACTGGGGCTCACCATCAGCGTCCAGGACGACGGCACCGCTGTCGTCACGGCTGCAGACGTCGCTCCGACGATGGATCAGGCCAGGCTGATCGAGATTCGTGCGTCGGTGCCCAAGGCACCGACGGCCGTCAACGTGGTCGGCGGACCGGCAATCGAAACCTCAGAGCTTTCCGACTGGGAGGCAGTGCTGCCGGATGACCACGGAATGATCCAGCCGTTGTCGGATATCCTGGCCAAGTGGGGAATCGGCGAATCAGCAGCACGACAGGCTTGCCTCAGCGATGGAGGCTTTGAGCAGCTGCTGCCTGCAACCGGCACGAACGCCGCTGCGCGGCTGGCGACGCTCAAACGGTTTGCGTTCCGCCTGTTCCGCGCGAACGACGCGAAACTGCCGTGGCTGCCACTGGGCAGACTAGCTGATGACGGCACGTTCATTGCGCCGGAGTTGCTTGCGCAGGCCGTCAGGCCGAACGGCACAGCACCCCAACATCCTCGGGACCCCAGCGTCGAGAAGACCACGGTGACGCCGATCGAAGGGTTCGAACTCGATGCAGACCAAGGGCTGGTCTATCTGCCGCGTCCGCCGTTCGCGCTGGCACAGCCATCTGGCGGCGCGGACGATCCCACGCTGCAGGACCGAAGGCTGCAGGGCGATGCGAGCCTGACACTGCGAATCGCCCACTGGGCCGAGCGCCCTCCATTCACGCTGGAAGTACCCGGAAACGGCAACGCCGAAACGGTCACACTGAGTGCGTCCCACCTGATTGCGGTCTACGACCAGTCAGGAACGTTGCTCAACCGCGCCGCACTGAGCCAGGCCGCCCGAGAGCTGGCAGAAGTTCGCACCCGCGAGAGCCTCCAGCGAGTGGCGCAGGTTGCCGGTGCAAGCGCCGCTTCAGCCACTGGCAGTTGCGAGCGCGTGGTGATTGAGGCCGGCACCGCCGGGCTGATCTCAACGCTGACGGACCGACCTGCCACACCAGTGCCGGCGCCCATCGCGGCGGCCGCCGGCCTTGGGCGATCACACCCTTCGGCGCCAACCCCCAGCGGGCTTCACCAGCCGATCAATGCTTTCCGCGCCGGTCCGCTGATTCTCAGTGCGCAGGGGGAAACGCCGGAAGGGGAAAGCGTGATCGCCGTTGAGGCGATGCACCGCCGCAACGACACCGGCGCATTGGAGCTTCGGAACCCAGGGCCGCTGGCTTTCCCGTTCTTTCTCGAAAGCTCAGACGCCGCGAAGTTCGGGCGCTGGTTTCTTGTCGCCGGCGTTGAGGTTGCCGACAGCGGGCGGCTGCGCATACTGGCGCCAGATCAACGCCACGAAGAGATTCCACCCGACCAGTTGTTCGAAGCCCGGCACGTACGTCCGCAAGCAATGCGCGGGCTGATTGTGAGTCTTGGCGAGGGTCCGCGATTCGCCGATCTTGGCCCACTGGTGTCCGACAGCAGAGGCACGGACCCCGGCGCCGCATCGAGCCTGATTTACGACATCGATCGCAAGCGCCTGAGCGAGCGCAAACGCGGCGGGCTGCAGTTCCTGTCCGTGCTGGTTCTCAGCCCGTCGCACAGGCAGGAAGGTGCGCGCGACAAGGGTTGGGCGCCGGCACTCAACCTGCGAGAAGGCGACACCACCGGCCCGGAAGTGCTCGGGCGCGGCCTGTTCGCGGAAGGCGACGGGCGTGCGCTGGGGCGCCTCACGGCATCGCTACAAGGCGGGCCGATACTGGCCGACGCAGATGCCTGCAGCAAACACATGTACGGCAAAGCGGCAGACGACGACGGGCTGTATCGCGAAAGCGCCGGCCACATCAGCACCGACGCGTTCTTCAAGGTACCCGGCGACCCCGTGCACGACGCACCGGTCAAGTTCTACGCCGAGGAGTTCTCCGGCGGCATCCCGCCCTGGACACCCTACGAGGCGCAACTCAAGTACGACGCCGTCGAGCAGCACCTGTGGAACCACATGCAGCGCGAAGGCCGCTGGAAAATCCAGTACCGCGTGCCGTTCCTGCCGGAAGTCCCCCCGACCTGGAGACCGCCGATCGGGCCGCCGCCGGAGCCACCTACGGACGGCCCGCCCGCCATCACAGTGCCCCGGGCGGCGTACGCCCGCGACGACATTCGGCCTGCGATCAGTGATCACAACCTGTGGTCGCCAAGCCACGACTGGCTAGCCGCGCCGAGCAATCGCGACGCCGAGCGCGATGTCCCGTTCACCGGGCCCAGCATCAAAAGCGAGGGCTGGAGTGCCGAAAACAACGGCTTGCCAGACCCCGGCCTGGGCGGGGGCTGCATCTACTTGCCGCCCGCTGTGAGCATGCCTGCCGCGCAGGCAGACGGCGGCACGCGCCAGACGTTCCTCGCGCTGCACCCGGAAGTCGTGCTATCTATCGGGCATCCCGACTTCGGCTCCGGGCGCGTGCACTCGGGCTGGGATTTGCGCCTGGCGACGTCGGGCCTGAACCTTGAGTTGATTCCGCGTGATGCAGATTCTGCCCCGGCCCTTGGGCTGGATCGCGGGCTGCACGTCAGCGGTCACCTGCAGCTTGGGCCGTCGGGCTCGACTTTCGGCGAATCACAAGCACTGCGGCTCGGTGACGCTACCGACGAAGGAATTGGCTTCGGCGACGACGTCGAGCTCTATCGAGAAGCCGCCGCCACACTGCGTACGGACGGCAACCTGGAAGTCGGCGGCAAGCTGAGCGTCGAAGGGCTGATCGACCCAACCGGGCTTGAGCTGACACCGCAAGCCAGCAACCCCGGCGGCACGGCGGGAAACACGCTCTGGCTTGATACCGGAGACAGCAACCGGGCGAAGGTCGGCTCAAACCGGCTCGCGTACAGCAGCGAAGTCCCGGCCACGTCCGGGTTCCTGCAGGCGGCCAACAACCTGAGCGACGTCAGCAGCCCGTCAGCCGCACGATCGAATCTGGGGCTCGGCTATCTGTCGACGCTGAGCACAGTGGATAACGCGAACTGGTCCGGCACGGATCTCGCCATCGCAAACGGCGGCACAGGCGCCGGCACCGCGCGCGATGCACTGGCCAACCTCGGCACGCTCAAGACCACCATGGTCGCCTACACCGGCAGCGGCAGCAGCGGCAAGGCCGTCACGCTGAGCGGCATAAACCGCGCCTTCTACATCCGCATCCGTCGCACGGATTCTGCATCACAGAGCCACAACACCATCATGACAAACGGCGGCACAGGCACGTTTGACCGTGTCGCCGACGCCACCGGCAACCGCGCCGCCGAAGTCAGCCTGAACGCACCAGGCGCGGGCACTTCGCAGACACTCACGCTCAACACATCCAACGCCGACGTCAACGCCAGCGGCGTCACCTACTACGCGCTCGTGATCGGCACCAGCGCCTGACACCGGAGATTCCCCATGAAGTACCTGCTGATTTGCCTGTTTCTGCCAATGGCCGGTTGCACCAGCCTGCAGTACGCCCTCGAGACGGCCGAGCGCACCCGCGACGCGATGGAAGCCGCCGGCGTCGAGTTGCGCGATGCCATGGACATCACCCAGAAGGCCCGCGATGAATACATCCAGGCACTGAAGGACGGCGACGGCGACCGTGTGCAGGCCGCACTGGTCGCCCTTCAAGCCGCCGAAGATGAGCGCCGAAACCGGGAGCTGCGCTTCGAGCAGACGCAGAAGGCCTTCGACGCCGCCAAGTCCGAATTGGACCGCGCGAAGGCCGAAGACAATTACCTGGAAGGGCTGCTGGGCATCTTCCTCGGCGGCCTGCTCGGAGGCGGCGGCGGTTTCATTACCGGCAGAAAGAAGAAGCCGCAGGGCTAGCCGTCGGTGGGGTCGTAGACTTCGTCGATGTCTACTTTCAGGCTGAGGAAGCGGCGGTCGGTGGGAGCCATGTCGATGCCGCGCTTGCAGATCGTCACGGCCGTCTCGTAGCGCGCGCCCATATAGAGGTAGTACGCCCAGCTGTAGAAGCACTCGATGATCAACTGCTTTGCCTTGTCGTCGATCTTGTCGGCCTGGGTGTCCTGGCCGCGGTACTTCAGCAGGTTGCGGTTCTTTGACAGGCTGGCGCGAACGGTCTCCATCGACTTGACGATGTTCTCGTATTTCGGCAGCCCGCGATTCGTGTAGCCGGTTCGGCAGTCCTCGTCTGCTTCACTCTTGGTCGTGGCGTTGGTCTCAACCTGTCCCTCGAGCTCGGTCAACCAGTCATCAATAGGCTGGCGTTTCTTCTGCTCAGCGGCGTCGGCCTCGGCCTGCGCTTCTTTGGCTTCTTTCTCGAGTTCAGCGGCCTTCACTTCCAGTTCGACTCGCTTGAGCGTACCGAGCAGGATGTCAGCCTTGACTGCTGCAGGCGTATTCGCGAAGCGCGCGATCACATCCTCAAGCAGCGGGCGGGCGCGGGCAGTGTCCTGGGCGTCGAGCGCCGCGATCGCCTCATCGAGAACTGCGTCGGCCTCGAGGTTGAATGCGACGCGGGCAAGCTTTTGGGCGGGCTCGGCAAATCCGTCGAGCTTGGCCGCCGCGGCGGCGGTCCTCTGGGCCTCCGCATACAGGCCGCGATGGAGGGCAAAGCGGCCCAGATCCATCAACTCGGGGCCGGTGTTGCCGAGCGATTCGTCCATGATCACGAACTGGGAGGAGAGCTCGAAGTCTTCAAGTTGGACCGTGAAGTCTTTCCGGCCCTTTCGATAGATCACTGTGCCGTCGCTGAGGCTGACAATGGTCGCCTCGAAGTCCTTGTCCTCGGCCTTGAGTTTGACCTTCACCGCCCAGGCAGGGGCGGCGCATGCGAGAATCAGCAGCAGGGTGGCCAAACGGATCATTCGGGCATTATAGAGGAAGGAGCCGGCTTGACGCCCCCCAACCACTGCGTAGCGTTGCGAAAATGCGAAGCCTGAGCCGAGCCCTCGTATTTCTGATTCTTGCCGCTGGCCTGCCCGCCATAGCACTGGCGACGGCGGGATGCGCCAATGGCGGGCTGCAGGATGCCGAGGTGGACGTGATGTTCCGCCGGACGGAAGCCGTCACCGAGGGCATCCTGGAGCTGACCACGCCGGCCCTCGTTAATAAGGTAAACGGGGCCTACGAGATCACCGGCATGGCCATTCGCGGCGGGGCAAAGCTTTCGCCCTCGGGCGAAGTCCAGGCCGGAGACAATCGGGTTTTCGTGCTTTCATTTACCGACCTTGGCGACATCTCCGTCTTGCGTACGGATGACAAGCGAGTATCGTTGCGCGCCGAATTCGGGCCGGGCGGCAAGGTGGCAAATGCCTTGCTTGGCTCGACCAGCGGCGCGGTCAGTGATGCCTTCGTCGCCTCGGGAAATGACGAATTCGAGTCCGGCACGTGGGAGATTCTGTACGACGGGCCGGATCTGGTGGTCGGAAGGTTTGACCTGAAGTTCCGCAAGTACAGCGTGGCCGGCAATTTCCGCGCCCCGCGCCTGAGGTGAAGTGTGAAGCAGCTCGTGATCAGCCTGTCGCTCGCCATGGTCATCGCCCTCGCTGGGCTGGCCGTGCATCACGTGACCGCCGACGCCACCAAGCGCCTGCCGACCTTCGCCATGAAGGACCTGGAAGAGGTTGAACACAACCTTTCCGATGCCCAGTTCAAAGACAAGAAACTGCTGATCGCCGGGATCGGCACATGGCAGCAGGTGAGCCGCGACCAGGCCGCTGAGCTGGAAGCCTTCCACAAGGCTCACCCCGAAGTCGAGATCATCTGCTTCATTGCAGACGACATCACGGCCGCGCGCGACTTCGTGAAGGCCCAGGGCGTTACGTTTGCCTGCTACAAGGCCGACGGCACGGCGCCGATCAACGCGACGTTCAACCGCCTGTTTGAGACCAAGAAGGGCAAGACCCTGACCCTCAACCAGCTGCCGTTTGTGGTGCTGGCTGACAAGGACCGCAGCGTCTACTTCGCCGAAACCGGCGTGGTGAAGGCCACCCGCCTCGGCGAAGTCCTGAAGTAGATCGCGGATCAGCACATCCGCGCCCCCCGAAACGCACTTCCCGCGCTTGCAACTTGCCCCTTCGGGGTGTTGAATAGGGCTTAGGGAATGGCAGATCCCTCCCCGACTCTCCCCCTGGAACTGCCAAGATGAACCTATCGCAGACCCAGAACACCAAGGCCGCACGGATGTCGCAGGCGGATCAATTGTTGATATCGATCATCCTGAAGAACACGAAAGTGACTCAGGCCCAGGTCGATGAAGCGCTTGCCGACTGCGTGACGGCCAAGCAGGAAGGCCGCGAGCTCGACCTCGCGCACGCCATCCTTGAGCACAACTGGCTCAGTCGCGCCGAGTTGTACAAGCTGGTGAAGGCGCGCAACTACGCGCTGATCCGGCAGGAAGACAAGCGCCTCGGGCGCCGCATGTTCCGCAAGAATTTCATCACCAAGACGCAGCTCGACGAGGCTTTGGCATTCCAGCGCCAGCTGTTCAAGGCGCTCGGCGATATCAAGCGCGTCGAGAGCATCCTGATGGATGACGGACACATCAGCCCGGACCAGGTGCGCGAAATCTGGGCCGAGTACACCAGCTACCTCAAGCGCAAGGGCGACCAGCCCGTAGAGCCCAAGACCGACCCCAGCCTCATGAAGCGCGGGTAGCGCACAACCCAACCAACCCACAGAGCCCATCGTGTAAACGATGGGCTTCTGCTTGCGGGGCTGCAAAGCGTCGCGCACCACGTAGACTGTAACGCATGAAGGGAATCAAGATCGCCAACGTGGTGTTGCTCGTCGCCGGGCTCGGCCTGACGCTGCTGGGCATTGCGCTGATCATGGCAGACGGTGCCAAGAACGGTCACGACAGCGACAGCCATCCGGTTGTTGATCCCGATGCGCTGCCGGAGAGCGTTCAGGACTGGCTTGCCCAAGGCGACGCGTTGGTCGCCAAACACAACTGCAACTTCTGCCATCGTACGGAAGTGCCGAAAGACGCGACCCACATCCCGCGCGACAACTGCCAGAGCTGCCACCAGTATAAGAGCCGCCCGGAAAACCTCGCGCCGCCGCTGGAATCAATCGCCGAGCGCCGCACCGAGCCTTGGATCAAGCGCTACCTGCGCTACCCGTACCCGATCCGCCAGAACAGCGGCGACCGCATGCCTGACCTCGGCTTGTCAGACCGCGAAGTGGTCGTGCTGACGAAGTACCTCGAGCTCAAGGCCAACGACGGCATCGCCAGCCTCCCGAGCTGGAAGCCTGAGCGCGAAGCCGAGCCCGACCCGCAGCGGCTCGCCAAAGGCCGCGAGTTGTGGACCAAGTACAACTGCCGCCAGTGCCACACGCTTGGCGATGATGAGATCAAGCCGACCTACGACGAAAACGGCCGCCCGCACCTGATGCCCGTCGTGTTCGCGCCGGACCTGTCACGCGCATGGACGCGCGTGCGGCCGGAATGGCTGGCCGAGGGCATCCGGCATCCGGCCCAGCGCATGCCTTGGTCCGGCATGCTGCAGACGGCCATGACTGAAGAGGAGTCGCATGAGCTGGCCTGGTACCTCACGAACGCGGTGCCCGCGCCCAAGGTGACCGTCAGCGCGAGCCAGGTAATGGACGTTCTGCGCCGGCGCTGCAACGGCTGCCACTACGCGCCCGACAAGAACGCGCCCAGCAGCGCCAACCCCGAAGGCGGCGCGGGCTGGCTCGATACCTGGAGCGCCAAGCCCCGCAAGCTCGACCTGTGGACGCTGGAAGGCGTCATGCGCGGCGCCGTCGATGATCTGGGCAACCCGCGCCCGACCGTGGTCCCGTACGCCGAAAACTCGCCACTCTTGATGCACATCAAGGGCCTGAAGTCGCCGCGCATGCCCTTCGCGGCCAACCCGCTACCATCCGAAGAGATCGAGCTGATCGAAAAGTGGATCTTGTCCGGCGCGCCGACGCCCAGGAACAGCGGCGGCATCAAGGTAAACCCACCCATCGAAATGGGCGACTGATTGACCCTTGGCAGGCGTGATGCGACATGTTCAATATCGAACGTTGAGCGTCCAATGAACGAAAAGAAAGACACCAGGTTCGCCGCGCGTTCGGCGTTGATCATGATGCGCGACCATGCCAAGGCGCGCCTGAAAGCCTACGCGACGCGACATCGAATGCGCGAAACCGGCTGGCACTTCATGATCGACTCCAGCATCGTGCGCGGCAAAGACGGCGACCACGTAAGTGAATCCGGCCTCGTGCTGTTGCGTTGCACCGGCCCGCGCTACTTCTGCGTCCGCGTCACCGTGGACAGCAACAGCCTGTCTACGCCGGAAGCCACAACCGAGATGCCGATCCTGGACGTGGACGCCGAACGCGTCACCCACCTGATCTTCTCTCGCGACGGCTGGACGCAGACCAAAGCCATCAAGAAGCAGAGCGACAAGATCGTCGAGAACGCCAAGCCGGTTGGCGACGAAATCGATTCCTGACCCGCCGGGCAATGTCGCACCGCGTGATACCCTCAATTGTCAGTCCGATCCCCACAACCTGTGGACGGGGTGGGCATGGCTTTGCGCCGGAGACCTAGTGCCCTGCGGATAGGGCGGTGTGGCGCAAACACGCACCCTACATGTTGTGGTCTGGTTCCGGGGACAAGCGGCACGATCAGAGTTGTTGACAACTCAGCGTCAGCAAACCGTTGATTTCAGGGGATTGTGTGGGAAACCATCCACAAACTGCATACAGTATTCACTTGTTTCCGACACCCTTTATTTAGTGCTTTTTCTTTGACCACCCACAGTCCGGAGATATACTGGCACCCCGTCGCCGGTTTGACCGACGGCACAATCCGACAACTTCACGGGACACTAGGGGTAGCGTGCCATGCGCTAAACGGCGCAAGGCTTCACATCCCCTTGTTTGAGCTTCCGCGCGGGAGCTGGACTCCTTCGCGCACACAGGCGGAAAAGGCAGATCATGCGTAGAAAGACCGGCAACACCCAGGCCGCTACCAAGACCCGGCGCACCAGCCGCGCCAAGCGGGAGGGCACCGAATCCAACGCGGCAAGCAAGGCCAGCACCAGCAAATCCTGCCCCACCGGCGTGGCCATCCCGCGCGTCTTCACCAAGCCCGGTGAAGATGTCCTGGGGAAGGTCAAATACGCCCGCCGCGGCACCAAGATCACCAACCCGGACGGCAGCGTCGTCTTCCAGATGGACGGGGCGGAAATCCCGGCCGACTGGTCGCAGCTCGCGACCGACATCATGATCAGCAAGTATTTCCGCAAGGCGCAGGTGCCCCAGTATAAGGAAGGGGAAAACCCGCTCACGTCCGAGCCGCTGAAAGATGACGACGGCAACGTGGTCATGGGGCCCGAACGCAGCGCCCGCCAGGTGGTCAACCGCCTCGCCGGCTGCTGGCGCCACTGGGGCGAAAAGTACGGCTACTTCCGCTCCGAGCAGGACGCACAGGCCTACTACGATGAGATGGCACACATGCTCATCCACCAGTACGCCGCGCCGAACAGCCCGCAGTGGTTCAACACCGGGCTCGCCTGGGCCTACAACCTGACCGGCCCCAGCCAGGGCCACTTCTACGTGGACCCGGACACCGGCAAGCTCACGAAAAGCAAAGACGCCTACACCCACCCGCAGCCACACGCCTGCTTCATCCAGAACGTCAGCGACGACCTGGTCGGCAAGGGCGGCATCATGGATCTGTGGACCCGCGAGGCCCGCCTGTTCAAGTACGGCAGCGGCACCGGCACCAACTTCAGCAAGCTGCGCGGCAGCGGCGAGCCGCTTTCCGGCGGCGGCCAGAGCAGCGGCCTGATGAGCTTCCTGCGCGTGGGTGACCGCGCCGCGGGCGCCATAAAGTCGGGCGGCACGACTCGCCGCGCGGCCAAGATGGTCTGCCTCGACCTCGACCACCCCGACATCGAGACCTTCATCAACTGGAAGGCCCACGAAGAAGACAAGGCCAAGATCCTGATCGACGCCGGCCTGCCCGCCGACTTCAACGGCGAGGCCTACGGCACCGTCAGCGGCCAGAACTCAAACAACAGCGTGCGCGTGCCGAGCGAGTTCATTGACTCCGTCCGCGGCGACGGCGACTGGCACCTGCGCTGGCGCACCGACAAGAACCACATCAGCAAGACGGTCAAGGCCCGCGACCTGTGGGACCAGATCGCCAAGGCCGCATGGCAGTGCGCCGACCCGGGCGTGCAGTACGACACCGTCATCAATGACTGGCACACCTGCCCGCAGGACGGCCGGATCAACGCATCCAACCCGTGCAGCGAGTACATGTTCCTCGACGACACGGCCTGCAATCTGGCCTCGCTGAACCTCATCAAGTTCTTCGACAAGGAAAAGGCCGAGTTCGACGTACCGGCCATCCAGCACGCGACGCGGCTCTGGACCATCACGCTGGAAATCAGCGTGCTGATGGCCCAGTTCCCCAGCGAAGAAATTGCTGAGAAGTCCTACGACTACCGCACGCTCGGCCTCGGCTATGCCAACATGGGCACCTGCCTGATGCTCAGCGGCATCCCGTACGACAGCAAGAAGGCCACGGCCGTCTGCGGCGCGATCACCGCGATCCTGACCGGCGAAAGCTACGCGGCATCGGCCGAGATGGCCGAAGGCCACGGCCCCTTTCCGCGCTACAAGCCCAACAGCAAGGACATGCTGCGCGTGATGCGCAACCATCGCCGCGCGGCCTACAATGCTCCGAGCGACGAGTACGAGCAGCTTCGCGTGAAGCCGGTCGGCATCAACCCGGAATACTGCCCGGACTACCTGCTGAGCGCCTCGCGCGTAGCATGGGACCGCGCCGTTGAGCTGGGCAAGAAGCACGGCTATCGCAATGCGCAGACGACCGTGATTGCGCCGACCGGCACCATCGGCCTGCTGATGGATTGTGACACGACCGGCATCGAGCCCGACTTCGCACTCGTGAAATTCAAGAAGCTCGCCGGCGGCGGCTATTTCAAGATCATCAACCAGAGCGTTCTGCCCGCGCTGCAACACCTGGGCTACGAAGAGAAGGAGCGCAAGGCGATCGTCGAGTACGTCGTCGGCACGCTGACGCTCAAGGGTGCGCCGCATATCAACGACGAGTCCCTGCGCAGCAAGGGCTTCACCGAGGCGGACATCAGCCGCATCGAAACGTCGCTGCAGGGCGCGCTAGAGTTGGCCTTCGCCATCAATCCCTGGACGCTCGGCGAAGAGACCATGACGCGGCTCGGCTTCAAGAAGGATGCATGGAGCGAGCCGAGCTTTGACCTGCTCAAGGCCCTCGGCTTTGAGCAAGACGCCATCGACGCCGCCAGCGACCATATCTGCGGCCGCCAGACCGTTGAAGGCGCGCCGTTCCTGAAGAACGAGCACCTGCCCGTGTTCGACTGCGCCAACCGTTGCGGCAAGCACGGCCAGCGTTTCATCCATCACATGGGCCACGTGCGCATGATGGCCGCGGCTCAGCCGTTCATCTCGGGCGCGATCAGCAAGACGATCAACATGCCCAACGAGGTGACGATTGAGGACATCCAGGACTCGTACATGCAGGCGCATGACCTCGGGCTGAAGGCGGTCGCCATCTACCGCGACGGCAGCAAGCACAGCCAGGTCCTCAGCACCAGCACCAAGAAGAAGGAAGCGGACAAGCCGGCCAAGGCCGACGGCAAGCCGACGGAAGTGCTCAAGAAGGAACTCGTCGCCGAGCTGGGCTCAAAGGCCGTGGCAGAGAACGCCCCGCCACGCGGGCTGCACCGTCGCCCGTTGCCATCGCAGCGTCGCGGCTTCACCTACGAGCTGAAACTTTCCGGCCAGAAGATGTACCTGCGCACGGGCGAGTACCTGAACGGCGAGCTGGGTGAAATCTTCCTCGACATGAGCAAGGAAGGCGCGACCCTGCGCAGCATTCTCAACTGCTTCGCAATCGCGGTCAGCAAAGGCCTGCAGTATGGCGTGCCGCTGAAGGAGTTCGTCGACACCTTCACCTTCACGCGCTTCGAGCCGCAGGGCATGGTCGAGGGCCACGCGCACATTCGTCTCGCGACATCGGTGGTCGACCTGGTGTTCCGCACGCTGGGCCATCAGTACCTCGGGCGTACGGACTTCCTGCACATCAAGCCGGAAGAGGTGAAGGGCCCGGCGCTGCTGTCACAGCAAGGCGAAGACAGCAAGGACCTCGGCAACGCGGGCGAGCACATGAAGGAAGTACACACGACAAGTAGGCTTGCCGATCAGCCGGCTCCGGTCACTCCGGCAAAAGCAGGCAAGCCGCGCGACGCGCTGAGCGAGCAGATGGAATCACTGATGGGCGACGCACCGATCTGCGACGTGTGCGGACACATCACAGTAAGAAACGGCGCGTGCTACAAATGCCTCAACTGCGGCAACAGCATGGGTTGCAGCTAGGCCAAGCTCTTTCATCGGCAACGCGTAAAGGAGTAGAATAGACGCGACCGATAAAAGCTTCGGGCCGCGCGGCCCAAAGAACGCAGCAACGTCACACGTACCGCGCAAACCGCCAAGAGCCGCCGGGGAAACCCGGCGGTTCGCGTTTTGTGAAGTGGGCTTCCAGCCCGCAAGTCCCCGAGCAGGATGCGCCGGGACCACGACCGACTCGGTCGATGCGGACAGGATGTCCACACCACAGTGCAACCCGACTGCGTTCGTGTACCGTAGAAGACGGAGCACGCCATGGCCTACAAGATGATCACGCAGAAGGGTGCCAAGCCGATCAAGGCCTGGGTGGAGGGCGTACAGCTTGAGGCCGAGGCCGAGAAGCAGCTGGTCAACACCGCCAAGCTGCCGGTTGTGTTTAAATGGGTCGCGGCCATGCCGGACGTTCACTGGGGCCTGGGCGCCACCGTGGGCTCGGTTGTGCCGACCCTCGGCGCGATCATCCCGGCCGCCGTCGGCGTCGATATCGGCTGCGGCATGTGCGCGGTCAAGACTTCGCTCAAGGCCGAGGATCTGCCGGACAACCTGGCCGGCGTTCGCAGCGCCATTGAGCGCAACGTACCGCACGGGCGCACGAACCGGGGCGCGCGCGGCGACCGTGGCGCGTGGACCAACCCGCGCCCGGAAAACGAAGCCGCGTTCAAGACTCTCGATGCCGGCTACCGCAAGCTGATTGCCAAGCACCCGAAGCTGCAGCGCAACGCCCACCCGATCACGCATCTGGGCACGCTCGGTACGGGTAACCATTTCATTGAGGTCTGCCTTGATGAAAGCAACGACGTGTGGTTCATGCTGCACTCGGGCTCCCGTGGCGTTGGCAACCGGATTGGCTCGCACTTCATCGACCTCGCCAAGCAGGACATGCGCCAGCACTTCAAGAACCTGCCGGATGCAAACCTGGCGTACTTCAAGGAAGGTGCCGAGCACTTCGACGATTACGTCGAGGCAGTCCACTGGGCACAGGATTACGCCGCCATGAACCGCGCGCGGATGATGCACGCGGTGGTACAGGCCGTACGCGATACGCCGCACGTGCCGGAATTCGAAGCCGACCTGATGGCGGTCAACTGCCACCACAACTACGTGCAGAAGGAGACGCACTACGACGAGGAAGTCTTCGTTACCCGCAAGGGCGCCGTCTCGGCGCGCAAGGGCGAGCTGGGGATCATCCCGGGCAGCATGGGCGCGCGCAGCTACATCGTGTGCGGCAAGGGGCACGCGGAGAGCTTCTGCTCGTGCAGCCATGGCGCAGGCCGCGCCATGAGCCGCAACGAGGCGCGCAAGAGGTTCAGCGTCCGCGACCACATCGCAGCCACGGAAGGCGTTGAGTGCCGCAAGGACAAGGACGTAATCGACGAAACGCCGGCCGCGTACAAGAACATCGACGCAGTCATGAAGGCGCAGGAAGATCTCGTAGATATCGTCCACACGCTCAAGCAGATCGTTTGTGTGAAGGGGTAGGTGAAGTTGATCGTTGGTAGTGAGTGGTTGGTAGTAAAAGCAGTCCCTACCAACTACTACCCATCAACTACCAACTGTTAGCAATGATCGAGATCGACGGCAGCGAGGGGGAAGGCGGCGGGCAGGTTCTTCGGACTTCGCTCGCGCTGTCGATAGTAACGGGCAAACCGTTTCGGCTGTTCAACATCCGCGCCGGGCGCAAATCTCCCGGTCTCAAGAAACAACACCTTGCCTGCGTGCGCGCCGCAAAGCAGATCAGCAATGCCGAAGTCCGCGGCGACGCGATCGAATCGCAGGACCTGACGTTCACACCCGAGGGCATCTACCCGGGCCAGTACCGCTTCAGTGTCGGCTCGGCGGGCAGTGCTGCACTCGTGTACCAGACCGTATTGACTCCTCTCATGCATGCCGACGCACCGAGCTTCGTCATGATTGAAGGCGGCACGCACGCGGCCTGGGCGCCCCCGTTTGATTTCCTGCAGCACACCTTCACGCCGCTGCTTGAGCGCATGGGCGCGAAGACCACGCTGACGGCCGAGCGGCTTGGTTTCTACCCGGCCGGTGGCGGGCTGCTGCATGCACGTATCCAGCCGTGGACCGAGCACCGGCCGCTGGAGATACTCGAGCTGATGAGTACCTCGCTGTCGGCCACGGCCTACATCAGCAAGCTGCCGGCCGAAGTCGCCCAGCGCGAGCTGCGCAAGGTGAAGCAGGCTTTCGTGCTGGATGACGACGCGCTCAACACCGTCGAGGTCCGCTCGCTCGGCCCGGGCAACGCCCTGTGCATCTATTGCCACTCAGCGCAGGTCACGGAAGTAGTGACGGCCTTCGGCAAGCGCGGAGTGAGGGCCGAGGACGTGGCCAAGGCTGCCATCAAGGAGATGCTCGCGTACCTCGAAGCCGGCGTCCCCGTCGGACAGCACCTCGCCGACCAGCTGCTTCTACCGATGACACTCGGCGCCGGCGGGACCTTCCGAACGCTCGAGCCCACCGGCCATACTCGCACCAACATCGAGACGATACGCAGGTTCTCGCCCGTCGAGATTACGGCAGCCGAAGACGACGGCGCATGGAAGATTCTGGTGGAAGTCTGACATTTTCCGCAACCCGGCAGGCCGTACCCGCGTTAGATACTTGTTGACGCGTCAAGATTGTTATTGACACGTCAAGACATCCGGGTTACTTCTGTGTAGTCAGCGGTTGGATTGAGTCACGAAGGATTGAGATGTCAGCGCAACTCGAAAATCATGATACGCGCAAGCGCCTTCCAAAGGCGATGCGTGGGGGTATCGGCCGACAGGGTCCACCGCTGGTCTGAGCGATCAGGCTTCGCAGCGGGGACCTCAGGTGAGGTCCCCGCTTTCATTTGTGCGGGTTGGTGTAAGGGCGGCATGTCGCTCTGTGAAAGCGAAGGGGCGGTTCGAATCCGCGCCCGCACCCAGATTGAGTGCCCGTAGCTCAACAGGCAGAGCGCCGTGTTGAAGCCGCGGAGGTCCCGGTTCGAGTCCGGGCGGGCACGCCAGCTCTTTGACAACCGTGTCGAGTTCACGCCCCCTGAGCGCGGTCCAGCCCGCCAAAGGGGGTACACATTCTGCGCGTGTGGTCTAGTGCCTAAGACGCCTGCTTGCCAGGCAGGAAATCGCGGGTTGAAGTCCCGCCACGCGCTCCAGTTACGGGCCGGTAGTGTCAACGCGAGCACGCACGCCCTGCAAGCGTGCAGTCTGGGTTGAAATCCCAGCCGGTCTACCAGTTGCGAAGCAACTGTATCGGGCGAAACGCACGGCGTTTCGCCCGATACGGTGAAGCTTCCGTCGCCTTCGGCTCGCTCATGGCAGGCCATCCGATCCCAGCCAATGGGCGCGGCTCTGCGTGAGCGGGCGCTGGCGAAACATTCAACGACTCGTCGTCCAACGGACAGGATGCGGGCTTGCGAAGTCCGTGATGGTGGTTCGAGTCCACCCGAGTCGGCCAGAGGCATAGCTCAATGGCAGAGCACCCGCTTGATAAGCGGGCGACCGCGGTTCGATTCCACGTGTCTCTACCAGAACTGCAGTTGGTGGTTGATGGTTTGTAGTTGGTAGAAGCTGCACTTCCTGTCAACTACCAACGATCAACTTGCTTCATCGGCCCCATGGTCTAACGGCTATGATTTCCCGTTGTCTCCGGGAAGGTCGGGGTTCAACTCCCCGTGGGGTCGCGGGCGTATCGTCTAACGGCAAGGATCTTCGGTTCTCATCCGAAAGGTCGGGGTTCGAATCCCCGTACGCTCACCAATGGCTCGTCGTCCAGCGAACAGGACGCGGCTCTCCGAAAGCCGAAACGCAGGTTTGAGTCCTGCCGAGCCAGCCAAACTCTACGCGGAGTTGTCTAGCGGCGAAGACGCTTGCCCCGGGAGCAAGAGCACGTGGGTTCGAGTCCCACCTCCGCGACCCCCCGGTTCGTCCAATGGGAAGACGCTTCTCTTACAAAGAAGAGACGAGTGTTCGATTCACTCACTGGGGTCCATTCGCGCAGCGAATGCATCGGATGCGAAGCACCGCTTCGCGTTCGATAGGTGAAGGTCGCGCCTAGTGAGCGCCCCTTCGTCGCTGCAACGTCCACGCGTCGCTGTCGTCCTATGCCAGGACTCGCCCTTCGTAAAGGCGAAATGCGGGTTGCTCCTGCGTGTCGCAACACGACGCTCAGGTACGTTGCTTCACAACTCCGCCGGCGGCTCCAATTCGCCTGTAGCTCAATGCAGAGCACCCGGTTCTTACCCGGGGAGATGTGGGTTCAACTCCCACTGGGCGGACCAGTTACTGCGGTGAGCTTTGGAAGCACACGGGTCTCATAATCCCGTTGACGCCGGTTCGATTCCGGCCACCGCTACATTCCGGCGGGGGCACAGTGCCCCCGCCATCGCCACACCCGAAAGGAGGCAGCATGTCCCGGATTGAACTTGAGCGTGTGCTGACCCTCAACCGGGTCTGGCAGCCGATCGCCACCGTCGTGGTGAAGCAGGCACTGACATTGGTGTTCCGCGGGCGTGCGCGCGTCGTGGATCCCGAGAACTACCAGATGTTCGACTGGGCCCAGTGGCTCAGCGAGAAGGCCGTCCGCAACGATGCGCATGTCGTCGAGCACGACTACATCCGCACGGCGCACCTGCAGGTGCGCAAGCCGGAAGTCATTACACTGGCCAAGTTCGCGGGCTTTCCCAACACGGGCGTGCCCTACTCGCGCCGTGGCGTCTATGAGCGCGACAACGGGCAGTGCCAGTTCTGCGGGCTGCATGTGCACCGGCAGAACATGACGATCGACCACGTGCAGCCGATCTCGCGCGGCGGCGGCACGAACTGGCTGAACTGCGTGCTGGCGTGCAACCGCTGCAATCATCTCAAGGGCAACCGCACGCCGCGTGAGGCGGGGATGGAACTGCTGCGCGAGCCGTTCCAGCCGACGCGCGACCAGCTGATCCTGTGCGGTGTTAACACGCACGAGACCTGGAATCCGTTCCTCAACGAGAAGCACGTGAAGGTCAAGACCTGAGGGCGCGGGACGCCGCGCCCTCATCACTCGCGGGTCGTCCAACTGTTAGGACGTCGGGCTCTGAACCCGAAAATGGTGGTTAGAATCCATCCCCGCGAACCACATTCGGGCACGAAGCATTGAGGGTGATGCACCGCACCAATGCGGGGAAGCTGGTTCGAGCCCAGCCGCGCCATGCCCACAGGACGGGGCCCGGGGCCACGTCGGTCTCCAAAGCTGACCGGGAGAGTTCGACTCTTTCACGTCCTGCCAACTCGGCACCGATTGAAACTGCGCACGCCGCCCGTCGTTCTATGCTGGACGCATGCGCCAGTACGTCATCCAGCAGGTCGGCCCCACGGCCGAGATCACACCGGCCGACGCGCCCGACCCCACACCCGGCCCGGGCGAAGTGCTCGTGCGCATGCGTGCCTGCAGCCTGAACTATCGCGACCTGATGGTCCTGCGCGGCGAGTACGGTGCGCCGAAGCAGTTGCCGCTCGTGCCGCTTTCCGATGGCGCGGGCGAAGTGATCGCGCTCGGCCCAGACGTCGACGAGTTCGACAAGGGCGACCGCGTCGCCGGCTGCTTCTTCCAGAACTGGCCCGCAGGCCGCCTCAAGCAGGACGTCTATGGCAGCGACCTCGGCTTCACCCTGCCGGGCGTGCTGTCTGAGCTGCGCGTATTTCCGCAGCATGGGCTGGTCAAGCTGCCGCGCTACATGAGCTTTGTAGAAGGCGCGACACTGCCCGTCGCGGGGCTGACCGCCTTCAATGCAGTGGTTCCCCACGTCGCCCGCGGCCAGACCGTGCTGCTGCTCGGCACTGGCGGCGTCAGCCTGTTCGCCCTGCAGTTCGCCAAGGCCAGCGGGGCAACCGTGATCATCACCAGTAGCGACGACGGCAAACTCGAGCGCGCGATGAATCTCGGCGCCGACCACGGCGTAAACTACCGAACGCACGAGAACTGGGATGAAGAAGTGCTGCGCCTGACCGGCGGCCACGGCGTAGACCTTGTAGTCGAGACGGCCGGTGCAAAGACTTTCGAGAAATCGCTCAACGCGCTCGCGCCCGGCGGGCGCATCTCGCAAGTAGGCCGTCTCACCGGCATCGCGAGCGGGGTGAACATCCAGCCACTGGTCTACAAGTCCGCCACGCTAAAGGGCATTTTCGTCGGCAGCCGCCAGGACTTCCTGGCCATGAACGCCTTCGTCCAGCAGATCAACATCGCGGAGCTACTGGATGACCTGATCCCCTTTGACGAAGCCCCCAGAGCCTTCGAGCGAATCGCCAGCCGCCGCCACTTCGGCAAAGTCGTGATCACGCTGGGGTAATCTTGGCCTTGCAGAGATGAGTGGCCTCAGTCCCTATATGCACGCTTCGGGCGCAGCTTCTCTCGCGTCTCTTTGCTGCGGTCCTCTAGGATTGTCATCAGGTCCTTGCCGCTGAAGGTGACCGGAATGATCGCGCCGTTGCGCTGCACCGTCCACGTGGTGTTGTCCTTGGTCAGCGAAGTCTCCAGGGCTAGGCGCGACAGGTTCTCCTCGGCCATGCTGGTGCCGTCAATCTCGATCAACTTGTCGCCGTCCAGCAAGCCAAGCGTCTCAATTCGCCCGCCCGCTGGTTTGATAGACAGCACATAGCAATCGTAGTTACGCGGTGCATAGACGACGGAGGTATCAGCTGAGACCACAACCTCCATTTCACCCCCGTCTGACTTAAGCGTATAGGTACCGGGTGGAAGCAGGTCGATGACGACTTCCTGCGGTCTGGTGTTGTACGAGGTGGAGTCAGCGCGGTAGCTACCGTCAGCTGATTCAACAGTAAACGTTGGCAGGTATTCGAGCGTCCCCTTCGTTACGGTAAGCGAAT
>JAGQRH010000030.1 GCA_020425605.1 Planctomycetota bacterium | reverse complement strand
GTTGGTCCCTACCTACTGTGGGCGGAGGAGTCTTGAGCGAGTCTAACCTTAGTACGAGAGGATTGGGTTGGACGGACCTCTGGTGTTCCTGTTGGGCCGCCAGGCCCAGCGCAGGGTAGCTACGTCCGGAAAGGATAAGCGCTGAAAGCATATAAGCGCGAAGCCCTTCGCAAGATTAGAACTCCCCATCAGGACCGTGGAAGACTACCACGTCGATAGGCCGGGTGTGTAAATTCCGAGAGGAATGAGCTAACCGGTACTAATCATCCGATTGGCTTGACCGCAACAATCTCCGGGTCTCTTTGAACGGTAATTGTTGCTTCAAGATTCACGTTGCAACACAACATCGCGACTCAAGACACGTCGTACGCGATCTCACGTGATGCCGTCATGAACATCTATCCAGTATGCTGTTGTCAGCGAGCCGTGCTCGTTTGACAACTTTGCCTGTTAACCGACAGGCTTCAGTTTTCTCGGTGCCCTTACCTGCAGGGACACACCCGATCCCATCCCGAACTCGGAAGTTAAGCCTGTAGGGCCGATGATAGTCGAAAGGCGAAAGTAGGTTGGTGCCGGGTTATAACACAGGCCGAAGCGCAAGCTTCGGCCTGTGTCCGTTTAACCGGATTCACGGATTACTTCGCCCCCGGCCGACGTTCCACTTTCTGCCCTGGTTGTTGCCCCCGACCTGGGCCGAAAAGAGGGACTGCGGCCCACCAGCTGCGGTCCCTCTGACTTTTGCTTTCCATCACGCCGTGATGATGGCCCAATACACGCGGAGGGACACATGCCGAAGATCCTTGCCTTCGCCGGCAGCCTGCGAAAGGGCTCCTGGAACAAGAAGCTCGTTCGTGCTGCGGCCGAGGGCGCACGCGAAGCCGGCGCCGACGTAACAGTAGTCGACCTAAAAGACTACCCGATGCCGATTTACGACGGCGACGACGAAGCCGCCAACGGGCTGCCTGAGAACGCACTCAAACTGATCGACCTGTTCACCACGCACGACGGCTATCTGATCGCTAGTCCTGAGTACAACAGCGGCTACAGCGCCGTGCTCAAGAATCTGATCGACTGGACGTCGCGTCCACGGGAAGGGTTCAAGCCATTTGACGCGTGGAAAGGCAAACCGGTCGCGATCATGGCCGCAAGTCCGGGCGCCCGCGGCGGCATTCGCATGCTGCCGCACCTTCGTGACTTGCTCTCAAATATCCAGTTTCTGGTGCTGCCGGGCATGTTCGGACTCGCCAACGCAAACGAGGCGTTTGACGCGGACGGTAACCTGAAAGACGAGAAGACGGCCGGTATCGTAAAGGGGCTCGGCCGGGCGGTGGTCGAGATGGCCGGCAAGCTGAAGTAGGCTCGATGCTTGCATCGGCTGCGGCCCGGAGTGGAATATTGTTCGATATCGAACTGTTATAGCCCCTGAAAGGGGGTGTCCCATGATCAGCATTCGTAAGGCATCCGATCGCGGCCACGTCGAGCACGGCTGGCTGAACACGTGGCACACATTCAGCTTCGCTGACTATCACGATTCGCGCCACGTGCGCTTTCGGAATCTCCGCGTCATGAACGAAGACACAATCGCCGCCCACAACGGCTTCGGCATGCATCCGCACCGCGACATGGAGATCGTTACATACGTCATGTCCGGCGAGCTTGAGCATCGCGACAGCATGGGAAACGTCGGCGTCATCAAGCCGGGCGTCGTTCAGCGCATGAGCGCCGGCACCGGCGTAATGCACAGCGAGATGAACAACGGCGACGTGCCGGTGCACCTCTACCAGATCTGGATCTTCCCGCGCGAAAAAGGCATCGAGCCCGGCTACGAAGAGCGCTCATTGCCCGAGATTCAGCCCGGCAAACTGGCCCTGATCGCTTCACCAGACGGCGAAAACGGCTCGGTCACAATAAACGCGGACGCGAAGCTGTTCGGCGCGAGGCTCAAACAGGGCGATGAATTGGCCTACAGCCTTTCGCACGGCCACGGTGCCTGGCTGCAGGTCACCCAGGGTTCAATTGAAGTGAATGGCGAAACGCTCGGCACGGGCGACGGCGCGGCGATCGAGGAAGTAGGCGAGATCAGCATTCTGGCCACGGACGATGCCGAGCTACTCCTGTTCGACCTCGACTAGGCCGCTGCTATAGTCGGCGACCATGAAGCAATGGAAGCCGCTGATCGCGTCGTTGGTCGTCATCGCAATCGCCATGGCCGGACTCGCGCTCTGGAAGTCAGGTAGCGCGCCGTCGGGCAAGGGCAATGATATCGCACCGGCCAACATGCCTGTGGGCAATGCTGATCCCAATGGGTTGCAGTATGAGCAGGTGCCGCTGGAAAAGCTGCCTGAACTGGACCCGATCGGGCTGTGGCCTCGTGACGGCTTGCGCGTTTCGGGCGTGACGTTCTGGACGATGTGGCAAACGAGCGAGCATGCGAAGTGCCGCCTGCTTGCCACATCGGACGGTCGGGTATGGCACGATATCGGCAGTACGGCCGGTGAGACGCACTTCCTCGAGACAGATCTAGCGTACTTCAACGGCAAAGTCCGGATCGCGGTCGAATTCGACGAACGCGGTACGCGCTACCGCAGCGCGCCGCGCACGGTGAACTTCGGGCAGGGCGCGCACTTCGCCCAGCGCGAGTACCAGTTCACGCTGGGTGCCGGAAAGGCCGAATGGGCATTCGAGATCGTCGGGCGCAGCGTGCGTGACCTGGGCCGCGAGCCCTGCCTGGCCATCGGCTTCCCCGGCGACAGCGAGCTGGTGCCGTACACCAGCCTGAACCCGGACTCGCCGGATGACAGCATCCTGTTCGGCGTGCAGCATCCGGAAGTCGTGAAGGAAGGCGTTGCGGGCTTTCTGCAGGTCTATGACGTCGTGACCAACACGTACGACCGCGTGCTAGTGCGCCTCAAGCGCTGAGCTACTTGGGAACGATTTTGGCCGTGCCGAATACCTTCAGCAGATTCTGGAAGGCCGGCACGCCTTCGAGCGACTTGAACGCCGGCTCCATCAGGCGGCGGCGATCGCGGAACCCGTTTTTTACTGCGCGTTCCAGCAGCTTGAGCCCTTCGTTCGAGTCTTCCGGCGTGGTGAGTACGCTCAGCCAGTACAGAGTCTCGGAGAAGCTCGGGTTGATCTCGAGCGCTTTCTCCAGCATCGTCCGCGCCTTGTCTTTCTGGTCGCGACCGTAGAGCAGCACGGCCAGCGCGACATAGCCGCGCTCGTCGGCCGGTACCAGCTCAATGCACTTTTCGTATTCCTTCTGGGCGGCCATCCAGGCGCGGGCCTTCTCGAAGATCTTGCCGAGGCTGATGCGTGCTTCCACGTTGTGGGCGTTCAGCTTCAGCGCATAGGTCAGGTTTTCGCGGGCGCCCGACAGGTCGCCGGTCATGCGCTGCACGCTGCCGAGGAAGCTGCGGGCACGTGGGTCTTCCGGGTGCAGCTTGACGGCCATTTCGTAGTCGGCGACGGCTTCTCTCAACTTGCGCTGCTTGCGAAACACGTGGCCGCGCAACAGGTACAGCCGCGCCTCATTCGGCTTCAGGCGCATGGCCTGCTCGATCTGCTTCAGTGCTTCATCGTAGCGCGCGACCTTCATGGCGGCCTGCGCGTCGGTCACAGAGTTCTCGACCTGGGTCGTCATGCTCAGGATCGCCAGCTCGATTGTCTCTTCGCGGTCGCCCTCTTCTTCGGCTGCAAGCGCCGCCTGCCGGGCCAGCTTGTAGATGCCGCTTTCGCCGCCGCGTGGCACGCTGACGGTGCGCCTCCGTTGGCTGCGAATCAGCTCGGCGGCAGCCTCGAGGTCTTCGGCCAGTTCCTCGGCGTTTTCGTAGCGGTGATCCGGGTTCTTGGCGAGCATGCGGTTGACGATGCGCTCCAGCTCACGCGGCAGGCCGGGTCGCAGCTCGCCCAAGGGCGGATAGTCATCCTGCTGGTGCATCAGGATCAGCGCCTGACTGGTTTCGCCCAGGAACGGGCGGCGCCCGGTGAGCAGCAGGTACAGCGTGACGCCCAGGCTGTAGATGTCGCTTCGCCCGTCGACGGGCTCGCCGCGGCATTGCTCGGGGCTCATGTAGGGCGGGCTGCCGGAGTGGCCGGAGCTTGCATCACTGCCCGTGGCCGCGGCCACGCCGAAGTCCGAGATTTTCACGCGACCGTTGTTCAAAATCAGCAGATTGTCCGGCTTGATGTCGCGATGGACCAGCTTGCGTTTGTGGGCGTACGCCAGACCGCGCGCGACCTGCGCGGCGATGCGCACCGCCAGCAGCGGGTCAACGCCCTGGCGTGACACCAGCCGGCTGACCGGCACGCCGTCCACCAGCTGCATTACGATGTAGGGCTGGCCTTCGTGCTCATCGACGGCGTAGACGGGTGTGATGTTCGGGTGCTCCAGCTGGCCGGCCATACGGGCTTCGTTCATGAAGCGCTCGCGCAGCACGGCGTTGTTGGCCAGTTCGCGCGGCAGCACCTTCACGGCGACCTCTTTGTCGAGGCCCGTGTGTCTGGCCTTGTAGACATGGCCCATGCCGCCCTGGCCGATACGCTCCAGCAGTTTGCACTTGCCGAAGGTCAGCCCCTGCAGGTTTTCAGGATCATCTCTTGTGCCCGCCATGGAGGCAGATGATAGCGGGAAGCCCGCCGCCTGTCAGGCAGTCCGATAGCCGGCGATGGGAGATACCAGGGTCCCGCCAGCGGGAGTTCAATTCGAGTCACCCACGGCCGCTGGCTACGAGGCGGCCGCTGACCTCAAGCTCCCATTCCAACGCATCGCACTCAAACGTTTCGTCGTGGAAGTAGAAAAGGAAGTGGCAATGAGCGTTCGTTGCCGGCCCAAGTTGGATCCATTCCTTCGGGCACTTGTTCAGGCGCAAGTCGCCGCTGACCTGGTAGAACTCGCCCCATGCGGGCGCGATCTTGCTGAACCTGCACTGGCCCCTGTACCAGCCCTCATCGTTGGTTGACCCCAATCGGTAACGGGAACAGCCGTAGAACCGGAGAGTCCCGATATCTTCCTCGTCGAACTCTGGATACAGGTAGGGATTCATCAGGAACGACAGCAGAAGGTCGGCATTGAGCACGGAAAGCCGTGGCTCAGGGGCGTTTGGCTCCGCGTTCCAGCCTTGATTCAGTTGGCGAAATGTCGTCACGAATGGGTCTCGGGCACTTTGATGGCTAGCCGCCGAGATAGGACATCTCGGCCTTCTTGATGCCGGCCGTGTTCTGGTTGCGAATTTCGGAGTAGCGGTCGTCGCGGGCCTTCCAGCGTGCGGCGATCAGCTCGATCAGTTCGGCATCGGTTTTGCCCTCACGCAGGGGCTCGCGCAGGTCGGTCCCGGTGGCCGCAAACAGACAGGTGTACAGCTCGCCCCGGGCGCTGAGGCGGGCTCGGGTGCAGTCGCCGCAGAAAGTGTTGGTCACGCTTGAAATGAAGCCCACTTCGCCTTTCCCATCCTTGTACAGCCAGCGGCGGGCGACCTCGCCGCGGTAGTTGGGCTCAGCGCTTTCCAGCGGCCAGCGCTCATGGATCCGCTTCTGGATTTCCCGGGACGGCACGACCTTGTCCATCCGCCACCCGTTCGTAGTGCCTACGTCCATGAACTCGATAAAGCGCAGTACCTGGCCGGTCCCCCGGAAATGCTCCGCCATGGGCAGGATGTCTTTGTAGTTTACCCCGCGCTGCACGACCATGTTGACCTTGACCGGCCCCAGCCCGGCCTTGTCCGCGGCTGCGATGCCTGCCAGCACCGGCTTGACGCCCGTGCCTCGCCCGTTGAGTTTGCCGAATGTTTCGTCGTCAAGGCTGTCGAGGCTGACGGTAACGCGGTTCAAGCCGGCATCGGCCAGCGGTTTTGCCAGTTTCGGCAACAGGATTCCGTTGGTGGTCAGCGCGACGTCCTCAATGCCCGGGATGCGCACAAGCATGGCGATAAAGTCAGGCAGGTCGCGGCGCAGTAGCGGCTCGCCGCCGGTAATGCGCAGCTTGGTGACACCCAGTTGCGCGAAAACCCGGGCCAGCCTTGCAAGCTCTTCGTAATCAAGAATCTCACGCCGCGGCAGGAACTTGTAGTCGGGCCCGAACACCTCGGCGGGCATGCAGTAGGTGCAGCGCAAGTTGCAGCGATCGGTCACCGAGATGCGCAGGTCGCGCAGATGCCTCTGGCGAGTGTCTGTCGGCTCGCCCTGGGTGTCTCGAGTAGTAGTGTTTTCAGTCACCATGGATAGTCTAAACGCTCTACAGGCCCTCAATCTGCCCGTTTTCGCCGCGCACGCAACCGAAAATGACGTGCGGAGGGCGCGCAACCGTGATAATAAGCGGCCCGCATGGCAGCCCCGACCGGAAAACAGTATGTCGTGATTCGCGTTCCCAACCCCGTTGAGGACGCGGATTTCTTCTCGCGCATCTACGATGCAGCGACCATGGTCGTTGATGACCAAACCCGCCAGATCGATACAGGCAAGTTCGTGCTGCGAATCGGCCACGCAGAGGCCGAGAAAGACCGCACCCGCGGGATGCACCTTGAGATCAGCGTCGACAACGTGAACAGGTTCACCGAAGAAGTCTGGAATCGCGGTGTAAAGTACGCCAGTCGTCCTCAGAACGGCCAGGACGGCATGCGCAGGGTCGGGTTCGTCAGCCCCGGCGACATCCGCGTAGACGGAGTTGGTCCCCTGAAGATGGATTCGACCGGGGCCTTCCCGGCTTTCCGCGATAAGAAGTAGATGTCCGCATGAGCGACCCAGCACCCAAAGCCGAATCGATTGAGACGTTTCCGAACCCGAACCCGGCACGCGACTACGAAATCCGTATCGACGCGCCTGAGTTCACCTGTGTCTGCCCAAAGACAGGCCACCCGGATTTTGCGGACATGGAACTTACGTACATTCCTGACCAGCTCTGCGTCGAGCTGAAGGCATACAAGATCTATATCCATGCCTGGCGCAACGTCGGCATCTTCCATGAGGCCGTTACGAACCGCATCGCCGAAGACCTGATCAGCCAACTCAAGCCGCGCTACCTGAAGCTGGTCGGTGCATTTCACGCACACGGCGGAATCACCACAACCGTCACCGTTGAACACAAAGCCGGATAGCCCTCGCACCACGCGCCATTCGCACTATAAAGCTGTAGGCAGAACGGCGAGGCCGCCATGGGCGACAAGCTGAAGGGCAAACGGGCACTCATCACCGGTGGTGGCACCGGCATCGGGCGTGGGATCGCGCATGCGTTCCTCGAGCAGGGTGCGCGCGTGGTCATCTGCGGCCGGAGGCACGGGCCGCTCAATGAGACCGCGCAGGATCTCAAGGCCGCCGGCGAAATCCACTACATCGAATGCGACGTCACGGACCCCGAAGACGTGCAGGCAATGGTCGAAAAGACTGACCAGCTGCTGGGTGGCATCGACATTCTGATTAACAACGCAGGCATCTACGAGGGCGGCAACGTCGAGCGTGCCGGGTTGAAACAATGGGACCGCGCGATGAGCACCAATCTGCGCGGGCTCTACATCGTGACCCACGCTTGCATGCCGATCTTGCGCAACGCCGGCCGTGGCGCATGTGTCCTCAATATCTCGAGCACCATGGCCAGTCACATTGAGCAGGAGACCCTGCCCTATGCTGTAAGCAAGGCCGGTCTTGAAGCCTTTACGCGTTGCTGCGCCATTGATTACGCGGGAGCGGGCATTCGCTTCAACGCGATCGCGCCAGGAGTCGTGGATACGCCGATGCAGGACTTCAATAAGGGCGAGCTGGGCTATCAGGAATGGCGCACGGCGATGGAACACGTCCATCCGCTCAAGGCCATCGGTGTCCCGAAGGACGTCGCAAACGCGGCGGTCTTCCTGTGTAGCAACGACGCGGACTGGATTACGGGTGCAATCATGCCTGTCGACGGCGGCATCACGGCCGTCTGAACGCCAGACGCGCGGCGCCAAGTGCGGCCGCGTGCGGGACGAATTGCACTTCTCCACCCCAGATGTTCAGCGACCAGATCAGCTCGGCCGGCGCGTAGGTGCCGAAGTCACCAGTCAGCACCAGCGGCCCGCGATAGCCCGGTGCGCAGACCTGCTGAACGGCAAAGTGCATCTCGCGCGCTGCGGCACGCACCATGTCGAGCTGGTACTGAGTTACCCGGATCGGCCATGGCGACCTGTAGACCACACCGTGCAGGGACTGCGCCTCAGTGTCCGGGCCGACGATCTCAACCTGCAGGTCGCCGTGCTCATCGTGGCTGGTGAAGCGAGATTCGGTCAGCAGCAGCCCGCGGCTGCACATCCCTGCCTGAACCAGCGACACGGCCGTTGAAAGCAGGCCGCTCAGGCTCAAGCCGGTAGGCGGTTTGTCTTGCACAGTTGCGATCACCGTACGCGTCTTCAACGGCGACCATTCCACGTGGTGGATGGCGCCGGGCATGTGAAGCGCAAGGCCCTTCAGCATCGGTGAGATGTCGAACTGGAAGCGTCTCTCGCGGCGGCAGCAACGACCCAGCAGATCCAGTACAAGCGGGTCGCCGCCGAGGTGCGAGACACCCTCCAGGATGGCGTCGGATACGCGCTGGTGACCGCCCACAATCACGATTTCGCGGTGGCCGGGTATTAGCGGTGCGTCGTCGATTGAACTGGTGAACAGCCCGGCATAGGCCTTCTCGCGCGTGATGTTGCCTTCTGAATCGACGTAGTAGGCGCCGGCCGTGTCCTGGCCCGGGTCATACACGGCCAACTCCGGCCCGTCGGGCCGCTCGCCGGCGACACTCCAGCCCAGCAGTGATGCCTGCGGCAGCTCGACCCCGAGAGCGTGGGTTGGCGCGGCCTCGACTACCATGTCGCCGCGGACCTCGCATTGGCAAGCCAGGTAGACTGGCTCATCGCCCCGCCTATGGCGCGCGACGGCCGGTTGGCCTTGCCGCATCGCCTCGCCCTGTTGAATCACGACTCGGCACTGGTGGCAACTGCCGTTGCCGCCGCATGAGCTGTCAATGTGCAGGTCGTGCCGCTGGGCGAGGGCGAGCAGGGTCTCGCCGTCCTCAGCCTGGACGGTCCGTTCCGCGCCTTTGAATGTCACCTGGTGCATGGTCATAAAGTAGCCGGAAATGGGCTCCGCGCCGAGGGCCGGGTCGCTGGTCACCTGCCCGTCACAAATACCCGGTTTTTTTTGTCAGACGGTCGAACCCGACAGGACGCTGGTCGTTTGTAGTAGTGTAGCGAGGACAGGAACGAGACGGTCAACCGAGCACGGGACGCCGAATCGCCTGAAGCCGCCACACTCCCGGGGACAACCGAGAATTGCCGGTGCGGAGCAATCCGCAGAGGTAGCAGTACGGACCGAGGCAAACGAGTTGTTCTTGAGAGGGGGGACAAGACGCAGGCCGGGGCGCAGGCATTTCCTGCACTTCGAGCGCGAGGCAGCACGAAACGCCCACGCCCAGGCCCGCCGATTTACTTCAACCAACAATCATGAATTCGCGTCGCGCATGAATGCGCAGTGCAGGTGAGTCTGTGACTCCCTTGCGCCCTGCACTCAGCAGACAAATAGCGACTTTGCAGTTAGAGGGGAGGCGCCTCGGCTTCCCCTCGCCCCGGGAGCGGGGAGGGCACGGTGCCCTCCCCGTTTGTATTTGGGGCCCGCTAATTGGCGGGCCCCATGGCGTTTGGCAGGGGGACATGCAGCAAATTCGGCATAGGTCGCAATCCACAAAGACTCACAAGCAGCTACCGGATATTTGCTAGGTAGACGATGTCGCAAATCGCCGGATGATTTGAGACATGACCGGCGAGCCACATTCGACGCCACTTGTGGGCAACCCTTCGACGATGTTGTTGACCGTCGACGAGGTGGCCGCAGAGCTGCGGCTCAGCAGGGCCGCGGTCTATCGCATGGTGGCCACGTACGCGATGCCGGCGCCCATCAAGCTCGGTCGCTCCGCCCGCTGGAGTCGAGACGTCCTGAGAAACTGGATTGCCGATGGCTGCCCGTCCGTGGCGTGAGGTCGATTTTGAAACGGGCGAGCCGCGTGGTACCCCTAATGAACTGGAGGTGTCTATGAATGACACGAGAACCCTGCCGGCAGAGTCGACGGCCGCCCTCACGCGAGAAGAGGCCGCGCGTCATCTTCGGATCTCCAAGCGCTCCCTCGACCGCTGCATCGCGCGGGGCGAGCTTCGCGCCATCCTAGTCGGGCGCCGCGTCCTGGTCCCCAGCTCGGAGTTGGCCCGGCTGCTGGAGGGCGGATGATCACTACCGCTCAACATCCCGAAATGCAATGCGCGCCGGCGGGCACCGGCGCGCTTCTGCACCTACTTCCCTCGCTCAGACCGAGAGACACCATGAGTGTACCCGATCGATCCGCCGCGGGTCGAGCACCGTTTGCAATGGTCCCCGAATCTCTGCTCGATGACGACAAAGTCAGCGATCGCAGCGTGCGCGTCTGGGGGCTTCTCGCGCGCTACGCGAACGAGGCCGGCCAGTGCTGGCCGTCGCGGACGACGCTTGCCAAGCGTCTGCGGTGCGGCACCGCGACCGTGGACCGAGCGTTGGCCAATCTGATTAGCCGAGGCTGGATCAGCAAGCGCGTGAGACGGAAGGGCGGGCGGTACGACTCGACTGTCTACACCCTCAACCAGTCATCACGGGTGATGAACGGTAAGGGCTCACCAGTCATCACGGATGATGAGGGGGTAGTGCCACCAGTGATGACAGAACGAGAGCCATTAGAACGAAAGCCAACTACGGCGGGGGCGACTTCAAAGGCTAGACGTCGTGAGGGTCAGGTCAGTCCCTCGCTGCGACGCCACTACGACCCCGCGACACGAAAACAAGCGTGAAGGAAGCCAATGCCGACCGATAATCAGCGTTATGCCCGGCGAGAAGCCGGAGGCGACGTGCAGGGGTACGTCACGACCTTCGCGCCGGCGACGGTGAAGCTGACCGAAGCGCAGGCCGTGCAAGGGGCATGGGCCGACCAGGTCGCGCGCACCATTGAGCGCCGGCCGCTGACGTTGGTCAAGCCGCCCGAGCTGGGAGACCGCAGTGGACCTGTCTAGCGCGAAGATCCTCCAGCTCCCCGCCGACCCCGACGCCGAACTCGTCGCCGACGCTGACCGGCTGTGCGCGCCCTGGGTGCTGGCCATCCACAACATCCGCCGCGGCCGTCGCAGCTACTCGTGCGTGGAGCCGGAGTTTCGGGACCCGGACGGGGAGTTTCAGCCGTTGCCGCTTCGCTCACTCGACAAGGCGCGCCGTCTGGCGAAATGGGCCGGGCCGGCGCTGGCTGAGCAGCTCCCGGCCGGCCGCTGGTGGATCGGCGTCTACAGTGCGTCGCGCGATTTCTTGCTGAACGTGATCGAGGTCGAGGGGAGGGTGACCGCATGAGTCTGGAGAAAACGCGCGTAAAGGTCGAGGTCGAGGGCGAAGCCAAGGCCAAGGCCGACGCCCGCCGGCTGGAAGGGGTCGTCGACCGCGTAGAGGCAAAAGCCGCCCGGGCCAAGCGTAGCGTCAACGAATTGCAGGCCGACAGTCGCGGGCTTCGTGCCCGTTTTGGTCGCCTGCTTGACAAGGCCGGCGTGAAGGTGGGCGCTGACTCCCTCGAGGTCGGGGCCTTCCAGTACGGCGCCGGGGGCTTCATGGTGCGGGATAGTTTCAAACGGTCCCTGGCGGGCGGCGCAAACGTCATGTTGGCCACGGCCCTGGTGGCCGGCATGGCACGCGGAACTGCAGCCACGCTCGGGGGAGTCGCCGACGTGCGCGATTACCTGGACGATCACCCCAACGCCAACCTGTTCAACGCGACAGAGCAAGTGGCGCAGAACGCCGGCCGCGCCATCCGAGAGAAGATCAGATCCATCTACATCGGGGCGCTGCAGGCCAGCCCTTTCAATGACGTCGTGCAGCAGTTCCAACGCATGTTCCGCCTGGGCCTGGTCGGCAAGCTGAGCACTGCAGATGGCGAGCTGTACATCGACCAGGGCATCGCAGAGTTTTTCGGCGACCTGGGGCCCCTGGACGAGGCAATAAAGGCGCAAGGCGAGGCCAGGGCAGCCTTCCGGGCAGGGCAGGCGCAGCGGGAACAGGCCGCGTCCAACCGCAAGAAGGCCGCGGAGGAAGCGCTGGCCAAGATCGACGAGATCACCGAGCGCCAGCTCAGCGGGCTAAAGACCGACATCTATCGACCGAAAGACATCCGGCTCAATCGCAAGCAGAACCAGAACGCTCAGCGCCTCTATGACGACGTCAGGCGCCGGCGGATACTTCGCCAGGACGCAGCGGCGCGCGAGGCTGTTCCGCAGGTCTTGGATGGAGAGGGGCGATAGTGATGACAATCAACCGAGTCGACCTGGACACGAAGCTTGGGCTGGAGCTGGCCGAAGTACTCGACCGGCACTGTGCACCGTGGCAGGTGGTCCTGTATGTGGCCGGCGACCCCTTCTTCTCCGGCGGCGCGGACACAGAGAGCATTCTCGACTCCAACGGTCTGCCGATCATGGGCCCGACCCTGTTGGACGCCCGAAGGATGGCGCTGGAGCTGCTGCCGGGGATCGCGAGATTGGTGGACCAGGCCGTAGCCGCCGAGAGAGCGCGAGGCAACGGCGGCAAGTGGATGTTCTGGCTGGCTGCGCTATCCGACTCCAAGGACCAGCTGGTGTTGCTGGACAACGACGAGAGCGGGGGAACAGCCCGCCCCGCCGATGGCGAAAAGACTGATTCGTAGAGGCTCACGGGCGCCCCGTCGCCCGACTTGTGGGAGAACATGCAATGCTGACTGCAGCACAGTTACTTGCCCGCGCACTGATCCAGGCTGACGGCCTGGCCCTGCAGGACACTTCCGACGTCGCCGAGCAGAACCACCGCGAGCTGCGCACGACGCTGACCGCCCTGGCGTTGCCGGGGTCGAATCTCGCCCGCGCCGGCCGTGCCGTGAAACTCATGCTCGAGGGCGAGCTGACCGAAGCTGAGAAGCTCGAGCTGGCCGGCCTGGGGGAGTCCGCGCGCAAGCTGGCGCAGCAGGCGCTTCCGAGCTACCGGCGCATGGCCCGGAACGCCGAAATCGCCGAGTTGCGCGCCACGGTGAAGGCGCCGGCGTTCAAGGACCTGGTGACCGAGCCGGAAGTCGCCGAGCTGCAGCGCCAGCTCACGAAGGGCGGCCCGACTGGTGAAGTCCTTACCGGTCTGCGGCAGCGCATCGGCAGCGCAGCCTATGAGCTGGCATCGACGGCCGTCACGAAGCACCAGCGCGCGCAGGAGCGCATTGCGGCACTCGAAGAGGCAAACGAGTCCGACCCGGAGCCGCACGAGGCCCTGCAGCGACACGCGGCCGCTTTCAATGCGTCGATCACGGAGGCCGCTGGCAAGCACGCCGACCTGGTCAAGAAACAGGCGGAGGCGGAGGCCATCCGCAAGGCCCGCGCAGAGGAAGAGCGCAAGCTGGCGGAGGCGGAAGAGGCCAGCCGCACACTCGCCACGCGCTCACAGGCGGAGATCGACGCCGAGCTGGCGAGCGAGCTGGCAGCGCAGGCGCGGAGGGACAACTAGTGCCGATCAAAGCACGAGTCGAGAACCTGGACGACGTGGCCGAGCCCCTGCGCGAGCTGTACCGGCAGGAAGGCGAGGGCTTTGTCCTGGACGTCGAAGAGGCCGACGGCCTGGCCCTGGCAAACGTCGCAGAGCACCTGACGGCCCGCACCGGCCTGGAGGGCAAGCTGACCGAGGCGCAACAGTCCCTTGCGGCAAAGGACGCCGAGCTGCAGCGGACGCGCATCGAGGCCGCGGCCGACTGCGCCATGCGTGACCATGGCGGAATGGTCAAGCTGCTGAAGCCCCACGTCCTGGCGCAGCTCGGGATGGTCAACGGCCGGGTGTGCGTGGTCGACGGCGAGGGCAAGCCGCGCGTTTCACAGATCCCGGGCAATGGTGGCCCGATGGATGCTGACGAGCTGGTGAAGGCGATGAAAGAGGACCGCGACTACGCCAGCGTGTTCTACGCGCGGAGCAACTACGGCTACGGCGGCAGCGGCAGAGCGGGATGACGACCGCCGACAAATCCCGACACCCGGAGCTGGAACACCTGACGCCCGCGCAGATGGTGGCGCTGCGCGAGCTGCTGGTCGGCCGCAGCATCACAGCCGCGGCTGCCGCTGCAGGCGTCTACAGGCAGACCGTCAGCGGCTGGGCGAACACGCCGGGAGCGTTCAAGACGGTGATGCTTGAGCTGCAGCATCAACCCCTGGCCGAAGCGACCGAGCGCTTGCGCCACCTGGCCGTGGACGCGGCCGAAGCCCTGGGCGACGTGATGAACGACAAGGGCTCGCCGGCGGGCTCTCGCGTGACGGCCGCGGCGCACGTCCTGCGCGCCTGTGGCGCGGGCGTGGCCGAAGTCCACACGGAGATGGCGGAAGACACCGGCGCGCAGCTGCGGGAGTACCTGCGCGCGATAAACCTGAGCATGAACCTGCCGGCCGATCAGGACGACACCCCGGCCGTCTACCAACCGCGAGAGGTCGAGGCGCTGCCCGCGCCCGACGAAACACCCCGCGACGATGCACCAGAGCCCGCGCCTGACGTTCCGGCCCCTGCCGGCGGCATGTTCGACCACCCGGCGTTGCTGAGAGCCCTGGAGGACGAATGAGCGCGAAACGGGTAGCAGCTTTCCGCGAGTGGCTGGAGTCGTTGACCGAAGGCCAGCGGGCAGACCTGGTAGAGGCCACCAGGCCGTGGCAGACGCCGGAGCCTGCCCCGATGCGGCCGGCGAACCCGGCGCCGGAGCCTCACCAGGCGGCAAACGTCGCGCCGACCAACGGCAAGGTGTTCCGCGTCCCGCACCCTGACGAGTGCCCCAATGAGACCGGGCCCATCCGGAAGATGCTGCAGGACCACCAGCGCGCAGAAGATCGCAAGGCCGGCCGGGTGCGCAGTTTCCCATTGTAGCGGGTGGACAACCCGCCCCGGCCCGCCGCAAAGCCGCCATCGGGGCCGCTTTCGGGCCTGCCTTTCCGGAACATGCAGCGCAGTTTGCAGACGGCGCGCGATTTTGTAATGCCCTCGCCCGCCGGCGAGTGTACGCTGACAAGCGACCGACCCGGGTGCGGAAACACCCGGGCCGGCCTAACCAGTCGAACCTGATCGGAGGCTCAACGTGGCTCAGAGCGTTGTACGTTCCCCTGCTACATCGACAATCCCCGCCCCGCTCAGCGTCACGCTGGCCGGAGCCGTCGAGCGATACCTTGAATTCGCCCGCCACCGCGGCAAGTCGGCCAACACGCTGCGCAACTACCGCACCGACCTGGCGCGGCTTGTAGAGCACCTGGGCGCCGCAGGCTGCATCCAGCTTATCGACGTCGACAGGCCGCTCCTGCGCGCCTGGCTTGCGTCGTTGGGCAAGGCCGGCAAAGCCGCTCGCACCATCCGCCGGCAGCTCTCCACAACGCGGGGGATGTTCAAGTGGGCCCTCGCCTTTGACCTGATCCCGACCGACCCCACGGGCGCGCTGCGGGGCCCCCGGCTGCCCCGTGACCTTCCCGGAGTCCTCAGCGTCGACCAAGCCCTCGCTTTGCTCAAGGCGCCCGATTCGCGCTTCTGGCAGGGCAAGCGTGATCGAGCTGTGCTGCTGTTGCTGTATGGCGCCGGTCTACGGGCTGGGGAAGTGTCGGGCCTCAATGTCGCTTCTGTCGATTTCGCCGGCGGTGCACTCAACATCATCGGCAAGGGCGACCGTGAAAGGCGCCTGCCGATGCTGCCGGCCGTCGCTCGAGGAGTCCGAGCGTGGCTCAAGACGCGCGAAGCGGAAGGGCCGGCGCTGCTGCTCAACAAACGCGGGTCGAGGCTGACTGCCCACGGCATCGGGACGATCGTGCGCAAGCACGCCGCAGCAATCGGTATCGTCGCGCACCCGCATTCCCTCCGCCACGCCTTCGCGACGCACCTGATGGACGGCGGCGCCGGCCTGCAGGACGTGCAGGAGCTGCTCGGGCATCAATCCCCGGAGACAACTCAGGTTTACACTCACCTGTCCGTGCAGCACCTGGTTAGGGTCTACGCCCGCGCGCACCCTCAAGCCCGAAAGGATCAGCCATGATCTCCGATGAAATCCGCGTCTACCTTGACCACCTGCGCCATGAGCGCCGCTTGTCCGGCAACACCGTCGAGGTCTACAGCGCCGACCTGACGCGCATGGCCGGCTTCCTCGCGGCCAACGGTGTGCGTGAGGCCGGCGACGTCACCCCTGAGCTGCTGGACAAGCACGTTGACCACCTGGCCGATATCGGGCTCGGGCCATCCAGCTCGAGGCGCGCGAATGCCAGCGTGCGCGGGTTCTTCCGGTTTGTGTCAGCGGAGACGCCCGGCCGGCGTGACCCGGCCCGCCGGCTGAGCGACACGACAAAACGTGTGCGCCTTCCGCTGGTGCTGTCCGAGATCCAGGTCTCGCGTCTGCTCGCGGCACCGAAGGGCCGCACTCCGTTGGCGCTGCGCGACCGGGCTTTGCTTCACCTGCTCTACGCCACGGGGATGCGCGCGAGCGAGGCGTGCAAGCTCCGGCTCGGCGACGTGGACAGTGACCAGCAGCTCGTGCGCGTGCACGGCAAGGGTGGCAGAACACGCATGCTGCCGATCAGCAGCGAGGCCCTTGAGCACGTCCACGCATGGCTGCAGCACGGCCGGCCGCGCGTCGTTGTCGGCAAGGGCCGGGTTGAGCGCACAGCCCCCGAGACGTTGCTGTTGACCCGGGGCGCCCACCGGCTGCGTCGGCAAGGCGTGTACGAGGTCGTGCAGCGCTACCTGCGCCCGGCCAGGCTGACCGGCGCCGTGGGGCCTCACACATTGCGGCACAGCTACGCGACGCACCTGGTCGAGCATGGAGCCGATATCCGGGCCGTGCAGGAGCTGCTCGGGCACGCGAGTCTCGGCACAACAACGGTGTACGTGGCGCTGTCGATCGCGCGCCTGCGCAGGGTGCTTCGGAAGGCGCACCCGCTGGCCGCGGGATAATCTTGATTATGTCCGGATGTGCATGTCGCACGCCCGCCTAAACTCGGAGGCCAACAGAAAGGCAGGAACCCATGAGCGTATTTCAGTTGAAGCACGCCAACGGCAAGCGATCGCGTGTCTGGCGAATTGAATTCAAGGACCACAGGGGATTCCGCCGGCGCGTGAGCGGCTACCGGGACAAGAAAGAGTCAGAGTACCTGGAGCGCACCATCGGGGAGTTGGTTGTCTGCCGGCTCAACAGCAGACTGCCCGACGAACGCCTGGTGCGTGCGGTGGAAGCCATGCCCGGCAAGGTCCGCGCCCGTCTGATCGCCTTCGGGGTGCTCGACAAGCACAAGGAACACGCCGCGAAGTCCATCCAGAACCACCTGGCCGACTACAAGGCCGTACTGATCGCTGAGGGCGCATCAAGCAAGTGGGCTCAGACGGTCTACTCCCGCGCCCTCCGGATCTTCGAAGCCGCCGGCTGCGAGACGCTTGCCGATATCACCCGTGACCGCGTTCAGGTCGCAGGCGACAAGCTGAGGCTGGCAGACGGCATTTCCAACTGGACCCACAACCACCGCCTCGCGGCCTGCAAGTCGTTCACCCGCTGGGCAACGCCGGAGAGGATGAACGCGGACCCGCTGGCGAAGCTCAAGGGCCTCAACGCGAAGGCAGCCCGCAAGCACCAGCGCCGCGCCCTGACGCTTCGGGAGGCCCGCGAGCTGGTGGTAGCTGCCGAGGCCGGCCCGGTGGTCTGGAGCGTAAGCGGCAGTGACCGGGCGTTGATCTACCGCATGGCGCTGGAGACGGGGCTCCGTGCTAATGAGATCGCCACCTTGACGCGCAGCGCCTTCGACCTGTCCAGCGCGCAGCCTACGGTCACCGTGGAGGCCAGGAACGCGAAGAACCGTCGCGTGGCGACGCTGCCTTTGACGCCTGGCCTGGTGGGCGCGCTGCGTCTGCACCTGAGCGACAAGCTGCCAAGCGCGCTGGCGTTCAACATGCCGGCCAGCTCGCACACCGCCGAAATGATCCGCGCGGACCTGACGGCCGCGGGCGTCGAGTACGAGACCGAAGAGGGCTTCGCGGATTTCCACGCCCTGCGGCACACGTTCATCACGAACCTTGCCCGCGCCGGCGTGATGCCCCACCAGGCGAAAAGGCTGGCCCGGCACAGCAGCATCACGCTGACGATGGACTACTACACCCACACCAGCATTGGCGACGATGCGCTGGCCGTCGCCAAACTCCCGAGCCTCGACACCCCGAAAGCCGAGACGGCATAAAAAAAGTGCAGCGAGTTGTGCAGCAAGTAGGGATACACACCGCGACTTCCCGAGACGCCCATGGACTACCAACCGCGCCGTCTAGCCACAAAGGCCCATTTCTAAGCCCCCGTGCACGGGCACGGTGCCCTCCCCGTTTGTATTTGCGTGTTCCTTCGATGGACTCTCGTTGCCGGCCACGGGTTTCTCAACACTCCGTCTCTGTCGCACTCGCTAGTACACTCGGTCCATGGCGATTGAGATCATGCGTGTGCCGTTGGGGGCCGACGTCTCAGAATACGTCGCGTCGCTGCTGCGAGATGCGGCCCGCACGGCCGAGCCGTTTGCTCCCGCGCCGGTGGTCTACATCGCTGCGAATGAGCGACGCAGTCGATCCATCAGCAGGCTCGCCGGTGAGCTCTATCCCGAAGGCACACCTGATCGCGTGGCGCGTGAGTTACTGCGTTTGTGTGCGCCGAAGCTGCGTCTGCGGGGTGAGATTGAGCGGGACTTCGACTTCTTCGGGGCGCTCTCGGACACACTGGCCGAATTGGGCGAGAATCGCCGTGCCGGGCGCGCGCTGGTAGATGAGCTGCTTGGCGCATGGAAACGGCTGGCCCAGACGATTCCGCCCCATGAGCGTGCCGAAAAGCGTTTGGCCACATGGCTGCCTGCGCTTGGAGGTCGCGGTGTGCTGTTCGGTGGAGTGGTAAGGCGCTACATCGAGAGGTTGGACGAGCTCGGCTGCCACGATCCTGAAGATGCGCTCTGGCTTGCGGCCGAGCATGCCGACGTCGCACCCGCGTTGCTTGTTGTGGACGACCTCGACCGGATCACTCCCGCCAGGCGTGCGTTCATCTCCTCGCTCGCCGGGCGTGCGCAGCGCTGTCTGATGATTTTGCGCGGCAATCGTGACACGCTGAGGCATATCGCGGATGCACACGATGTCTCCCAGCAGTTGATGTTCGAGACCGAAGGATATGTTCTCAAGGAGGGTGATTGGCCGCGCCGCCCCCTGGCCGACTTGTGCGAGAACTGGCTGGAGGATGTACCCGGTGAGGCCGGGCTGATTGTCCTTCGACCGAGCACCCGTGCAAATGAAGTGCGTGAGGCTGCGCGCTTGATCAAGCTCGCGCACCGTGAAGGCAGCCGGCTGGGCGACATCTGCGTTGCCATGCCGACGACAGGCGCATACCGCGAACTCATTGAGGAGATATTCAGCGAATCCGGAGTGCCTTTCGACGCGCCGTTTGAGATTCCGTTGGACGAGGTCGCGCCCGTTGCCGCACTGCTTGACCTTGTCCGCGCAGCCATTGGCGGGCTGGGTCGCAATGATGTTATCGACGCCCTGGCTTCTCCGTTCCTGCCGTTCGGGAGTGAAGACCCCGTGGCCGTGCGTGCCGCGCTGGAGGCTGCAACGCGCGATGCATGGGTCGTTGGTGGTGACGTCCAGACCAACTGGCTCGATAGGCTCAACGCGAAGAATCCAGACGGCTGGGCCGAAATCCGCGAGCACATGGTTGGCGTGCTTGACCTTCTACGCCCATTCGCGCGGCGGCGGACGCGTCCTGTTGCATTCTTTGCCGCACTGGAGTCATTGCTGAAGGCTTCCGGCGCTCATGACATCGCTCGCGCAGACATGCGGGCGCGAGATTCGGGAGCGGCGTTGCGTGCAGATGCTCTGCACGCATTCACGGCGCTGTTGCGAGAGATGCGGGAAGAATTCGCCCGCGCGGGCAATTCCGACTTGCCGGTGTTCGACATCATGCGCGCACTCGTTGAGCAGGCCCGGACACGCAGTGTGCGTCCGGCTGAAGCCGGCGGCGAACGGGTACGCGTGCTGGGACTGCGCGAGTTGCGAGGAGTCAGCTTCGGTCGACTGATTGTGCTGGGCCTGACCGACCGGGATCTGCCGCTCAGTGAAGAGCAGACGATGTTCCTGCCGCCGTCGGGTGAAGAAGGGCTGGCGGCGGTGCTCGGCAAGGTTGCTGCGCGCGAACTCTGCTCGCCGATTGATGTTACAGCGCAGGCAGACTACCTGTTGGCACATGCGCTGCTGGCTGCGTCCGGTCCGGCTACACTGATGCTCCCGGCGAATGAGGGAGACACGCCGTGCGTTCCCGCCACGCCACTCGTCCGACTGCTGCGCTGTCTGGGCGCCGGGAAGCTTGAGGATCTGCCCGCAACACAGGCGGGGGATGTTCCGACGTCGCAAGCTGATGTCGCCGCGCGTGCGGCCATGCTGCTCGCGGGGATGGAGCGTGAGCACGCCCAGCCGCAGGCGGCGCTGGCGCTTGACTCGTCGGCGCTCGTGGCCGGGGTGTCCGGCCGATGCATCGAACTTGCCCGGACGGACATGGCATCGCCGCCCGGCGAGTACGAAGGCGTAATCGGCCCGCATGGGGATCTGGCAGTCCGCTACGCCGTAACAGGTGACGCGCGCCAGACCTTTTCGGCCAGCCAGATCGACAACTATGTCGAGTGTCCGCAGCGTTTCTGGTCGCGCTATGTGGTAAAGGCGCGAGCGCATGATGAACCCACGCTCGATACCAAGCCGTCGGCCGTAGGCACGCTTCTGCATGCCACCTTTGAGCGCTGGGTGTTGCTGCTTCGTGAGGAGGCGGGGCAGGCCGCAGTGCTGGATGACCCTGTGCAACGACAGCCGGTCAGCCTGCTGGCTATCGGCGAAGACGCGGACAATGCACGACGCATCGGCCGTGATCTGATGGCCCGAGCGTTCGACTATGCCTGCCGGACCAACCCGGCCGAGGGCCCGTTCTGGGAGGGCGTGAAGAAGCTGGTGGCTGCGGGACTGCCGGGCTTCGCCGACGACGGGCTGGGCACCGGGCTGTTGGCCAGATTTGTCGAGTTCGAGCTCGGCCGCAACGCCGAGGGGCGTGCAATTCGCTTTGCAGAGTTCGACTTCGGGCGTGGCGACGCGCCGACTGAAGCACGCCCTGACACGTATGCCGACACGCTTGAGCTTCTGGTGCCCGGCGGAAGTCTCAAGCTTCAGGGCAGTGTGGACCGCGTCGACGAAGGCCCCGACGGGCTCGAGATCATTGATTACAAAACCGGAAACACCAAAACGACTGCGGAGGTGCGCGACGGCAAGGCATTCCAGCTCGCTGCCTACTTGTCGGCTATTTCGCAGCTTGCGGGTACGCCTCCACGTGGCATGGCGTACCTACGAGTGCCGCCAGAAGGCGCGATCCAGGAAATCGACGTCACGAAACGCAACAACAAGCCGGCGTTTGATGTCGCCCGGCTGGTGTTTGAGCAACTTCCACAGCGCCTCGCGCGGATGCTGGCCGCCATGCGAAACGGAGTGTTTATGCATACTCCCTTTGCCGCGCCGCAAAAGGCCTGCAAGTACTGCGACTACGCCGCAGGCTGCGCCCGTCGAGATGATGTCATCGCCGAGCGACAGGCACGGATGGCCTCAGGCGAGCTCGAAGTCGCGCACGTCTACCTGCCGGATACGGAGGAGGCATGAACGCACTCGCTTCGGCAGCAAGGCTCAACGACGGCCAGCGGGCGGCGCTGGACCTTTCGCGTGACATGCTTGTCAGCGCGGGTGCGGGCGCGGGCAAGACGCAGGTCCTGGGGCTGCGCTACCTGGCGATTCTTGAAGAAGGTCTCGCGACCGTTCCCGAGATCGTTGCTTTCACGTTCACCGAAAAGGCAGCAGCCGAGATGCGTGAGCGCGTTCAGGAGTTGCTGCTTGCACGCATCGGCGAAGTCACCGACAAGACGCGGCTTGCGAGGCTGAAGCAGGCACAGTCGGAGCTTGCACTGTGCCGCATTTCCACGATTCACGGATTCTGCCATCGCCTGCTGCGTGACTATGCATGGGAAGCCGGACTCGAGCCACGGGCGCCCATTCTGGATGAGCGAGCCCAGGCGCTCGCGCGCGAACGTGCCATTCGCGACGTCCTGTTTCGCAGCGAGTCGTCAGAGCGCACCGCACTGACGCCTGCACTCGTGCGGCTGGGCAGCGTCGTGAGGCTGTACGCGTTGACGGATTCGTTGGCCAATATGCTGCGGGATCGAGCGGCCGTGCGCGGACCGCTGCAACGCGCTGCCGAAGCATGGGCGGACCCTGACTCAGAGATCCTGCGGCGCCGCAATCAATACAACGCCATGCTCGACGAGCACGTGGGGGCAACCGTCGCCGCAATTGGCCGCATCGAGTTTGCGACAGCCGAGGGCGCCAAGCCGGGCGACAAGCTACTTGAGCAGGTTCAGACTTTGCGTGCGGCCGCCGGGCGCAGAGACCTGGAGGCGCTGGTAGCCGAGTTGCTGAACAAGGATGGAACGCCTTCGAAGCCCAGGGGCGCGAAGGGCAACTGGAAGCATGACCTGGCCGGGCTTGATCGCGTGCGTGACCAAGTCTTGGCGGCCGCTGCGGCACTGGCCGCAGCCGGTGACGTGCTGACGTTTGCATTCGACGAGGCATTCGAGCGGCGAATCGGATTGGTCGCCCGCGACTTGTGGGAAGTGTTCGATGCGCTGTGCGAGGCCTATGCGCGGGAATGTGCCGGCGGGCTGGACTTCCTGGACCTGGAACTGCGCGCGCTTCAATTGCTTCGTGATGACGCCGACGTGCGCCGACGGGCGATCCGCGAAGTGCGCTACATGCTGGTGGATGAGTACCAGGATACCAATCCAACGCAGGCCGAGCTTTTCAGCCTGTTGACCGAGGAATCCGAAGCCCCTGGCCGGTTCTTTGCGGTTGGCGATCCCAAGCAGTCGATCTACGCCTTCCGGGGAAGCGACGTGCGTGTGTTCAACCGAGCGCTCGAGTGGATTCCCGCCCGCAACGAGAAGTCGAATGCTGCCGCGCGTGCCATCAGCCCGCCGTGGGAACTCGAGTGTGAAGATACACCGGAGCGCCGCAGCGGAATCGTGCGGCTGGAGAATAACTACCGGACCGTGCGTCCAGTGCTTGAGCTCGGCAACGAAGTCTTCCGGAGCGTGTTTTCGCGTCCAGTCTTTCGAGATTTTGACGCCCGCCCGCAGGACATGCGGTTTGGCGGCGATGGTGAGGCGCACTCAGACGAAGACCATCCAGTTGAATTCCACGTTTTGCCCGATGCGAACGCGGACGACGAGACGGAATACATAGCACAGCTGGTCGAGCGTCTGCATGTCGAAGACGGGCTCGCGTATTCCGACATCACGATTCTCGTCCGTCGCGGCACACGAAACGCGCTTTACCGAAACGCGTTCGCCCGGCGGAACTTGCCGCTTCTGGTCGTGGGCGAAGGCGGCATGTTCCAGACGCAGGAAGCGCTGGACTGCATCAACCTGCTTTCTGCGCTTGCGAACCCGGCCGACGATGTCGCGGTTCTCGCACTCTTGCGTTCGCCCTTTGCCGGGCTCAGCGACACCGCGCTCACGCGACTTGCATTCGCCGAGACTTCCCGTCTACCGCTTCTGCATCGTTTGAGGAACTGGGCGGATTCCCCTCCGCAAGCGGCCCGGTTTCTTGAACAGTTTGACCGGCTGCGGGCACGCGCAGGGCGTGACGCGCCTGCAATGCTGCTAGGCGAGGCGCTGTCTGCATTCGGCTATTCGCTGAGCGTCGGCTGTGGCCCCGATGCAGAGCAGCGCCTTGCAAACGTTGCGCGGATGCTTGAGCTGGTGCGTGGCATGCAGCACGAGTTGCCATCGCTTGCGCCGCTGATACGCGAGCTTCGGGACCGCATCGACCGCGCAGAAGACGAAAGCCAGGGCGTCCCCGATCAGAATGTCGATGGCGTGCGACTGATGACGATTCACAAGTCCAAGGGCCTTGAGTTCCCCGTGGTGATCTTGCCCGATCTTGGCTCAGACTTGCGGGGTGGAAGCGGCGGCCTCTATCGCGACCTGCCCGAAGAAGACGGAGAGCCACTGGGCCTCTATCTCAAGAGCCTTGATGAAGACGATCGCGGTGATTACCGCGCAGATTTCGCCGCGTGGCGGGCGAGGGCGTCGGCCAGAGAACGCGGCCTCGCAGAGGAAAAGCGGGCGTTGTATGTGGCGTGGACCCGTGCCGCGCAGCGCCTCATGCTCGTCGGCAGCCTCAGGGCCGGAAGTGAATTCGATCGCGAGGTCTGGGCGCACCAGCTATTGCGCGCGATCGGTGTCCGCGAGTGGGGCGCGGATTCAAGCCACGCCGGCCTGGCCATGCACTGGCCCGCCTCGGTAGATCGCATGCAACCCCGCCCCCACACGCCTGCAATCGAAGCGGCCCGCCAAGCATTGAAGGACGGCGTGTTGCGCCTGCCAAGTGGCATCGATGTCTCGCTTGTCGCACCGCTCGCCGATGCTACGCACGTGCCGGCAGTGGACCCCGAAGCCGCCGAGTTCGGCACACTCGTCCACGCCGAACTGGAACGCCGGCTGCGCGGCGCCGAAACAGGCGTGCTGGACGCCCGCGCCCTGCGCCACGTATCGCGAGCGGCGGAAGCGTTGGAGACCCTTCAAACTGCCGCAAGCGTGCTGCCGGAGTTTGGAATCATGACACCGGACGGCCCCAAGCGGCTCGACCTGCTGCGCGCAATCGGCGACGGAGACTTCGAGATCGTTGACTACAAGACCGATGCTGTAGAGGTCGATCTCGCTGAACACGCGGAGTCGGAACACGGCCAGCAACTGCGCGATTACGCCCGCGCGCTGACTGACTACCTGGCGGCACGGGGGCAGGAAGTCGGTCGGATCCGCCTGCTTGTTTGCTTCACGGCACCGGATGGCTTGCGGCCGAGCGAGCGTCTGGTTGAAATCGCGCCCGGATGAGCTGGCTGATCAAAGACTCGCGCCTGGCGCGGCACGTGCTGTTCTTCGGGTTGCCGCTCGTGCTCGGGCTGGCGTGCCACGCTCTGTTCAACCTTGTCGATACACTACTGGTGGGCCAGCTAGGGGGCGCAGAAGGCGCCGGTGCAATCAGTGTTACCGGGCTATGCGATCCGATTACTACTTTCCAGACAATCCTGTTCAATGGCCCGATCGCGGGCGCAGGTGTGATTCTCGCGCGGCGCGTGGGGCAGAAGGATGACGAGGGCCTGCGCCGCGTCGCACTTCGTGCAACAGGCTTCGTGGTAACGCTGTCGCTGGCGATGGCAATACCCGGCTATTTCCTGGCAGAGCAGATCGCCACGGCCATGGGCGCAAAGGAAGGCTGGCAGCTTGAGCAGAGCGCCGAGTATCTCCGCATCATGCTCGGCGGTGGCATTACGGCCGGCATGTTTCTCTATCTCACGACGCTAGAGCGCAGCCTGGGCCGCACGGGGCTGTTCCTTGCGTTCTTCATGCTGAGCAATCTTCTGAATGCACTATTTGGCCTGATGCTGATCTATGGACAGGGACCGTATCCGGGATTCCTGCCCGGCTTCATCATCAACACTGCACAGGGACTGAATCTGCCGCGCATGGGCGTAATCGGCAGCGCGTGGTCGACTGTGGCCGCGCGCGGCATTGCCGGCGTTGCGTTGCTCGGCTATGGGCTCTGGCGTGGGCACTTGCGCGGCAAGCTGAACTGGCTCTGGCCGAAGGGCAAGACGGTCATTGCGCTGCTTCGGATCGGAGTCTGGAACAACGGCCAGATCGCGGCGCGCGGCATTGCAGGCGGAGTGATGATCCGAAGCATGCAGGAGGCGGGCGGGGGCGACCACAATGTGCTGGGCGGAATCTTCGTAGGGCTGAAGATCGAGCTGATGCTCATTCTGCTTTCGTTCGGCTGGGGGGCTGCCGCGCAGACGCTGGTGGCGACCAGCTTGGGTGCGGGCAAGCCGGAGCGCGCAGACCATGAGGAACGTCTGGCCGTGGTGTTCGCGACCGTGATGGGCCTGTGCCTGACAATTCCGGTGTACGTCTTCGCAGATCGCATTGCCGAGTTGTTCAACCCTGAGCCCGCGCTTGTGCTCTGGTCGCAGACCTATGTGAAGCTGATGGCCGTGGCGTTCGTGTTCGTGCCGGTGAATATCGTGATCAGCCAGGCCATGGTGTCCCGTGACCGACTGAAAACGCCGGTGATGATCGACTCGATCGTACTGCTCGGCATCATGTCGCCGATCGTGATCATCGCGACGCTCTCGGGCGCTTCGGTAAAGGCGCTCATCTACGTGAATGTCGGCGTGAACATCGGGCTGACGGTAATCTATGTGGTGGTGCGCCTTTGGCTTCAGCGCGCTACGCGTTCGCCGCAGCAATCATGATCGCACAGCCGCCGAACAGCAGAATCATCACGGCAACCACAGCCAGCGCGATCCACAGCAGCTTGTTCGAGGAATTGGTGCTGCTCGGGTGCGCATACTGGGGCGGGATGCCGCTGTGCATATGCATCGGCTGCTGCATCTGCGGCTGACTGAATGCCGGCATGGCGCTGGGCGGGTTCGGCGTCGGAGCGGCCGGCACGTACTGGCTGACTGAGCCGTGCTTCAGCAGGTCTTCGAGTGAACCCAAACGCACGTTGCCGCCGACCATCTGCGTGAGCTGGTCGCGGACATCATTGGCGCTCGGCCGCTGATTTGCGTCGCGATTCGTCATGGCAATCAGCAGGTAGACGGCGGCGTCCGGCAGGTGGCCGAACTTCTCCCGCTCATAGGGCACGTCGTTGTTCACGTGCTGCACGGCGATGCTGACGGGCGTAGTGCCCGAGTACGGCGGCGAGCCCGTGATCAGGTGCCAGGCCGTGATACCCAGGCTGTAGATGTCGGAGCGCTGGTCGATGTCGTGGCCGTTAGACTGCTCGGGGCTCATGTAGTGCGCCGTCCCGATTGCCGCCCCGGGCATGGTCAGCTCCGTCGTCTGCTCAACGGCGCGCGCCAGGCCGAAATCACCCAGCTTCACCCGGCCGTCCTTGCCTACGAAAATGTTGTGCGGCTTGATGTCGCGGTGGACGATCCCCAACGCGTGCGCATGTGCCAGCCCGTCGGCAACCTGCGCGATTACTTTCAGCGCGGCCATGCCGTCCAGCGGCCCGTGTTTCTTCAGCAGCGCAGACAAGTCCGTACCGTCGACGTACTCCATCGTGATGTACGGGATACCGCTCTCTTCTGCGACGTCGAGCACGCGCACGATGTTCGGGTGGTCCAGCTTTGCGGCCGTGCGGGCTTCGCGCAGAAATCGCTGGCGGCCCATTGCATCGCGCGCCAGTGCCTCAGACATGGTTTTCACGGCCACCGGTACGTCCAGGCCGAGGTGATGGCCCTTGTAGACCTTGCCCATGCCGCCCGCGCCCAGCTCCCGCGTGACTTTGACCTGCCCGAACTGGAGATTCAGCTCGGGCTCGGTGGGGGGCTGATCGGACTGTTGCGACGCGGCCGAATCGGAGCCCACCTCGAGCAGGGTGTGCTCGTCCACGGGCATGAAGTCATTCTGGTCGTCATCTGGCATGACGTGATTGTAGACGGAATCGGCAACAAAAGCACAGGCGGCTTCCAAACGCCCCCATGACCTGCAGGCCAGGGACTCTAATGTCTAGTTATGAGCAAGAGGGCGCTGGTTACAGGTGGGACGGGTTTTGTTGGCGCGGCCATCGTGCGCGAGTTGCTTGCCAATGGCGAGCAGGTCAAGGTCTTCCGCCGTGAAAGCAGTCCCCTCACGAACCTTGAGGGGCTGGAGGTCGAGCACGCAATTGGCGACCTGCGAGACCGCGATAGCCTGCGGAAGGCGCTCGATGGCTGCGATCGCCTGTATCACTGCGCCGCCCTCTACAACCTCTCCGGCGGTTATGACGAGTTTCTGCAAGCCAACGTGATAGGCACACGCAATGCGCTGGGCGCGGCGCTGGAGCTCGGAATCGAGCGTGTAGTGCACACCAGCAGCATCGCCGCGATCGGCGCCCCTCGCAGACCCAACGCGCCGGTGACCGAGGAGCAGGTCTGGAACTTCGGCCCACTCAACAACCCGTACATCAGCAGCAAGTTCATTTCAGAGCATGAGGCGCTGAAGTTCGCGGGGCGCGGCCTTCCCGTCGTGATCATCAATCCCGGCGCGCCCATCGGCCGAGGCGACGTGCGCCCCACACCGACCGGGCAGATGGTTCTGAATCTGATACGCGGGCTGTACCCGATGTGGGTGAAAGTGCCGGTCGGCTGCGTGGATGTGGACGACTGTGCCCGCCAGCACCGTCTGTGCATGGAAAAGGGCAAGCCCGGCGAGCGCTACCTGAGCGTGAGCGAAACGCTGACCGTAGCCGAGATGGGTCGCTTGCTGCGCGAAACAGCCGGCGCCCCATGGCGGCCGTCGCTGCCCAACTGGACGCTCAAGCTGGCCATCTACAGCACCTACTTCCTGCCCCAATGGCTGAACATGATCGCCGCCGTCGCCCGCTATCCACTGCACTCGTTCAACTATGACAACACCAAGGCCCGCGAAGAGCTGGGTATGGAGTTCAGGCCGTTGAAGGAGAGTCTGAAGGCCGCCGCGGACTGGTACGGCGAAAACGGCTACTGTCGCAAAGTGGCTAATAGCTAGTGGCTGGAAGCTGCCCGTCGCTATTCACCAATCACCAGCTTGTCCCTGAAACAAATCCCGCTAGCTTATCGTTCATGTGTTGGCACGACGGGCCGTATCCGTCGGGCTGGAAACTGTGTCGGTTCGTATCCGTCACAATCAGAGGAGAAAAACCATGATCAGCGTCAAGCTGCCGGATGGTAGCGCGAAGGAATTGTCTGACGGCGCCTCAGCCGCGGACCTCGCCAAATCAATCTCGGATGGACTTGCACGTGTAGCCGTGGCCGCCAGGGTCAACGGCTCAGTCGTCGATTTGCAGCGAGAGCTGCCCGACGGTGCGAACGTGCAGATCCTCACCAAGAAGGATGCCGAGTCGCTTGAGGTGCTGCGCCATTCGGCCGCGCACCTGATGGCCGACGCCATCCTGCGCATCTTCCCGAAGGCCCAGCTCACCATAGGGCCGGTCGTGGACGAGGGTTTTTACTACGACATCTACCTGCCCGACCAGAAGATCACCCCGGACGACTTTCCAAAGATCGAGGCCGAGATGGCCAAGATCGTGAAGGCCGGGCACCCGTTCGTGCGCTGCGTCAGCGACTTCAACGAAGCCAACGAGTTCTACCAGCGCTACAAGGCGATCGACGGCGGGCACAACAAGTTCAAGCAGGAACTGGTCGGCGGCATCAAGGACCGCGGCGAGGAACTGACTTTCTACAAGCACGGCGATTTCATCGACCTGTGCCGCGGCCCGCACGTGCCCGACACCGGCTGGCTCAAGCACGTCAAGCTGACCAAGGTCAGCGGCAGCTACTGGCGCGCCGACGCCGAGCGCGAGCAGCTCCAGCGCGTCTACGGCACCGCGTTCTTCGGCAAGGCCGAGCTGGAGGAGCATTTCAAGTTCCTCGAAGAAGCCCGCAAGCGCGACCACCGCGTGCTGGGTGAGCAGCTCGAGCTGTTCTTCATGGATGAAGACGCGCCGGGCTTTCCGTTCTTCTACCCGAAGGGCGCGACCGTCTGGCACCTGCTGGTCGACTTCATGCTCGGCAACCTGCGTCGACGCGGCTACCAGGAAGTGAAGACTCCCATCGTGTTGTCCGAGCACATGTGGCACACCAGCGGCCACTACGACAACTACATGGAGAACATGTTCTTCACCAAGATGAAGCTGCGTGACGAGAAGGACCCGGAGAAGATCAACCAGAACGTCGACGAAGAACGGCCGATGGCGGTCAAGCCGATGAACTGCCCGGGCCACCTGATGCTGTACCGCACCCGGCTTCACAGCCACAACGAGTTCCCGCTGCGCATCGCGGAGATGGGGCTTGTGCACCGGCGTGAGCTGTCAGGCGTGCGGCACGGGCTGTTCCGCGTGCAGGCCTTTACCCAGGACGACGCGCACCACTTCTGCACCCCGGACCAGATCAAGTCCGAGATCGGGATGCTGATCGATTTCTTCCACGAGATCTACGGTGCGTTCGGCCTGACTGACGTGCACATCGAGCTTTCAACCAAGCCCGAGAAGGCAATCGGCGACGCCGAGGTATGGGAGAAGGCCGAGGCCGCGTTGAAAGAAACCCTCGAAGAGAAGGACATCGAGTACCAGCTCAACGAGGGCGACGGCGCGTTCTACGGGCCGAAGATCGACTTCCACATCCGGGACTGCCTGAACCGGAGCTGGCAGTGCGGCACCATCCAGCTCGACTTCAGCATGCCGGCGCGCTTCAAGCTCGCATACATCGGCGCGGATGGTGCAAGGCACACCCCGGTGATGATCCACCGTGCGTGCTACGGCAGCGTGGAGCGCTTCATGGGCATCCTGATCGAGCATTTCGCAGGTGCGTTCCCGCTTTGGCTGGCGCCCTTGCAGGTGCAGATCATCCCGGTCAGCGAGAAGTTCAGCGACTACGCCAAACTGATCAACGCCAAGCTGGTGGAGTTCGGCCTGCGCTCGCAGGTGAATTTTAAGGACGACCGGGTCGGCTACAAAATCCGCGAAGCCAGCCTGCAGAAGGTCCCGTACGCCATCGTGCTCGGCGAAAAAGAACAGGAAGCCGGAACCATCAACGTCCGCTCACGCGACAAGGGCGAGCTGGGCGAAATGCAACTCGACAACTTCCTGAGCGGCATTGAGGAGTGGAGGAAGTGATAGGCTAGTTTGCACAGGACACCAACAGAGCCCCCGCAATTGTGGGGGCTCTTTCTGTTCGGGCATCCGCTACCGGGCTGATAACCTTACACATATGCGAGATGACGATCCTGAATGGCTAAAGAAGGCGGAACGGGCCTTTCTCGACGAAAAGCGCGACGAGGCCGAACGGCTTACCCGGAAGGCTTTGGAAGACGCAGAAGCAGCGTACGACGTGCCCAAGACCATTCGTGCGTTGGAGTATCTCGCATTCCTCGTGATGGCGCAGCTCAACCGCCAGGATGAATACCAGAGTTTGCAGAGGCGCATGGACAGGATGCGCGAGGAATACGCCACGGGCATGCTGCGGGAGATCGAGGCGGAGCAAGGCCCAGACCACCCCGACCTGATCCGCCCGCTGCTTCAGCTCGCCGACGTCTACCGGATACGTTTATACGAGGCGCGTCACGCTCTGCCCGAAGACGTTCGGGATCTTGATGACTACTTCGGCCAGGCGCTTCTGCTCCATGACCGTGCTGACGCAATTTGCCGCAGCATATACGGAGAGGAAAGCGAGAAGTACGCCACGCACCTGATGTCGCGGTCCCGATTATTCGAATTCCACGCAGGCGCGCCCGGAGAAGCCGTCGAGCTGCTTCGCCACGCCTTGCGGATATTCGAGCGTGCTGACCCCAATTCCAAGAACGCTCGCTGGGCAAAGTTTTCGCTGGCGTGTGCGTTGCGCGATTCGGGCGAGCTTGAGGAATCTGCCGAGACCTACGAGGAGATTCTCGCCGAGGGCCCCGACAGCCGCGGAAACAGCCCTGTGCGCAGCCTGTTGGCCGGCATTTACAGGCGCTTGGGCCGCACCGACGAATCGCTTGCGCTTCAGCGCGAAGTAGGCGCCGAAGAGGAGGTTTCCCTGGCCGAGAAACCACATCTCAAATACATCCATGCATATCATCTGGCAGGCGACCTGATGAGCGCCGACAGATTCGGTGAAGCCGAACAGGAGTACCGCAGAGCGCTCGAACTCAGCGAGCTGTCGCCGCACGAAAACCTGATGATGCGTGGCATCATGCAGCGCGAGTTGGCGGATTGCCTGTGTGAGCTTGACCGTGCCGAGGAGGCCATCGACATGGCCAGGCAAAGCGTCGCCAGCGTCGAGGCCGAACTTGGGCCGGACCACTACCACACGGCCGCGTCACTGCTGACGCTGTGCCAGTGCCTGCTCGAAGTCGGCGACGAGGAGTCCATGCAACCGCTGCTGGAGCGCACCGCGGAGATCACGATTGCCCTCTCGAACGCCCAGTTGGCGCGCGACGAGGGGTTGGCCCATACGTGCATCAAGATGCTGGAGGCCCACTCGCTGGAAGAGACCGCCCAGCGTCTGCGGGCGCGTGTCGCGAGTATGCCCGAGGCGTGGGAACCCCCCGAGCCCTAGTGCCCCGCCTAGGCCGACGGGGTCGGCTTAAACTCGCAGCCGCTTTTGGTCTTCTGTGGCTGCGCGATTCCTCCGGCCGTCGGGGCGACGAAGTTGGCGCGGTCGCCTACGTTTGGCTCGGGCTCCGTGCTCTGCAGGAAGTAGAACTTTCGGCCGCCGATCTTGCGGGGGCGTTCCAGCGGCAGCACGTTCGGGATTACGAAGTCGAGCGAGATGTCGCCATGGGTCGGCTTGTCGCTGCCGCCAACGAGTTGGGCTGTCGGGCGCTCGCCCGCATCCTGCCCTTGCGCGGCCGGCACCGGAGCAGCGGCCGGCGGTTGCATCGGCATGGCGGCGGGTGGCTGCATTGGGGCCGCGGGCGGTTTCATGCCTGCGGGCATGGCAGGCATGCCCATCCCTGCGCGCATGGCCATTGCCTGGCCCATCATGGTGGCCATGAACTCGGTCATGGCGGCGTGGACCGTGGCGCGGATTTCTTCGCGCACGGCCGGATCGAGCATGTTGGGTTGCTCACACATGGTTTGCCTCTATTTGTGTTGCGGGCATCTTGCCCGCACTGCGGCCGGGACGGCCGCAACACGTTCTATACCTCGACGTTCTCAAGCACCGCCAGTGCGTCATCCACCAGCACGGCGATCGAGTAATAGCAGGTGATCAGGTAGCTGCTGATGCCGTTGCTGTCGATTCCCATGTGGCGCACGGCCAGGCTCTGCAGCTCGGGTGTACCAAGCTCGGCCTGGTGCAGCCCGACTACGCCCTGCTCGGCCTCGCCGACGCGGAGCAGCACGAACGAGGACTTGCCCTTGGTGATCGGCAGCTTGTCACTGGGCACAATCGGCACGCCGCGCCAGCTGATGAACGGCACGCCGAACATCTCGACTGACTCCGGCGTCACGCCGCGCGCAGTGCACTGGCGGCCGAAAGCTGCAATCGCCTGAGGGTGCGCGGCGAAGAAGCCCGGGCGCTTCCAGACTTTGGCCAGCATGTTGTCGAGGTCGTCGGGCGTGGGCGCGCCCTTGCCGGCGATGCGCTGATCCTTGGCGCAGACGTGCAGCAGGCCATAGTCCTTGTTGTTGAATATCTGCCGTTCTTTTTCTTCTTTCACGGCCTCGACAGCGATGCGCAGCTGCTCGCGCAGCTGGTCGTGCGGCTGGTTGTACAGGTCCGGCACGCGGGTGTGGATCTTCAGAACAGTCTGCACCGTGTTGAGCGTGATCTCGCGCGGCTTCTCATCGTAGGGCGTGAATGTCTCCGGCAGCGCATCGCCGGCCGCGTGGCCCTGGATGACTTTCGGCGAGTCAATCGCACGGTTGATGCGGTAAACGCCCGCCTTGACCTGCACCCACGGCAGCAGGGTGATGACCCAGCGCGGTGTGTTCGGCTCCCACATCGGTGGGGTCTTGGTCGTGGTCGCGAGCTGTTCTGCACCGCGTACGCTGAGAGGCATGGCTTCTCCTAATGGTCTGCGGAAACTATAGCGTGCGGCCCGCGCCATCCAAGCGTGGATGTCGCATGGGGTGGTAGACTCTCATCATGGAGTCGCCGCCTCCCATCCATGGTCGTGGAACCTCTGCCAACCCGGCCAACCGGTTTGACCGGATTGAGGTCGAGTACGACCCGAACGAGTTCGACCCCGACGCGCCCGCGCCGAAGACCGAGTTCTTCTGGGATGACAGCAAGTCGATTCTCGCGACGAACAAGTCGCCGGACATTCCGTTCAACTTCTCGATCAACCCGTACCGCGGCTGTGAGCACGGCTGCATCTACTGCTTCGCACGGCCGTTTCATGAGTTTCTGGGCTACTCAAGCGGACTGGACTTCGAAACCAAGATCCACGTCAAGCGCAACGGGCCTGAGCTGCTGCGCCGCGAGTTCATGAAGAAGTCGTGGGAGCCGCAGGTTGTCAGCATCAGCGGCGTGACCGACCCTTACCAGCCGGTGGAGGCACGTCTGAAGGTCACGCGCGGTCTGCTTGAAGTGTTCGCCGAGTTCAGGAACCCGGTCGGGCTGATCACCAAGAACGCGCTGGTCACCCGCGACATCGATCTGCTGTCCGGTCTGGCCCGGCACGGTGCGGCCAGTGTAGCAGTCAGCATCACGACCCTGGACGAGTCCATCGCCCGCATTATGGAGCCGCGTACCAGCACCATCGCGAAACGCTTTGAGGCCGTGAAACGGCTGACCGACGCCGGCGTGAACGTGGCGGTGATGCTGGCCCCGATCATCCCGGGGCTGACAGATAACGATATCCCGGGCCTCGTCGAGCGCGCCGCCGCCAACGGCGCAAAGCGAGTGGCACTGCTGCCGGTGCGCCTGCCGCGAGAAGTCGCGCCCATGTTCGAGACCTGGCTTTCGGATCACTTCCCCGGCCACAAGGACAAGGTGCTGAACCGGATTCGCGAAATGCGAGGCGGTGAGCTGAACGACGCCCGCTACGGCAAGCGCATGAAAGGCGAAGGCAAACGCGCCGAGCACCTGCATGGCCTGTTTAGTCTGGCAGTGCACAAGCACGGCATGAATGTCGAACGCTTCGAATACAACGCCGGGGCATTCCGACGCCCCGGCGCTACGAAGAAGCTCTTTGAAATCTAGGACCGCAAGCGGACTGCAACGCCCACCAACGAGATGATGCCAAGCAGCGCCAGCATGCTGAGGCCAGTACCGCCTTCTGTACTGCAGCCGCCGCCTCCGCCACCGCCGCCTCCGCTGCCACCAGAGCTGATCGCAACGGTGTTGGGTACAACTACATTCCACGCGTAGAAAGCGCTCGAAGTAAGCGCGGTCGTGATCTTGAGCCGAATCGTCACGGTTCCCGAACGCGCCGAAGTTGTAAAGTTGTTTTCTTCTTCCCAACCAGTGCCAGTGTTGAGTGTGAGCGTGCCCAGCAGGCTTTCCGTTCCGCCGCTGAGCACTTCGTATACGTCGATGGTGCCGTCATCGAAGAACGACAGTCCCTGAACGTAAAATGTTGCGGCCTGCGCGACCGAGCCGAATTCGCACACCACATCTCGTGACGTTGTGCCGGCCGAGCTTGTCGTCGTAACCAGCCGGGATGCCCGTCCGAAGAACACCGTATAGCCGTCAACGTAGGGCCAGCTCTTTGAGCCCGCCTTCACGATGGCGCCTGCGGTCAGGGTCGCGCACGAGAATGTACCGGAGTATGGCGACGGCCCGTTTGCGGCGTCTGTTTCAACTTCAAGTGCAAACTGATGGACACCCGAGTAGGACGGGGTCGTCATGTTGATCACGATCGTGCCTGTACCGGAGTCCGCAGCATTCATCGTGCCGGTCGCTGATCCGCTGGCGGCCAGCTCATCAAGGTCTACGAGGTCAACGTCGAGTCCTGACGTACCTCCGGTTGCGGCGATACTGACGTCGAGCGTTAAGCTCTGGGACGTGCTGCCGAAGTCAACCTCCACGAGGATGAGGTGGCTGCGATCGTCAGGAACTGTTCCGGTGATGTTGACTGACGCCTGCGCCTGCACGGATGACGCGAGCAGACAACCGGCAATGAGCACAAACGCAACATTGAAGCAGTGCATCGGAATCCTCCCGGAGTGGTTGAATGCCTGAGAGTCCTGCTTATACGACCTCCTCAAAGGTCTTGCACGAGTTCCACCGTGGTCGTCAGGCGTGATAGGCTGCGCTGATGGATTTGCCGAGTGCAGAGAACGCCTACCTGTTCCGTCACGCTGTAGTGCGCGACGCGGCCTATGGCTTGCAACCGCCCTCTGAGCGCGCGGTGCTGCATGGCCTGGCGTTGGACATTCTCGAGAGCGTATCCGGGCTGAACCGGGCGGCCCTCGGGCTTGAGCTTGCCCGCCACGCAAGGATGGCGCACGAGGGCGGGCATGAGGTTGAGCGGTTCATCATGGCCGAGCGCCGGCTCCTCAGAACTGGCGGCGACTACGCCCGCTTCAACTACGACTATCGCGGCGCGCTGGAAGCCTTCGAGCGCCTGCACGGCATGCTCAAGGATGACCCGCCCGAGCGCGCGATCGTCGCTGACATGCTGGCCGATGTGCTGCAGCGACTCGGCCGATACGCCGACTCGCTGACCTGCTTCGAAGAAGTGCGTGCGCACGCTGAGAACAAGGAGATGGTCGGTCGGGCGCTCGTTCACCTTGCGTGGGTTGGACTGGAGATGGGGCGCGACGTCGATGCACTGATCGAGGAAGGCGAGGCGCTTGCAGAGAGTACGGACAGCCACCGCCTTCGGATCGCCTTCATGATGCTGCGCGCGCACCGCAAGTCGTTTGCAGGGGACCATAAGGGCGCTGCGGCTGAAATGGGCACGGTCATCGACTACGCAAGGCGTACGAACGACCTCGTCCAGGTGCTGGTAGGCCACGGCAATGCAGCACGGTACTTCACCGAGGCGGGGGACCTTGAGGCCGCCAACGCGCACCTCGACGCGGCCGAAGCAATGTGCCAGCAACCAACGCTCAAGCATCACCTGGCGAACCTGGTGCGCGCGCGTGCGCAGACAGCGATCCATGCCGGCGACTATGAGTCCGCACTGAGATATGCCCGAGAGGCCGCAGGGATGGGCGTGACCACCGGAGGACGCGGGCTGTACGCAGATTCACTGTGCGAGGTCGCGGTTGCGTTGACCGGATTGGGCGAGTACCCGGAAGCCTTCGATACGTTGCAGGAAGTCCGCCCGATCATCGCCGAGACCGGCGATGTGCCGCTCGCAACCGCGTGGCTGAGAGCGTATGCCGCCCTGATGCGTGCATGGGACAAGGGCTCACAGGCCGTGCCCGTTCTTGAGGAAAGCCTGCTCGAGCTGGAGGGCCGCGCACCGGCCCAGACGCTGAAGGCTTTGCGCGAAGAACTGGCGGAGCTGAGGGGTTCGTAGCGTCCCGATTTCGCGAGTCAGTTGTTCGGATTCAATTGCCGCTGACCGAGTGGCGGCTAACATGACGTCGGAACCATCCCGGAGCGAATCGTGTCGAAAGGCCTGAAGTGGCCTCTGATGGTGCTGGCTTGCGGCGCGCTGGTCGTGATCGCCGTCAGCTATCAGGTCTGGTTGCCGTGGCTGAGCGGCGACTTCAGCGGCCCCGACTCGCGTGCGAACGGCAGCCCTATCAGTGCTGAGTACAACCCGGACCTCGAAGGCAGCGCGCTCGACGACGCGGAAGGCAAGCAGGACGCCACGCCTCTCGGCCCAGCAGATCACAACCGCGCAACCGACGGCGGCGTTGATCCGACTATCGGGGCGGAAGGGGGCGAGGGCACGGCCGGCGGTGCCAAGGACACTCAGCCCGAAGGCGCGGGTGCGAAGACGGGCAAGACCGCGCTTGCTGGCGATGCTGCGAAGACCGATCCTGCGCCGGCGACTCAGGTCAAAGAGGAAGAGAAGCCCGAGGCAATAGAGACGGTCGAGGGCCAGCAGATCAATCCGAACCTCGGCGGTGCACTGGGCGAGGTCAGCGGCAAGCGCATCAAGGGATGGGTGCAGGACAAGTCGGAGCCTGAAGCCGCGATGTACGTCGAGATCCAGATTGACGACAAGGTCGTCTACGATGTGCGGGCGGACAAGAAGCAGAACCACAAGACACTGGGTGTCATCTGGTGGTTCGAAGTGTCCGAGCCGGCAGCGCTTCAGGACTCCGAGAAGCATGTCGTGCGCGCGCTCGTTTATCGCAAGGACCAGCACGGCCAGACCGAGCTGCGCGGCTCACCGCGAGTCAAGACGGTCGGTGCCTACCCGCGCGGCAAGCTGGAGGAAGCCACGCCCGAGAAGGGAATCAGTGGCTACGCGTGGGACCCGGACACACCTGAAACACCCGTCAGGCTGATCGTGCGCATAGACGGTGAGACCGTTAGCGAACTCTCCGCCGATGCAAAGAATGAGGAGCTAAAGAAGCGCAAGATCGCGCCTACGGACACTTGCGCGTTCAACATCCCGTGGCCCGAGCAGCTGGATGACGGCCTTGAGCACACAGTGCAGGTCTTCGCCGTGGACAGCGCGGCCGGCACCGAACACGAGATCGATGGCAGTCCCCGCGTGGTGGACTCGCGCAGCGGCCTCGCGAACGAAGCACCATTCGGCGGCTTTGACATCTGCAACAAAGTCGTGCTGGCGGGCTGGGCGTGGGATGAAGACGCAGGCACCGGCAGCATTGACGTTGAAATATGGATCGACAACGAGTTGTTCGCGCAGGTGCCCGCGAATTCAAAGCGTGACACGCTCCGCAACAGCAAGGTCACTCCCGATCCATACCACGGATTCGTCAGCACAACGCCGACGGCGTTGCTGGACGGCGCGACGCATACCGTGCGCGTCTACGCATTGAATTACCCGAGCGGAGTGAAGGTCGAGGTCAGCGGCTCGCCGAAGCAGTACCGGCTGGAAGAAAACACTCCGCCGATGGGTGGCTTCTGGGCCGCCAGCGACAACACCCTGCGCGGCTGGGCGGCCGACCCGGATCTGAACACAGAGCCCTGCGACATCGAAATCTACATCGACGGCAAACTCTGGCAAAAGCAGAAAGCTGACCACCGCGAGAACTGGCTGATCGGCAGCGGCTTCGCGCCGAACGCCGAGCACGGTTTTGCAATCAAGCCACCGGAGTTCTGCAAGGACGGTGAGAACCACGACGTCCAGATTCTCGCCATCAATTATCCAGATGGACCGGCACAAAACCTGGGCACGCGCACGATCGGCGTCAACAGTACCTTTCCCGGCTTCTGGACCAGCGACAAGCTGCTCGACACGCGCGTCGAGAAAGGCCTGTACGTCAGCGGCGTCAGCCCGTGGTACGACGCGTACCACAAGGATGTGAAGGTTGGGGACGTGTTGCTCGAGTATGACGGAACGATTGCAGGCACGGCCGAAGTGAAGGACAAAGACGGCAACATCACCACGCCGGGCACGATGACGACCGACTTCCGCATCTGGATGAACACGAACAAGAAGAAGAACGACATCGTGCACTTCAAGTTCTGGCGCGACGGAGAGACCTACGAAGTCGACATCAAGATGGGCGAGATCGTCGGCAAGTAGGTTCCGAGACAGCCAGCACCGATACAATCACGCGCTTTGCCCGCAGGCTGCGGCGCAACCCGGTAACTGCCGCTGTATACGGCACGAGATGGCGCAATGCGGCTGCAACTGAAGTCGATGAACGAGGTGCTGGTCGGCCACGGCCGCGAGAGGGGCTGAGCCGCCTAGTGCATGAACGCGTCTTCTGCGCCGGGCAGGAGCTCGCGTGCGCGCCGCTCGTGGATGTGTTCCTGTGAACGGACTTCATCAATCGTCTGCGAGCGAGCCTGGCCAGCAGACGAATCCGTGCGCCGGGCAACGATGATTCCCAGGCGCGTCAGCCAGGGCATGCGCGGGGCGGCCCCTCCGCTAACACCGCCGGCCGGGTCCGGGAAATCCGACCCATAGCCCGGCAACCAGCCTGCCGCCTCCAGCCCCGCCAGCGGCAAGGCGTGTCGCCAGAAGTTGTAGCCGCGCACGCGGATGCCCGCGTCGCGTACTTCAAACGGCCCGTCCAGGAAAGCCAGATGTTCACCGGGCTTGAGTATGGAGGCGGCCCTGGCAACAGCTTCAATGGCGTCGGCGTCAGCAACGTTGCCCAGAGAGGCCGCCGGCTCCACCGCCTTCAGTTCCGGGCTTCCCAACCGGCGAGCCCGACGGCGAACCTGCTCGCGCAACTGCTCGAGATTCCCAGGCTGCCACGGGACCTCATTCGGGGACCTGATGCTGCTCTTGGGATTGCGACACACGGCGGCGAGGTGGTCCCATCGCTCCATATGTTCTTTGCCGAATTGGAATCTCCCGGCGAGTTGCTCAAGGTTTTCGCGTACCGCCTGCTTCACATAGTCGGGATCTACCCGCGGGCGACGGCGCAGTCCCCGCAGCAGGCGGAACATCAGGCGAAGCGGTGCGGTCGCGAGGCCCTGGAAGTAGTACTCCTCGGCGCGGCGCCAGTTGCGCATGCGCTCAAGGTCGAATGACTGATCCTCCGCGTACAGGCCGATGACTTCGACCTGCTCGAACGCCGTGTCCATCAGCGCGCGATACTCGGTTGAGTCGTACTCGCGAACGTGTTCGTCAAAGCGTGGGACTTCGCCTTCCAGCAGACGGCCGGGGCGATACGGCGTGGTGACGATGAAGACGCCGCCGGGTGCGAGTATTCTGGCGATTTCGGCCACGAACGCATGGGTGTCCCAGACGTGCTCGATCACCTGAAACGACACAATCACATCGAAGCTCTGGTCGGCAAACGGCAAGTGCTCGCCGTTGGCCCGCACGACGGGCACGTCGGTTTCGGCGTGGGCAATGCGCGCCAACCGTTCCGAGAGTTCCGCGCCGACCAGCAGGCTTGCGTGTGGCTTGAAGATCTTCAACCCATAGCCGCGGTTCGCGCCGACTTCCAGGACGCGCTTGCCGGCCAGATGCGGCAGAACCCAGTGATAGGCCGCAATCTGGCGCGCGAACAGCAGGCGTGCCGCTGCCTCCTTGTACCCCTCAGGCCGCTTGGCCGCGCGCGGGCGCAGAAGGTCAGAGACTACCTTGCCGAAGTCGATTCGGGGCATCAGCCTTCCAGTGAGGGTGAGGGATTATAGGCTCGCACCACACATCCCGGGCCCCGTATATGCGCATACTTGTAGAGGTCAGTTGGGGTATGGGCAACATGGTTCAGGGTACGCCCCTGTGCCATGCGCTGCACCTGCTGGGCCACGACGTCGACCTGTTCCTGCACAATCGCAAGATCTCCGCGCGCATGGCGCCGCTGTTCGAGGGCTGGCCGGTGCTGGGAAACATCTTCCACGGCAGCTCGGACATCGAGTTCGGCCGCTATGACCTGGCGGTCTGCTGCTTCGGCGAACGCCGCGCCGCCAAGCGCATGCCGCCCGGCTTCTACATCGACTTCGGCTGGTACAACCTGCGCGCCGGCAATGAAAGCGAGCGCAACCTCAGCGCCGCCCGCCGCCTCGGCTGGACCGACCCCACCCCGCCGTCGCATGTCCAGAGCAGCGGTCGTGACTTCGGACTGTCTCCGGGCACCGTCGTGCTGCACGCCGGTTGCGACCCGGCGAACACGATCAAGCGCTGGCCCCACTGGCCTGAAGTCTGCGCGCGACTGGAATCGGTCGGGAAGACCATCATCGTTGTCGGAACGGAGAGCGATCGCAGCCAGGACGGCTGGGAACACAAGTACCGTTGTGAGTTCGGGCTGCCGGTGAACGACCTTTGCGCTCTGCTGGACCAGGCGACGGCCTATTGCGGTAACGACTCGGGCGTCGGACACATTGCGGCTGCGATCGGCCTGCCGGGCGTGCTGCTGTTCGGCCCGAGCGATCCAGTCAAGAATGCTCCCAACTCAAAGGTGCTGCGCCAGCTTGTTGCCCCGCTGGGCGAGGGTGAAGCGCGCCAGCCGACGAAACAGAAGACGGTCCCGATCGACCGCCTCGGCGTGGACGAAGTATGGGCCGAGCTTCAAGCCGTGCTCACAGAGCCCCGGCGCGACCCGCAACGAGATTTGCCGGCGCGGGCGAATCCCCCCGTTGTGCCTTCCGGAGAACGCCCGACATCACCAGCGGAAGAAACCACGGACAGCCTGGAAGATCACACGCACGCGTTGGCAGCATGGAACGCACGACGCCTGATTACCGAGCCGGACCGAGCCAGGGTGATCCGCGAAGGCATGCGCGATGCCGCAAAGGTCCATCTGCGACTGAGCGAGCTCTGGCGCCATGCACCCGGCCTTGAGGCGATCCGGCAGGCGAAGTTCCATGCCCAGCAGGCGGTGCGTGCGGGCAGCCGGATTCGCGGTACAATCGCGAAATTCAAGGCCGGACACTCGGGCTAACGCATGGGCGACATTGCGCCAACCGTTTCCGTCATTCTGCCGACGTACAACCGCGCGGATGTGCTGGAGCGTGCGGTGAAGATCGTGACGGACCAGACCTGGCGCCCGCTGCAGCTTGTGCTGGTAAACGACGGCAGCTCTGATGACACGCAGTCCGTGATGGCCGCGCTGGAAGCGAAGGTGCGGGAAGCGCGCGTCGAGCCGACGTTCATCAACAAGCCCAACGGCGGCTGCGCCAGCGCCCGCAACCTGGCCATGCAGCACGTCACCGGTGACTACTTCGCTTTCCTCGATGACGACGACCTCTGGTACCCGGAGAAGCTTGCCAAGCAGGTGGCCGAGCTGCAGCGCACGGGCGCGGACGGCTGTTGCTGCCAGGTCGTGCGCCTTTCCGAGGGCGGAGCCAAGCGGCGGCTGATGCCGCCCGACGCGGCCATGCTGATGCGAGGGCGGGAGCCGGGCAAGTTCATCGACCGGCGCGCTGACGCCCACCTGATCACGATCGTGCTGCGCACGTCCAAACGCGGAGAAGTAGGTGAATTCAACACCACCATGCGCACCTGGTCGGACACGGAGTGGATCATCCGCGCGTTGCATGTGGCCGACTTCTGCGCCGTTGGAGAAGTCCTGGGCGAGTACGTTTTTAACGACAAATCACTCAGCCGTTTCGAAGGCTTTGAAGAGCTCTTCAAGCGCGACGGCTACCAGGACCTCGCGCTCAAGCTGATCAAGGATAACAACAAGCAGCGAGACAACTGGGACGAGGCAGCCTGGCGGCGTCGCGTTTCACAGGACTACGACGAGTTCATCAAGCACCGGCTGTACGCCGGCGATCTGGATGGCGCGCGCAAGTGCTATGAGGAAGCGGTTTCACTGGCAGGCGACGCTTCGTTGTTCGCGCGCACGCGGCGCAAGATGCGAAAGGCGTGGTGGCTTTCCTTGATAGGCAAGAAGCTGCAGCACCCGAAGTTCGGCGCGGGCGAGATGATCCGGGGCTAGATTGGCACAGGCGCACGCAAATCCGACAGCAGCTGCAAGCGCGCAAAAGGCGCTCGCACCCCGCGTGTTGATCATAGGCAACGCGCCGGTGCAGGTGGACTACTCGGAATTTGTGGACGCCAGCGAGCACGTGATTCGCATGAACGAGTGCCCGAACTACGACGCGAATACAGGAACCCGCACGACCGTGCTTGGGCTGATCAACATCGGGGTCACCGGCCGCGACCTCTATAAGAAGCAGTCGCTGCGCGACTGGCGGGTTGCACAGCAGGTGGACGAAATCTGGTTTCGCTGGTGGCGATTCAATGCATGGGACGTGTTGAAGACGTTCGTTGCGCACCCCCGCACGCGTAAACAGCATCTCGACTACGGCGACAAGCTCGTGCGGGCCAACGCGCTTGAGGGCAAACACCTGGTCTATGCGCAGCGCGCGTTCATTAACTCAGTCAAGAAGAAGCTCTGGGAGGTTGATCGCGGGCGGCCATGGAAGAAGGTGCTGCCGACCAGCGGCTTCCTGATCATTGAGCGGGTGTTGGCCGATCCGCGCTTCAAAGACCGCGAAGTCAACCTGCTTGGGTTCACCTGGGAGGCCGGCAGCAACAAGCGATCGTATCGTTCCGGCCACACGTGGGATGAGGAAGAGACTCTCGTGCAGCGCTACGTGGAGCAAGGCCGACTGAAGATCCTGCCCTGCGATGCCCCATGAGCGGACCCAGGATCAGCGTCATCATTCCCACCTTCAATCGCGCCACACTAGTGCCCCGCGCGGTTGATAGCGTGCTGGCCCAGGACTGGCGGCCGCTTGAGCTGGTCCTCGTTGACGACGGCAGTACGGACGACACCCCGGAGGTGATTGCCGGGCTGGCGGGCAAGGTCATTGCCGCCGGTGGGGAGGCAGTTTGCCTCAGACAGTCTAACGCCGGTGATGCGGCGGCCCGCAATGCGGGTCTGCACGCAGCGACGGGGGAGTGGATCGCGTTTGCAGATGACGACGACACCTGGCGCGCGGGCAGGCTGACTGACCAGATGGTCGCGCTCAGCCAAACGGGAGCGGCCGCTTGTTGTGGCCTGCTGGCGGTAGGGGAATCGACCAAGCCTGCCAGCGCGGGCCGACTGTTGGATGGCCGCTGCGGGAGTGCGTTTCTCAGGGGCGAGCAGTCGGCCGCCATTACCAGCCTGCTCGTCCACACCGACTCCGTTCAAGCCGTCGGCGACTTCGACCCGACGTTGCGGGTGGGCAGCGACATGGAGTGGATTGCTCGTCTGGCGCACGCCGCCGAGTTCTGCAACCTGCCGCGTATCGTGGCTGAGTACAACCAGACGCCAGTTGCCCTCTCACGATACAGCGGGCTTGCCGAATTGCTTGAGCGGGACCAGTACGACCTTCGCACAGTCGACCTGATTCGCGAGCGTTGCCAATCCCGCAGCGGCTTCGACCCCGATGCGTGGGCCGTGTTCGCAGCGCGTACCTACGACCGTTGCGTCAAACACCTGCTGTACGCAGGCGAGTTGGTTCGTGCTGAGCAACTGCTGCAGGCCGGATTCGGCAAGGGTGCGGATGCCGCCCTGCTGCGCTCAACCCGGCGCAAGCTTCGCAAGGCGAGGCTGCTGGCGCTGGTGGGGCGGCGCCTGCAGCATCCCAAGTTCCGGAACGTGGCGGACGTGCATGGTTAGCTCTGGACGCCCGCTGTGCCGCGATTTCTAGTGGCGGCATGTCGGACCTGGTCAGCGCCATCATTCCCACTTACCGCCGTCCTGCTGCGCTGGATCGCTCGCTGGGCAGCGTGCTGCGCCAGACGTGGCGGCCGCTGGAGCTGGTAGTAGTGGACGACGGCAGCGGCGACAACACGCCGGAAGTGCTTGCCGCCTGGGCCGACAAGGCCAAAGCCGCCGGCGTCGAGTACCAGTGGCACACGAAAGAAAACGGCGGCCCGGGCGCTGCGCGCAATTACGGCATGGAGTGCGCAAAGGGCGAGCTGTTCGCATTCCTCGATGACGACGATCGCTGGTACCCGCAGAAGATCGAGACCCAGGTAGCGCACCTGAAGATGCACTCTGATTCGGGTGTCTCGTTCACGCGTTACGTGCATGCCGGCAAAGAAGATCAGCCCAAGCCGCGCATGGAGAACATTCGTGACGGCTGGGTGTTCGACACGCTGTGCAGCGGCGAAACGCGCGCTCACCTTCAGACGCTGATGATCCGCCGGGCGGTATTCGAGCATACCGGGGGCTTCGCACCCCATCGAAACTTTGAAGACTTCGAGTTCTGCCTGCGTTCGTCGCTGGAATTCCCGTTCACGGCGGTGGCAGAGGCCTTAACCGTCATCGAGACGGTCGAAAGCAGCGTCAGCCGTGAAGCCGGCCTGGAAGGTGATCTCGAGCGCGACAGCCTGAAGCTGAAGGTGCTGCGCGAGTTTCGGCAAAAACACGGCAGGCACGAGCGCTACCATGAGCCGGCAATGCAGCAGGCACTCGCGCGTGTCTATGATGAGCATATCAAGCACTTCATCTGGCTGGGCCGGGTCGATGAAGCACGCAAAGCCTGGGACGACGCCATCAAGGAGTGCGGAGATCAGCCGCAATTGGCGGGCCTCAAGGGCAAACTGAAAAGGGCGACGGTCGCCGGTTGGTTTGGGCGGCGGCTCAAGAAACCGTAGTCACCGGCGAGTGATCTCCACGCGACGCAAACGTGCCTCAAGCCTCGCAGTCAGGGCCTGTGCTTCCAGCCGCCGGGAGTCATCGTCCGCAAGATTGTCCAATGTCGCGCGCAGCTTGGCAGCCCGGGCGTGATGCAACGCGGCGTCGTTCAGCCCGTCGCGCTCAAGGCGTCGGGCAATCGCGCAATGGGTTGCCAATGGAATCGTGGACTCCACGACTGTACCTCGGCTGTAGCCTGCTTCCCCGTCAGTCAACTCAGTCGTTCCGGACTCGACCCCGCCGTCGACTTGTTTGCCGTCGAGCAGATACCGGGTTTCTTCAACCAGGCGGATTCCGCTGTCGCTCTGATCGATCCGCCGGGTCGTCTCGATCGTGTAGCGGTCTTTTTCCAGCGAGAGTTGTTCGTTCCGGATCCAGGTGAAGCACACCTGTAGTTTTCCGTCCTGACAGCGCAACAAGCGCGATCGAACCGGGAGCGCGCTGTCGCCGAGCCGGCAATCGAGAGTTGCAAGGCTGGTATCGAGAATCGCCGCTGCGGTCAGCGCGTTCTCGACTTCGATGAAACAGTGCTCGCCGGCCTTGTCTGACTTGCCGTCCGTCAGGATCAGAACTGCCGCGGCCTTTGTCCCCAGGCGCAGAACCAACAGGTGGCTTGCGCCCCCCATTTCCACGTCCACCCGCAACGCCTGGTCGAGTGATTCAAAGTCGCCGATGCGCAACCCGAAGTGTTTGCGCACGTCGTCTTTCAGCAACGCCAGGCGTACATAACGGCACGTGTCGCGATCGACGTCCTTCAAGTCGAGCGCGAACAGCCCGGGCGCAAACAACATCAAGATCAGCAACAGACGCATATGGGCCTCGCCGCGGTGCGGCAAGGTTTCGAGTCGTCAATCGGAACGCGTCTTCTGAAGCTATTCGCCGGAAGGCTTGTGTCTGCGGCCGCTCAGCAACGCGTGGATCGGCGTTGCGTTGGGAAGGTTGCAGTGCGGGCAGACAGCCAGGCGGTCATCGAGCTCGGCGGGACAGATTTCGATCTCCGCCTCGCAGCCTGAGCAATGGATGACGTAGCGCAACGGCTTGTGGATGTGCAGGCGCGGCTCACTCAAGGCGCGCTTTTCCTTTCAACAGACGTGCCACCGTCGACTTCAGGTCCTCCTGCGAAAACGGCCGTCGCAGCAGGGCGTCGGCCGGGCGCAAGTCGTCTTCGGTGACGTCCGCGTATGTGCAGATCAGGATGGGAATCTCGCGGGTCTCTTCGTTCGACCGGAATTTTTCCGCGACTTCCCGGCCCGTCATGCCCGGCATTTCATAATCGGTAACAATCAGGTCGGGCTTTTGCTGATTTGCCCGGTCCAGTGCCTCTGTGCCGCTGTTGGCGCTTTCGATGCCGAAGCCCTCGGCGCGCAGCATGGCGCCGGTCAGCGCGCAGTTTGCCGGCTCATCATCGATCACGAGGATGCGTTTGCTGGTCAGATCCGGGCGCTTG
>JAGQRH010000002.1 GCA_020425605.1 Planctomycetota bacterium | reverse complement strand
AAAATGGGCGACGAGCATGGAAACGACTATCAACTACGAGAAGGTGTACTTGGCCGAACAGATACACACAAGCACCGCCATCGTGGTCGTGGAAGCAAGCCAGAACATCATCAACCGCATCAAGACCGACGACCTGAGCTTCGTCATCTACGACCTCGTGGCGACCTCAGGCACTTACGACACCGTAGCTCACGCTTAGTCATCAACACCCGTGGTCTCGGCGGTGCTAGAGTCTTGCCCAAGCGTCGACCGCGTTACCCAGCGTGTTTCTCAAAGCCATGGCTCGATCATTGCGGGGATAACCGCCGGCCTGCGCCAGCACGTCGGCGAGGCGCCACTTGTCGATCTCCTCGCCCACAGTCTGCTTGAAGATGACCGCCAGTTGGCGGAAGGTCAGATTCGTGCCGGGCTTTCTGGCCTTGACCACGGACTCGTTGAACGCCGCCTGCTTGTCCGACGGGATCTGGTCTCGCAGCGCGATCTCATGGGTTGCGTCGAAATACAGGTCCTCGATCACCCCTTCCCAGGGCAGCCGGACGACGACGACCTTGCCGGTTTTCCCGAGTTTCCCGGCCGCCTCGTCGCCGCCCGGGTCGCTGTCAAGCAGGCAGATGTGCGCCACGCCGTTGTTCGCAAGCCAGCGCGAGTACTGGACGATCTGGCTGCCGTGCCCAACGGATACCTCCAACGAATCCAGCTTTGGCCAGTCGACCCATTCGCCTTCAAGCACGTAGTTCTCGATGTACCATTTGTCTGACGGCCCCTCGACCAGCAGCAGCGGCGCGGGCACACGCCCGTGAATCGTCGCCAGCCCTCCGAACTCGCGCTTCAACAGACCCGACACCCCTCGAGCAACAGGCGCGCGCACGCGCGTGGTGACGTGGGTGTCCTGCTCATCCAGGTCGACGACCAGCAGTTCGTTCAACCTGGTGTGGCGCAGGATGGTTTCGCTGTGCGTCGTCACGATGATGGTTCGATCGGCCGAGGCCTCGCGCAGCTCATGCAGCAGGCGTATCTGCTGGCTGGGGTGCAGCCCGCGCTCCACCTCGTCGATCAGGACCATCGCCGCTGGCCGATTGTCCAAGGCCCGTTGAATGTGCAAGGCGCGACGGTTGCCATTGGACAGCCTGACGCCGTCAAGCCGACGCCGGCGCTGGAGGTCGTAGGTGTCCAGTTCAGCAACGTTGCCCTTGGTGCCGTCGCGGGTAACGGCGATCGAAATGTGCGCGGGCAGGGTCGCCGGCAGATAGTTTCGCGTCTTGGCCGCGGCCGCATCGTCCATATCGACAAGATGCTTGCGGGGAATGCTGGAGGCCTGGGTTTGGGCTTCCTGATCCGATTGCACGTTCCATACAAAGCGGACGATCTCGCCGCCGACGTCATCGCTTCCGGCCGAGGCCTCAGCGGGCAGGTCGGTTTCGTCCTCATAGCGGACGTAGGCGACCAGGGTGGAATGAGCGCCGGGATGGGGAGTCCGCCCGACCCACGGATGATTATGCGGGTCGCGATCTATGCTCATGGATCGCTTGTGCAGCGTTGCCTTGGCCGGGTTCCCGACGGCGCAACCGTACTCGTTGCCGAGTGTCATCACGACAGGCGCCCGCAGGAACTCCGGCTCGTTGAGCGAGTAGGCACTGGATACATGCCCATCCGTTGTCGGAACGAGCACGTCAGTCTCAAGCTCCAACCGGATCAACATGGGGCCGCCGGACCCTGTGGAGTAGCGGTTGCAGATCTCGGGCCCGAGGTTGCCCAGATCGTCCGACAACGCCAGCCAGATGGCGTCCAGCAGCTTGGTCTTTCCACAATGATTGGGGCCGGCAAGCACGATGAGGTTCGTGCACGGCTGGATGGTCAACTCGCCGCATACGCCGAAGACGTTGCTGAGAGTCAGCGATCGAAGAAATGTTGTTCCGGGCATGGTCCCTCCTGAACCATGATACTACGCGCCGCAATATCACGTTCGCGTGTTTCATCCCCTAGCGTCGCACTCCCTCCGGCGCACAAGTAGGACCACGCAACACGTATGCGGGGCCGTCCCCTACGATTCGCAAGGCCAGTGCAAAGTATCATGGTTGCTGGGCAACATCAGGCAGCAGGCACGCCGGTCAATCGATAGGTTGCTGGTTCGAGTCCAGCCCGAGGAGCCAGCTAAGAAGCAGCCCGCAGAGCCAATCTGCGGGCTGCTGTCTTTACGCGTCACTACACAAAGAATCGTCGTGTGCCGTTTGCTGCACCGGCAAACATCCGACGCCGACTTAGCGCCGAGGGTTAAAAACAACCAATGTCCCGCCGACTAGCAGCTGCATCCCAACGGATGATTCCTCTGGATGCACTCCGTTGTCGTTGCTCAATCACCCGCAGGCTTGGGGTCGGAAGTCTCCGGCACATAGACGACTTCGCCTGACTTGAGACGGTAGGCCGTGCCGAGGCGTTCGCCTTCGCCGCCGATCTCTTTGGTGGTGATTTTCAGGTGCTGGATGTCTTTGCCCTTCTTGCGGATCAGCTCCATGTTCTTTTTGCCGGGGTTCTTGATGATCGTGACGTCCTGCTTGTCGGCCAGTAGTTCCGGCAGGCTGTAGTAGGTCACCAGCGCCAGCAACAGCGCCACGGCGAACACCATTCCAAGGTCGAACAGGTTGGCCATGCCGTTGAGCGGGTCATCGTCGGCCTCTGACGGTGCGTGGCGTTCAGCCCTGCGTTTCTTCATGCGGCTTGGCATGAGCATCCTCCCTGCTGGCGATCAGCACATCGTGTAGAAAGTCCAGATCTGACAGGTCCTGCGCGTACCAGCGCTTACGTGTCATCTGCAGCACATAGCAGATGCCACCGATCAGCAGGCCAAGCACGGTTGTACTGAAGGCGACCACGAGATTCTGCGTCAGCACGTTGATGTCGCCGCTGGCAAGCCCGGTCAGTGCCGGGCCCATCGGGATCAGCGTTCCCATCAGCCCGAACATGGGGCCAAGCCGGATGCCGATACCAACACGGGTCACCCTGTCATTGAGCTGGATATGCACGTCGTCCAGGACCTTGCCCAGAACGACTTCGCCGGCGTTGCTCCCTGCGGCGGCAAGCAGGAGCTTTGCGGGCCCGCGTATATCCCGCAACTCGGCCGTCGCCTCGTGGACCGCCCGGGGCTCGCTCGCGCCCTTCTTGAGCGCCGCAATGGCAGACTTCATCGCCCTTCGGTATGTACGAAGGTCGACGTACTCACGCACCTGTCGCCCGATCTGCAGCGCCGACCAGCCTAGAAACAGCAGCAGGATGACCATCACCGGCAACTGCAGCGCCGTTGAGATCGTGTACAAGGTCTGGATGACTGGTTCCATCGTGTCCTTTCAGGCTCAATCGTCCGTCAACTCGAAGCGAATCGTTACGTCGGTGAATGCTTCCTCGGGCTTGCCGTCGCGCATTCCCGGAAGGAATTTCCAGTCTTCGACGGATTCCCTAGCGGCTTTGTCGAGTATGGCGAAACCGGAAGACTCCTTCACTTCCACCGATTTCACCCGACCCTCGCTTCCGACCAGTACATGGACGACGACCTTGCCCTCGTAGCCGCGTTTGCGCGCCTGGCGTGGATAGCCCGGAGCGGGGTTGTCGTCCGTCGGGCGCGGCGGCACCACAACCGAAGGGGCAGGTTTGACCGGTTGCGGTTCCGGGCGGGGCTGAGACTGGACGGGCTCGGGTGTCGGCTCCGGGGTTGGCTCGGGCTCAGGCACCACCGGCTCAGGGCGATGCAACGGCTGCGGCTTCACCACCGGGGGGACGGGTGGTTGGGGCGGGGGCGCGTCGGGGTTTGCGACCTCTGCGCGGGGCTTCTCGGGCAGCGTGTCCGGCGTGTGTTCTATCGGCAGCTTGGTGTCCGGCGGCGGCGAGTCGGGGGGCTGAATCTGCGGCTCCACCTCGGGGAAACTGGTGGGTTCCGGCTCCGGGGGCAGGCGGAAGTCACGGTCGATATCGGCCTGCTGCACGAGCTGGCTCGGGTTCAGCAGAGCGACGCCTGCCACTCGAAGCAGCAGCACCAGCGCGATGGCGTGAAGCGTAAGTGAAAGCAACACCATCCGCGCGTGCCTGCCGCACGGTGCGTCCGCCTGTGGGGTGCCGCCTGGTATGGTTGACTTAGCGTGGCGGGACCCCCGGCGGTCCTTTTTCGCGTTCAGTCCTTTCATGTGCCTGACACGTTCGGGCGCAGAAACAGCCCGATCACAAACAACAGACCCAGCCCGATCGCGGCGAACACGGCGATGAAGCTGGGGTACTCGCTTTCCTGAGCTTGTGCGGGCTGCGGCGTCTGCTGTGGCTGTTGTTCTTCCAGCACCGGCCCGCGCACCCTGGCTTCCGCCGGTGCGCCGCGCGACTGGGCGATGGCCTGCTTGAAACTCTCGACCAGCTTGGCGTCGCCCGGGGCGGCCAGGTGCTTGAGGATCTCGTTGTCCAGCTTGTCGTTGCCCCCGGATACGAGCCCGGCGGAAGGGCCGAAGCGCGCCACGGACTCGGCGTACACCTTCGACAGTTCAGCCAGCGTGGCCTCGTCGGTGGACCAGTAGCCCTTGCGCGAGGCCTCCAGCATGGTGGCCGCGATCTCCTGCAAAGCGTGCGGGTTGACCTTGTCGAACCACTCCTTCAACCCGAGGTTGTATTTGTCTTTCACGTAGGTCTCGAAGATGTCCTTCCAGACGCCGTCAGAGACCGAACTTGAGCGCGTCACGTCCCAGCCGAAGGTGTTCTTCACCAGCTCGGCCATGTGCCCGGCGCCGGCGTAGTCGTGGCCCTTCATTCCCTCCATCCACTTCTGGTTCAGCAGCTCGGTGCGCAGGTTGGTGGCGAGGACTTCGTCAAAGCCGCGCATGTGCGCCGCCGACGGGTCACGCACGTCAGCGATCAGGGCGTCCGGCTCGCGCCCCGTCAGTTTGGTGACGGCAAGGCTGAGCCCGCCGAGGTATTCATACGCGTGGTGGTTCGAGAGCTGGCTGGTCATGTTGGACGCCCACACGCGGATGATTGTGTCGGTGCCCTGGATCGCGTCCTCGTACAGCCCGTCAAGCTGCTCGCCCCAGACGTCGCCGGTGTATGCGAAGCTCATGTTGTCGACGTAGACGGAGTTGATTTCGTCGTCGGTCTCCCACACTCCGCTGCGGGGCACGAGGTACAGGATGTGGGTGCCGCTCATGTTGCCCGGCTTTGTGCCGAATATGCGGGCGGGTGAGAGCATGCCCGCCCGCTCTTCGGAATAGCCGCGGCTGATCAACCGCTGCTTGAGGTCCTCGGTGCCCTTGCGGACGTAATTGTCTTTCTCGTCGAGTTCGCTGACGAGGCGTACGGCCTTGTCGAGCAGTTTCACTCGCGAGCCGAAGTTCTCTTTGTACTGGCCTCCCATGGCGATGAAGACGTCAATGCGCGGGCGCCCGAGTTCTTCGCTGGGTATCAACTCAATGTCGATGACGAGGTTGTTGCGGTCCCACACCGGGCGTACGCCCATCAGGTACAGGATCTGGGCCTCGACGACGCCGAAGTCGCGCATGGTGTTCATGCCGTTCAGGTCGAAGCCGACCTTCTTCGGCGACTTGGTCTTCAGCATTTCATCGATCAGGCGCGTTGCGACTTCCCATGACGGGCGCGTCGGTATCTCTTCCGGGTTGACGCCATAGAGGTTGCGACCAGCGGGTACGCTCGCTGAATTCCGGGCTGGATCAGGGCCCGGCCCCGGTGGAACGTACCCGCCGCGCAATGCCCGGAAGATGTTGGTGATCTCTGCGTCGGCCATGCGCAGGCGCGTGGCGAGGTCGCGCGCGAACTCGACGTCGCCGGCATACTCTTCCGGCGGCTGCTTGTCGCCGATTACGCAGTCGTAGAGCATCACTTCGGCGCGCGAGCGCAGCCATTTCACTTCATGTTCGTCGAGCGGCCCGTCTTCGTCGTGCTCCTTCGCTTCCTCGCCGTGTCGCTCGCTGCCGGGAATCGGGTAGGCGTGGCGCAGGCGCCTGAGAAAATCCTGCCCCAGACATGTCACGAGATAGGGGACCATCACGTCCGGCTCCGGCCAAGTGCCGAGAACGTGCAGTGACAGCGGGGTAGTGCTGTTTTCCACGACGTGTCCGTAGTCGTGTACCCGTGTGATCTCGTCGTCGGTAAGCATGCGTGATTCGAGCCCTTCGATTCTCAGGGTCTCCGCAACGCGCGTCTTGATCGCCTGCGAGGTGACTTCCTTGCGAAACTCCTCGCGCAGCAGCCCGGGCTCAAGGCTGTAGAACTTGTCGATCGTGTCGTGCAGATCTCGCATTTCGTTGGGCATTCCCGCGTTGATGGCGGGCGGCGGTACGTGGTCCACCAACGCGGCGTAGCTGCGGCGGCGCGACAGGGTTGCCTCGCCGATGTTGTCCATGATCCAGGGGTTGATCACCGGCATGTTGGCGGTGCAGATATCGCTCCAGTCCTCGGCCGACATGCCGGCCTCCTTGCCAGGCAACAGCTCGAGCGAGCCGTGGGTGCCCCAGTGCAGGATCGCGTCGGCCTTGTAGGCCTCCTGTAGCCACCAATAAAAACACAGGTAGTTGTGCGGCGGAGGCACGTCGCGAGAGTGCAGCAGCTTCTCGTCTTCCTTTTCGCCGCGGAGGGGCTGCGGCGCGAGCAGGATGTTCCCGAGCTGCATTCCGGGCAGGACGATAAATTCCTTTTCGTTGCGCGTGACCACCATCAGCTTGCCCGGCGGCGGGCCGAACGACTTTTCGACGGCCTCGCGCAGCTTCGAGTTCAGCTTGGTGCGGAACCAGGTTTCGTACTGTTCTTTCGGGACAAGCACTGTCTCCGGCAGGTCGGCGACGGCCTCAATTTCACCCTGCGCCCAGGGGCCGATGTTGCGCCCTCGCAGCTTGGCCTGCTCGATGATTTCTTCCGCGCTGCTCGGGAGGGGATCAACCTTGTAGCCCTCTTGTTTCAGTCGAGGCAGGAAGCGTGCCAGGCTCTCCGGTCCATCCATGAACGCGCCGGTTGGGCTGCCGCGGAACAGGTCGTCCTTTCCTGCGTTCTTGCTGTAGTAGATGATCGCGACGCGTTTTTCCGAGTTCTTCTTGCGCTGCAGTTGCACCCACGAGGCCGCACGCCGGGCGAAACGATCAATACGCTCGTAGATCGGCTCATGCACGCGAAAGCCCGCCGCGCTGACCAGCAGCCCGCCGACTACGATCGGCTCGATCGTTCCCTTGGTCTCCTGCAGCGTGACGAAGTTTCCGACGTCGCCGTAGGACAACCCGCGCGGGTCGTCCTTCCACTGCTGTACGGTGTAGTGAAGCATCGAGATGGGGCGCAGGTACGGCTTGTCCATCTCTTCGAGGAATGTCTTGGGGCCTTCGCCTTCCCAGGTCGATCCGTGGCGATCCTCGACGATGATGTCAGGCTTGACGGCCTTGATCATCTCGCGCAGCTTCACTTGATCCTCGGCGAAGATGGCGGCGACGTTGAAGCCCTGGTCCTCCAGCGCCTTGATCTCCGCGTTGATGACCTTCGTGTCCTCAGTGATCCAGAAGGACTGGTGCATCAACAGCACCGCAACCGGCGAGCCGGTCTTCCAGCCGGTTTCTCTGCGATAGAGATCGATGTCCTGGTACACGTCCAGTTTGTCGGGGTGGTAGTACCCGGTATCCGGGATGATCAACGGCGCCTCGATCTCGCCGCTGTCGCCGAGGTAGGTGATCGTGGTGTAGCGAAGCAGGCGCCGCAGGTTTACCGCGCCGTTGGCGCGCCAGTACTCGGGCACTTTCTCGTCGTGGTCGAGCAGCCCGGCGCCTTCGAGCTCACCGTGCGAGTCGCGCTGATCGAGCGGAATGACCTTCAACTCGACGTGTTTCTCCTTTGCTTTGCGGAACACGTCCTTCAGCGCCACGGCTTCGGCCGGTTGGAAGTTCAGGATGTAGACGACCTTCACGCCTTCGAGCCGGTCGCCGTCCGCGTCGATGAGATCGGATGCCTTGAGAATGACCGTCTCGATGCCCGTCTCGCGCGAAACGCGGTCCATGATCGGCATCACGCGGTCCCAGATACCGACGAACGCGATGCGGAACTTCGTCGGCTCTTCTTTCTTCTCCTGTCCGCGGGATACGCCCGCGGCCACCGCAAGCAGCGCGGCGGCCAGAAGCAGTATGAGTGTCGTTGCATGTTTCATGTTCTTTCCCGGTTTGTGCCAAACACAGGGAGGCCTTCGCCTTCCGGGCGGTTCCGGCCTCCCTGCGCCGGCGGCTTCGCGGGTATGCCCCGCGTTACCACTCGATCTTCAGCCCTACATCGAAAGAGAATCCGTCGCCCGGCAGGCGTGAGCCGAAGGACTGGTATTCGCTGTTCAGCAGGTTGGTGATGGACCAGCTCAGCGACGCGTAGTCGGTGATGTCGACGCCTGATCGCAGGTTGATCAGGACCCAGCCCGGCAGATTGCCCGGCTTGCGCGGGAACTGTGCGAGGTCCGCGAAATCATCCTGCGAGAAGCGATTCTTCGGCTTGTTGAACGACCAGGGCACTTCGATCTCGGCCCAGTAGCGGCTGCCGAACTCCGAGCCTGTGTTCATCTCCCAGCGCACGCTTGCCAGTCCATTGACCGGCGGAATGAAACGCAGGTTGTCCTCGCCGGTCAGGTCGTAGCCGCGGGTGAAGCTGCCGTGGCCGCCGACGTAGAAGCTTCCGAGACTGTCACTGCGGACAAACTCCCAGTTCGCCGCCGCCTCAATGCCGAAGATGTAGGCGCGCCCCACATTGTCCTTCACGTACACCTGCTCGTCGCTGTCCTTCGTGCCGTTGCCGTTCAGATCGATGAAATCGGAGCCGCCAAAGAACCCGGGGCGCGAGTCGATTATGTTCGTGAGGTCGGTGTAGTAGACCAGCAGCTCGCCGTTGAAACGGTCGAAGCGGCTCTTCACGCCGATTTCGTAGGTAATCGACTCTTCTGGATCCAGGTCGGGGCTCGGTGCGCTCACGCCGAAGGTGAACGGTCCTGATGAGAGAGTGTCGGAGATACTGGGTGACTTGAAACCCGTGCCAACGTTGGCGACGATTGTGAGCTCGTCGATCACGTCCCAAACCACGCCGGTCTGCCAGGTGAAAGACGTGAAGTCTGTGTCCAGGCGCAGGTCGTCCGGTTGCAGCGGCGAGGGTACCGTGCGCGCCGTCGGGCGCGAGGTCAGGTTGGTATAGTTGTAGCGGATGCCACCCGAGATGGTCAGGCACTCGACCGGTTGCAGCTCGTCGTAGAGAAACACGCCGACATCCAGGTAGCGGGCCGAGGGGCTGCCTGTGTTGTCCTGGCTGCGGCTGAGGCGCTCGCCGGTAGACTTGTCGTAGACGATGGTCCAGGCGCGCCCGGCATACACGTCGTCCAGGCGTGTATCGAAGCCGTAAACGACCTTGTTGATTTTCGCCATCTGCCAGGCGAACTGGGCGCTAAGGCCATATGAGTTCTGATGGCCGACGGACTTGTTCACCGTGCGCGTGCTTGTCTGCTCCGAGCCGCGCTCGCCCTGATCGTACTGCCCGCGCCAGTAGAATTTGGCCAGCACTTCGTCCCAGAACTCGGTCGGATTCTCGGCCGAGTAGGTCAGCGACGCCACCTGCGTGATCGCCTGCGGCGTGCGGTTCATGCGCTTGCGAAGGCCTGAGCCGGTGAGGTACAGGCTTTCGTGCGCCTTCCACCAGGCGTTGCGGTCGGGTGTCTCCCATGGCTGGTCGTAGCGGAACGAGTTGCGGACTTCATTGCGGAAGTACGCGGCCTCAAGCACGTGGCCCTTGGCGAGCTGGATGCCTATACGCGCGTCGAAGTTGAACTCGGTCCAGGATGTGTTGAAGCTCCTGCCAAGCCCGCTGCCGCCGCGTGTGTCGCCGGCGTCGATGAAGGTCCCGCCCAGGTAGAAGTTGATCGGCCTGATGCCGCCCATGAACTCCACGCGCTCGGAGAACATGTTGTTGACGGATCGATAGTGGCTCTGGACTCCGAAGCCGATGTCGAACTCTTCGGGGAACCCGTCATAGCGCTTGGGGACGATATTGATCGTGCCGCCAAGTGCGTCGCTGCCATAAAACAGCGAGGCGGGGCCGCGCACGACTTCGATGCGAGAGATGGTAAAACGGTCGACATTGTTGAAGATTCCGTTTGGGCCGGCGAAGATCGTGCCGTCCGTCAGCCGAATGCCGTCATACATCGGAAGGATGTACTTGCCGATCATTCCCCGGATGATCGGCGCCCCGCCTCGGCGCCCGGTCTGCTGCAGGAACACGCCAGGCTCGCCCTTCAGCAACTCGGCGGGCGTGGAGGACGATGGCCCTCGCTTCTCCAAGTCCTTCCAGTCAACGCTGCTGATGCCACGTGGTGTATCGTTCGGGTCTTCCTTGGTTCGGGTGGCGGTGACAACGACTTCGCCGTCTTTTTCTTCGGGCGTTGCCTTGCTGTCGGTGGAGGGAGAATCCGTGGTGACAGGAAGCGTGTCATCTTCCGCCTTGGCGTTTCTTTCAGTGCCGGACTCTTCGGGTGCGTCCTGGCCAGCCGTAGATAAGGGGCACCACGCGGCGTGTATCAACACGGTCATCAACGCAGCAAAGCTCGGCAACAACAATCGGATTACTCGCATCCTGACAATCCCTTCCCTAATGGCCCGCGAAGGCGGGCTTTCAGCCCACATGCCAATCCACTCCGCACGCTCAATGGCGTGCGGAACCAGCGGATTTCCAAACTCGCGTGAGTGTATCGGAGGAGAGGCCAGCCCCGGAATTGCTGCCGTCACCGTGCCAGGGCCAATTCGGGCCTGACAGATTTCATGCGGCGTGGCCACCTAGCTCGGGGCCACATGCACGCAACGAAGAGTTCCCTTTCCTGCTTTTCGTGCTGTCTGTTTTCTTGCCGTCTGTCGAATGGTTCCGGCGGGTGCCCAGGTCTGACTCGAAATCTTCGTCACGCGAGCCGCGGCAACATCCCAGGAGTTCCCGCGGCATGGCGTTGCTTTCGCGGTCATTGAGAACTCAAGAAATCCTCTTGCCGACCAAGCGACGCGACGCTATTAAGATTGAGAATGAGTCGCAATATTAACTAGGGGGGGGGAGCCTATGAGTCGCCTGATTGCACCGGTTGTCATCCTGTTGATCTTCTCTTTGGCCACGCTGGCTGACGACAAGCCCGAGCCAGCCAAGTTCTCAGCGCTGCGCGAGCAGTCCGTCACCATGCTGCCCCAGGCCCTCACAAGCTTCGGCGCGGCCGTGCAGGGCGGCTACATCTATGTCATCGGCGGGCACACCAGCGCCGCGCATCACTACGACAGCGAAGGTTTCAACCGCCAATTCATCCGCCTCAGCCTGCACGACCGCACAAGCTGGGAAGTGCTGCCGGGCGGCGCCCCGTTGCAGAGCGTTGCACTGGTGAGCGACGGCACGCGCCTGATTCGCGTTGGCGGCATGACCGCGCTGAACAAGCCTGGCACTGAGCCTGCTCTGCACAGCACCACCGAGGTCGCCGCGTTTGACCCGCTCACCCGCGCGTGGGTAGACCTTCCCCAACTGCCCGAGCCGCGCTCCAGCCACGACGCCGTCTGCGTCAGCGGGCGCGTCTACGTGTTCGGCGGCTGGAACCTCGACGGCGGCGACGAGAACGCTGCTTGGCACGACCACGGGCTGGTGCTCGACTTGAACGCCGAGCAGCCCGCATGGAAAACCATCAAGCAACCGTTTGTCCGCCGCGCCGTCGCGCTGGCGGCGGCCAACGGGCGCATCTACGTCGCGGGCGGAATGACGGAAAAGGGCATGTCGCGCAAAGTCGACATCTACGACCCGGGCGAAGACAAGTGGTCCGAAGGCCCCGAGCTTCCGGGGCGCGGCTTCGGCAGCTCAGCATACGGGCAGGACGGTCGCGTCTACGCCACCACCATGGAGGGCGAGTTGTACAGCCACGCCGACGCCGAAAAAGAATGGCGCGCCGAGTGCACGCTGACCTTCCCGCGGTTTTTCCTGCGGCTGCTCGGCATCGACAACGGTGAGTTCGCGGCCATCGCCGGCACCGGCAAGGGCGGCCACGTGCGCAACGTTGAGTGGCTCAAGCCCGCGCAGACCGGCCCCGTCATCACCCGCGTCACCCTGCCCGCGCCCGGCCACGCCAAGGCGCGCCAGGGCGTGTTCGTCTACAACAACGCGCTGTACGTGTTCGGCGGCAATAACTCGGTTAAGGACCACCAGTTCGGCCGCGACGACTTCAGCGACGAGGCCTTCCGCATCTCGCTGAACACGCTGAGCGCCGAGCGCATCGCGACACTGCCGGTACGCCGTCAGTCGTTCCTGACCTTTACTCGCGGCACCGAGGATCGTTACGCCGACAAAGTCGGCTATGCCGTCGGCGGCTTCGGGTATGCAGCGGAAGGCGACTCGGCCGTGAGCCACGCCGAGATCCTTGAGTACAGCCTCGAGGCCGACGTCTGGAGCGAGAGCCGCGTCAAGTTGCCCAGCCCGCTGACACAGTTCGGCGTAGCGCAACATGACGGCAGCATCTACCTGTTCGGCGGGCTGGACTTTGATGAGTCTCGCGGGCGCAAGGAGCGTTTCCACGAGTCGGACATCATCTGGCGCTGGAACCCCAAGGCCGAGGGCGAAGACGGCAAGCGCTTCGTCGCGCTGGAACAGAAGCTGCCGACGCCGCGCCGTGCGTTCGGCGGCACGCTGCTGGACGGCAAGTTCTACATCGTGGGCGGTATGGGTGCGAACTTCGGCGAAATCGATCGTTGCGACGTCTACGACATAGAAAAGGGTGAATGGAGCACCATTCCCGCCCCGGCCAGCACGCGTCTCGCGCCGAAGCTGGTGGCGCTGGACGGCAAGCTGTACCTGCTCGGCGGGTCCAGCGTGACTGAGGAAGGCAGCTTCGCCACGGATCGCACGATCGAGCAATTTGACCCGGCGACGGGCAAGTGGACGACGATCGCCAGCGACATCGGCGTGGACCTCGGCGAGATACAGGCGTTCGCCTTTCACCATCGCCTGTTGATCTACTCGGCGCACAACTCGGACGACGAGCTCAAGCTGTTGTTTATCGAGCCATAAAACACGGCGCCCCGCTTCGGCGGGGCGCCTTTGGTGAATTTACTGATACTGAGTCTCACTCTTAATTATGAGGACAATGATGAAACCGGCATACATACTCGCACTCGCCCTGCCACTGCTGCTCCTCACCGCTTGCGGTGGCGGAAGCAGCGACGGCGGCAGCGACACACCCGAAGTCTTCAAAATCACGACTGCGTCCCTGCCCAACGCAATCGAGGGCGTCAACTACTCCGCCCAGCTCAGCAACTCGCACGGCACGGCGCCGATCACCTTCGCATGGGCGCCCGGCTTCACCGCGCCCGCATGGCTCAGCCTGTCCGCCAGTGGTGGGCTCACCGGCACACCGGCCGCGACCGCGACCATTCCCCTGGAAGTGCAGGCGACGGACTCCTCTATGCCTGCGCTCGTCGCGATCCGCGCGCTGAACCTCATCGTCGTCGCCCGGCCTGCCATCACCACGACCTCCCTGCCACGCGCGATCAAAGGCACGGCGTACTCGGACCAGCTTGCGTACACAACGCCCGCGACCCTAAACCCGACGTTCGCGCTCGCCGCGGGCAGCACTCTCCCCACCGGGCTCGGGCTGACGCAGACCGGCGTCCTCGGCGGCACGACCACCGATGGCGGGCTGTTTGAAATCGTGGTCGAATTGCTGGTCGGCGCCACGGTCGTCGACTCGGCTGCGTTCGATCTAGTGGTCTACGAATCCATCCCCTACACCTACGTCGAGGACGCACTCGAGCCCAACGACAGCACCGGCACCGCAACCCAGCTGCTTCCTGGCGCAACGCCCGCGGGCCGACTGACCGCCAGCGACCCGGCCGTGCAGGCCACGCCGCTCACGCTCAACAGCGACCTGAACATCACCAAGCCCGACGGCGATGACTACTTCAAGTTCAACATCGGCAACGTGGGCACGATCAAGATCGAGGTCTTCTACCGGTGGCTGGTCGGCGAAGTGGACGCCACGCTCTGGTTCTACACCGGCGCGCCGACGCACCAGGTTCTGCCGATTGCCGAGTCGGCGACGACGCAGTCCGACGACGAGACGATCGTGTATCACAACGCGCAGCTCAGCGGCGGCTTCACCACCGGCTACTACTACCTTCAGGTGCACGCGCCAGCCGACGCGACCATCGGGCTGTGGAACCGCAACGCCTACAGCTTCCGTATCACGTTCAACGACTTGACCATCGCGACCGAGCAGCTTGAGGCAGACAGCGCCGGCGGCAGCGTCAACGAGCAGGTTGTCGCGTACAACCAGGGGGCGAACCCCACGTCGCCCTCGTTCTCGATCGCCGCCGGCGTTCTGCCCGCGGGCGTCAGCTTCACGACCGACGGGCGCTTCACAGGCACGCCGACGCAATTCGGGCTGTATGACTTCACCGTCGAGATGGAAGACGGCGGCGTCAGTGTGCAGCGCGACATCAAGGTGCGCTTTTTCGACAGCAACGCGGGCGACTACTGGCAGATCCGCGGCGAGCGCCGCGAGTACAACCCCGGCGCGGGCGACCCGTTGCTGGAATCATTCGGCGACGCGATGACCGTCGCCCCGCACCCGGACTACCCCACTGAAGGTGCCATCTACGTCAGCGGCGGCTTCGGCAGCCAGATGCTCGACAGCGTGCGCGTCTTCCACACCGATCGTGCGGGTATTCCGACGGCGAAGCAGTTCAAGTTCGAGGACCTCGGCAAACCGCTGCCCGTGCCCGTACGCTACCACGGCATGGCGTTCCTGCAGCACTCCTATGGCGGATATCTGTACGTGATCGGTGGAGAGATCGGCGCGGCCTCGGGCGCACACACCAGCGGCGACCTCTGGCGCAGCGTGCTTCGCCTGCAGGTGGCCAACGGCGCGGGCAACGCGCTCAGCCAGCCGCTGTCGACAAACTGGGAAGTCGTCGCCGAGTTGCCCGACACCGACCCTTCCGGCAAAGCGATCCTGGGCTGGGCGGAATTCGGCGTCGTGGTCGACGACCAGGCCAACGACGCGGACGACCGCATTTACCTGCTCGGCGGACGCTACGATCTCGAGGACAGCATCGGCTCGAACACCTTCAGCCGCACCTTCCACGACGCGGTCTTGATGTACGAGTGCCCCACCGCCCCGAGCGGCACCGGAACCTGGTTCCGCAAGACCGACGCCGCGCCATACACAGCGCGGCGCTTCCCGGCTGTCGGGATGATCGGCGGCAAGATATACATCGCTGCGGGGCGCGAAGGCACGGCCGGGCAGACCGGTAGCGGCGCAGCTACCGCCGACTACATCGAGATGTACCAGCCGGACAACCACCAGGCGAACGCGGCGATCAGCATCGGCGCGAAGACTCAGTTCCCGACACTGACCGGCGGGGGTGGGTATTACCCGATGTTCGCGACCATGAACGGCCAGCTGTACATCTGGTGCGGTTGGGACAGCGCATTCCACGGGACGAAAGCACTCAACCGCTTTGACCCGGCGGGTAACACCGTCACGCGCCTCTGCGACGCCGACTGGGGCACGGGCTTCGGCGGCGGCGTGGTACATGACGGCAAGCTGTGGATCATCAGCGGCATCGGCCATGGGGCGGATTCGGAATCAAAGAATCTCGTATATCAACCATGACTCTGCTGGTCTGAGATTGCTGAATACCGTCAAAAACACCGGCGCCAACCCAACACAAGTCGGGGGGATCCGAATCTGGGTCCCCCCGATCCTCAATAGGTCTCGTTTCCCAAGCAGCAAGGGTCTGCAAGATTTGTCAGATAGAGAAGGTATAGGGCCGGTCGCCCGGGGACGTTGGTATACAGGACATAAGGTTTCTACCGGAACGCGATATCGCAAACCAGGCACCAAGCCACAATCAGGTGACCTTACGCCCAAAAAAACTGGTCCAGGTTGATTGATAGTCTTTAGCGGTTGAAGGGAGATAAAGCGTGCCCAGAAAGCGGTTCAAGCCCGACGCGATCCTGCGCGAGTCGGAGCGGCTGGGCAGCGTCCAAGAGGGCATCTGAAAGCACGGCATCAGCGACCAGACTTTCTATTGCTGGCTCAAGATGTACGGCGGCACCATCGTGCCCGAGCTGGCCAGGCTGAAGAAGCCGAGAACAAGAAGCTCAAGCGGCTCGCGGGCGACCAAGCCCAGGCGATTCAAATCCTCAAGGAGGAGCGGGGAAAAAAGTGCTGGGCCTGAAGCCCGCCCTCGGCCGGCCTCAGGACGAGAGTCCGTCAGTGCGCAGGGCCTGCCTTTTTCCGATGATCAGCCGCAAACAGAGTCCGCTACCGGCCCCGGCCGATGGACGAGATAGAGAGGTTGGTTCGGCAGGAGATAGTGCAACTGGCCAGAACCCCCTATATTCGCGCCTTGTAGAGCGGGTTGAGACCAACCGTGGGCCACCACGATCAATGCTCGACACTAACCAACGCAGAGTTGTTTTTCCGGTACAATTTCCGGTACATCGCGATTTTTCGTGTGTTGACGCGTAAGGACAGCAGCCCGCAGATTGGCTCTGCGGGCTGCTTTATGGTTGGCTCCTCGGGCTGGACTCGAACCAGCAACCTGTCGATTAACAGTCGACTGCAGACGGTAGCCAGATGCATTGCCCCAGCAGGCTCAAATCCGCACCGCGTTGACACTGGTTCCAGCAGCCGGATCGGAGTGTCCCCGGGCACTTCGCCCGCCGCGGTGTGGCTTGGCATCCCAACTTCAGAGGGTACGGCCAAAACTACTGCTCCAAGGGGGTGCATCTAACTGTTAATCGGTAGGTCTGTGGTTCATTTTGGTGGGTCGGGTCGCATCCGCTTCTGAGCCCCACAAGCACTCGAAATCTAGCGCCAAAGATGATGCCCCAACTTGGCGCAGTCCCGGAAAGCTAGCGATGGCGGCTCTGGTTCCTGGATTCTTGCCAACGAAGAAAGTCGGCACCTTTGATCTGATAGGCGGAGTTTGTTGCTCCTGTAGCTCTGTGGCTGGCGAGTTCCCCAGATTTGGCCGCAGCCCGTAGTGTGGACTTCTTCCAACCCGTGAGAGCAGCAAGTTGATCTAGCATGTACGTCTGCTGGGGTCGGATGTCTGCAATAATGTGGGCCTGTCCAGAATCCGTGTCTCCGCCGTGGTCGGAATGCTCGGGAGCCCCGGGTTGCGGGCCTTCGAAGAATGCTGTGATTTTCGACAGGTGATGCACCAGGAAGTGGCCCCACCTTTCGGCTGACCCGCCGAGGTCGCAGACATTGCCGTCGAATAGTACACAAAGTGAAGCCCACGCGTGGTCGTCGTGAGGCTCCGGAAGCGAAGGTTGCCCGGCCTGAAGGGACCACTCGTAGAGCAGCTCACGCCTACCCGGCGTAGCCGTCGCCATCTGCCGGCTCTCCTCGATGATCTCGGCTGCAATCCATGCGTTCGTGCCATGCTCTTCGCGCAGAGCCCAGAACGGCCGACCTAACCGGGCGACATGGCGCATAAACTGCAGCTCAGCACTGCCTCGGGTCTCTTCCGGAACGTGTCGAAGTAGTTGCGGCAGCAATCCCTCATGTCGATCCGGTACGCCCGTGAGAATCCAGGACGGCCTACGGACACTCAGTGCAGCACAGTCCGTAACACCCTGGCGGAAGTCGGCGAGCGCGACATCTAGCTGGCGACGTTGTGCGTCAGGCAGGCCAGCGGGCAGTGCGCCGAGCACTATGTCTTCGAGTTCCCTCGCCCAAGGTACCAAGTGCCTGCTGGCCTTCTTGGCAACCGCGATGAACTCTTCGCGCTTAGCGGTGAGACTTGCGCGTAGTTCGTCGCGGTCCCAGTGCCGCTTGAATTCTTCAACAAATCGACCGTACTGGCAACCGAGCAGGAGTTGGCTGGTACCGATGGCGTTCAACCACGAGAGGAATTGACTCATGCCTTCGCACCTTGGGCGACGCTGCCGGCGATCAACTCCTCCACCACCACATCCAAGCCCATCGCCTGTTCGAGTGTACCTTGATGGCGCGACATGACCTGAAGTCGATAGTGTTTCTCGGCGACGGCTGCACTGTGACCCGCCCAGAGCGCCGCAACAGCCGCCGGAATGCCTATGCTGGCGCAGAAACTGACCCAATTGCGCCGAAGGGTCTGTGGGCCGATCCGCCGGATCTTCGCTGCACGCAGCGTGGACCCCCAAGGTGTCTTTGGGTGTAGCGGCGCGTCCAGCTTGCCATGTGGCAGTACGAACTCTCGATCACCGGCCTGAAGCTTCCAGCGCTTGAGAAGCTCGAGGAATCGCGGACACAGGGCGCCTTCCGGGGCATCGAGCAGTTGCAACGTCCGTGGGCGGCCGGTCTTCTCGGAGAATATCCGGACCCAGCCGGTGGCAAGGTTGATGTGCTCCCACCTCAGTTGCAGTGCCTCACTCAGCCGCATGCCAGTCAGCGCCAGCACTAGGAACAAGCGACTGACCGGAGTCGCCGCCACGCAGGGCGGGCACTGTTTGAAGTTCTCAATGCGGCCCCGCTTCTTGCGTGTCACCTCCATGGGGCACTTTGGGTCTTCGCGCTGCACGGCCATGCGGTAGAACTTGAGCAGCTCCGCAGGCGTGCAGGCGACATCTTCGCGCGGTGCAACCGGCTGCGGTTTCAGTGGCTTCCTCAGCGCGTCGACATCAGGAAAACGTTTCGGCCGCATCTCCGCGATCCAATTGATGCAGGCACGTAGATGCCGCCGGTGGTGATTCAGCGTCGCGCCTGACCGAATCACCCTGCGCTCACCATTTCTGGACGGTTCAGACGCGAGATGCTCGAAATAGGCCCGTAGATGATGCGGTCCCAGTTGACCGGTCTGCAGCCGCTCGTGTCCAGCTTCTTTGAGCCAGGCCACGAAGTACTTCATGGAGTCCTCAACTATCCGTCCAGTGTGAGGGCTGAGTCCGGCTCGCGCCTGCTGGTTGGACTCCCGCACACTGACACGGCGTCCGACATCTTCGAGATACTGGTCCACGCACTTTTGTAGCCTCGCGTCATAAGCGATTGTGCCGCCTAGCCGGACGGCTTCTGCACGCAGCAGAATCTCCTCTTCGCGGATGCGGTCCAGTAGCTGCTTGCGCGAGGCCTGATCGTATGCGTCACGGGACTTGCAACTGACCCTGCGCTTGCGCGGCGGCGAAAACTTCCAGTCGTGGTAGAACACGTACCACTGGCGTCGCCAGTTGCGCAGTTGTGCCGGTGGTATGTGGCGCCCCATGGCGTGTTTCCAGTCCGCAGGATCGTATCGTTCCTGCGAATTCTAAATTCTGGTGTACACTGAATTGTACACACTAAACCGTTGTGGCAGCTTCATGCCGCTGCATGCGACTGCATGCACGATGGCTTGAAACCCGCTTAACGAGCCTAGTTTGCGCTGTTGACGTGGCAAGGCTGCCATTTCGGCAGGCTAACTACGGATCAGGAGGTTGAAGGTTCGACTCCTTCCGGGTGTACCACAATGACGGCCGAGCGAACGCTCGGCCGTCATTGTGTCCTGAGCGAGTGCCGCGAATCAAAGGACCGCGTCGCTTACACCCGGCGCCCAACTTCTAATCCTGAATCGTCTTCAGCAGTCCGAATCCCCGGGCTATGCGCTCCTTGCGCAGGACCTGGGCCTTGCGCCGGATCTCCGCAAGTCGGGGAGAGCGCGTGTCGCGCGGGATTCCAGACAGCACGTTCTTCAGGTGCTGTGCAATCGTTGACGGGTTTGGGATGCGGGCGGGCGGGAACGCCTCCAGGAACTCCTGGCATTGCTGGATTCTCGCGCTTGCCCGCCGATCGCCGGTCAGGCGCAGCAGCAGCGCCGATGTCACAGCCACGCTGAAGTTGAGGCACGGATCGCGACCGAACTCCGGGTCCAGAAACTCCGAAGCCCCGATTGGCTTGCCACGCAGGGCCTTCAGCACCAGTTCCGCACGGTCGATATGGCGCCGGTTCAGCGGCATCTGCGGGTTCATCAGCGAGCGCGCCTGCTTCAAGGCGAGCGCGACGACCTCAGCGTTTTCCGTGAGCGTCGCCACCGTCAGCACGGAGGCGGCCGCCGCGAACGTCTTCGGCTCCGAGGCCGCCAACTCTCTCGCACCCAGGATGCCGCGATGCAGCAGGTAGTAGTACTTGACCGCCTGTAGCGCGACGAACCCCTCCTGGTTCAGACTGTCCGTAGCCAGCTCAAGTGCGGCGGGAACGTCGTCCATCTCTCCCAGTTCAATATCCGCGCGGGCCAGAGAAAGGCGAAGCAGCGTGTACTCCTGCGTGTGGACATCCTCCGGCCCGGCATGCGCCAGCGCAATGCGCGCTATCCGCCGTGATCTCTCAGCGTAAAGATTGTTGACCAGCATCACCACCAGCCCGAAGGCGCTGTCAGCCAACTGCGCGAAGTCGGGCGACTCGGCCAGCGTTTGTGAAAACAGGCGGGTCTGCGCCGCGATCGCCGCGTCGACATCCTGCGCAACGTGCATGCGATTGGCCCGGGCATCCAGCAGGCGGCGCGCCAGCACTCTGTCGTCGCAGAAGCGCTCAATGCGAACAGCCGCCTTCTCGAGGGCGGTGGCACGGTCGAAGTTGCCCTGCTCGAACGCCTCCTCGAGCTTGTCCAGGATGTCCGACAGAATCGGCGCGCTGACCCGGTTCAGGCGGTCACGCAGTGAGCCGTAACGGTCCAGCGTGTCGGAGACGTCGCGCAGTGCCCGGGCGTGCGTGTTGCCGGTCAGCGACCCGAGCTTCACCTTCGAGACGTTGTCGAGAGCCCGCATGACTTCCAGCAGCTCGTTGCCAAGCTCGGAAGACGTCTGCGCCACGTCGGTAAGGTAGACGGGCTCTTCGCCGGACAGCAGCCAGGAGGGATTCACGCCGAACTCGCGGACCAGCGCCGCACCAAACTCAAGCGGGAGACGCCCGCCTTGCATGTAGCGCGTCAGGGCGTTGCGGGAACGGCCTGTGCGGCGGGCAAGGTCGGCGCGTGAGTGATCGCGCAGCAGGCGATCCAGCCTGGCGCGCAGCTCCGTCTCGGCATCGGGCTTCATGCGCCCAAACTAGCTTGTTCCGATATCGACACAATCAAAACAGTGTGGCTGCATCGGAATCAAAGCTGTGTCGCAAAGTTAACGCAGCAATTCTGCGCACATATTCTGTGTCCATACACGAGGCGCAGGCAACGCCTGCTCGGAACTTCGAATCGGACGCACGGAGGAGCCATGTCAAAACGAACGCTTGGAACCACGCTGGCCGCACTGACGCTGCTGGCGGCACTGCCAGTGATCACGTGGGCTGGGCAGGTGCAGTCGACCACGCCTGCCGGAGGCGCGGGACACATTGCCCCGGACCAGAAGATTGTCGGGCGTTTCAACACGGACATGCAGGCAACGCCGGGCGGCTTTGTCGCACGCGGATCCTACGGCGCCCTTCCGGGCAGCCTTGCGGCATCGGGTAAAGAAGTCAGCTTCACACCCGGGCGTCCGCTCTTTCCGGGCGAGACCGTTGAGCTGGACATCACCAACGCGCTACTGGACGTCAACGGCGCCACTCTCAGCAACCCGCGCGTCCTGAAATACACCACCCGGGCGGGGCGGGGACCCGCGGACTTCCAGAACCCGGTCAACATCGTCAAGAGAGGCTTCTATAGCGAGATAGACTGCCTCGCCGACATGAATGGCGACGGCTGGCTTGATCTTGTTTGCCCGACAGACACCTCCATCGCCATCCACTACAACAACGCGGGCCTGATCGAGACGGCGTTCACTGAGCTTCCCGCGGCGTCCGGACACTGCAACGATCTCGCGGCCGTCGACATCGATAACGACGGAGACCTCGACCTGATCCGCCTCAGCATCGGCGGCGCGCAGCCGGCCTACACCGCCTACTACCTCTTTGATTCGACCACCGGCGCCTGGGCCAACCCCGTGACGTTCGGGGCCTACTCTGCGGGGTACACCTACACCGCTTCGATCGGCTATCCGCAAAGCATCAGCATGGGCGACGTCAACGGTGACGGCTTTGCCGATGCCTTCGTCTGCGCGAACGGGACCAGCATGCTGTACCTCAACAGCAGCGGCAGCTTCCCCGGCAGCGGCACGGTGGTGGGATTCACAGGCATCGGGCTGTCGTCGGACTTCGGCGACGTGGACAACGACGGCGACCTCGACCTGATCCAGGGCACGAGCGACCGCGCGTTCCTGTTCCTCAATGACGGCAGCGGGAACTTCAGCTGGAAAACGAGCAACGGCATCGTCGGCGACAGCGGCATCCGCGTCGAGGACCTCGAGTTCGCGGACATGGACGGCGACGGCTGGCTCGATGTCGTACTTGCGCCGCATCACCTCAACGGTCAGACCCCGGTACCGCCGTCGGTCTACTTCAACGACGGAGCCGGCGGATTCGCGGCTCACGTCGCGCTGGGCACGAGAACAGAGCGCTGCTACACACTCGACGTCGCCGACCTGAACGGCGACGGATGCCTTGACGTGGTGATCGCCGACGAGGGCGGCTCCGCTTCCTACAGCGCTTGTCTCTGTTACCTGAATGACGGAACCGGCCTGAACTACCAGACCACGCCGATCGGCTGGGGCTATCTCTCGCCATGGGAAGCCACGGTTGGCGACATCGACAATGACGGTGACATCGACATCCTCGGCACGCCATTCGGCAAGCTGACTCTCTATCGCAACGGCGAATGCGCCCCGCGCCTGCTGGGCACAAATGCAACCGGCGCCAGCATCAGCGCGTCTTTCGACCAGACAATGGATGCCCCTGATGCGGCCAGTCTTGTCGTTCGCGGTTCCATGACCGGGGCACCAACCGGCACGTACTCAGGCGGCGGAACTACAGTCTCGTTCACGCCGGCCCAGGCCTTCCAGCCGAATGAGACGGTCGAGGTCAGCCTGACACCCGCGACCAACGCATCTGGCATTGCCATAAACGGCTCACACGTGTGGCGTTTCACTAGTGCGGCGGCGCAAGGGCCTCTGGAGTTCGACCATCTCAGCATCCCCTTCGGCCAGGGCTCCGGGGCAAGCACCTGCCTTGCTACTGGCGACCTCGACGGCGATGGGCACGTCGACATCGTGGAAGGAATCAGCGGAGGGCTCGACCGCATATACCTGAACGGCGGATACAGCTTCCCCAGCCGCGACGCGCACGGGACAGCGGCAGACACCCAGGCCCTCGCGCTGGCGGACATTGACGGCGATGGCGACCTCGACCTCGTGTCGGCCGTGAACGGACAGAACCAGGTGTACCTCTGGGGCGGCACTGACTTCAGCGGCGGCAACGTCAGCTTCGGCGGCTCCAGCGAAAACAGCACGAGCGTTGCGGTCGCGGACATGAACGGCGACGGACTGCCCGACATCGTGGTCGGCAACAGCGGTGCGCGCAACGCGATCCATCTCAACCAGGGCGGCAGTGGCATTGGCGCCGCTGCAGGCTTCGGCGAACCCTCGGACGACACCCGCGCGGTGGCAGTCGGCGATTTTGACGGCGACGGGGACCTCGATGTGATGACCGGCGACTACCAGGGCAACGTCACGCTCTGGCTCAACGCGGGAGACGCCACACTGATCCAGTCACGCGTGGTCGTGGCCGGTCCATTAAACGTGGCCGCACTGGCAGCCGCCGACATGAACAACGACGGCGCCTGCGACCTGGTTGTGGGACTCAACGGCGGGCAGGACTGCATCCTGCTCAACGACGGCACCGGCCGCTTTGGCGAAAGCATCGTCTGCGGTCCGGCGACGGGCGCAACTTCAAGCGTATCCACGGGCGACGTCGACGGAGACGGTGATCTCGACCTGCTGATCGGCTACACCCAGGGTGGGCACGAGCTGTGGCTGAACGGATCCGGCTCGTTCACCCAGTGCGGCGCCAATACATCCGGGACCGATGTCAGGGCTACCGGGCTGTTCGACGCGGACGGTGACGGCGACCTGGATGAGTTCATCATCAAGCACAACGCGCCAAGCGAGATTCGCTATGACATCATCCTGCCTACGGTCTCCCTTGCCGCCGCAACCAGCTACGTGACCGAAGGAGCGGGCGTCGCGACCATCTCAGTTACGCTCAGCAGTGTCCCCACTATCGACGTAGCAATTGACTGGGCGGCCGTCGCCGGCACCGCGCTATCCCCGGCAGACTTCAATGCCGCGAGTGGCTCATTGATCATCCCGGCCGGCACCATCGGCAGCTCCTTCGACATCACCATCAACGACGACCTGCTCGACGAAAACGATGAGACGGTCCTGATCAACCTGACCTCACAGACGTTTGCGCTTCCGGGATCGGTCCAGGGCGCGACCCTGTACATCCTGGACGACGACGGCCAGCCCAACGTCAGGCTCGCTTCTGCACAGTACGAAGTCCTGGAGTCACTCGGTGTCGTCAACCTCACCATCGAGCTGAGCAACCCCAGCGGGCTCGACGTGTCGTTCGACTACACTACCAGCGACGGCACGGCCTACGCCGGCTACGACTACACAGCCACGACCGGCTCCGCGATCATTCCGGCCGGGCAGGTCTCGACCACGATCTCTGTGCCGATCCTCGGCGACGACTTCAGCGAAACGGACGAGGTGTTCCAGTTCAGCATCACCGGGGCAGTCAACGCCGGCGTAAGCGCACTGAACACCGCCGGCGTCACCATCCACGACGACGCCAGAGTACGGACCGGCGACGGCAAAGGGGCGACTTCGGGCTGCGCATCCGCTGACGGCACCAGTGCGCTGTGGTTGCTGCTGGTCACGCTGGCTTCAATTGTCGCGGGGCTCAGGAAGTACGCGACGACGCGCAACAAGGCCTAGTCGAACGCTACAACAACAGGCGCCGTCTTCGGACGGCGCCTGTTAATTGTTAGAGCCGCAGTTGCCAGGCACTGGTGAAAACGCGCCGGCGTACGGCGGCCAGCACCAGCAGCGACGTCATGCCGTCGCCGAAGATCAGCATGAACAGCACCACCAGCTGGTACTTCGCCGCCACCAGCGGCGCGACGCCGCCCAGCAGCGTGCCGGTCATGATGCCCGGCAGCTTCACGATGCCGACGATCAGCATGGCGTTGATGGTCGGCGTGATCGCGGCCGTGAACGCCTTGCGCAGCATCTCGCGTGTGGCCTGCGCGGGCGACGCGCCCAGCGCCAGCGCGGCCTCGACCTTGTCGCGTTGCTCCTTCAGGTCTTCGGCGTAGCGCGTCGTCGCCAGCACCGCCGCCGTCATCGCGTTGCCGAGGATGATCCCGCCGATCGGTATGAAATACTGCGCCGTAAAGCGATGCACGCCGACGGCAAACTGCGTGACATACACCAGCGTCAACGCCGTCACGCAGGCCAGGATCAGCGTGATGAGCGGCCCCGTGCGCTTCAGCACCTTGTTGATCTTCTGCCCGCCGGTGAAGCCCGCCACGGCCGTCATTACAGCCAGCATCAGGCAGATGGCCCACCAGTGCGAGCGCGCGAAAATCCAGCCCAGCAGCAGCCCGACGGCGACGAGCTGAATCGTCGCACGCGCCGCGGCAACCGCGCCGTCCTTGATCATGTTGATGCCGAAGCACAGCGCGACGACCAGCACCACCACCATCAGCAGCATGGAAGCAGCAAGGCCCAGCCAGCCCGGATCGATCGTCGAGGCGGCGCCGATCATGACGACACCCCCGACGGCTTGCCGAGGAACGCGCTGGTGTCGGCGTCGACCTTGCGCGCGGCGACGTCGGCGGCCGGATAGCGGCCCGCCACTTTGCCCTGCAGCAGAATCAGCGCCTCGCCGCCCAGCACTTCCAGGTCTTCCGGGCGATGCGTCACGCACACCAGCGTGGTGCCCTTGTCTCGCGCCCACGCCACCAGGGCCGCCAGCATCTCGCGCGCGGTGCGGACGTCGAGCGCGCCGGTCGGCTCATCCAGCATGAGAATCTTCGGGAACAGCAGCAGCGCCCGCGCGATGCACAGGCGGTGACGCTGGCCCTCGGACAGCTCGGTCGCCGGCTTGTCCTGCGGCACGCTCAACCCGACCGCCTCCAGCACCTCGCCGAAAGGCATCTTGATCGCACCGCGGTTGTTCCAGCGCAGCGCGTGGATCAACTCGCCGCGCACCGTGCCGCCGAACAGGTACGAGCGCTGCGGCACGAACACGGCCGTGCGTCGCAACTCGCGCACATCCCAGTCGCGGACGGACCTGCCCAGCACCTGCACTTCGCCGGCTTCCGCGTCAATCATGCGGTTGATGCAGCGCAGCAGCGTCGTCTTGCCGCCGCCGGATTCGCCAAGCACGGACAGCACATCCCCGACCGGAACGTCGAGCGAGACGCCGTCGAGGATGGCCTGGTCTTCAGCATCAACCGGCGGATCCAGCAACATGGAGCGCAGCCCGGCCGCAGTCACACGCACGTCGGTCAATCGAATCGCCGGCTCATCGGGCATGGCCTGATTCTGATATCCCGCGCCGCGAATGACAGTGCCGCGCTAGGCCGCGAGCGCCCCTTCTTTCAGTGCCCTTCGCCGCGCGACCTTGATGTTGATGATGCGCACGACCTTGGCCGACAGACGGTCGAAGACACCCGGCGAGACCTCCCAGCGGCCGTAGAAGAATTCGCCGCGCTGGTGTGCGGCCGCGCGGCGACGGATCTCCGCCTTGTGGAGAACGATTGCCTCTCGCGCGGTCTCCAGCAACTCGTCAAGGATCTCAAGCTCGCACTGTTCCAGCTCGGCGGCTGAGGTCTCGAGCAACGTCTTCACTCTCTTGCGCGCGGTCCCGGGCCGCGGGGCGGACGTCGGTTGTTCGGCCGCGGCCTGCTCGGCCTTGTGGCGTTCCATGGCTTTGCGCTGCAGGCGGCGCTGCATCTTGCTCAGACTCGACATAGGGGTGACTCCATTCGGCGGGCGGACCATTCCGCCCACACCAAGAGTCTACCCACCGATGCGACATTCCCCGGACGGACCCCGCGTTGCGCGGGTTCGCGCCCCGGCTATGCTGCGGCGATGGTGGATGAGCCCACAAAGCCCATTTCCAAAGGCCTTAACGTCCTGCGCTGGACGTGGGGCATCCTGCTGGCTTCGCTGCTGCTGTTCAGCGTCCTGATGGCCGCGTGGGGCGACCTGCGCGAGGGGCTGATGCTGAAGATCCTCGACGACCGCTACGTGAAGAGCTTCACCATCCAGGTGCCGGAAGGCGCCAAGGTGTGGGTCGGCACGAAGTACCTCGGCGAATCCAAGGCCCACCCGCTCGGCATCGAGGACCCGGAAGGCGAGCCCATCAAGGTAGAGGGCATGGATGTCACGCTGCCGCGCGTCTACCTGTTCGACGCCCAGTTAAAGGAATCGTCCGTTCCCTGCGAGCCTTCCGCCCGCGTGGAAGACCTTCTGAAACAGCTGGTTCCGGACGAGGCTCTGGTCTGGTCCGAGCGCGACACCGTTGATTCTGCAGGCTTCACGCCCGCGCTGCTGAAGTTCGAGGACGGGCGCTTTGATTTCGTGAACCTCGCCCGCGTCGACTGGCCGGAACACGGCGGCGGCAGCACGCGGCTGGCGTTCGTGATGCGCGTGACGCTGAACGACGTGCACGTGTTCATGCCGGAGCACACGGAGATCTGGTCCGACCAGGTGTACGCAAACGAGGGCGAGTTCTGGGCCAAACGCGAGCAGTGGGACGACTTCCCGCCCCGCCTGACCGGCCAGACCAAAACGGTCTGGCGCTGGTTCATGAAGGTCGGCAACAACCAGTGGTTGAACGAGCGCGCACCCGGCGACTACACCAAAGTCGAGTGGCTCAAGCTCTCCGAGAAGACCGACTAGAAACGCGGGCGTCCCGCCCGCAGATGCGGGACAGAGGCCCGCGATCCACGCTATGCGTGAGGTACAATGGCCGACATAGACGACGCAAATGAGGGCCGGAAATCGTATGGCGCTGCGATTCGCCACTTCTACGCTGAAGCGTCCGCATTTCCTGATTCCCAGCTTCCCCATCCTGATGGCATCTACGAGCCAGAGCACCGCTGGGCGACGACGTATCTTGAAGGGCTCGTCACCGCCACGATGTCAAAGTGGTTTCCGGAATGGGGATGGCATGAGTCTGTTGATGGTTTTCAACTCTCCTACATCCGCTCGACCGGCCCTAATGAGATTGAGTTTGCAGGCAAGTGCATCCTAATCAGCGACCAAACTCTTGCTTTGATTCGATGCCGGCTTAGGGCGGAAGACACAGGTGGCACCGTGAAGTGGATGGAGTGCTGGTTTGGTGAAAAGGACCCGAAGACCGGCGCATTGCTACGCGAACCGTACGACAATGATCCGCTGAAACGGATCAGAGATCGGGGCCTGTTGGTTGAGGAGCTTGAATCCGTCAAGTGGAAGTGGCACTTCGAAGCCGAAGATGTTGGGTAGCCGCCGATCCCCAGCTAAGTGCAGAACCTGTCCGCCGCGCCTGACCGGGCAGACCAAAACAGTCTGGCGCTGGTTCATGAAAGTCGGCAACAACCAGTGGTTGAACGAGCGCGCACCCGGCGACTACACCAAAGTCGAGTGGCTCAAGCTCTCCGAGAAGACGGATTAGGCACCGGCCGGGCGCTGGTCCGCCCGGAGAAAGATAGCGAGAGTAGCCAACGTACTTCACTGTTAGAATCTCATCGAAATGACTGCTGAGTCCGGACAGCAACGTGATCGAGGGCGGTTGGGCCGATTGGCAGTATTGGGCCTGATGGTTGCGCCGTTGCTTGGGGTGTCAGTCTTGGCATCCCACCTCAGCGGCGCACAAGAAATCGTGGCAACTTTGGTTGCTGCCGTCGGGTTCTCCGTGCTGACTTGGTTGGCCGCGCCACTGACCACTAGGTACGGCAACAGTCCGTGGGTCGGCCTGCTGGTTTTCGAAGCTACATCCGTGGTGGGGGGCGGCTTGGGGGGACTAGCCGTCGCTCTGCCTGGAGTGTGCGGACTTTGGGCACCAGACTACCACGGGCTGCTCGTGCAACTTGTCTACGGTAGAGAGACTAAACACTGGTTGGTGGTGTTTTCATCAGCAGCGTTGACGGGCGCTGTTCTCGCGGCGTTAGCAGCGAAGCCGCGTAGGAGTCTCGTGATGGCGTTCGCTTCCGTTCTCTTTGTGTTGGCTGCGACGGGCATGTTTGAACACGCTGCTGTTGCAGCTTTTCAGTCGCTCGCCGGCTGGCTGTTACAGCAATACTCTGGCCGCGCCGTGGCGCTGACGTCTGTCCTGCCGACAGATTTCCTTCCGGTACTTTGCCTCGTTGGCGGTGGCAACCTGCTGGGCGTGATGGTCGCCCATGCTATCCGGACCAGGCTGCAGGTTACGGAATCGCCGGCAATCGTAGGAAAGCAACCGATGGAAGCATGACGGGCCCTCCCCGGCCAACTCCCTGCACGCGCTGCGTCAACATTGCCTACATGCGCCTTTGCCAAGCACGACCGAAGCCCCCATTTCGGGGGCTTCGGTGATTTGGTGGGACGACTTCCCGCCACGGCTGAGCGGCCAGACCAAGACGGTCTGGCGCTGGTTGATGAAGGTGGGCGACAACCAGTGGCTCACCGACCGCGTCCCCGGCGACTACACCAAAGTCGAGTGGCTGAAACTGTCAGAAAAGACTGACCAGCCCACGCCGGGTAACTGGCCCGCTCCCGTCAACAAACACCCAGCGTCGGCCGGGTCGGGACGTATGATGATGCGATGAGGGGTCTCGCGGCATTTTTGTTGGTAAGTGCAGCCGTGATGTTGGGTTCGTGTCGTTCGCGGACTGGCACGCAACCGGACCAAGGGGTAGCCAACACAAGCAATAGCGAATCCAACCGTAAGAGTGCTAGGAACTCCCCGGCATCAATTCCTGCGAAGGTACCCCGAACACCCAACGTTGTCTTTGCCATTCAAGCGCACTCCCCCTGGGCGTACTCCGTTTCGTTCAGCCCCGACGGCCAGACGTTTGCGTCGGCCGGTGGAGACGGAACCGTCAAGCTCTGGGATGCATCAACTGGCGAGCTGCTAGGTTCCTTCGAGGGCCACGAGAAGAACGTAACGTCAGTAGTGTTCAGTTGTGATGGCAGCACTTTGGCGTCATCAGGCGGCACGGACGGAGTTGCAAGGCTCTGGGACCTTGCGAGCAAGACAGAACTCCGTGTATTCGACGGAGATGTTGGCTGGCTTTGGAACGTCGCTTTCAACCCGAATGACAAGGTGTTGGCGACGGTTGGCGCTAAAGGGTGGATTCAGGTCTGGAGTAGTTCGACCGGCGAGAAAATAAGGACAATGAAGGCGATGCATGAGTACGGAGACAACGCCACGTCCGTCAGTTTCAGCCCCAACGGAAGTCTCATCGTTTCTGCACACGAGAATGGGAGGATATCTGTGTGGGACGCCTCGACTGGCCGAGAACTGCACACCATGAAGGTAGACAGTTTGGGAGTAGAGTCTGTGAGGTTTAGTCCGGACGGCCAGAGGCTAGCCAGCGCGGGCGTGACGGGCGATATCTGTCTATGGGACAGTACAACTTTGGTCGAACTGCTTAGACTTGAGGGGCACACCGGCCCAGCCCGCGGTGTGAGGTTCAGTTCCGACGGGATGAGACTTGCAAGCTGTGGCGCCGACGGTTCGATTCGAATCTGGGACGCCGTTGGGGGCGAAGAACTCTACGTGCTTCCGGTGGACGGCTGCACAGCGGAGTGTGTGGACTTCGGCCCTGATGACAGCAACTTGCTGGCCGCCTACGGAGATGGGACGGTGCGCAAGTGGCACATCCCGCGAAGCAGCTAAACCACATGCCTGCATACACGCGTTATGGCCAACCACGACAGAAGCCCCCATTTCGGGGGCTTCGTTGACTTGGTGGGGCGGGCTCTATACCTGCCGCTGCCTAGCGGCCGAGGTCTTTTCGGGTGAAGAGGGCTTCGAACTCGTAGCCGGCTTCTTTCAGCTTTTCGGTTGCGCCGGATTGGCGGTCTACGAGGCAGAGGATCTTGACGATCTTCGGGCTGTACTGGGTCTTCATGCCCTCGATGGCTTTCAGCGCGCTGCCGCCGCTGGTGACCACGTCCTCAATCAGCACGACGCGCTCGCCGTCGGCCAGCGCCGGGCCCTCGACCCACTTCTGCATCCCGTGGGCCTTGGCTTCCTTGCGAATGAGAAAGCCCTTCAGGTGCGCGCCGTCGGCCGCGGCCGCCATCAGGATGCCGCCGACAATCGGGTCCGCGCCCATGGTGGGCCCGCCGACTGCAGTGACGTCCCAGCCCTTGATGCGCTCCCACATCAGTTGCGCGGTGAGGTACAGCCCGCGTGAGTCGAGCGAAGTCTGCCGCCCGTCAATGTAGAAGTCGGACTTCGCGCCGCTGGCCAGCGTCACGGTTCCTTCAGCCACGGTGCTCTTCACCAGTTTCATCAACTCGTCGCGATTGCTCATCGTCGTCTTCCTTCCGGATCAGTTTCAGCGCCGCAACACCGGTTATGCCCCCGATTACCATCGTCGCAACTGTTGCGCCACCGATCGCTCCGACTCTCAGGGAAGCCTCGTCGGTTCCATCGACAGCGACCGCCATGCCCACACCCAGGATCGCGTAGCCCGCCCCCCAGCCAAGTGTCATCGCAATCGGCCAGGCCACAGGCCGACGCATCCGCCCGTGCAGCGCCGCGATCTGGAAGATGCCCATCAGCAGCCCGATGGCAAAGCCGGAGTGGATTACCGGCGGCAGTTCACTCCATCCAGCCAGGTCCACGGGCGGCGTGAACATCGAAGTCTGCACAGCCACGATGCCTGCCATCATCGTCACGAACGTAAAGCCCGCCGGGCGCGCCTTGCCCCGCAACGCCAGACCCTGCAGCAGACCCAGCAGCCCGAACACAAGCGCCGCGCGAACCGGCGGCCAGAACATGCCGAACTCGGCAACTTCGCCGGACAACAGGTTGTCCAGCAGCAGCGCGGCCGCGATGGCGGCCGTCCAGCGCACGACGAACAGGCGATCGGGATTCATGTCCGGGCATTGTGCCAGACCATCGGCCTGAAGCCGATGGGACTCATGCGCTGGAAGCGCATGCCACTACTCGTACTCTTCGGCTTCGGCGCGGAGGCCGATGTCGGCGACGTCGGCCTTGAGCTGGTCTTTCAGCGCGTCCATGCTGCTGAACTTGCGCTCGCTGCGGACGTGGAACAGGAACTCGACTTCGATGTCTTTGCTGTACAGGTCGCCCTCGAAATCCAGCACGTGGACTTCAAGCAGTGGCTCGCGGCGCTCCGGGTCCACGGTCGGACGCGTGCCGATGTTGGCGGCGCCGAGGTGCCACTTGCCGTCGATCTTCACACGCGCGCCGTAGACGCCCTGTGGCGGAAACGCGAGGCCCTTGAGCGCAATGTTCGCCGTCGGGAAGCCAATCGTGCGCCCACGCTTGTCGCCGGGAATCACCTTGCCGACCAGGCTGTACGCGCGCCCGAGCATCTTGCGCGCCCACAGGAAATCGCCGTTGGCAATGTGCTTGCGGATCGCGCTGCTGGACATGGCCTCGCCGCTGACCTCGACGCGCTCGCCCTCGCGCACCTCGATGTCCATGCCCTTGCCGATTTCGCGCAGCACGGCAAACGTGCCTTCGCCATCCTTGCCGATGCGGTTGTTGAAGCCGACCAGCATGGCGCGCGTGCCAATTGCGTCCTTGATGCACTGCTGCATGAACTGCTGCGCGGTCAGTTGCCGCAGGTTCTCGTCGAAGTCCAGCAGCACGATGGCATCCACGCCGGCCTTGCTGATCAGGCGGGTCTTGTGCTCGGCCGTGTTCAGCGACGGGATCTCGATGTTCAGCATGTACTCGCGCGGGTGGCGGCGGAAGGTGACGACCACCGCGGGCGCGTGCTCACGGCGGGCCCACTCGACCAGCTCGGCCAGCAGGTACTGGTGCCCAAGGTGCACGCCATCGAAGCTGCCGACGCTGACCACCGGACGCGCCTCAACCAGCTTCGCCGCGTCGCGATGGAACTGCTCGAAACTGCCATAGACGTGGGCTCGATGTGGCAAGGCTACCGTGGCTTGTGGATCTTGTTGATGTCGCCGGCGCCGTAGTCGGCGTTGCCGCGTGGCAGCGCGCCGGCGATGGCCTGCATCAGCACGGCCTGGCAGTCGTTGAACATCTTGGCGCGATCCCTGTCGGACTCGTGCTCGTTTTCATGGCGGGCGAAGTAGCTGGTGTTCACCTTGCCGTCCTTGATGATCTCGACGGCGATGACGCGGCTGGTGGTGCGCTCGCGGTCGGCGCGCTCAATCGGGTCGTCGCCGAAGATGTTGACGCTTGAGCCGGACTTGAAGAAGCCGAGCTCCTTGAAGATGCGCAGCAGGTCGTACATGTCGGTGTTGCGCAGGAAGCGTTCCTCGGGCGGGACGTCCTGGTCGGCGATGTGCATGTAGAACGTGTGGCTCTTGTTCACGAGCACGTGGTGCTGCTCTTCCTGCTCGACCATCGGGCCGCTGGTGCGCTCGCCGTTTTCGGTCGTGCGGAACGCGCCTTTCACCAGCGTGCGCTTGACGTAGTAGTAAACGCGCACGTCGCCGGTGACTTCGTAGGCCTCGCGCTCTTTCTGGTCTTCGGCCGCGTTGGGGTCAATGCTGTCGGTGCCGTCTGAGCCGCCGCCGCCGGACGTATTGCCCGTGGTCGCGCAACCGCAAAGGCAGGCGAGCATGATGACGAGAAGAATTGCGTAACGCATGGTTTGCAGCCCAAGGGGTGATTCGGGGTATCGGCTAGAAAATGCCGACCTTGGCCAGGTACTCGTTGCCGAACCGCAGCTTCGTACCTTTGTCGTCGTTGACCACCATAACCCGGACGGTGCCCTGCGCCAACTCCGGGGCGAGCTGCTCGAAGTCGATTTCGCCAAGGCCCGGGGCCTGCTCACCGTGGCCGCCGAGCATGTCTTCAAGGTAGACGCCCTTGAGCCGCGGGCCAAACCGGTGAATCCAGTCGCGGGCGTCCGGCCCGCCCAGCTTGTGCAGGATTGCCACATTGCTGGTACAGTGCCAGTAGCCAAGCCCCCGCAGGTCATCGAACACGTGCTGCATACGATCCGGCTGCAGAAGCCCGAACGGGCTGTCCGGCGGCAACAGGCAGATCGGCAGCGGCGACAGCGCCTTGGAAATCGCGTGCAGCCCGCGGCAGAAACTCTCGAGTTGCTGCTCGGCCAGCGCTTCGTCTACGTTGACGATCTCGGCCAGCCTCTCGGCGGTCGTCTCATCGCACTCATCGCAATCCAGCAGCTCATCAAGCTGCAACTGTCGCTCGTTCAAGCCTGTGGTGTGGATGTAGCCGCCTTCGAGCACGATGAAGCCGGGTTTGACCGGCGCGAGCTGGTTGGCGGTCTCGATGATCATCTCGGCGCTGCGCTCGGAAATCCTGGCGTCGCGCGCGCCGACCTTGCTGTAGCCGGGCTTGCGAGTGACGAACGCGGCGTGGCGATCTTCTTTCAGGCGCAGGGCCGTAACGCCTACGCTGTGGTCCTTGAGCGCGGTTACGATTCGGCCAAGTGCCGTCTGCGGGTTGGAGATGCAGAGGTCGAATTTCTGGAAGCCGAGTTCCTGGCCCATGCGAACGCGCTTGAGCAGTACATCAAGCCCGCCGTCATCAAGCCTTACAGTGATCGCTTTCATGGTGACAAGGCTAACACGCGAGGGATCGCGGTCAATGACAACCGGCGCGCAAACCCCTTGATATGGCGGTTTTGAACGACCCGGCAGTTGCACGGCAAACAGGCGAAGCTAGCCTCGCGGCACTGGCCCGTGGTGTAATTGGTAACACAGCGGTTTTTGGTACCGTCATTCGGGGTTCGACTCCCTGCGGGCCAACCAGCCTTCCACCGCCCGCGTACACCACAGCGGGCGGTTTTCCTTGTCTCGAGTGCCCCGAACCCCGAATGGGCGCTTCGCGCCGCCGCTCCGCAAAGCTCCGCTGTTGAGGCAGTCCACCGGACTGCCCCAAGGTTCGACTCCCTGCGGGCCAACCAGCCTTCCACCGCCCGCGTACACCACAGCGGGCGGTTTTCTTTGTCTCGAGTGCCCCGAACCCCGAATGGGCGCTTCGCGCCGCCGTTCCGCAAAGCGAGTCGAACGGCTTTCGCCACTTCGTTCAACCGCGCGACAGCCCTCGCGAATACGGTCAGCGATTCCACAGCACCCGATGACATTCGTGCCCGGCCATCGTCGCTTCCTCTATACTGGAGACCGTCCCCGCATCCCTCGTCAGGGCAGAACATGAGCCAGACCCGGGTGATTACTGCGCTGCTTGTGCTGGTATGCGCGTCCGCGTTTGCGGTGTGGTACTTCCTCGACCTCAGCGGCACCCAAGTGCACGCCCCGGCGATGACCGACTCCGCGGACAACCTCGACGGATCTCAGCCGCTGGAAGGCAAGCCCGTCGGCAACGAGACTCTCAAGGTTCCTGACGACGGCTTCAAGCACACCGACTCAACCAACCCGGACACAACTCCAACCAGGACGGAGTACTCAACAACGGAGCTGGGGCCCGATGACTGGCTGCTGCGCGGCACCATCACATTCTCGCCCGAGATCCCACTGGATAGCGCTCGCATGTTCGCCGGGAACGACAGATTCTTCAGCGTGTTCTTCCAGGACGACGCCGAAGAAGATGGGGCCTTCGAGATCTCAACAGAGGCAAAGCCCGACGGCCGGTTCGAATACGTCATCGAGCGCGACGAACTCGAGTTCGTCGTCGACAATGACAAACTTCGGCCGGGTCGCTGGCAGATCGTGTTCGACAGGTCGGGCGAAGTCCTGACGCTCGCCGACGTGGGCGACGACGTGACCCTCGAACAGATCACCGGGCTGGTTTCTCCAACGGTAGCCGGCCACGTGATCGACTTCGGCAGCATCACGCTCGGGCACGGGCAGGTGTTCGGGGACTCATGGGTTGTGGTCGGGCGCATCAAGCACGTCTCCGGCAAACCGATCAGCCTGTGCAGCTCACCGGTGCTGGCCATCGAGACCCGCGACGAAGATGTGAACGAGGAATACTTCGCCACGGACGAAGACGGACGCTTCGCCATCGTGCTGACGTCCGACAGCGTCCCCGATAACCCGCAGGCCTGGAAGGCGACACTCTGCGCCAGCGACGACGACTCCTATCTGCTCAGCGAGGGCCGCAGAGTGAAGACCAGCGTCCCTCTCGAACGCCCGGCCGTGCGTGGGCGAACGGTCGACTACGGCGAGATCTCGGTCAACGGTGCGCTCATAGAGATCGAGGCGCACATGCCGGGCATTGAGCCGGTCCTGACACCGGAGGGCAAGCTGGCCCGCTCGATCTGGAACGACTATGGCGGCGCGACGGCGTCGCTCTACGTCAGCGACTCACAAACCAGCCGCTCGACCGACCTTTACCCAAGCCCCTCCCGAACCGTGCTTTGGCTGCCGGAGGGAAGGTACTCCTACGACGCGCGGGTGGATGCGTATGACTTCTGGTCCGGCTGCGAAGGCATCCTGAACGCAATCGACGGCCAGGTCACGATGCTTGCTCTGACTTTCCAGAAGTTCGAGAAAATCCCGGTCGTGTTCGAGACGGAAGGTGACCCACCGAAGTGGATCACCGCGTACTGGTATCTGAGCGAGGGCGAGAAGGTCCTTGCCAGCGGCAGCTACGACGGCATGCCGAACATGAATGTCCCAGTCGCGCATGGCACCACAACCTTCGTGAACATCCACGCCCGGGGCTATGAGGAAGTGAATGTCGAGGCGACGGATTCCGATGAGCGGCTCGTAGTCGCGCTGAAGCCGACGATGACCGCCGTCGCGACCCTGATCGTCAATGCTCCGGCATTGCCCGAGGGCTATACGGACTGGCCGATTCCACGGCTGATCAGCGTCACGAGAAAAGAAGACGGCTTCAGCATCTTCTACGATTGGCCCGATCCCGAAGGCGAAAACAAGGTCCGGCAGAAGGGAGGTCCCGCACGGGCCGAAGTGCCGGTGCCTGCGGCCGGGATCTATCAGGTATCCGTGGTCGGGGGCTCACAGTACGGCTATCCCGGCGGCGTGCTGTCAGGGCCCGTCGAGGTCACCATCGCGGAAGGCGAAACCGCGACGGTCACCCTTCCGCCAATCGCGCCGCCGCCCTGGAAGACCCCCGCCAGCGCGTTCACATCGAATGTGACGTGCGCCGGCAACTCGATTTCGATCACGTCGTCGGTGTTCACGGGGCAGGAAAGCACGGAATGGACCATCCTTACCACCAACCAGGACATCTCCATCGCCGCCCCACCGGTGGCGCTTCCGGACGGTGATCAGCGACGGGAATTCAGCATTCAGCCACCCGCGAGAGATGGCGTGCGGGCAACCGTTACACTCGACCTCGAGTGCCGGCTTGAAGTGCGCGCGACGCGCCGGGGCGAGGCAGTGCACGGCTTTTCCATAACGGCGAGCGGTCCAAGCGGCGTGTCCGGCCAGACCACGACTGTGGTTGCCTCCGACAAGGATGGCGTCGTGCAGGCATGGATGCCGCCCGGCACTGTCTGGGTGAACTGCAACATCGGCGGCAGCGTTGCGGGCAAGGCCGTCGAGATCACGCGCGGGGGCGTCGCGCGCCTGGACTTCGAATTCGATTCCGTCCGAGTCGAGTTCCAGATGGCCGAGATCCCCGACGAGTCCTACGACGCCAACACCGACATTCCGCCCGCCTGGCGCGTCTATCGCATCACCGAATCGGGCCGCACTGAGGTCGAGAGCCTGTGGGGACCAACAGCCATGCTGCTGAGCCCCGCACGCTATGCCGTGGTGGCCTGCTACGGTGAGCCCGTACAGACGATTGAGATCGACTTGTCCGACGGCAAAGACCGCGTGATCACACTGCCGGAACTGCCGAGTATCCAGTTCGTGGCGGTGCGCCTGAAGTTTGACGTCAGCGTCCTTGGTGCAGACTGGAGCGACGCCGACATCCAGTTCGCTACGGCCGACCAGCTGACGACTCCGCCGGAAGACATGTACTTCAGCTGGATGGGCTCCCGCGCCATGCCCGACGGGCTTGAGCTGATCGACGTGCCCGTGGGCGCGGACCTGGTGCTGACCGGCACGGCCTACCACTCGGGTACCGACAAGACATGGGTCATGAAACCACTTCGCATCCACGTGAAGGGCGAGGGAGAGAGCTATCCCTGCACCTGGGTGCAGGGCGTGGAGCGCGGTGAGACATGGTGGGAGCACGACTTCCTTTCTGCCTCGACCGTGAACGGGCTGTTCATCCTGTTGGACAGCCTCGAAGCGCTGATACCCGGACGCATGGAAGTCATTGCGCTCGACTCGACCGGCAAAATCGTCGTGCGTGAGTGGATCACCGTGCCGGACACCGCCGGCGAAGACGGATTCGAAGTCCCTGAAAGCCTGCGCGCCGCCATGATCACCGCCGGCTTGTGGCAGGCCGACGATCCGGAGTAGCGCTCTGGGCGCGATTTCTGCATAAGGTGCGCAAACACCGAACAGGAGCCGCCATGGCCGTTTCACTCAAGCTTGACAAGGATGCCTACAACCTCGGCGACACCATCAAGGCCACCGTCACCGTCACGAATGAGGGCGGCGCACCCGGCCAGTACCCCAAACCCGAGCTGTGCCTGCCCAGCGTCAGCCTGCACATCACGCGCCGCCCGGACGCGCCGACGCCCGAGAGCTACATCGTGCGCATCACCGGCGGCAGCGGCGACGTAACACTGAAACCCGGTGAGAGCGTCAGCGGCGTGATCGAGTTGCCGGCCGTGGACCCGCACGGGCAGCTGATCGAGGCGTACTATCAGCCTCGCGGCAACATCCACCCGTATTTCGAAGGCACGGAAATGGAAGTCAGCAACCGCGTGCCGGTTAAGGTCCACAGCGGCGGCAAGAAGTTGTACGCCATAGTCACGACCGAGCTGGGCCCGATCAAGATGGAGTTTTTCGCGGACCGCGCGATGAACCACGTCGCCAGTTTCGTCGCGCTGGCACGCAAGGGCTATTTCGACGGCATCGTCTACCACCGCGTCGTGCCCGAGTTCGTGATCCAGGGCGGCGACCCCACCGGCACAGGCAGCGGCGGCCCGGGCTACAAGCTGCCCGCCGAGTTCAACGAGATATCGCACGTGCCCGGCGTGCTCAGCATGGCACGGACGTCAGACCCGCACTCAGCCGGCAGCCAGTATTTTGTATGCACGGCCGACTGCCCCAACCTCGACAACCAGTACACGGTGTTCGGGCAGGTGGTGGACGGTCTCGACAACGTACTGAAGATCGGCGAATCAGAAAGCAACGCCGGCAAGTACCACATGCAGAAAGTCGACATCGTCGTCGAATAGAGCCCCGGCGGACAGGCCGGGGACACGCGCCGAAGTCGCCGCGTGAAGGGTCCAGGGATGCCAGATACGGACAAACAGGACACACAGCGCGACCGCAAGCCGGTGCCGGACCAGGTCGTGATTCGCGGCGACGCGGCTGCGTTGAAAGAAACCGCCGATGCGCTTGGTGCGTGCCGGCTGCAGCCGGGCGTGCGCGCGTTTGCCATTCCCACCGACGCCGAGGCCTACGGTGAAGCGATCGACAACGGCGCCGTCGCAACACTCCACAAGGCCGGCTTCATCATCTGTAACCCCGCCACACCCGATCCGGCGCTCGCCCAGGGCGAGTTTGGCCTGAACTGGCCGGGCAACGAGTTGACCGAGGTACTCGAGTCCATCCGGCTGGGATAGGCGCCATGACGCAGTGGCACGAATGCAGCATTCTGCAGAGCGACCCGACGGAAGTACCTGGCTGCTGGTACGTGCTGACCGAGGGGCACCTCGACGCCGGTCCACCATTGATGGCATGGGAAACGCACATCAAGAAGCTGATCGATGACGGCGCGCGCTGGATCATCTTCGATACCCGCAAAATCAAGACCTACGTCGACCTCGGCCACGGCGCATTGGTCATGCTGTCCGGCCGCCTGCGGGACGCAGGCGGCGGCGCAATCCTGCTGGCGATGGACAAGCGGAACCGCTTCACGTTCGAGCTCCTGAAAATCGATGCGATGTTCCACTTCGCCGAAACCATGGATGAAGCCCTCACCATCGCCCGCGGTGACGCCGACTGACACGCTGGCCTTCCGCGGCTAGCATGCGCAGCTATGCCAAGCGCCGAGCAGCTGTACATGTTCCGTCACGCCGTTGTGCGTGACGCCGCATACTCGCTGTTCCCGCCCTCCACTCGCTCCGAGCTGCATCGCCTCGCCCTTGAGGCAACCGTGGCCGCGCTTCCCGCGGAGGTCATCCCCGCGCATGCCGCTGACCTGGCTGATCACGCCCGCCTCGCGGCCGAAGCATTGCCCGGCGACGCCATGGTTGAGACCGAGCGCCGGTACCGCGCACAAGCGGCCGAGTACAGCATGTCGCACGACCTGCTTGAGGAGGCACTCAGCCATCTCGGTCGGCAGGTGGAGCTTTCGCCTGAACAGGACCAGCCGATGCTGCTGCTGCGCATGGGCTCCTACGCTCTGGCCATGGGCCGGATCGAGCGCTGCATCGAACTCGCACGCAGGACAGAGGACATTGCGCTCAGGCGCAAAGACAGCGCCATGCTGGGGATGGCCCGGCGGGCGCTCGGCGTAACGAACGCGTCGCTGGGCAAGCGGGCAGAGGCATTTGCGCTGCTGGAGGATTCGATCCGGCTGTTCCGCGAAGTCGGCGACATGCGCCAGGTGGCGCGCTCCATGAACGGCAAAGCGAGGCTCCTGGTAGACGCGGGCCATCACGCTGAGGCTCGAGCACTGCTCCAGGATCTCGTGCGCACCACTGAGGATCTGAACGATCCGTTCCAGCACGCACTCAGCCTGGAGAGCCTGGCCGAGCTTCAGGTTCGCACCGGCGAGCCACAGGCGGCCTACGACAACTATCGCAAGTCCTCTGAGCTGATGGCCGGGCATGGTCCGCCTCGATCGACCGATCTGCCGCGCTCGGGAATGGCGCATGCCCTTGTTCAATTGGGGCAGCTCGATGAAGCCGAAGAGATGCTGGCAACGCTGATTGCGCATTGCCGCCAATCAGGCCGTCTGGTGGAGCTGACCAGCTGCCTTGAGATGCTGGCCGAGTCGCGCGATCGTCGCGGTGACCAAGACGGCGCGGTCGCGCTCGGTCGTGAAGCCGTCTCGACGGCCGTGCGCCACGGCTCCGACCGCCTGATCAGCATGGCGCGCTACAACCTGGGTCTGCGCCTTGTTCGGTGTGGAGTCCTGGAGGAAGCCGAGCAGCTCTTGACCGCCGCGCTGGCGGCGCGCACAGCCAGCGGCGATTCCCACGGGCAGGGGGCCGCGCACAATGCGCTCGGGCTGCTTCGCGAGAAACAGAACCGCAAACAGGAAGCGGCGGTCCACTACCGGCACTCCGTGGACATCCACCAGCAACTCGGGATTGAAGACCGGGCCGCCGAGGCCAAGGCCGGTTTGCGACGAGTCACAGGCGGCCCGAATCCGGGCTGAAATCCCTGCCGCGTGGCAGGCCTGCTTGCTATCATTCGGGCTCCCTGAGGGGAGTCAAACGGGCACGGCAACCGCCGTGCCTCGTGCTTGATGCCACAGATGGGGACGACCAATGGTTGTCCCAGACGTTATGACGGCGGGCACTGTCGCCCGCACGGCCGCTTTCACGGCCGAAACCTGTACAAGGGTAAGCATGCCGTTGCCGACCACGATCAAACTGACGCCGGGCAAGCGCGTCCTGTTCCTGACCAAGGACCTCGAGCTGATCAAGAAGCAGCTATACGAAAGCCTCGATCTGCGCATGGCCGACCTCAGGGTCGAAGACCTGCTCGACGACATCAACACAGACACCATGACGCCCGCTTGGGTCTGCTTCGACTACGACCCGGCCGAGCTGGCACGCAATGCCTACGCCGGGCTGTTCGACAAGGACGGCGAGCGCGTGTTCAAGCAGGACGCCCTGATCAACGGCAAGTTCGAGGTAATCGTTAGCGGCCAACGCAAAGGAACCGGCAGCAGCCGCGAAACCGCGCCCCAGGCCGAGAAATGGGGCGGCATATCGCTCGTGATCGCGGCCAGCTTCGCGCCGATCCATGAGCGCAACAACATCAACCTCGGCCAGGTGATGGGCAACCACGAGCAGCTCAAGCGCCTGCAAGCCGGCGAAGAGATTCCGCTCGCCGAGTTCATGAAGGACTACGACCCGGTCACGCGCATTATCCTTGAGTCAGGCGGGCTGTTCCCGTTCAGCAAGCTGCTGGCCGAGGGCAAGATCGACCTGCCGAAGCTGAGCAACCCCAAGCGCCCGATGAACATGGCCGAGAAACTGATCGCCAGCCACCTCGTTGAAGGCCAGGGCGAGCCGTTCGTGAAGCCCGGCGACCCGGTGATGGTGAAGGTCGACGCGGGCTACAGCCACGAGTTCACTACTGCACAGGTGCACTACTTCCTGGAAAGCGAGTACGGCAAGGACTACCAGGTCCAGAACCCGGAGAAGTTCGCGGTGTTCGAAGACCACCTGCTGTACGCCAAGGGCGTCGCGCGTTTTGCCAAGTTCGCCGACAAGATCGGCACGTTGGTCTCGATGCAGAACGTCTTCCAGAAGCACACTAACGTGCGCGACTACAGCGCGAAGGACGGCATCAGCCCGGGCATCTGCCACCAGGTCGCGCGCGAGCATTTCATAGACGTCGGCGACTTCGTGCAGGCAACCGATTCCCACACCTGCATGGGCGGCGCATCCAACGCGCTGGCCTACGGCGTCGGCGCAACCGAGTACGCCGGGCTGATCCACAGCGGCTTCACCTTCGTGCAGGTACCCGAAAGCATCCGCTTCAACCTCACTGGCAAGTTGCAGCCGGGCGTCACGGCCAAGGACGTGATGCTGCACATCCTGGATACCTACGCGAAGCGCGAGGACACGCTCAACCGCGTGATGGAATTCGGCGGCCCCGGGCTTGCATCCATCAGCATGGACGAGCGAGCGACGCTCACAAACATGGCCACCGAGTGCAGCGCCAAGACCGGCATTTGCGAAGCCGACGACCTGCTGTGGAACTGGCTGAGGCAGCAGCGCGGGCTGAGCGACGCCCAGCTCGCAGAGATGAAGAAGCGCGCCGTGACGCCCGATGCGGGCGCCCACTACGACGGCGGCGTGCACGAGATTGACCTCGATTCCATTAAGCCGATGGTGGCCGAGCCGGGCGACCCGACGTACGGCAAGCTGATCGACGGACTCGGCGACGTGAAGATCGACATCGCCTATGCCGGCTCATGCACCGCGGGCAAGTACGACGACTTCGACTACTACGCGCAGGTGTGCAAAGAGGCCGTCGAAGCAGGCCTGAAGGTCCACGACGGCGTGAAGATGTTCATCCAGTACGGCAGCGAAGGCGTGAAGAAGTACGCCGAGGCCAAGGGCTACCCGGAACTGTTCGCCAAGGCGGGCGTCGAGGTCATCAACCCCGGCTGTGGTGCCTGCATCGGCTGCGGCCCCGGCGTCAGCGACACCAAAGAGCAGGTCACGGTCAGCGCCATCAACCGCAACTTCCCCGGGCGCAGCGGCCCCGGCAAGCTCTACCTCGCAAGCCCGCTCACGGTCGCAGCATCAGCATTCACCGGCAAGATCACGGCGTATCGCAAAGGCATGTTCGCCGAGCAGCCGGCAGGCGTTTGAGCCAGACCCAAAACTCATCAAAGGCGGGCCCTCGTGGCCCGCCTTGTTCGTATCATGCAGACATGGCTGTATCGCGAAACAAGCCGATGACACTGGGCCGCGCCTTTGGCGTCATCACCTTCACGACCCTGCTGGGCGGCTCCGTGGGCGCTACGCTGGGCTGGATGATTGGCACCTACTGGCCGGCATACTATCGCAGCGTGTTTCATACGGACTCGCCCGGCTTCAACCCGGTTGAGATCGGCATCTCGCTCGGTATCACCGAGGGCGTGTTCATCGGGCTGGTCGTCGGCATGATCGTGGTCGGCATCCTGACCTGGCAGCACGTCCGCCTCTCACGCCCCTGAATTCCCCAAGGAACACCATGCGCCTGCCTGCCTGCCTGCTTGCCATCGCCGCCGCATGCCTGATTGCGGCGTGCGCGACCGCCCACATAACCGCGCCCGCAAGTCCGGCCGCACAGAAGATCGGCGGGCTGCAGAACGTGGTCCGCATCACCGACTGGCTGTGGTCGGGCGCGCAGCCGGAAGGTGCGCAAGACTTCCAATCGCTGGCAGATCTCGGGGTCAGAACCATCATCAGTGTGGACGGCGCCCAGCCCGACGTCGAAGGCGCGACGCTCGCCGGCCTCTCGTACGTGCACATACCGTTCGGCTATGACGGCATCCCCGAAGACGCGCGCGCGCAACTGAAGCTTGCGACCAAGGAATGCGAGCGCCCGATCTATGTGCATTGCCATCACGGCAAGCACCGCGGCCCTGCCGGCGCTGCCATCATCTACCGTTGCGACACGAACTGCCGCGCCGAGGACGCGGCCGAAATCATGCGCGTGGCCGGCACCGGCGAACAGTACGCCGGGTTGTGGCGCGACGTCAGGGAGTTCGAGCCGACAAAGGCGCGCACGTCCGGCCAGCCACTACGTGAGCGCGCCGACGTGCCGGACTTTACGACACGCATGGCCGACATCGACCGCGCATGGGATCGGTTTACGCCCGGCAAGGAAGGCGTGTCCGCCGCATCCCTGCTTGAGGACGCCGTGACTATTGAAGAGAACCTGAAAGAGTGTCTTCGCTTCCTTGATGAAAAGGCAGACCCGGGCCTGCGCGCAAAGCTCGAGGCCGCGATTCTGGATGCAACCCGCCTGCGCGAGAACACGGACAGCGCCGACAGCCGGGAACTTGAGAACCTGCAGCGGAAACTGGGCTCCGACTGCCAGGACTGCCACAAGGCGCATCGCAACTAGTTTACGCGTATACACTTGTAACAACAATTTCGCGGGAACCAGGGCGGTGCGTTGGCGTCCAAGACAGACACCAGAATCCAGTCATCGAACGGGAGACAAGGCATGAAGACCGTTTCACCAGGCAAGGTATCCGCCGCCATTGCAGCAGCTTTGCTGGCCGGCAGTTTCGTGGCCGGCAGCGTTTCCGCCAAGGAAGAGAAGAAGCCCGCACCGGAGGCCGCCGTGAAAATCGCGAGCGCGGACAACACGTTCGGCATGCAACTGTTCAAGCAGCTGCACAAGTCGGGCGAGAACACGTTCATTTCGCCGACCAGCATCGGCGTTGCCATGCAGATGGCAAACACCGCAGCCGGCGGCGACACTCGCACCGAGATGGACAAGGCCATGGGGCTCGAGGGCATCGACGCCAAGGAGGCCAACAAGGCTCTGATGGCCGAGCTGAACAGCCGCGACGGCGTAAAGCTGGCAATGGCCAATTCGATCTGGGCCGACCCATCGCGCATCAACCTGAACGAAGCCTACGTCAAGGAGACACAGGAGTACTTCGACTCGGCCGTGAGGGCGGAAGACTTCAGCGACCCGAAAACCGTCGGCGTGATCAACGGCTGGATCGCGGGAAAGACGAACAACCTGATCAAGGACATGATCGACGAGATCCCCGAAAACGCGGTCACGTACCTGATCAATGCCATCTACTTCAAAGGCGACTGGTCGGTGAAGTTCGACAAGGCCAAGACCAAGGACGCCGACTTTCACCTCAATGACGGCAGCACCAAGCAGGTCAAGCTGATGTCGCGCGCGGACAAGCGCATTCGTTACACGACGGACGACAACGTCGAAGTCTGCAGCCTGCCTTACGGCGAAGACGAAAAGGCGGCCATGTGGATCGTGCTGCCGAAGGAAGGCAAAGACCTGGACACCGTGGTCAACAGCCTCAGCGCTGAGCAGCTCAAGACCTGGCAGGGCCGCGCCTGGGAACGACAGGGCACCATCAAGCTGCCGCGCTTCAAGCTGCACTACAAGGAAACCCTGAACGACAGCCTGAAGGCGCTGGGAATCAACAAGGCCTTTGACGTCGACCAGGCCGACTTCAAGCACCTGGGCGAAAGCAAGCTGGGGCCGATCTATATCAGCCGCGTGCTGCACGAGGCCGTCGTGATCGTGAACGAAGAAGGCACCGAGGCCGCAGCGGCTACGGTCGTTGAGATGGCCGCAGGTGGCGCCGCCCCACCGAAGCCGTTCAACATGGTCTGCGACCGCCCGTTCCTGTTCTACATCACGGACAAGGACACCGGGGCCATCCTGTTCATGGGCACTTGCTACAACCCGGACAACCCGGACTAGCACGCAAGATCCGGAATCACCCGGGCGCGCCTTGGCGCGCCCGGTCTCATTTGGCCATTTGGTCGGCTCGTGCGTTACAATGGCAGCCCCATACAGGAGACAGCCATGAAAGTAATCGCCCTCGCCATGCTCGCCGCGCTGCTTGGCCTGTCGGCTACCAGCCGCACCGTTGCCGCGCAGGACGACTCACTGGCCGCCATCTCGGACGACGACTGGAAAGAATTCTCCGAGACGGTCAAGGCGCGCGACGACTACGCGCCGCGTCACAGCCTGCGCCAGGATGTGATGCAGGCAAAGATCGCGGGCTGGGAAAAGGCCTGGGGCGTGCGCTTCTCGATGGAATGGGTCGAATATTTCGAGTCGTCCAACACCATCGGCAAGACCGCCCAGAAGACGATGACCACCTGGAGTGTGACGCGCGAGCGTGTGCGCAGCGCCGATACCTACACCGATGCCTGGGTCGTGAACCACCACAGCTACAACGGCGACAAGGAGAACTGGAGCCGCGTCGTCAGCGACGCAAAGATGGCCGAGCTGAACTTCAGCTACCTGTCGTCCATCCGCCAGGTCTCGCCGCTCGACGCCGACGCCGGCGAGCTGGACTACAGCAACGGCACATCCGCCGTGATCGCCATGCGCACTCTCTGCCAGGCAATTGATGCCGACTACGTGCTGCCGAGCGGCGACAATCCGGTCGCGCTGCACCTGCGCGACAATACCGTGCGTGAGGCGATGGAAAAGATTGCCGCCGCCGCGGGCTGGAAATTGCAATTCACCGGCGGTCTCGAGGCGGGTGCGCCGGACATTCGCATCAACTCGGTGATCACCATGAACGCGATCCGTCCCAAGGCGGGCGGCGACCCGGAAACGGACCTGCCGGCCACCCTGCGCGACCAACTCGCCCGGGACCGCGTCGAGATGCTGGAAGGCGGCATCTGCGTGACGGCCGAGGAAAAGGAATAGTCCTACACGGCGGCCGCACCCGCAGCATGCATGTACGCCGCCTGCTGGGCCGATTGCGCAGATCCGTCGGCCGAGTTCGACGGCGTCGCCACCGCCACCATCCCGAGTCCCATCCCCGGCATCTCGTTCATCCAGATCAGGCGGCCGTCATAGATGTCCAGGCAGTACAGTCGGCCCCCGACTCCGGCCAGCACCACATCGCCCTCCAGCAGCACGGTGCCGATGCTTTGCTTGTAGGTCTTCGGCAGGCGCGTGCTCCAGAGCGTGTTGCCGCTCATCGGGTCGACGGCATGAACGTGGCCGCCGACATAGATCACGATGGCTTCGGGCAGTTTCATGTCGATTCGCATTCTCATGGCTAACCTCCTGCGCCCATAGTGCGCCCCGGCCGGCAGCCGGGCGATTACAAGCGCGGCACGGCTTTGGAGCCAGCGTACGCGTTTGCCACACGCCCCGCGTTCGGCTACCCTTAATCGCACTGTTCTCACAAGCTGGGCGCTCGGGGGGGACATGCCTGTTCTTCGCATCGCCACACTGATTGCGCTGGTTGTGTTTCCTGCAATCGCCAGCGCGCAGACTTCCGGTCCGCAGCAGCCGACGGCAACCGAAGCCGCATTCATCTATGAACTCAACCGCGCGCGGCAGAACCCTGACCGCTACGACGCTGAGAATAGCCTCAGCGGGCTGATCGTCGGCGCAACGCCGCAGCCGCCACTGGCGCTGAACCTCAACCTGGTGAATTCGGCCCGCTTTCACGCCGACGAAATGGCCACCAACGGCTACTTCGGCCACCAGAGCCAGGTAACCGGCGACTGGCCGAACCAGATGGCACTGAACGCCGGCTACCCGCTCGATTCGAGCTTTCCAGGCAACAACAACTACATCGAGTCGCTGGCTGTGGTTGGGACCAGCGGCAGCAGCATCAGCTATGCGCCGAATGCCGCACTCAAGGCATTGATCATTGACCAGGGCGTGAGCCCGCCCGGGCACCGCTACCACATGCTTGGAATGACGGCGTTCAACGCAACGTTCCGCGAAATCGGCACCGGATATGCAGAAGGACTTGGCTGGCAGTCGGGTGTGAATGCCGCCGCGTACTGGGCCATCCACACGGGCCGCCGCGACACGGACCCGGTCTGGCTGACCGGATTCGTCTACAACGACGCCAACAACAACGGGCGCTACGACCAGGGCGAAGGCCTGAGCGGCGTGACCGTCAGCGCCACAGGCTCGACCAGCGGCAGCGTCCAGACCACAACCGGCGGCATGTACATGATGCAGGTCAATGCCGGGACGACCAACCTGTCCTGCAGCGGCGGCAGCTTCAGCGGCACCGCCGCGCGCACCATCACCGTCGGCACGACCAATCTCGAGGTGGATTTCTCTTCAGGCCGCGGCAGCGGCGAGCTGAATTTCGAGTTCCAGCAGGTCGGCGGCGGGCCGGTGCTGACAGTCAGCTCCGCGATGAGCGTGTTCAACAGCCCTTCGCCCGGCACTCCGTCAAGCTCGCAGTCGTACACTGTTTCGGGCGTACGCCTGGTAGGCAACGTGACGGTGACGGCACCCTCCGAGTTCCAGGTGTCGCTTAGCTCGGGCAGCGGATTCGGTACAAGTGTGCAGCTGACGCCCAGCGGCGGCACGCTGGCGGCAACCTCGGTGTTCGTGCGATTCAACCCGAGCGGCGCCAGCGGTGCGAGCGGCAATGTCACGCATGCCTCCGGCGGCATCGTGGACTCACCCGTAAACGTGATCGGCACGGTCAGCACCAACCCGGCCGTGTTCTGCAACCCGACGACGCTCAATCTGGCCGCTGCAAGGCTCGGCGTAGCATCCGCCGAGCAGAGCTACAGCGTCTCCGGCTACAACCTTTCCAGCAACATCGCGATCACCGCGCCCGCAGACTTCGCCGTCAGCCAGACCAGCGGCGGCACGTTCACCAGCGGCCTGACGCTGACGCCAAGTAGCGGCACCGTGGCACCTACCACCATCTATGTCCGCTACACGCCTACCACGCTCGGCGCGACGGGCAACATCACGAACGTTGCCGGCGCGGCTTCACAGAACGTCGCGCTCAATGGCACGGTAACCAATGCCCCGGTCACGACGGTGGCCCCGAGTTCGCTCACGCTTGTTTCACCCAGCCTGGGTGCGCCGTCGGCGGAGCAGATGTTCACGGTTTCAGGCCAGTACCTCGGTGGCAACATTGACCTTACCGCGCCGACGGGCTTCGAATTCACACTCACCAGCGGCAGCGGCTACACAACCAGCATCTCGCTGACCCCCAGCGCCGGCGTTGTAGCAACCACGCAGGTGTTCGTTCGCTATCTTGGCGGGTCGGCTTCTGCGAGCGGAAACATCGACTGCACCAGCAACCTGGCGACGACAAAGCAGGTCGCACTCAGCGGCACGATTGCTCCGCCACCGAGCATTTCGCTTTCTACCGCGAGCCTGTCGTTCAATGCTCAGAGCATCGGTGTGCCCTCCGGTGAGCGCAGCTTTACCGTTTCCGGCAGCAACCTGCTGGGCAATGTTACGCTCACGGCGTCGACGGATTTCGAAATCTCGCTTACGTCCGGCTCAGGCTTCACGAGCTCGTTCTCGCTGACGCCGTCAGCCGGTACACTTGCGACGACAACCATCTTCGTGCGCTATGTGCCAAGCATGGCGGCTGGACAGACCGGCAGTGTGGACGCCAGCAGCCCCGGTGCGACCACCAAGTCGGTCGGACTCGGCGGGCAGATTGGCGGCGGCACCAAGAGCATTCCCGAAGACCGGGGCGCCAGTTGCACGGCCGCATCCAACGCGTCATGGCTGGCGGCGATTCTTCCGCTGCTTGCCCTCGTGGTCTCTAGGCGCAGGCGCGCGTAGCATCCGCGGGCGACGGAAACGACGTGGCCGCGATGGCCATGCTACTCGAAGTGTGAGATCAGCCTGTCCCAGTTGAGGTCGACCAGTGAGTCGACCTCGAGGTCGGCGTGCTTGATGTCGTACTTGCCCTTGTTGCCCTCATGTATGCCGACCACCTTCATGCCGGCCTTCTTCGCAGCGGTCACGCCGCTGGGTGAGTCTTCGAGTACCAGGCACACGTCCGGCTCGACGCCGAGGCGCGAAGCTGCAAGCAGGAACGGCTCCGGGTCCGGCTTGCCGCGCTCGTACTGGTCACAGGCAATGACGTGGGCAAAGCGTTCACGGATGTTGAGGGCATCCAGTACGGCGGCGGCCTGGGCGCTGGTGCTGCCGGTGACCAATGCCTGCGGCGCGCGCGCGTGGAATTCGGCGATGCTTTGCAGCGCGCCGGGCAGGGCTGGCACATTGGCGAGCATCGGGATGTAGTCGCGGTCGAATGCAAGGCGGATCGCCTGCACGTCGCCCTCGGTCAGCGAGAAGCGCTCGACCATGTGGCGGTAGAAGTCCATCTCGCTCTGGCCGAGCAGCGACTCGAACAGCGTCTCCGGCAACTCGATCTGCTTGGCGTCGCGAAACGCCTGCTGCATCACGGTCCAGACGACACGTTCCGTGTCGACGATCGTGCCGTCCATGTCCCAGAGAATCGCTTTAAACATAGTCGTCGGTTGCCAGCTGCCGGTAGTCAGTGCCACAGGGTTGTGCTCGCCGACAACTCAGAACTGACAACTACCTCACGCCGTCGCTTTGGCTTCTTCCATCAGCGCTTCAATGTCCTCGACGGTCTTCACGGCGTCTTTGGTCATGACGTCGGGCTCCCCCTTGGTGACCAGCACGTCATCCTCAATCCGCACGCCGATGCCGCGGTATTTCTCGGGCACGTCGTCGCGGTCGGCCGCGATGTAAAGCCCCGGCTCAACGGTCAAAACGCAGCCGGCGCGCAGCGGCACCCAGTCCTCGCCGTCCTTGTATTTGCCGACGTCGTGGACATCCATGCCGAGCCAGTGGCCGGTGTTGTGCATGTAAAACTCGCGGTAGGTGCGGGGGGCCTTGTCCTTCTTGGGATCGACCTTCTTGGCCTTGAGGTCTTCATCCCACTGCTTCTGCGCCGCGATGATGTCGGCGGGCTTACCTTCCAGCAGCCCGAGCGCGACCAGGCCCTCGGTCAGAACTTCGATAGCCGTGTCGTGGTTGTCGCGGAAGGTGTAGCCCTCGCGGACCTTCTCGATCGCCGCGAGCTGTGAGCGCAGCACGAGGTTATAGATCTCGGCTTGCGGCTCGCTGAACTTGCCGTTCACGGGCCAGGTGCGGGTGATGTCGGCGCTGTACATGCCGTATTCGGCGCCGGCGTCGACCAACAGCAAGTCGCCGTCGTTCAGTACCATGTTGTTTTCGCCGTAGTGCAGAATGTTGGCGTTGTCGCCGCCCGCCACGATGCTGGGGTAGCCGTTGCGGCGGCTGCCGCCCCTGCGGAACTCGAACTCGATCGCGGCCTGCACTTCGTACTCGTACATGCCGGGGCGAGTGGCGCGCATGCCGGCGTTGTGGGCCGCGGCCGTGATTTCGCATGCCTTGCGGTGAAACCGCAGGTCGTCGTCGTTCTTGATCAGGCGCATCTCGTGCACGATTTCACTGGGATCGTGCATTTCGCTGGGCGCGTTGAAGCCCTGGCGCTTCATGGCGCGCACGCGATTCAGCCAGCCCATCACGCGCTCGTCGAAGTGGTCGCTGTCGCCGAGGTGCACGTACAGGCGCTGCACGTCACGAAGGTACTCGGGGACCTTCTCGTCGATCTCATCGAGCGTAAAGGCAGCGTCGGCGCCGTACTGCTTCGTCGCGCCTTCCGGTCCTGCGCGACGGCCGTTCCAGATCTCCATCATCTTGTCACGCTTGGGAACGAACAGCACCAGCTGATGCTGGGCGTGGCCCTTGATGACGAGGGCAAGTGAGCCGGCCTCTTCAAAGCCGGTGAGGTAATAGAAGTCCGAATGCTGGCGGTAGTTGTGGTGCACGTCGCCATTGCGCAGGTAGTCCGGCGCGGACGGAAAGATCGCAACTCCGTCCTGCATGCGTTTGATCAGCTCATCCCGGCGACGCTTGAACACGCCCGCATCGAATTCTGCACTCATGGTATCCCTTTACCCGTCAATACCTGCGTCCAGCAGTCTAACACCCGCGGGGGGCCCACCAATACCCGGAAGGCAGACGCGCGACGGCCTGCGATTCGCCATCCTGACAGAGGGCATGCGGCAGGACGGAGCGGAACCGCACGAATCCAGACAGCCACGTCACGAACTTGTCTCACATTTGGACTAGCATATTGAGTACAAATTGGCCCACTTGTGTGTCATTTTGCACAGCCCAATATAATGGGCAGTGATGTACTTCATATGTGGCACATACAGTATCACCATATTGTGCTTCCAATCACTATGGTTAACCTACTGCTATTAATAGTCTTATGGGACCGTTGTCCCGTGGCCGAGCTCCGGCAATCTTGACTCTTCAGCCCGTCCCAGCTACATATTCGGCCGATTACCTGACATTTCGTATCGGCACGCGAGAGCTGCTTGGGGTGGCTGCTCGTTTGCCCCACCGGAGAAGATCTATGGATGTTTCGATTGTAGGACACCAGCGCCGCCTGGCAGGACTTGGCGTAGCGGTGGCTGTCCTTGGCCTTTCGATGCTATTGGGCGGTTGCGGTGGTGGCGATGACGGAGGCGGCGGAGGCGGCGGCGGCCTCAAGTTCCCGAGCGCGCCCACGGCGCGGCCCAGCCTGGCCGGCATGGTCATTCGCGTTAGCGCGAATGGTGGTAACAATAGCGCGGGTGCGGGCGGCGACGGCGGCTACGTTGCCCTTGCATCGAACTCCAGCGCACTTCGCTCCGGCGGCACCGCACAGGGCGTCGACAACAACTTCCTGACCGCGGGCGTGCTCGCCGACAACACCGTCACCTACGCGGAACTCGCCGGTATCAGCGCCACTGCGCTGAGCGTCGTCGGCACCACGGCATACATTGACCTGTTCGGGCAGGACTTCTACGTCCCGGCCGGCGTTGCACTCACCCTTGGCGACGCCGCTTCCGGCGTGATCGATGAAATCGTGATTCGTGGTAACCTGGCCACTGACGTGCTGCGCATCGACGGCGCCGTTGTTACCACCCGTACGGGCTCAACGGGCCCCGACTTCCAGCTCACGTCCGCGAACAACACGGGAGGTGGGGTAGTCGTTACCGGCTCGATCAACGCCAACGGCGCAACCGGCCAGGATGGCGGGACGGTCGTCCTGTACTCCTATGCGGGAAGTGTTGTCCTGACAGGTACGGTTGCGGCCAACGGCTCCTCCGGGGCGACCGCGGGGTCCGGCGGGCAGGTTTCGATCGTTGGTGAACGTGGCGTCTACGTGGCTGCGGGCCAGTTCACCTCGACAGGCGGCAACGGCACAACGAACGGCGGCAACGGCGGACAGATTGAGGCCTATGCACAGTCGCTGGATCAGACCTCGGAATTCAACTGGGGCGTCAACGTCAGCGGCGGCACCGGCGGCTCCGGTACAGGCGGCAGCGGTGGCTCGTTCAACATGGAAGGCGGCGACTTTGTCAACATGTTCGCGCCGATCCAGGCCGATGGCGGCAACAGCACCAGCGGCACCGGTGGATCCGGCGGCGTGGTGCAGCATGCAGCGGGCACCGTCCGCGGCGTCCTTCAGATCCAGGCCAACGGCGGCAGCGGCGCAACTACGGGCGGCGACGGCGGCACATTCAACAACTCCAGCTCAACCTCGCCCTGGGCCAACGTGGAAGGCTTCGCCTTCGTGTTTACGGCCAACGGCGGCGCGGGAACGACCTCGGCCGGTAACGGCGGCGTTATACAGGCAGCGGCCTACGGTTGGACAGTCAACAGCACCTTTGAAGTAACCGCCAACGGCAGCAATGGTACCAGCGGCCCCGGTAACGGCGGCGGCTTCGGGCAGCTCATCCTGGTCGGCTGGGCGGCGAACAACCGCTTTGACCTGACCGCGCTGGGCGGCAACGGCACAACCATGGGCGGCGGCGGGGGCGGCGGCACGATCATCTTCTACGGTGAACACAAGAACAACACGATCACCGGCGACATCTCGGGCGGCGACGCCTCGGCGGCGGCGGGCGCAGCCGGCAATGCCGGCAATCTCACCCTGGGCTGCTACAACGTGGGCGGAGTCACCGGCGAAGGTCTGACGCTCGACATTACTGGCACCGGCGGCGACGCACCCAACGGCAATACGGCCGGCAATGGCGCATTTGTAGGGATGCAGTTTTCGTTGATTACCGAAACGAGCGGACTGGACATCACCGTCGGCGGCGACCTTTCCGGCGGCAACGCGGGCGGCGCAACGGGCACGGGCGGCAACGGCGGCGGTATCCAGGCCGCCTCGGGGGGCCAGATTTCCATCCTGCGTCTGACCACCAACGCGCTCATCGCCAACGGCGGCTCCGGCAGCTCGACGGGCGGCGATGGCGGCGGTATCCAGTTCAGTGGACCTGGTTCGTTTGAAATTGACGGAACATTCACTGCCAATGGCGGGCTGGGTACGGGAACGAACGGTGACGGCGGCACTGGAGGAGTAGTCGTGTTCTACATACCGCAGCTTGGTTACTTCCTCGCCAACAAGTTCACGTTCACGGCGCTCGGCGGCAACTCAGAGCAGGGCGACGGCGGGGCGGGCGGCATGGTGTTCGGCGACAACCTCGACTCTGAGGCCACCGTTACCGGCGGCACGTACACGCTGAGCGGCGGCAACGGCGCAACACTCTCGGGCACCGGCCTGGGTGGAGATGCAGGCACCTTCCAGATCTACACGACCGAGCACAACATCGACATTATCACGACGATCGTCGCCAACGGCGGTACCGGTACTGGCGGCGGCGGCAGCGGCGGCAACGTCTTCTCGTACACTGACACCGACGGCAGCGCGGATGACGGTCGCGGCGCCTACCTGTACGTGAACAGCAGCATCACGCTCAACGGCGGCGCAGGTCTCGGCAACGGCAACGGCGCAGACGGCGGCACCATTGAGTTCTGGCCCTACTGGTACGGCAACACCTCGCAGACCGGCGAGGCCGAGTACCGAGGCACCTGGACACTCAATGGCGGCAACGGCGCCGGCGCAGGCAACGGCGGCAACGCTGGCGGCTCAAGCATCTACGGCGGCGTGCTGTTCCTTCGCTCCTACGCGGTGATCACGGCCAACGGCGGCACCGGGGTTACGGGCGGGGACGGCGGCGGTCTATCCTTTGACAACGACGGCACGGGTCTGGTAACCATCGGCGGAAACGTCACCGCGAATGGCGGTGCAGGAACCACAACCGGCGGCAGCGGCGGCAGCATCTCGGCCGGCTCGACCAGCACGGGCGGCAAGATCACCGTCAGTTCCGGCGTGACCCTGAGGGCCAATGGCGGCGCAGCGGCGGGCGCCGCGGGCACCATCAGCCTCGACGCAGAAGGCGCAGGCGGAGCCAACGTGACCACAACCGGCGCAACACTTCAGACCAACACCGGGGCAGGCACGGCAGTACCCGCGAACATCACGATCAGCTAGTCAGCCCAGAAGAATCGCAAGGGGCGCGAGATCACTCGCGCCCCTTGCTCATTTGTTCAGGCACACTAGCCCAGGCGTTTGCGTTGGGAGGCTATCCAATCCAGCGCTGCGAGGGTTTCCGGCTCGTCTGGCCTGGCGGACTTGCAGTCGTTGAAGAACGCCTCGGCAAGCCCATAGTAGCCGAGGCAGGAGCGTTCGGCGGGCACGTCTCCGCCCTTGGCCTGCTCGAAGCCTGCATCTGCCAACTCCCGGCTGATCTCGCCGAGGCCGAAGCGCAGCCACCAGCCCGGCAGGTCAAGAATCCAGCCGTCCCGCAGCATGGCCAGCGCAGCATTCGGATCGCGATTCGCCACTACCCGTGCGTGGAGGTAAAGGTTGTCGCCGCTCGCCGGGTTTTCCTCGGCGCGCTCGGCGTACTCCTGCAACAGCGTATCGTAGTCGTCAGGCGGCATCAGGCTGATCCGCAACCGATGCAGTCTCGTCTGGTCCGCGATCTTCAGCGCAGCCTCAATGTCAGCCAGCGCGCCGGCGCGGTCATCAGCTGCTGCCTTCTCCGCCGAGGCGACCTCCAACTCGTGGATGCGCGCCGCCTTGTCTTCACTGACCGCTATCGCTTTGCCTATCGGCAGTGGCTCGTCAGCGCGCTGGATCAGCATCGGCCGCAAGTGGAACCAGAGGGCATCGCCGCGGGCGGGGTTCTGCTGCCAGAGGTCGAGGTATTCCTGCCAGACCTCATCAAACAGGCCGTTGCGCAACATCAGGTCCTGGTAGCCGGTATTTGCGGCGGGGTGCCAGCGGTCGCGCCGGAATGCCTGCTGATAGTCCACCCGGGCCTGGTCTTCGCGCCCGTCGCGCTCGGCCTTTTGGGCACGGGCAACCAGCTGGTCCGCGTTCATGCGCGAAGGCGGGACGTAGCTTTCGTCGTAGGTGCGGCGGGGCGTATCGGATTCCGGACTATCCCACGGGTCGTCGTAGTAGTAGCGGTCCTGGCTGCCGCAAGCGGCGAGCAGTAAGACAATCGGTAGCAGCAGATAACGCATGTCGGGCCTTGGGGGGAAGGGCCGCAGGGACATCAGACAGGATAGGGATTGGCAGGCGGAAAGGCCAATACCTGCTACTCGCCGACCGGGTGGGCGCCGATCCACATGCGCCAGCCGCCCGGGAAGAGTTGCACGTCGTTGTGCCCGCGTTTGAGGGCGATGTCGGCCGCTTGCTCGGCGCGGGTATCCATCGGGCCGTCGGCCATGAATAGCACCGGCGCGTCTTTGTCATCGGGCAGCCCGCGCCCGCGCTCAAGGTCCTGAAGCGTGATCTGCCGCGCGCCGCTGATGTGGCCCTGGGTCCACTGGTCGTAGTCGCGCAGGTCGAAGACCACCGCGCCGTCCCAGATCGAGAGCTCGACGGCCGGGCAATCGCGCAGGATCTGCACGTCGGCGTCGCTGCCACCGCCGCCGAAATCATGGCGCACCTTGCCGCTGCATGCGGCAAAGCTGATCACGACCAGCAGACAGGCTATAAATCGAATGGCTACAGCCACCCGCTCTCCTTTCACACCCGCCCTGCCAGTGTAGCATCAGCGCGGAAGCCCGAATCATTACACGGGCTGCCAGTGGGGGTCAAGTTGGCGCTGCTTAACAACCTGCAACAGAATGAGCTTACCGGCGGGCTGCGAAGCTTTCCGGTTCGACTGATCCCGGCGCTGGCCACAAGCGTGCTGCTGTACCTCAGCGGCGACATGGTGGGCGCATGGCCGCTGGCCTGGTTCGCACTGGTGCCGCTCTGCTTTGCCTGTCGCGGCGCCGGCCCGATCGGTGCGCTGATGCTGGCCGCGCTCAGCTTCTCGGTCTCTACGTTCGCGCAGGCGTACTGGCTGCTGGATCTCGACGGCGTCAACGCGCCGCTTATCTGGTTACAGGCGGCGGTGTTCGCGACGCTGCCATTCGCCGCCATCGAGCTGCCGATCTGCCGCAAGATTCCATGGCCGCTCCGCCCGTTCGTGTTGGCGCTGTTGGCGACCGGTTTCTACGCGCTGCTGCCGGCCGACGCGCGCATGCTGATCCCTCTGGGCGGGCTCATCGACAGCAGCATCGTGCGGCAGGTCTACCCGCAATTTGGGCTGGCGACAGTTGCAGGCGTGTTCACGGCGCTGGCATGGTCGACGGCCGAGATGTTCGCGACGCCCCGGCTGGCCCTGCCGCCGCGGCGCTCATGGCCGGGGATTGCGTTCGCACTGGCGCTGGCGCTTGTGGCGGGCATCGACTGGGCGGGGGTGAAGTACTCAGGCGAGGGCATCCGCACGATGGACTTCGTGCGCGTGACAGTGATACCCGCCGGCGAGGACCCCGTGACAGCCTCCGAGCAGCTGGTGCCGCCCGGCTCACCGGAGAACATCATCGTGTGGCACGCAATGCCCGGGGCCGACGCCGTGACGCGCAACCACTGGCAGGCCCGAGCCGGAGAACTGAGTGAGCGCAGACAGGCCATCGTGGTGATGCTGCTTCACGATGATGCGACCGACTACGGCTATGTGTTCCTGCGCAACCGCGTACCGACACGCCGCAAGGTGTGGACACCCGAGATACGCGGCGAAGCACTTGAGTTGCAGGGGCTGGATATCCTGAGCTTCTACCCGAGCCTGGAGCCGGATACCCACTGGTCCACCCAGTGGTCGATCGAGGTCCACATCACGCCGCAGCAGCCCGCGAGTTCCGCCCAGCTTGCCTACTGGATGCGCGAGCAGCGCCGGGGCGCGGTCGTACGACGCGCGCGGCTGATCTGCGTCTGGCAGGGCGGCGGCGCAACGATTGACGGCTATGGCAAGGTGATTGAGTACAGCGACGACGGTACGCCCTTCCAGTCCATCCTCGCGGCCAGCGACACGCGCGGCGAGCCGCTGGGGCACCCGCGCCTGCTGTTCATTGAGCAGATCCTTGCGCTCAGCGCGCCCGTACTGGCGGGCATGCTGCTGCTGTTGACGCCGGTCGCATGGGCGAAGCGCCGCTACTTCCTGAAGCGGAACGCGCCCCAGGCTTTTGCCATCGAGGAGAACTTCGATGGGGACACGACACTCAGCAAGGAGGAAACAGATCGCATCACGCGCAGCTTCCGCCGCGGCGACCTGAAGGATCTGCCATAGCTGCTAGTAGCTGTGTTCTTCGCCCGGGTAGCTGCCGCCCTCTACTTCTTCTTTGTACTTCGTGAGCGCGCCGAGGGCCTGCTCATGGAAGTCGAGGTAGCGCTTCAGGAACTTCGGGTTGAAGCCGGGGTCAAAGCCCAGCATGTCGTGGAACACCAGCACCTGCCCGTTGGTGTGCGGCCCGGCGCCGATGCCGATCGTCGGCACGCCGATCGCCTTGGTGATTTCCTGGGCAATCTTGCTCGGCACCATCTCCAGCACGATCGCAAACACACCGGCGTCCGCCAGGCTTTCCGCGTCTTCCAGCAACTCGTCGCGCGACTTGTTCACGCGCGGACCGCTCGTGATGTTGGTGCTTTGCGGCGTAAACCCGAGATGCCCCATCACCGGGATGCCCGCGTCACTCATGCGCTCGATCAGGGGCAGCACGCTTGCGCCGCCTTCCAGCTTGATGGCCTGCGCGCCCGCCTTCAGGAATTCGACAGCGTTACGAACGGCTTCGTCTTCATTCACCTGGTAGCTGCCGAACGGCATGTCGCCGATCACCAGCACGCGCTCCGTGCAGCGGGCAACGATTTCGGTGTGATAGAGCATGTGCTCGATGCCGACGGCCAGCGTGTCGGTGCGCCCTTGAAGGGTAGTGCCGACGCTGTCGCCGACGAGGGCAATGTCGATCCCCGCCTGCTCAACAAGCCTTGCGCTGAATGCGTCGTAGGCCGTGACCATGCTCAGCTTCTGGCCGTCGCCTGACTTCGCCTGGATGTCCCGGATGGTCGATCGCTTAGACATATCTCACCTGTCGCAATGCTACACGCCCGCAGGCCCGCTGTCCGCATGGCTAAAACGTTGCCGGCGAAAGGGGATGTTCCCGGCATGTGCGATCGGATACATTATTGCTTCATTAATGAAACCCCGCGCCCGGAAGAAGCCGGTGAGCGACCACCACGAAGACACCATCGTCGAAATGGTTGACCAGAGCGGCCAAGCCGTCATGGTCGGCGATTCGCTGAAGGCCGAGGAGTGGTTAACACGCGCCCGGCAGCTCGACCCTGTCACCTGCGAGATTGAACTGGCCCGCCGCGCATGGGCAAACCAGAGCGGCAACGCCGAAGACATCAAGCGCCGGCGCGAGAGCGTGGTTGCTCGCCTCGGCGGCGTGGCCGTCGCCCAGCCGGATCGCATCGACACCTGGAAGATTCTGGCAGACTACCTGCGGCAGCTCGGCAATCACGACGGCGTGCTGCGCGCCACGGCCAGCGGCCTCAAGCGTGAGCCCATGAGCATCGAGCTGTGGGTGCGCCGCACACGCGCGCAGATCGAGCTTGGGCAGCTTGACTCCGCGTCGCGCAGCCTGCGGCATTGCACCAAGCTTGCGCCGACCCACGATGCCGTAGAGGCGCTGATCCGCGTTCACCCGATGTGCGGCAATTGCGGCGCGCTGTTCGACACAGCGGGCGCCGAGTTCTGCAAGATGTGCAACAGCGACGGCCCGGGGCGCGGCGCGGCCGTGCGGTCGGTTCGCGCGCGGCACAGCAGCAAGTTCGACGTGTACTTTCCGCGGGTGCGGGACGTGATCGCGGATGCGCTGAACATGCCGGACCGGATCAAGAAACAGCTCACGCTGGATACGCTGCTGAAGCGGCACCTCAAGCGCTCCAACCAGCAGTGCTCGACAGTGCTTCGGGCGATGACCAAGGAGTTCGGCGCCGCGTTTGATGAGCCGCTGTTCAACAGCGCCGTGGTGGGTTTTCTTGACCTGCTGATTGCCGATTTAATACGCGCTATCAACCCGAAGACCGACAGCACCATCGACACAACCATCCGCCGCCGCGCCCTCGCCGACCACATCACCCGGTCTTGATAAGTTGCTATCGCCGGGAGTTTCTCAGACTCCACGCCGAGTGGAACGCTTGCAGTCTCATCACGGTACGCCCATCGATATCCAGCCTGGCCGGAAGCCAGGGACCGAAACGTGGCGAGATCCAAAGCTTGTGGTTCTGGCTGTCCACTTGGTACAGGGTCCGGCTGCACGGCCACTCTTCGCTGCCAACCACAAGCGTCTCCTCGCCGGTAGTCAGCACTGCGCCCTCATAGCTCCAATCCGGGTCGAAACTCATCCACTCGGCCGTGCCGATCGTTGGATTCTCTTTGCCGTACCAGTCTCTTGTGTCGGGCTCCGAAGAGAATTTGGAGGAAACCGTTGCGCTGGACGGCATTTCCAAGCCGGCCGTTGTGGAATCCAAGTCCGACACCCACTCCCACTGTCCTGATACCGTCGAACGAATCACCTCCCCGTTGCACCACACGTCCCAGCTCGCGCCATGTTGGTAGAGGGACCTGCGCTGGTGTATCCGGACCAGCAGTTGTGGTACCTCTCGAGCGTCGACTGTGGTGTCGAGTTGCCGGACGGGCTCGGGCGCACTGGTCGGTACCGGTGCACCGTTCCCAGCACCAACTGCTTCGGGGGCCGACTGTTTACAGCCCGCCCCAACCACAGTGAAAGCCGCAACTAGCGCCAATACCGCGCAGATTGAAGTCTTCATGTTGGCAGTTTACGGTATCGCGGTCGGGACAGTTACAGGTTCTTGCCCTTGTTGGCTTTCATCTGGGCTTCGATGTCGGCGATGGCTGGTGCGTTGGCTTCGTTGTCTACCGGCCCACGCCGCCCGTTGCGTTGCCGCCAGGTCACTGGCCGGTGTGTGCACGCTATCGTGGTGAGATAAGCTCGAAGCTGTCCATGAAGCGCTGCAAGGCGGCACGGTTGGATGCTCGGAGCGTCGTGCCGGTCAAGACGTAGGTGCTTTCTCCACGCTGCAATGCCAGCACCAGCCTGATCGCACCGTCTCGCTCGTCTTTCGATTCCGCCCGGACTTCCGGCGGGGCCTCGCGCTCGCTCGCCTCCAAATGGATAACGGTTCCGCCGCGATTCAGCAGTTCAGTCCTGACTTCGTCCTCGAGTTCCTCGCGGGTCAGGCTCATGCCGGCTGGACCCTTGAAGTGGATGACCTCCATCAACACTCCATGACTGCGAGCAACGTATAGCCGGCTGTAAGTGATAGCGTCCGACTTGAGTACTCCAGTCGTAATCTCTGGATCGGCCGGCAGCTCGATGGAGAAACCATCCTCTGGGTATTCGCGACGATTCCAGGCCGAGTCCTCCACGGAAGACAGTTCACGGGCCATCACGAAAGACGCAGCCACGCCGCCGACGCCGGCAAGGGTAAGCGCCAACCCAACAGCGACCAACGGGCGAGACAACGGCTTGCGGAGATGGGATTCAGCCGGAACCTCACCGTAGGGCCTGGCGTGCGCGGCAACAGGTACTTCAGAGGAGGTGCCCCTCACTTCCAAAGCAGTCAGGGCTCGAAGTGCGGTAAAAAGGGCGGGTAGATTAATCACCGCAGGGCAGGAGGCGCCGACTGCAAATCCGACTGCGGCAACTCCCCTCTCGCCGGCTAATGGCGACTCCAGCACGAAAAACAGTACGTCCGCAACAAGAACCACCAGTGAACACAGTGCAGATAGCACGGCGGCCCAGCGCCTACACGCGAACAGTCCTGGGGCAATCACAAGGAACAGCCCGGACGCACCACTAATGAATCCGAGTCGGTACACCAACTCGGCCTTCCCGCTCGGTTTCTTGGTGACCATGACCGCGCCGATTGCGATCAGCAACAGGCCTTGAGTCAGGACGAATGCCCAAGCCGCAGACCTGTACTTGCGATGCCAAGTCGAAGTCTGCTGTGAACCCGTCACGCGAGCACCGAAGAAGGAACTACAGGTTCTTGCCCTTGTTGGCTTTCATCTGGGCTTCGATGTCGGCGATGGCGTTTGCGTCGATGTCTTCTTCTGCTTCTTCGCCTTCGTCGATTTCGCCGGTTTCCCGGGCGCGCTTCTCCAGCACGGCGCGTTCGCGCTTGGCCGTGTCGTCTACTTCACCCTCGGCCGCTTTGCCGATCCTGCGCGCGTCGGACGTGCTGACGAACATGATGCGCTTGTCGGTTAGCACGATCTCCACGCCCGCCGGACGGGTCCGCAGCTCGGCAATCTCCAGCGGCTCGACCTTGGCCTCACCCTTCTGGTAGCTGGTGCCGCCGCGCGCGAGTTTCTTGCGACGCTCATCGGCCGTCGTTCGGCCGCCTTCGATGTACGGCGCGAAGCGGTCCATGAAGCCGTCGAACTCGGTCATCACTTCGTCGTACTGTGCGTCGTCCATGGTCGTGCCGTGTTCGCCGATGTAGTCGCCGAACACGTTGCTCATGGTGTTGATCGCACGGCCGATACGCTTGTCGAGCGGGCTGCCCTTGTCGCCGACCCAGGGCGCGTTGCCGGTCGCCTCGGCCTGCGTCTTGAGCCCGTAGGTGGTGATGACGGAGCGCTCATACTTGTCGGTGAAGCCGCCGATCGACTGGCTGCCGAGCGAAGTGCTTTCCAGCAGGCGCACCGCGTTCAGTGTCAGCCCGACCAGCAGGTTCGAGGCGCGGATCTGGGTGATGCGCTTTTCATCGACGCCCTGCACGTCCTGAAGCACGCGCTCAATCAGGTCTGAAGCCAGCTCGGCCGCGCGCACTCCGCACAGCACCGGGCGTGTGCTGAACTGGCCGACAACGATGGCGACATAGATGGCGTGGCCGATGTCGATCAGGTACTCGTTGACGACTTCCTTTTCCATGCGCTGCAGTGACTCCGGCACGAACGCACGGATGCGCGGCATGAACTTGTCATCGAACTGGGCAATCTGCAGCCCGTCGTCCCGCTTGACCGCGTGACGAAGCAGGACCGGGATCAACTCCTCGATCGAAGTCGGCTCTTTCTTGGCCTTGGGCGCGGGCACTTCAACGCCCGCACCGGTGCCTCGCCCGGACTTTGCGATCGGGTTGCTGGGGCGGCGACTGCTTTGCGGCGGGGCCGATGCCCGGCGATTGTCGGCAGGCTCGGCCGGGGCCGACGGGCGCTTGCCTGTCGGCGAAACCGGCGCGCTGGGACGCTTCGGCTGCGCGGGCGGGCGCTGTCGTGTCGGCGGGCGCGCGGAAGGATTTGCCTGCGGCGCCTTCTGGCGCGGCTGAGCCGCCGGCGGAGGCGGCACATTCAACGGCCCGCGCACCGGGTTGCCCTGGCCGGGCAGCTTCGGACGCGGCAGGGGCGCGCGTGCAGGGTTGCGACGTGAGCCGGGCTTGCCGGGGATGTTTGGTCCGCCTGCCATCAGGCCATCTCGTATGCCAGAGTGGCGACCGTGACAGGCTCGCCGATTCCTTTAACTTCGATCTGCGCCTTGGTCCGGAACTTGATCGGGATTGCGATCCGCGCCGGGTTCTCCTTGGCGTACTTGCTGATTTCCTGCACGGTACCGATCGAGGCCAGTACTTCGTTGCCGGAGGCAAAACTACAAAGTCTCGCCGCCAAATTCACGTGGTGTCCCAGCACCGTGTACTGGTTCGCCTTCTGGCTTCCGAACATTCCCAGCAGCATCTCGCCGCTGTTGATGCCGACGCCGAGCGTCAGGATCTCCGGGTTTGACTCCACCAGCGCCTTGGGCAGCAGGCCCTCTTCAATCCAGCGGCGGCGGGTGCGCTGCATTTCCTGCTGCAGGTCCACGGCCACCTTCACCGCGTTGTAGGCGTGACCCGGGTTTGGCAGCGGCGCGCCGAACAGCGCCATCACCTGGTCACCGACGAACTTGTCCAGCGTCGCGTCGTTGCTTTCCAGTGCGCGCATGCAGACGTCGAAGAACTCGTTGAACACCGCCTGCACTTTCGGCGCCTCGACGGCCTCGCAGAACGTCGTGAAGCTGCGCAAGTCGGCAAACAGCACGGACAGCGTGCGCTTGTGCGACAGGAACGGGTCCTCGGCGCTGTCGAGAAGACGCTCGACGATTCGCGGGCTCACCAGCCGCTCAAAGAACTGGCGCGTGGTGCGAAGGCGAGTGATGTCTTCGACCGTGACCGTGCCCTGGTTCTCGGACCAGACGGCCTTGAACTGGAAGTAGTCCGATCGCCCGGTGGCGACATTCGGGCGCTCCGCCTCGAACACCTCTTCGCTGTGCGCTTCACCGGCATCCTGCAGCAGCGTCTGGAACACGTGCGGCGCCCAGTCAAGCGAATCCAGCTCAGCCAGCGCGGGCTTGCTGTTGACGATGTCCTTGCTGACATTCAGGAAGTCAGCCATGCGGGTGTTGAGGCGAATCACCCGCCACTTTGCGTCCACGATCAGGTAAGCGACGGAAAGCCCGGCAATAGTGGCCTGCGGGGCGGGAATCTTGGTCTGGCCGAAGCTGGTGAGGTTGCCGAGTGACATCGAGCCGGTGGACGCGCCAACGCCGGAAAGCAGCATCAGCTTGCGACGCAATTGCTCGTTCTCGGCCTGCAACAGGTCGAGTTTTTCCTGCATGGCTTTGGTATCGGCCCTGCCCAACACTGCTTCTCCACGCGCCTCCACCGAGCGTGCCCGCCCTGGACAGCTTCGGCGAAGTCGTGAGCGACGGTAGGATAACCTGACTATGCTGCCTTTGGGGCTTCAAAGGCGCAATAACGCCTAGTCCGCTTCGCCGGGTGGGCGGTTTGCCGGTGGCTCCGGCGGCTTGTTCTCGGGCGGCGTGTTGCCCTCGGGGGCCTTGTTTTCGCCCGGCTTGGTGGGCTGGATCGTCTGGGTGGGCTGGATCGTGTTGTCGCCGGGCTGGTCCAGTGTCTGCTGCAGTCCGTCAATATCAATGAAGAACAGCGGCGCGAAAATGAACAGCCCCAGCACACCAAGCAGAACCCAAGTTGACGGGCGAACTTCCTTCATGCCCGGAGGTTACCAGAGTGTGCCCGCATTCTTCCAGTCCACCTTTCTGGCCAGTGCCACGCAGAGATACCGCAACGCATCCAGCGCGTGGTCGTCGGCCTTGCGGGGCATTCGGCGCTCAAGTGACGATTCGTCCCACTGATAGCCCTCGATCTCGCGCAACAGGTTGGTGCAGCCGGAATCGATGAGCAGCCCGGGCCGCCCGTCTTCACGCAACAGCATTCTGCGGCGCACGATCTCGATCCCGCCGCTGACGCGATTGTCGGCTGCGTGCGTGGGCAGGCCCTCCTCCTGCAGCAGCCGGCGCTCGAGTGCGCCGGAAGGATCGGCGAAGGCCGGGCCGATCTCACAGCCGGCCTTCTCAAACCCGGCGTCGATCACGCGCATCGCCTCAGCCTGGCGGCTCAGCGCCAGGCCGGTGCAATAGTGCTCACGCAGGATCAATAGACGCCCGTCGGAATCCTGGGCGCCCCACAGGCAGGCAAACGGGTTGGTATAGCCGAAATCGATTGCCTTGAAGATGATCGCGCCGGGCGGCGGCTCCAGCCCGTTTACTACGTGCAGGCCGCGCTCGTACTCGCGGTAGACCCTCCCCGACGGCGAGGTGAAGGCGCCGCCGTATTGCTCATCAAATGTGTCGGCCGGTAGGTCACGTCGGGCCGCCAGAATCTCGCCCGGCGGGATGTTGGGGTTTTCCCAGGTCGCGTGCCGGAAGCTCTGCCATTCGCCCTCATGGCCGAGCCCACGCCGGTAAAGGTCAAAGATCCAGTTGTAGCCGTGGGGCGTAGTCGGCACGATCATCCGCCCGCTGCGGGTCGCGAGCCGGGCTCGCAGGAAACGCTCAAATGCGTCACGCTCGATGTGTGCGGCCTCGCACAGGATCAGCCAGTCAATCTCGTCACCCAGCAGCGCCTGCGGCGAGTGCGCGGACAGGCATATCACTTCAGCGCCCCAACTGGTTGTCAGCGAGGGCGGGTTGCTGCGCTCGAGGGGTCGCTCGCCCAGCCGGTACAGATCGTCGCGAATGTAGCGAAACTCCGGTCGAGTCAGGTCATAGGTAGGGCCCACCAACCAGCCGCGGGTCTTGCCGGAGAGAATCTCGCGCAGTACGTCGCGCGCGGCGGCCAGACTCTTGCCGAAGCGTGCACCCGCAATCAGCACCTTGAATCGCGCGTCGCTGTCGTGAAACGCCTGCTGCCCGGCGTGTGGGTGATAGTGCAGCAACTCAAACAGTTCCTGGGGTTTCACGGGGACTCCTTTTGTGTCCAGAGGAAGTAGGCCGGGTGCGCGCTCAAGCGTGCCAGCGCCCTTCGCAACAGTGGCTCGTGGTCCGCGTCCGGTTTGCCGCGGAGGCAGCCGTGGCCTGTCTCGATGCGCGACTGCACCAGCCTGTTCAGCAGCCGCTGAAGTTGTCGCCCGGCGTCTTGAGGCAAGTACGCCAGCAGAGTTGCCCGCGCGGCGGAATCGAGCAGCGCCGTGGCCGAGATGCCGTGCATGCGGCAGAACTCGGTGAGGCGCCGGGCTGCCCGTGGCGGGGGCATGTCGCAGACGCGCTCAAAGCCTGCGCCCGTCAGGAACTCGCTGAACGCACCCATCTGCGCGATACATTCAACCCAGGGCACACCGACATGCCTGAGCCCGTGGGTGATCAGCCGGGCGGAGACGCCGATACCGCGAAAGCGCGGGTCCACAACCACACGCTGCAGCAGCCGGACACTCGCATTCAGCCCCGCCGCACCGTCCGAACGGATGCGCGCGGGCGCAAACTCAGGCAGCGCGGTGGCGCGCGCCGCCAGCAACAGATGGGGGTAGCCGAACATGGCAATACCGACTGCACGCCCATGATGCCGGGCCAGCCACACCTCACTGGTGGGGCCGGGACGACCGGGGCCCAGGTAGTGCCAGTGCGCGAACGCGTCATAATCGCGAACTGTGGCGGGCACGATCTCTATCTCGTCGCCCAGGTCGGCAGGCGTGGGTGCCGGTAGTTGCCTGGCCTTGCCGTTGTCGATCTCGAACAGGTAGTCCGGTGCCAGCTGCGGCAGGACCTCCGGCCGATGCGTAGACGCCGCAACCCGAAGTTGCGCGCGCGCTGCAATGCGACGCAGGTTCTGCGCCAGCGCGCGGGCTGTCACCGAGTCCAGGTGCGCGTCGAACTCGTCGGCGATCAGCAGCGTACCCGGCTTCGCGCCGCGGATTGCGAGCGCAAGTTCAAGCCTGCGGCATTCGCCCGCTGACAGGCCGCCTGCATCCATGCCCCACAGACGCCCGTCTGCAAGCCCGACGCGTGCCAGCGTGCGCAGCACTTCTTCGCTGGGTCTGCCCGGGTCAAACAGGTCCAGCACCGGCGTCGCCAGGTCTTCGCTGCGCAGACGCGAGATCTCGCGCCGGCCCGGGCCGGCCAGCGCCGCCAGCGCGAGCGACTTGCCTGCGCCGCTGGGTCCGATGACAGCCAGGATCTCACCGGGCTTTGGGCAAGGCAGCCAGGCGGGCTTCGGGCGTCTCGGAACCTGCGGCTCGAAACCGAACGCGCTTGAGGCGTAGTCGATGTGCGACATGGCGGCCTCCTAGCTTGCGCGGAACGAGTCGAGCTCGAAGCCGTCGTCATCGTCTGTCTCTTCGAGTTCGCCGTCGTACTTGTGCTCGAGCTCGGTCACCATGTGGCGCATGGCTTCGTCGCGCGAAAGGCCTACGCCGAGCACCAGGTGATCCAGCAGGCAGAGGCACAGGAACACCTTTTCGGTGCTGAAGCCGAAATCGAGCTCACGTGAAATCAACAGGTAGGGAATCGCTGAGAGGTCCATCTTTGTCTCCGGTTTGCGGGGACCATCCCCCGCTATCTATTCCGGCCGATGGAAACACTGCGATTGCGTGAAGTTTTTTGCGCCCGCCAAGGGCCAGAAATGGGCCTGCGCTGCGCGCCCGCGAATTTTTCTTTCGTGAATGCATACCATCGGCCCACTGGCGGAATTCAGCATTTCGCTGGTACACTCGCCCCGGAGGTCACACCGCCACTCATGGCCAGCAGACGCTTCAATCGCCTTCAAGACGACCAGGAAGTCCACATCCTCGGCGTGCCCATGGACCACGGTGCAGGCCGTCGCGGCGTCGGCATGGGGCCGAGCGCGATCCGCATTGCCGGGTTGCAGGAGAAACTGAAGGCGCTGAGCCTCTCGTTCGTGGACCACGGCGACGTGATTATCCGCGATGTCGAGCGCGCCCAGCAGCTGCAGTATCAGGTTGAAGGCAAGGCCAACCACCTGCCCATGATCGTGCGCGCCTGCGACGCGGTGCATGAGCACGTCAAGCGCATCGTGAAGAAGGACGCGTTCCCGCTGATCATCGGCGGCGACCACAGCATCGCCATCGGTACCATTGCAGGGTTGATGGCGGCATACAAAGAAGAGGAAGCGGAGATTCGAAAGACGCAGCCGAAGACGGAAATCACGCTCGGGCTGATCTGGATCGATGCGCACGGCGACCTGAACACGCCGATGACGTCACCAAGCGGCAATGTCCACGGCATGCCCGTGGCGACGGCGCTGGGCCAGGGACCGGACGTGCTGACGAAGATCGGCGGCGTGTGCCCGAAGGTGTTCCCGAATGACGTGGTGCTGGTCGGACTGCGCGATCTTGATCGCCAGGAGAAGCAGGCGATTCTCGATTCCGGCGTGCATGCGTTCACGATGAAAGACATCGACGAGCGCGGCATGGCGGCCATCATGCGCGATGCCATCAACCTCGCGACACGCAACACCGACTACCTGCACGTCAGCTTTGACATCGATTCCGTGGATCCGCGCGTTGCCCCGGGTACTGGCACCACTGTATTCGGCGGGCTCACATATCGTGAAGCCCACCTCGCGATGGAAATGATCGCGGAGTCAGACGCGCTCACCAGCCTCGAGCTGGCCGAGGTCAACCCCATCCTCGACGTTCACAATCAAACCGGCCAGCTGGCCGTCGACCTGATCGCCAGCGCGCTCGGCAAAACGATCCTGTAGCCATGCATCGAACCATGCTGGCAATCACGATGGCCGCGCTCTCCCTGGCAGGCTGCCGCAGCCCTGTACATTCAGGCTCTGTTGAGACAATCGATGTATTCGGGACTCCGTTGGTGCTTCAGAACTACAGGGAAGTTGACCAGCTTGGCTACTTCCTGCAGGTAGGAACGGACCGGAGAACCTACAAGTCCAACGAGTCCCCGGTTGTCACGGTCAGGCTGACTCTGCCAGGCAGGCGAGTTGAGTCTCCCGCCAACTATCGAGTGCGCATGACGCTCGTGTATGCGGGCGGGGACACGAACCGAAGCGAAAAAACAGGTGCAGAGTCCGCGCTCCAGTACTTCCCCGAAGCCCAAGCATACTGGTTTCACGAGTCCATCGAGAAACGTGCGGACTCCTACCGCTTCGGCAGATACGTGCTGACGCTTGAGATTGAGAGCGTTGAAGGACTTCGAGTGGATGATATCTCGCTGGTTTTCACTAACTGAAGCCGCGGGCGGCAATGACTTCTCTGCGGCGAATGCCATGGCATGATCCGGACCATGCTTGCGGCAATCACTACACCGTTTGTCGTGCTTGCAGTCTTGATCGGGGCCTTTAGCGGCTTCGTGGTCGCGATGGTGGTGTTCCGCAGGTCCGCCTCCTCGGCCGATCCCGGTGCCGTCGCCGCCGAGCTAGACGCGGTGCGGTCGCAACAGCAACAGACTCTTGATGAGCTGCGCAAGCGCATCGAGAGCGTGCAGTCGGCCAAGCAGCGCGCCGAGGCTGAACGTGCACGCCTGATGAAGGGCCTGAACGAGATCACCGGGGGAAGCGACAACAGCGTTACTGTCGCCCTCGTAAACGCACACGAAGTGGCCGAGCAGGCGAGGCAACTTGAGGCACACGACGGAGAACTCGCGGGCCACGACAGCGAGCTTGAACACCTCGCCGAAGAGCTGACGGCCGCCGAGCAGTTGCTGCGCGAAGTCGACGCCCAGCGCGGCGCGCTCGAGGGCCAACTCAAAGACCGCGACAAAGAGCTGTGGAAACTGCGCAGCGAGATCGACGGCGTGCAGCGCCGGTCACATGAGCAGCGGGCACGCACCATGATGCTGACGCGCAGCAATGTGCGCAAAACCGACGTCGTCGCCGGGCGCATGGAAGACCAGCTCAAGCACTGGGTAAAGAAGACCGGCGAAGCCAACGTGAACTTCAGCGAACACGGGCACGCCAGCATGGTCAGCGACTTCTTCGGCAAGCTCGACCGCGAGTTCATTGACCGCTACTTCAGCCACGTCACCAACCCGGAGTATGAGCGCGGCAAACACCGCGCGATCCACGTGCACGCGGGCAAGGACCCCGACGGCGTGGAGTTCGGCGAGCTGCGCATCGCGCTGGACGACGACGCCGGGCGCACGCTGGGGCTGCGCTATGACCTGAAAGGCGACGCGCCGGACGTGATCGCCGTCGGGTTCGTGCTGGCCATGTACCTGCGCGCCATGCACCGCGACCTGCGCGACTACGCCATCCACACCCACTAGCCAAAGCACTGGCTACATGCATTGTATCACAAACGGTAGAATGCCACGGCAATGGATGAGCCTACCGTACGGGGCAAGCAATACGTCGCCGGGCCGCCGACCGAGCATGTCACTTCGGGACTCGGCGACATGTCACGCCCGCAGCGCGGAGAGCGAAAGCTCCTGTTGCTGCTCCTGCCACTGTTTGCCCTGGCGGCCGGCACGGCGTGGGCTGAGGCCGAGCTGCAGGGCAGCGCCCACTGGTACGAGCGCTACGTTCTGTTGCCGTCGACGTTCGCGTTTCTTGCCTTGCTTGTGTGGAACTACCTGCTTTCACCCGCCAGGGTGGCGCTGGTGCGCAACGCCACGCTGGTGGTCGCGCCGGGCATCGTGCTGGTGGGCTGGGGTCGCCAGTTGTGGGACCTGCACTACACGGGGTTCGACCATGAGCTCTACTTCGACATCGCGCCGTGGCTGATCTTCTGCTCGGTCCTGTTTCTCTTCCTGCTGCCGGTCCGCCTGTCCTGGAAATTCGCCGCCGGCTACTACGGGCTGACGCTTGTCATGCTCGGCATCTTTCTCGCGGTGCACCGCGAGCGGCTGTCGACGGTCGTGGTCAACGAGTTCACCCTGAACATTGTGATCGCTCCGCCGGTGTTCATCGTGCTGACGTCGGCGTTTACCCGCCTGCGCGCGGACTACGCCCGCGCACGCACGCACGCGGAGGACCTGCGGGAACTGGCGATGCTCGACGGGCTGACCCGGCTGCCCAACCGGCGGGCCTTCGCGCAGGCGTTCAAACGGGCCAAGGCGCGGCAGTTGCGAAGCAAAACCCCGATTTGCGCCATGTTGATCGACATCGACCACTTCAAGCGCGTGAACGATACCTACGGGCACCAGGTCGGCGACGAGGTATTGGTCGGACTTGCCAACGTCCTGATGCGCGAGCTGCGCGGCACTGACGAAGTCTTTCGCTGGGGCGGCGAGGAGTTCATGGTGCTGTTGGAAGAAACCTCGCAGAAGCATCTGTCGGAGGTTGCAGAGAGGCTTCGCGCGGCCGTCGAAGCGGCCAACCTGCTGGAACGCTCGACAGTAACCATCAGCATCGGCGGCACGCACATTGGCGTGAACGAGGGCGAGGACGTTGTCTACCCACGCGCCGACGAGGCGCTTTACGCGTCCAAGCGCGACGGACGAAATCGAGTCACGATTTCGGAGCTCGCAGACAAGCCGGCTCCCCTCGCCGGGTAGGCCCGCACTGCACCCGAATGTGCGTTCGGTCGTGACGTTCAGCCATAAGTTGCTGTTTTGTAAATACTTATGGCTGGTCGTAATTCTCACGCCTTTTCTTGTGCATTTTATGCGTATTGTGCATTCGTGTGGTATCCTTCTGGGGTCGGGTGCCGGGCGGGCATCCGGGCGAGGTACCCGGAGGGCAGGACCATGAAAAAAGAAAGCACGCTTGTAGGGCTGAGGCGCTATGCCGGGGTGAAGACGATCCTGCTGCAGAATTCGCCCGAGACCCTGTTCAAGCCGCACCTGCTTGAGCGCACTTTCATCCTGTTGCTCTTGCCGATGTTTACTCTGGCCAGCGTGGTCATCTCGATCGCCGCGGCCGCCATGGGCAACGCCACCTGGTTTGAGCGCTATCAACTGCCAGCCACGGCCGTCGTGTTTGCCGCGTTGTTGGTCTGGGCGCTCAAGTGCCGTCCCGGCTGCACCCACAAGGTGCGCCTGGCGACTTTGGCGGTTGGTGCAGCGACCGTCATGGAAAGGCTGCTGATCGGGCTCTGGATTACCGGCACCGAAGGCCTGCAGCCCGACTACCTCACTGGCATCGTGCCGTGGAGCATCCTGGGCGCCTGCCTGTTCGTGTTCCTGATGCACAAGCACGGGCTGAAACTCGGCTTCATTTACTATGCCGTCGGCGCGGTCGGCATCGCGCTGTTCCTGACTGTTAACCAGTATCCGGTGCCCGAAGCACTGCAGCAGGACCTGACGGTCAACTATCTGATCGCGACGCCTGTGTTCCTGATCATGATGGCCGGCTTCTCACGCCTGCGCCTGGCATACGGCACCGCACTGACCAAGGCCGAGGACTTCGAAGACCTCGCGATGCAGGACCAACTGACCGGGCTGTTCAACCGTCGGGCATTCTCGGCCTGCATGCGCCGCGCCCGTGCCCGCCAGGCGCGAAAGGGCACGCCCGTCTGCATGGTCATGTGCGACCTTGACCACTTCAAGCGCATCAACGACACCTACGGCCACGCCAAGGGCGACGAAGTGCTGGTCGCGTTCGCCGAGATCCTGACCAGGACCATGCGCCGCACGGATGACGTGATCCGCTGGGGCGGCGAGGAATTCATGATCCTGATGGAAGAAACCAAGCTCAGTGACGCCTGTGCCGTGGCCGAGCGTCTTCGCGCGCTGATCGAAGACTGCAAAGTCATCCGAGGCGGCGTCACGGCCAGCTTCGGCGTAACGGAACTCTACAAAGGCGAGCAGGACACTGAGTTCTTCAACCGCGCAGACCTCGCACTGTACGACGCCAAGGAGCACGGTCGAAACATGGTCGTCATGCGCCGCCGCCGTAAAGCGCCGTCAAACCCGAGCGTACAGGTAGTAGCGGAACTGATTGACGGGCCGGACATGCGGCTGGCATGAGGGCTCCAGGCAACGGTGTCCCAGTCGCACGCCGGACTAGCCGGGTCCCATCCACTTGCGGAAGTTGCGCTTCTGCTGTGGCGTCTGTTTCTTGCTGACTTGCAGCTTCAGTTTTCCGGCCGGCTGTGTGGCGACTTTCAACTGTGCCGAGACCAGTCGCTCGCGCCGGAACAGCGTGAGCGTGCACTGTGCTCCGGGCTTCAGGTCTGAAACGCGATCGCTGAATGACTTGCCGCTGACCTTGTTCCCGTCGATCGCGAGGATCTCATCGCGCGGCTGCAGCCCCGCCTTGCGGCCCGGCCCGTCGGCGTGAACACCGATCACCTGCAATGCACCGTTGCGCTCGTCCGTGTTGATGCCGAGCCACGGCTCATTGCCCTGCTTGTCGCGCGTGAGCTCGAGCCCATAGCAGTCGAGGAATTCGTCGTAGTGCATTTCTTTTGTGCCGCGCACGTGGTCGCGCCACAGGGCCGTCAGCTTGACGCCGGCGACTTCCTCGGCCAGTTTTTCCCACTCGCCCTCGGCAAAGCCGGGCTTGGGCCAGCCCCAGCGCTTGAAGGCCAGTCGCATGACGTCGTCCAGGCTGCGCTTGCCGCCCGTGGCGTTGCGAATCTTCGCGTCCAGCAGCAGCCCGACCTGCGCGCCGCGCGAGTAATAGCTGACGCCGGTGTTCATGAAGTTTTCGTCGGCGAGGTACAGCTTGGTCCACGCCAGCCAGCTTGAGTCTTCCAGCGACATGACCCTTCGCCCGGGACGGTTGTCTTCGCGATCGATCGTCTCGGCATATGAGTCGAGTACCATCTGCGGCTTCGTCACGCCGGCGCGCGCACACCACAGCCGCTCGTAGTACTGCGTCATTCCCTCCATGATCCAGAGGGCCTTGGTGTGCTGCTCTTTCGAATAGTCGAACGGACCGAGGATCTTCGGCCGGATGCGCTTGACGTTCCAGACGTGGAAGAACTCGTGCGACACCAGTCTGATGAAACGCTGGTAGTCCTCTTCCTTCTTGAACTTCCAGCTTGGCCAGGCGCAGACGCAACTGTTGAGGTGTTCCAGTCCGCCACCCGAGTCAGGGGTAATGTGGTGGATGAACAGGTAGTAGTTGTAGGGAAGCCCGCCGAAGTTTTTGGCCTGCGTCTCTACGATCTTCTTCGTGTCCGTGACGATGCGGTCGGCGTCGAAGTTGCCGTAGCCGTAGAACGCGACGTCGTGCCTGATGCCGCGCACCTTGAACGACTTCACCGAGTGGGTGCCGACTTCGAACGGCGTGTCGCCCAGCACGTCGTAGTTGTCCGTATGAAAAGTGCTGCCTTTTCCCTTCAGGGATGTCGCCACTTTCCATCCCTTGAACGGCTTGATCGTCACCGTGTAGTCAGCCTTGGCCGGCAGGCCGTTCACGTCTTCGAGATACGGCAGCAGATTGGTACCGAGGAAGAAGCCGTGGGTGTCGTCCAGGTGAGGCGTGCGGACGGACAGCTCGTCGGCGTAGTAGTCGAAGCTGACTGTGCAGTCGCCACTGATGCGGTAGCGCTGTTTGTCGAGCATCTCGAACTTCGCGCCTTTAGCCTTGAAGCCGCTGACGTTCTTGCCGAACTCGCGAATCTTGTAGCTGCCGGGCGTCCAGGCGGGAAACGCAAGCACGCAGAATTCGCCGGTGCCGCTGAGCTTGATCTCTACGTGGAAGGTATGCGACGCCGGGTCCGGCATCGACACGGTGTAGTGCAGTGCGGGTTTGGTCGCTTTCTTCTTCGTCGCACGGGCAACCGACTTGCGGCGTCCCGCGGTCATTGCAGGTTCGTCAGCCATTTTCGTCTCCGCACGGATACTAGCAGGAACAGGCAGCCCGGCCACGGGCCTGAACGGTCAGAGAGTTCAGGCGAAGATGTAGACGCCGCGGACTCCGGCTACTGCGCCGGCGACGGCAACAAGGCTGATGGACAGAAGCACGACGTGCATGATCTGCACCAGGCGGAAGGTGCCCTCGGGGTCTTTGCTTGCGCGGTCGCGGAACCAGCGGTGCAGGAACAGCGGCTCGAGCACGAACAGCACCAGCGTGAACGCGGCCCACACCAGCACCATCGCGTGCATCCACCAGAACTGCGGCTTCGTGAACCGATCCCACGCGCCCATCGCGTACACCATGTAGAAGCCGGATGCGCCGGTGATCAGTGTGACGAACTTTGCCTGCAGCGAGAAACGGCCTTCGAGTTTCTCGAACAGCTCCATGCGCTTGTCTGCATCAGGCATGCGGCGCAGCGCCGGAATCAGCACCGTGGTCACGAACGCCACGCCACCGATCCACACCACAACGCCCAGCACATGCAACGCCCGCGCGAGAACGAAGATGTCGTTGGCCGTCATGGCGGATCCTGCGTCACTGTACGTTCACGCCGAGTTGGAGTTCCGCTCCGCCGAGCAGGTCTCGGCCGGTGCGGATGCTTAGCACCAGCGTGCCGCCCTGCGCCGAGATATCGACGTTGGCGCCGGGGCCGGTCTCGGCCAGCAGCCCGCCCAGGAACTTGCCGAAGTTCTCGGCGCTGCCCTGCATGTCGCCCGGCACGACCAGCTTGGCTTTGTTTCGCATGATCATCTCGCCCAGGCGCGCGGCCAGCAGTTGATATGCCAGCGTGCCGAGCTTGCCTTCTTCTTCGGCCTTGCTGGGCTTGTGCACTGTCGGCGCGAGGATGACCCAGGCGCTGTCGTTGTTCGGCTGGCAGATCAGCGGCGTGAAGCCTGACTTTGAAAGGTCCTTGAGTGCACGATCACTGAAGGTCGTCTCCAGTGGATACTCGGCGCCGTCTTCGTGTTCGACGATCGGCAGCGCTGAGACCTCCCCGGCCGCTGCACCGGTGTGCGATGCCGGCCAACCGGTGTTTTCCATGCTGCCCGCCACGGCCGCGGCGACGACCCATGACGGTGCGCCCCAGAGTGCCGGCGCTTCCATGCCGTGTTTTTTCCGCGTGAAGGCCGGGCGTAGCACGAACGGGTTCAGCGCCGCCACCAGCCAGCGCGATTCATCCTTCTCTCGTAGACTGCGCCACTTGTCGAAGCGCGATTCATCGAACAGCCCGGCCGAGTGGTCGCGCCCCGCCAGTGCAGTCGCGCTTTCGCCAACCAGCAGGCCGGCGTCGAACACGACCGGACACTGGATCTGCCCGCCGGCGTCGCCCCACTGCTGCAGCGCGTCCATGCCTGCGGGCGAGTTCTCGATCTCGTTGCACAGCACCACCATGCCGAGCGGCGCCTCGCTGGTGCCGGCAAGCTCGCCGTTGAAGACCTGTTCCTGCCAGCTGTCGAAATCGCCGTCGAAGACTTCAACCTGCGCGCCCTTCCCGCGTTTGCAGAGCATATGCAGCCCGCGCCAGTTGCGCTCAAGCGCCTTCACCTGCGGGTCGTCCAGCACCGGGCGCAGTTGTTTCTCAAGCAGCTTCTGCGCCATGCCGATCGCGTCGCTGACGTCGATGCCGCTCTTGCCCCCGCCGAGTCCCGCCGCAAAGCTGTCGATCGCCGAGCCCGCGGCCGGCTTCTTCTGCTCCACCATGTCGAAGATGGCGTCGACGTTCTTGTCTCCGGAATCGCCCGAGTCGCTGGTCGAGGCGGCAGCCGGGGCACCACCGATCTTGTCGAGCACCGCCTCCAGCGCATCTCGCAATGCGGGCACGGCCTGGATCGGGGCGAGGTTCTGTTTGAAGTCGGCGGGTTTCACGCTGCCGTCAGCCAGCCCCTTTGCCCGCGCGATGAAGTCCGCGACCGGCGCCAGTGCGTTGATGCGTGCCGCCATGGCGCCGGGCTCGAAGTCCTTGAGCGACTGGGGCGTGAAGTCGATCTCGATCGTCTTGTCTTTTCCGAGATGACCATCGACCTCGAACACCGCGCGCGGCCAGAATTGCGCCATCACCTTGTCGAAGTCATGCGCGTCGATCACGGCCGGGTTGCGGGCTTCGCTTCGGTTCGCACCGCAGAAGTTGCCCACCGCCATGATTCGGAACGGCAGCGGCCTCACCTCCGGGCGGTCACTCGGCCCAAAGCCAAAGCTGCCCTCAAATCCCTTCACGCGCTTCTCGTCACTCATGATTACTCTCCCGGCCGGAGTCTAGCGGAGAAGACGGCGAACACAAAACAGCAGCCCCGGGGCACTGGCCCGGGGCTGTGAGTGTCCAATCGGCTGGCTCGGCTACTTGAAAACGCGGGTCAGCAGGTCTTTGACCGCGCCGTGCAGTCCGGCGGATTCTGACTCTCTGCCGCCTGCCACGTTGAGCACCTTGATGTCCTGGTCCGTGAGCCATTCGCGCACGCACTTTACTGCGTAGTCGGTGGCTTCGGCGTTCAGATCGAGGTGCAGGTATGGCTTGTTGTGGCGGCGCGCGAACTCGGCCGTCAGCTTGCTGCCGCCGGTGAGGCGGCCGAAGGTGCAAATCAGTGTGCCATCACCCTTTGCGACGTTTGCCTCGGTACGCTCGGCGCTGTCCTTGTGGGTGCTTTCCTTTAACTGGTACTTCGGTGGGATGATTCCGTCCTCAGCCGGCCGACCCTTGGGGCAGGTACCGCCGTGGGGAATGCCAAGTTCAATAGCTGCGTCCAACGCGCCGCGATCGGCACCGGTCTGTCCGCCCGATATGATAGTTGCCACTGCGATCATCATCCTTCCGGTCCTCTAAACAAAGCAGCCGTGGTGACCGTTGCTTCCTGCGTACAGCGCAGACGCAACCCCCCACAGCCGGGGCGGTATCCTAATTAGAAACGACTGACATACCGAAAGAAATCCGGGGTTAACATTGGGGCCCGGAATGTGACAGAAGCCGCCGGATTACAGGTCTTCCAGCTCGATCTCGAGGTCGTCATCGCTGCCCGTGACGGGCCTGGAAGTCTCTTCCTGCTTGGCGGCCGAGGCATCCTGTACCTTGGCAACCTCGGCGGCGACTTTCTTGGCGTCCTCGGCCAGCGTTCGGACGACCGTGTTGCCTGTGATCTTTGCCATCAGCTCGCGGGCGGCGCCGTGGTCCGGGTCGTACTCGATCAGCAGGCGGGCGTGGAAACGGGCGTCGTCCTTGTCGCCATTCTCGAACATGTCTTCTGCCAGACGCAGGCGCGCGCGGTGGAAGCGCGGGTCTTCACGCAGGGCCGTGATCAGGCAGCCGCGCCCGCGACGGCGCTGGCCCTGTGAAATCAGCAACTCACCCATGGCGTACAGCAGGGTCTGGTCGCGGCGGTCGATGGCGCGCGCCTTGTGGTACTGCGCCATCGCGCCCTCGAGGTCGCCATCCATCCAGCGCGCATCGCCAAGGTGGCGCGTTGCCCAGAAGCATCCGGGCCACTTGCGCAACGCCTCTTCGCACAACTGTTTCAGCTCACTGACTGCACGTCTCTCCAGGGCCATCTCGGCCAGGATGCGCACCGGGGCCTGCTTTTCCGGCGCGATCTGGCTCAGGTCGACGGCCGCGCGCATGGTGGCTTCATCGCCGCCATCGTCGCGTTTGCGCAACAGCTCGATGAACTGGCGCACCAGGCTTTCTTCGTCGCCGCTTTGGCCGGGCAGGCGTTTGCGGTTGTCCGCACCCGTGACGGCGATGCACAGCCCGTCGTCGTGCATCCAGGACTTCTCGAAGATCGAGTAGGGAATCTCGACGGGCTCAAGGAAGCGTGGGTCCTGTGCGATCAGCAACTGGCCGACGTCGTCGTAGCCGATCACGGCCAGCGCGTGGCCTGACATGCCGTAGTACTCGGTGGTGATCACCGCGACTTTGCTGTCGATGCAACGCTTGAGCAATTCAACGCTGCCGAAGAAACCCCGGTAGGCGACGCCGCCGAATTCCCGGAGGTAATCGAACATCTCGGGCCAGCGCGTGCCTGCACCCCGGAAGATCCGGGCCGCGACTTCGTCCTGAGTCGCCGGCGTGCCGGCATAGGTAAGTACGTTCGCCAACGTGTTGGGCGCGCAGTAGGCGCGCTTCTGAAGCTTGCGGGGGAAATCGATCAGCCGCACGGCGCGGGCGTCTTTGCGACGCGCCTCCAGCGAGTTGATGCGAATGCTGACTTCTTTCCGGAGGCGTGTGCGCGGGCGCTGCTGCAGCAGATCGCGATAGGCCATCATCGCGCCTTCGATGCGCCCGGCACGCTGCAGTGCCAGTGCCATCATGAAACGTGATTCGTCGACGTCATCGGCTTCGGGCACCAGTTCAATGGCGCGCTTGAGGAATGCCCCGGCTTCCTTGAACTGGCCGCGGTTGGAGTAAAGCTCGGCCATCAGCTTGTAGAACGGGACGAACTCGGGCGACTGCTCGATGCCGTAGGCCAGCACCTCCATCGCCGGCTCAATCTTGTCCTGGATGTAGAGCGTGTTGCACAGGCGGAAGAACGCATCTTCGCAGGTGCTGTCCACCTGCAGGCCCTTGGCCAGCTGAACCTCTGCCTCGGGGTATGCCCCGACGCGCATCAGCCGGAAGCCTTCGTCGGCCAGAAGCTGGGCGCTGATCAGTCCGAACTTCGCGGCGACTTCCAGCGCGTCCTGGCTGCTCTTGTTCAGCCCCAGCGCGGCATAGGCGACGCTGAGGGCGCCGCCCGCATGCACCCGGTAAGGTACGAGTTCTTCCTCGTCGTGGAGGATGCGCTCAAGCAGGATGATCGCGCGCTCGACCCGGCCGCTCTCCAGCATTGCGCGCCCAAGCAGGAAGCGCGCCTCGACGTGGCAATCTTCATCGCGCACTGCGCGGTTCAGGGCGCTGCGAGATTCACGGTAGCAGCCCTGGCGAAAGGCAATCGCGCCGAGCAGCGTCAGGTATTCGTGGTCGAACGCCAGGTCAGGCCATTGCTGCAGGCCACGATCCAGCGTCTGGCGGGCGGACTTGTATGCACGGTTTGCCAGGTGCTCACGCGAACGCGCGAGGCACACCTTGCGGCTGGAGAACGATTGCGCTGTTACATCGGAGGCCATTCATCCTGCCGGGGTCACGCGAGTCGGTAAGCGTCGTCCAAAGCGTCAACTGGTGGATTCTAGGCAACATAGGCGCTCCAGCGCAACGACGGGAACCAATCCGGTCGATTTCTCGTCATAGCTGTGGAAGGAGATCGCCATGAAATACCTGATACCCGCACTGCTGATGCTCGCCGTAGGCTTGGTCGCCCAGCCCGGCTATGCGTGAGGCGGCTGAAAGCCTGTTCCGGTGGGTCCCACCGTGAAGCTTGTGACGACGACAAAGGTACTGAAGCTTGAGTACAGCGGGGAAGACTGGAAGGGTGACGCCAAGGGCTTCGCAGCCAAGCTCACCGAATTGGAAGGCGTGAAGGAAGCGGTCGCCGGCAAGACAGGCGTGTTCACGCTGAAGCTCACGGCCGATACCGAGCTTGAGGAAGCAACGCTCAAGAGACTGGCAAATGCCGCGGGCATGAAGTTCGTATCGCTCGCCGACCCTGCGCCAGAGCCAGCCGACTAGATCCTTAACCAATGCGGCCCCGCGTGACACGCGGGGCCGCATTCAAGTCGTCTTACCTACGCCAAACGCCTGGTTACTACGTGGCCGGGGCGCAGCTTTGCTGCCTCGATCTTCTTGATGGCGGCGTCGAGGCGCGGGTGTTCGCCGCGGGCTACGCCTTCAGGTGGGGCGCTGCCGTCGTCCATCTTGACGTCTCCCCCGATACGCTTCTGAAAGTAATAGCAGGCGGCGAAGATGCGCTCGAGCACCTTGCGCGGCTGGGTCACGCCCGCGACCTTGTACGTCAGGTTGATCTTGCCGGTCGTGCCCTGCGCGCCGGGCGCAAGCTTCGCACCGTCAACGGTCACGCTGAAGATCGGGTCGCCCGTCGTCTTGCCGCCGTACCACGCGAATGTTTCCCCGTTACGCTTCATGCCGAGGCACAGGCAGCAGTCGGTCACATCAGCCACCTGATACGAGCCCGTCAGCGACATGCCGAACTTGTCCGCCAGTGTGCCCTTCATGCCCGCAAGCTCACTGCTGCGGGCCGCCGCCTTGGCGGCGTCTTCCTTCGGCGGTTGCTTGTCGCGCTTGAGGGTCTTGGCAACGCGGCCGGCCACCATCTCGAACATCTCGAGGTCGTCCTGCGCGAGCGCCTCGCCGGTTGCGGGCAGCAACTCCTGGCTGGCCATGATCTGCACTGGCTCCGGCGTCATGGGGCCGACTTCGAGCCAGGGCTCGGAATCCGCGTTTCGCCCGAACAGGTGCACGTCGGTCAAACTCTGGAACAGGCCCTGCCCGAGGATTTCGCCAAGCTGCTGGGGCGGATTTGCGGGCGTGCCGTTGGCGGCCTGGATGCTGTAGAAAGCGCCCGGCAGGTACTCACGGTCTTGCGGCAATTCACGGATGGGCGGCAGCAGGTGCGAAGCTTCTTCGCTGCCGGCTTCTTCATCAAAGCCCATTCCGTCGGGCTGTAACTCCGGTCCTTCCGGTGCCAGCTCGTTGCTCATCCGTTCTTCCCCGCGTGTGTAAGTGCAGTCCTCAATATAGGTTTGGTCGTGCGCTTGATAAGAGTTTGCTGCCTTGGGGAAAACTTCGGCGCGCCTGCAGGTCAACTGCCCAGGATCTCTTTCCAGCGTTTGCCGACGGCTTCCGGGCTGAAGTGCCTGGCGGCGTAGTCGCGAGCCCTGATGCCGAGCTTCACACGCGCGTCCGCGTCCTGCAGCAGGCGGCGCATGGCGTCGGCCAGGTGCTCCGGCGTCGGCTCGGTGCCGATCACTACGCCGGCCGCTTCCAGCTCCGGCGTTACCAGCGCGCGGCGCGATGCGATGACTGCGCACTGCGCGACCATACCTTCCGCGATCACGTTGCCGAAGTTTTCAAAGCCGACGCAGGGATGCACCACCAGCGCGGCACCGGCGATCAATCCGCGCGCCCCCGCGTTATCGAGCACGCCCCTGAACTCGACCCGTCCGCCGGCAGCGCGCTTCAGTTGTTCGGTGTAAGGCACGTCTTCGGTGACGCCCGCGTGGATTGCCTCGAATACGAGGCCTTCGTCGGCCAGCGTGTTCAGCGCGCCCACCCACTCGCGTACACCCTTGCGCGGGTGCAGACGATTCAGGCAGACAATGCGCGGCGGCCCCGCAACATCCTGCCGCGCGATCATCTCGACAGGGTTCGGCACAACGACATAGTCCGCACCCTCGAGCTCAGGGTGCGAAAGGCTGCGGGTACGGTCTGCCTCCGACGAAAACACGAGACGGGCGCCGCGTACCAGCTTCCGCGCGCCGAGGTGCCAGCGGATCAGCTTGCGCAGACGGTGATGGGCCAGCGCATCCGGATCGAGCATGCCGTGCGACGCCAGATACAGCGGCACGCCGGCGCTTGCGGCCGCCTTCGCCGCGTAGTGCGCCGGGCTCAGCCAGACCACGTGGGCGATGATCGCGTCGTAGTCTCCGGCGTGCTTCATGAGCCAGTCGCGCAGGTCGCGGCTGGCCCCGGTGACGCGCAGCCCGGGCTTGAAGCGGTGCGTCGGCAAATCTGATTCGCCGTGCAGGCAGGCAATCTCGGTCTCAATGCCCGCCTGTTTCATGGCATGGCAGGTCACCAGCGTGCCGGTGCGCAGCCCGCCGGTCTCGGGGGCAATGCTGGGGATGACGTGAAGGACACGCATGCAGGCAGGGTACAGGTTTCAGGCGACATGCAATACTGCCGATCACGCAGCAGAAGAGGTCGTAGCGACGCCGGGCAGCTGGACTTCATCCAGTCGACGAAGCCCGATGATCAGCCCGGCGCTGGACCAGTACAGCACGCCCATCGTGCCGTTCTCGAGTACCGGGTAGGCCTTGAACAGGAACCAGCTGAGCTGCGCCCCGATGTAGATCCACAGCGTGTAGCGCAGACAGGCAAACGGCGCGTCACGGTTGAGAGTGGCCGCGCGCATCAGGCCGAACAACGCCCAAAGCCCCAGGATCGCACCGATCCACATGCCGATCAGCCCGAAGCTATAGCGCACGAGCGCCGTGCCCCATTCGACGTATTCGTTGCTGGGACTCTCCTTGCCGAGCAGGGTCATCACGCGGCCGGACTTGCCGGCGCTGCCGGTGCCGTTGCCGAGCAGCCCGCCGCCGAAGTCGTCGGTAACGGCGATGGCGGTGTCCATGCGTTCTTCAACGAGGCTGGGCTGGATGCTGGTCCAGAAGGCCTCCGCGCGATCGCCGTCCATCATTCCCACGAGGATCGCGCCGAACAGCAGCCCGATCACGCCACCCAGGATCAGCCCGGGGCGCTTGCGGCGCGGCTGACCCGGCACTTTCTCGAAGCGGTACATGATCAGCGGCAGGCAGGTCAGCACGGCAATCGCGCAGAACAGCAGCCCGGTGCGGATGCCCGACAGGTGCGCCGACATGATTGCGCAGTATCCCGAAATCCATAGCAGGATCCGCTGCCGCCGCGAGCGCGGCATTTTCAGCAGCCCGATCACCAGGCAAAGCTGGAAGACGCACACCAGCGCCAGCAGCGTCGGCGTCGCGAAGATCGACTCGTTGTAGCGGACTTCGCCGCCGCTCTCGAGCGTGCGGACCTTGCGGAATGCCGTCTCGCGCAGGAACGGCGGCATGCTGTCGTACCACGAGTTCTGCAGGAAGGTGATGATGAAGATCGGGATCGCGAGGTAGGCCAGCGCGCGCAGGAAGTCATCCGCACCCTTGTTGCTGCGGAAGAAGTTCGACATCAGCACCATCATCGGGAAGTACAGCAGCCAGGTGCGGATGCCCGAGATGCCGATCAGGATGTTCGGCAGCGCCGGGTTGGCGGCCTCAAGCACCACGAAACTCATCCAGGCCAGGATCGGGAAGTAGATGCCCCAGCGCTCAAGGTTGTCGGCCTTGCGCAGCGGCACGCGCAGTTGCGGCCGAAACGCATAGCACAGGTAGCAGGCGGCAATCAGGATGTCCTTGCCGAGCGAAATCGTGTACGGCGAGCCGGGCACGGCCTTGCGCAGGGAATCCTCACCCAGCAGCACGACCACCAGCAATGCGAGTCCCACACGCCAGTCAGTGAACGCGCCGACGGTCGCACCTATAAGGAAGCCGACGCCGGCGCCAAGCGCTGAGCCCAGCAAAGGGTCCTTGTTGTAGGTGAAAATGCCCAGCACCGTGCCGAGCAGCGCCGCCCCAATGGCGAAAGTCAGCGCGGACCGCAGGCGCGGATTGCGCAACCCTTGGGGTTGCACGGGTTTGGGTCGAAGTGCGGTGGTTACCTGCATCTGCTGACTTGAGCTTGAGTAAAGCCCACCGATAGACGATACTTAACAAAGGGTACGAAAGTCGCCCTGCGCCGGACAGCTTTAGTTCGTTCGGTGCAATCGATCGCTCGATTGACGGGGTATTGGTGGCGTCAGAATTACAGGCTTCCATTGAGCAGGTCCGAAAGCTGGCCGCCCGCGGTGAGTACTCCGCGGCGCGTAAGCGCGTGTCCGGACTGCTGGCCGAGAACCACCTTGAGGGCCAGCTCGCCGGCACGCTCGAGAAGCAAGGCCGGACGCTCGAGGTGCTCGAGTCCGTCGACGTCGTCCGCCGCCTGCTTCGCGACGGCGACGCGCAAGGCGCGGCCCAGGCCTCGCATACAATCCTTGATGCCCTCTCATCTGATGAATACGCCCGCCTTGGCGTAGTCGCGGCAGCCCTCACGCTGCTCGGTCGCGCGGGCGAGCTCGCCCGCCGCGTTGAGCATGGCGACCGCACCGGCCAGACCCGCGAAGAGGTGGACGCATTCGTCGAGTACCTCGGCACTGAGTTGAATGAGCTCAGCCGCGACAGCGTAGACCGTCCGCTGGAGTACGTGCTTGACCCGGCGTCGGCCCCGGCCGGGTACACGCTGGGCGACCTGCTTTCGCGCAAGCCGTGGCGCCCGTCGCGCAACGCCGCGATTGACGCGGTACCAGAGCCTCGCAGTGAGTCGCAGCGTGCGAGCGCGATCTCGCAGCCGATGGGCGATTCGCCGGTGATCGGCCGAATCCTCATTGAGCAGGAACAGCGCGAGCGCGTAGCCACCACGCCACAGACCCAGACGGAAGTCGCGAGCGCCCAGACCGACATCTTCGACCTGGTTGGTCGCGCGGCGCTGCAAAGTTGGCACGTGGTGCTGGCGAGCATGCTGATCTTCGCAGCCTTCGGCTATCTCGCGATGGCCGCCAGCCCCGACCGTTTCCAGAGCAGTGCGCTACTGCAGAAGACACCGACCAGCAAGCTGCGCGCACCGGTCACCGGCGACACCGAAGAATATGTGCCTGCCCTGCCGTCCAAGACCGTGATCCAGCTCGTGAAGCTGCCGACGTTCGAGCAGCGGGTCAGCAAGCGACTGCGCGAAGTCGGATTTGGCCCCGGTGAAGATCCCAAGCCCGAGGACTTCAAGAAGTACGACGTCACGCCGGCCGAGGTGCACAAGGCGCTGACGGTCGAAGTCACCGACACCAGCCGCGAAGCCTACCTGATCGAGTTCAAGGCCCTGGCCGACGACGCGCTTGTTGCCCAGGCCATCGCGGGCGCCGCCGCGGCCGAGTTCCGGCTCGTGCACTATGAGCACGTAACGCGCGAAGCCACCCTGAACCTTGAAGACTACGAGACACGCGCCAAGCGCATCAGCGACGACCTGGAGAAAGTCTACGCGAAGCGGCTGGCCGAGTTTGCCACCGGCGACGTGCAGTCCATCGGCGTCGACATCGAGTCCCGCACGAAGCAGCTGGTGCGCGACATCCTCGACGCCCGCACCGACCGGGAAGAATCGAAAGAAGAGCTGCGCGCATCGCGCGAGGCACTGGACGAAGAAATCCGGATCGCCGAGCGCCTGCCCGAGTTCGAGTTGCCCGAGCAGGACGCCCGCATCGCCGCCCGCCGCGGCTTCCTCGAAGATCTTGAGCGCGAGTTGTACGAGCTGGCCCGCAAGCGCAACAACTTCGGCCCGGACCACCCGATCCAGGAGAAGATCAAGGAGCTGCAGGAGGACATCGAGCTCATCAAGGCCGAGATCCGCGAGCTGGAGAAGGGCTCACCGGCCGACATCGACGAGCGCAAGCTGAACCCGGTGCGCGCGCTGGCTGAAAGCCGAGTGGTAAGCGCCCGTTCGCGCATGAACGTCGCGCAGGACCATGTCGACTACCTTGAGAAGCACATCCCCAAGCTCGAGGCTGAGCTGGAGGGCCTGCGCGAAGACTACCTCGAAAGCGAAGCCCTGCGCCGCGATGAGCAGGACCTGATGAAGGCCAAGGATCGCACCGAGGTCGTGATCGAAGAACTCAGCGCCACCAAGGCCAGCGCCGACCGCGAACTGGCACTCGTCAGCCCCGCGGCGACGGCCACCCGCATCGAGCGCGAAACGCTGATCGGCATTGCTGTCGGCCTGATCCTCGGGCTGGTGGTCGGCATCGGCATCGCGATCGGTCTCCTGCGCCGGCGCCAGTTGCGCGTGGCAAGGACGGCATAGATGAAGGCAAGACTCACAATCGCGCTTGCGCTGCTGGCCCTCGCGGGCGTCGGCTGCCATTCACCGGAGAGCTACACGGACGTCCAGACGCTGGAGAAGCTGCCAGACGACCCGTACGTCTACACGCTTACGCCCGGCGACATCGTCCAGCTCGACATCGCGGAAGACGAGGACTACGACTGGGAAACCACCGTGCTTCCCGACGGTCGCGCGACCTTCAAGTGGGCCGGCGAAATCGACGTGATGGGCATGACTCTGACCGAGGCCCGCAAGGTGCTGCGCGACAAGCTCAAGCGCTATTACGTCAACCCGACCATGACGCTGTACCTCAAGCGCGCCAACGGACCGGACCCGATCGTGTTCATCGGCAACTTCGGCTCGTACACCTACAGCGGGCAGGTCAGCCAGCGCAGCAACGGCGGCACCATTCCATATCGCAAGGGCATGGGCGCAATCGAGGCCGTGGCGCTTGCCGGCGGCCCCGGCGAGCCGGACCTCGACGTCACGCCGTACCTGTACATCGTGCGCAACATCAAGTCGATCAAGGACCGCAAGGTCTATCGCTATGACCTCGCAGAAGCAGTCGTGGGCAACTCGCCCGACCTGCCGCTGCACCCGGGCGACGTGCTGTTCCTCGATCAGTCGTGGCTGCAGGACATGGAGCGCGCCATCGGCATCTACGGGCGCATCGTGGGCGCAACCGCCAGCGGTCTCGGATCGGCCCTGCTGATCGACAGTCTCAGCGACGGGCGTCTGGGCAACTAGGGCGGAGGCAGCGCCCATGAGTCTCAAAGCATCGACAGCCAACCCGCCAGGCCTGCGCCTGCTTGCACTAGCGGCGGCGTGCCTGCTGCTCCACGGATGCGCCATGCTTTCGCCCGCACCTGTTTCCGAGAACGAACTGCTGTTCGGCAGCCTAGATTCCTACCTGAAGAAGCGGCCGTCTCTGGTACCTCAAGTGGTCTACGCCGGCGTTCGGCGTGAGCATGACTATCAGCAGATCTTCTTTCAGTCTGGCGCTCTGTCTGCTTCATCGATCGTGCCGGCGGGCTATCACCCCGTCCGAACTGATGCCTTTCTGCAGGAGCTAATGAGCCTTCGGTATTGGGTCGTCAGGGCTCGTCGCCCGGAAGAGCGCAACTTCGAGCAGGCTTTCAACTCGCGTATGGGTTCCGCCACGCATGGGTATGAACTAATCGTCGGGCTGGACTCACCGGATGGACCCATGGTGGCGGAGATCGGGGTCATGCTCAGCGAGAATGATCCTGACATCGTGAACCGCCTGAAAACCCTGATCGACACCTCCCCCGTCATCAAGGACGAACACTGGCCGGTGAGTGACGACTGAGTCGCCGCGACGCCTGCCGCCTTGGCTCCAATCTGATACAACGTCGGCATGACGACCGTGCTGGTAACCGGCGGCGCCGGGTTTCTGGGCAGCCATCTGTGTGAGCGCCTGCTGGGCGCAGGCCATCGCGTGCTGTGCCTCGACAACCTCAGCACCGGCTCGCGCGCCAACATCGACGGTCTCAAGGGCGACTTCGAGTTCATTGAGCACGACCTGATCAACCCCATCAAGCTCGACGCCGAGCAGGTCTACCACCTCGCTTGCCCCGCCAGCCCCGTCCACTACCAGTCCAACCCGGTGCGCACGGTCAAGACCAACGTGCTGGGCACCATGAACATGCTCGGGCTCGCGCGCCGCACCGGTGCGCGCATCCTGCTGGCCAGCACCAGTGAGGTGTACGGTGACCCGAAGGTCACGCCCCAGCGCGAGGACTACCTCGGCAACGTCAACCAGCTGGGCCCGCGCGCCTGCTACGACGAGGGCAAGCGGATCGCCGAGACGCTGATGGTCGAGTACCGGCGCGAACACAAAATCGACACCCGCATCGCCCGCATCTTCAATACATACGGCCCCCGCATGGCCTTCGACGACGGGCGCGTGGTCAGCAACTTCGTGCTAAATGCCCTGCGAGGCGAGCCGCTTCAACTCTACGGCGGGGGCAAACAAAGCCGCTCCTTCTGCTATGTGGATGACATGGTGACCGGCTTGATCGCGCTGATGGAGTATCAGGGCGCGCTGTGCCACGAGCCTTGCAACCTCGGCAACCCGCATGAACTAAGCATCCGCGAACTGGCCGAAACCATCATTCGCCTGACGGGCAGCAAGTCGCCCATCGCCGACGGCCCGGCCCAGCAGGATGATCCCGCACGCCGCTGCCCGGACATCGGCCGCGCGAAAACCGAGCTCGGGTTTGCCGCAAGCACCGACCTTGAGACCGGCCTGAAGGCGACGATCGAAGACTTCAGGCAGCGCATCCGGCACTAGTCGACGGCGAGGATTACACCGTCGGAATAGCGGGCCACCACGCGAAAGCCCGCGAGCTCCGGCGGCACCTCGGTATGGCCTTCGGTCCAGAACCAGGCGATGTAGCCGCGCCCCTGCTTCAGCCGATTCAGCAGCAGTGCACGCGCCGCGGGCGGGTCCGGGAACGGTACGGTCCCGGGCGGGCGCAGGATTTCGCTTCCGCTGCCCATGGGCACGTCAGCGACCGGACGGCCGGTGTAGTACATGATCACCTCGCGCCAGTTGCTCGCGATAGGTGCGTCTGCAGGCAGCTGTTCCACGCCGGCGATCAAAGGCGAATCAGTCCAGCGCGGCTCGGACCAGGCCTGGCCCTGCCGCACCTGCGAGATCACATCGATGTCGCGAACGGCGTAGCCCAGCCCGATCATCGCCAACAGCATGCACGCGGCCACGCGACGACGCCCGGTTTGCGCAAACGCCAGCCACACCAGCGCGATCAGCAGCAGCGGCAGCAGCGGCGACAGGATGCGCTCGTTGGCATGCAACGGATGGTCGAAGAACAGGATCGTCGTCGCGACGAGCCCGGCGTAGGCCAGAGCAAAGATTGCCAGCAGCGGCGCCGCGGGCTCAAGACGATGGTCGTGCATCCGGCGCAAGCGATGCCACGCCGTGAAGCCGATGCCGCCCACGATCGCCCCGACCGTCAACACGGCAAGCCCGGCGCGCACCAAGGTCGGCCAGCCGACGGGGAACAGCCACGCCGCGACTGCATAGCCGACGGCGACAAAGTGCTCGCTGTCCGGCCACGCAAAACCGACCGCGCGTGCATCCACCTGCCCGGCAAACACCAGCACGCAGATCCGCCACAGGACCGGCAATGGCGCCGCCGCGGCCATGAAAATCCCGGCGTTCTTCAGACGCTCGCGCCAGGCGCCTCGCAGCTGCAGCACCCAAACCGCGCCCGCGGCAACGAATGCGTAGCCGGCGTAGCGCTGCAGGCACGCCAGCCCGATCAGCGCGCCACCCGCAACCAGCCACTGCCAGCGACGCTGCGCCGACCAGCGCAGCAGGCACAACAGCGCACCCGCCACGATTGCCAGGAAGACGGCCTCGCTCCAGAACGTCGCTGCATTCAGCAGGAATGAGCTGGCCAGCGCCGACAACCACGCAGCCGCGCCTCCGGCGGCGCGCAGGCCCGTGATGCGCCGCGCGCACAGGCCGGTCAGTACCGCCAGCAGCCCGTTGGCCAGTGCGTTCAGCCAGCGCCCGACGTCGCCCGGCTCAGCCCCCAGTGCGACGAAGGGCGACATCAGCAGCGGGTACAGCGGCGGCCAGGTCAGCACGAATTCCGGCTGCCCGTGGATGTTGGTGGCCTGGATGCCCGCGCCGGCCGCGATGTGCCGTGCGACGTCGGCATACACCATGCTGTCCGGGCTGACCCACAGCCCCTGCGGCGCGCTCGCGATCAGCACCAGCAAGGCGCCGACGAGCCCCGCCCCCGCGAGTGCAGCGCGGAACGCCCATGTCTGCCGGTCGGTGTCTTGCGGCGTCTCCATAGAAGGGAAAGAATGCCACACGTGGCCACATACATCTACATATGGAAGAGCGCCGAGGACGATGGTGCCGTCCATTACTCGTTCAGCCCGGACGACGGCGTGGTCGGCGTCATGAGCATCCAGCGCAAGACCGGCGACATGCACCTGCTTACCCCATGCCCCGGCGACGACACGTTCACGTTCTACCAATGCGCCTGCAAGGCCGTCTGGAACCAGTGGGCCGTCGGCAAGCTGCCCGAAACCACGCAGTACATCTACGGCTGATTCATGGAACGACGCACCGAGATCATCGAGCTGACCACCGGGCAGATCGATGCCGTGGTCGCCGCGCACCTGCCCGGCGAATCCGCGCGAGAGTTCTGGCTGCTGTCGGGCGGGCGCGCGAACACCAACTACGCAATCGAGACGGTCACCCATGGCGAGGGGTTTCGGCTGCGGGTGCTGCGGCTCCACGTGCGCGAGCCGAAAACCTGCAGCAAGGAAATCGCACTCGCGGCGATGCTGACCGATGTGCCGATGCCACGCGTCCTCGGCCACGGCGACGTAGCCGGACACCCCTATACGCTGACCGAGCACGCATCGGGACAGACCCTGCAGTACTTCGCCACGGCCGGAAGAGTCCCGCCAAGCGCCGCGCGCAACATCGGGCGTGTGCTGGCGCACATCCGACGCCATGAATTTGACGCCTCCGGCGACCTGCAAGGCGACGACGGCAAACTTCGCGTCGTGGACTGGGGCTTCGGCGACAACGCCCTGGAAGGCTTCGTGCGGCGGTGCCTGTTCGAATCCCCGGCCGGCGAGCGCCTGGGCGCAGCTTCTCGTGACCGCCTCTGGCAAGTCATGGAGCCTCGCCTGACCGCGCCGACAGCCCCCGCACGGCTGACCCATGGCGACTTCAACCCGAGCAATCTCCTGATTGATGCAGCGGGCGAAGTGACCGGCGTACTCGACTGGGAATTCGCCCACGCCGGTGACCCCATCGCCGACGTCGCCAACCTGCTGCGACCGCGCGCAGACTACTCGCTGCCGGATGGCTTCGCAGAGGGGCTCGTGAGTGGGTTGGCCGACGAGGGAGTGACCCTGCCCGTTGACTGGCGCGAGCAAGCCGCGTTCACGGACCTCGGCAGCGCGCTGGAATTCCTCAGCTCGCCGGAAGACAAGCCGCGCACGCACGCAGCCGCGATTCGGCAGATTGAGCGCTACCTGGCCGACTACCCGAATGGGTAAGCACCGCAGGCCGCTTGTCCACGCGGCTCGTTGTGCGGTAAAAGGATGGCATGACTTCATTGACCCGCTCCTGGTACGGCTCGCGCGCGCCGCTTGAGAACATGGCGTCCGTGGCCGGCACGTCGGCTGAGAAGGTGCTCGACCTGAAGGGCGCCAAACACACGGCCGGTGAAGTCCACCTCGATATCCAGGACCACTTCTACGTCATCCAGAACGGCGCGCTTTCCGACGGCGACATCCTGATCGGCCCGCGCATCGATGGGCGGCGCGTGGTTTTCCGCAACGTCAACCTGACCAACGTGACGATTCGCTGCACGGAAGAGCTGGCCGTCGAGGTAGCCTTCGAGAACTGCAACGAGATCAACGGCTGCCGGATCACCGCCGACCAGATCACGCTGACGGACTGCCGCGTGCTCGAGAACCTCACGCTCGAGGCACGCGAGCTGGTGATGCGGGACTGCTGGTCGTTGCACGCTCCCGAGCGTCATGTCGTGCCGGCCGCGGGCACGGTGCGCCTGGACGCCGCGGCTGCGAACCCTCGCATCAAGCTTCGCAACATCGAGTTCAAGGGCGGCGGCGGGCACCTTTCACTCAGCCGTGTGTCGATGCGGCAGTGCTTCATCACCGGCGACTATGAATCCGTCCGGCTCGCGCGCGCCGACCTTCACAACTGCAAGCTCACCGCCAAGACCATCCGCTGGGAAGAGGACACGGTCACCCACAAGGCCGACGACCGCCGAAAGGGCAACTGGGCCATCGAGGTCCAGGGCTCACTTAAGCTGAACGAAGTCAGCTTCGAAACACTGACCGTCGACAGCGAAGTCATCGCCAACCAGGCCGAGGACCGCAGCAGCGTCGACATCCAGAACGCCTACGTCGACAATGAGTGGGAGTCCCTGCGCGACAACTACTCAGGCACACTGCTCGCGTTTCACCTGATCTTTCTGCTCGCGTTCATTGCGCCGCTGCTCAGCAAGGTTGCGCTCGCGGCCGGCGCTGCGGGCCTGAGCGGGCTTGCATTGAAGATCCCGTTTCTGCACGAACAGAAGTATGACCAGGTGCCTGTCTGGCAGATTCTGCTGTTCGGCTTTCATGCGATGGACTCGCTGATCGGCTGGTGGCACTGCTTCCTGACGATCGCGCTGCTGGTCTACAACATTGCACGCCTGTACCTCACTATCTCGATCGTGAAGCTGCGTTCACGCGAAGAACACCTGACCATCCAGCACTTCCGCCGCGCACGCCCGGCGCCGGGCAAGTATGCAACCAAGGCGCTGGTGCATCGCTACATCATGAAGCCGTTGTTCGTGCTGGCGCTGTCATCGGCGCTGTGGAAGCTGTGGGACGCGATCCAGATGCAGATCCCGGTGCCGGTCGCGGGCTAGCCTCCATACATACCGGCCGAGCGAACGGTTTCGGGCCGGCAATTCCTGAAAAACAATACACGCCGGGGATCTCTCCCCGGCGTGTGTGCTTTGATTGCTGACTATCCGCCGTTGCCGCCACGACGACCGCCGCCGCCGGGGCCGCGTCCGCCGCCGAAGCCACCACGACCGCCCAGTGAATCAAGGCTGCCGTTGTCGCCGAGCAGGGTGTTGAGCGTGCTGACCTGAGCCGATGACAGCTCGGCCTTCACTTCTTCCAGTGATGCATCGCTGACGGCCTTCATCTCGGCCTGCCAGTCGAAATCCTCACCGGCGTCGCGTGCCGCGCGGCCGCGTTCCATTACTTCGCCGCGCTTGGTGTTCATGTTGGTGAGCACGGTTTCGATGTTCACCTTCTGGACCTCGGTAAGGCTGAGCTCAGTGGCGAGCTTGTCGACGATCGCCTTGTTGCGCGATGCCGCCCACTCTTCCATCTGCTTCTTGCGCTCGGCGTCGCGCTTCGCGGCGGCTTCTTCTTCGCGCTGCTGGATGACCTTCTCCACCGCGTCGGCGAATGCCGGGTCCGTCGTGTCGACCGGCTCAATCGTGCCGCCGCCGGTGCCGCCTTCAACGGTCTCGCCGCCGCCCGCCGGCGCCGTCGGGACCTTGGCGAGCTTGGTGTTCAGGCTGTCGATGCCTTCCTTGAGGTCCTTCTTGTCGCGTTCAGCCTGGTCGAGGCGAACCTGCAGCGCCTGGATGTCCTGGCGCAGCTTGGTCAGTGCGTCCGAGTTGTCGGTTCCCTTGTCCTTGGCGTCGCTGTCGAGCGTCAGAGGATCAGCCGCGGCAACCTGCTTCGGCGCCGGCTGGTTCTGATTTCCGTACTGCACGGCTACATAGCCGCCACCCGCGCCCGCCACGATCGATGCAAAAATTGCTGCCAGTAGCCATCCAGCCTTCATAGTCCTTCTCCTTAAGCGCTAGTCGCGCGTAACCGTAATCCAGTTCGTCCAGACGTCGAGATCCGTGCCATCACGGAATTCACTGCTCGGCGCCCAATCTTCCGGTGCTGCGCTGACGATGCCGCCTTCGGGCTGCAGCTTTTCGCGCTGCTGCCGGTTCAGCAGCTCTTCAAGTTTCTTGTCGGTCTCTGCGGCCAGCTGGGCGAACTTGTCGCCGACGCGCCGGTCGTGGTGATGCCCGTGGGTGTAGAAGTCGCCGATCAGCGACTCTGCCTGCTTGCCCGTTTCTTCCAGTACTTCGCGGACCTGCTCCTCCTGCTCAGCGGTCAGGCCGAGCTCATCGCGCATGCGCTCGATGGTGGCCTCGCGCTCTTCGGCGAAGTGCTCGCGGACGTGCTCAATGTGGCGCTCGCGCCAGATGGCGGCCTGCTCAACTTCGCGGGCCTCGATCACGCGGCTGACGGCTTCTTCGAAAGAGGTGCTGTGTCGTACTTCCAGCGCGTCAATGCGATCCGCGATTGCATTCAGCTCGGCCACGGGCAGGTCGGACTCGAGTGCCGCTACACGCTCCGCAAGGGGGCCGATGTCGGGCAGTTGCGCCGACGTGGCCGGCTGATGGGAGGGCGTCGCGACCAGGGCCGCAGCAACGCCGGCCAGCAAGGCCAGCATCACCAGCGCCGCCACGCGCAGCAGCAGGCGAAAGGGCGCCGGCGCAGAGGCGACCGCACCGTGCGCCCCTACATAGTCCAGCACCCTTTCGCGCGCCGCCGCCGGAACTTCCGGGCGGGCACTGCGAATCAAGTTGTCGAAGTCGTTCGTCATCACTCTTCACCGCCCAGCTCAAGCCAGGCCTGTTTGAACTTTTCGCGGGCCCTGTGCAGCCGTGACTTCACGGTTCCTTCCGGCAGGTCCAGCGCGCGCCCGATTTCGGCGACGCTGAAGCCTTCCCACAGGTCCAGCAGCAGCGGTTGCCGGAACTCTTCCGGAACCTGCCGCAGGGCTTCGTGCACCAGGTCGTCGCGCTCATGTCCTTCGCGCGGGTCGACACTGGGCTCAGCCCCCAGGACGGCCGGCTTCTTGTTTCGGCCCCACCAGCGTTTGGCCTCATTGGAGGCAATGCGGCAGGCCCAAGCGTAGAAACCCGAGCGTCCCTCGAACGTTTTCAAGCTACGGTGGATGCGAAGCCAGGTTTCCTGGGCGACATCATCCGCAGCGGACCGATCGCGCCCCAGAATCAGCACGATCTGGCGGAACACTGCTTCGTGATAGCGGTCAAACAACGCCCCAAACTCATCGTCAGGCGACGTTTGAGCGGACCCGGCTTGCTCATTGATAGGGCCCTGCCCCGCCATCCGTGTTCCAAATCCGTGAAAGAGACCCGTCCACTACGCCAATGGTTCCCGCCCGAGGCACTTTTTTCCCTAAGCATGACAGACCGCGTTATCGCTGGAACGCGGCGCCGCTTCCGCATACCATCGGGCCATGGCAAACGAAGCCGCCAAACTTTACCAGAAGCTGGTCAAAGACCACGGCATGCCCGAGTGCAAAACCCTCATGCAGCTCGGAGAGCAGTGGTACGAAACGCCAGAAGCGGTCAACGACGATCCCAACGAGGCTGTCAGCACCGCCGTCTTCCGCATGCTTCCGGCCGACCAGATGGCACAGGTCATGGCCGACCACGCGTTCAAGTGGGCCAACACGTTCGCCCCGGAGGCCAAGCCGGACGCCGACCCACTCAAGCGCCTGCAGCAGGTAGTCGCTCTCGCGGCCAAGCGCTAACTCTCAAAGTGAATGCAGTCACGCAGTGAATTCCGAACCCGGGCGTTCTTGCCCGGGTTCTTGTTTGAATCCCCGGCCGAATCGCATGGATTGTCGCGCCTGGCCCGCCAGAAATGGGCGGCCGGCGGCATTCGTTAAATGACGATCCGCGCCGCGCGAAAGTGCGGCGATGTGTTGCGTGGACTGGCGAGTTGCCCTCGGCCCTGTCGTGCGGGGCGCTATCCGCCGGCGAGCGCGGCGCTGAACTTCTTGTCCGCCTTCTCCAGCTCGACGTACGCGCGCTGTGCCTCGGCCTCCATTCTCTCGGCCAGCGTCATGGCGTTGGCGGCGTGCGGATGCGTGCCGCTGCCGATCTGCTTCAGCAGCCGCGCGGCCTGCACGCCGAGTTTGATGAGAACCAGCAACGGGTGAACGCGCCCGCGCGGTTCTTTGCGGTGGTCCCGCTTGGCTTCGGCAACTTCGCGCGAGGCTCGTTCGCCGTCGGGCGTGATCGCGCCGCGGACCACCGGGAACTCGTCGGCGCAGACGCTGCGGATGTCACCGATGCTGACCGTGTCGAGCACGCCGGAAACGATGCGCGTGACCTGGTCGAGCAGCTGGCAGGCGTTGTCGAACATCCATCGCATGTGTTCGTCCGTTACACGCTCCGGGTTTGCTGTGATGCCCTGAGCGGACATGCGCAGGTCGGGGCTTACGCCGTCCTCGCCGTGATTCGGGATCGGTTTGGTTTCTTCTGACATTGCAGTACTCCGTGAGTTGGGCGAGAGAAGCCCGCCCTCACAAATCCCGGCCGAGCGAATGCATTTCCTCCCGAATTCGTGATGAAAAACCGGAATTACTTTTCGAACCGGGCTCCGCACAACCGAAGGCGCAAGTCCGCCTGAGACGTGCGGTCGCGGGCGCATTGTGGCGTGGCGCGCTTCAATTCATTGCGCTCCGCAACTGCACGCTTCTGCTTGTCACCGATTCGCGGAATGCGTTTTTGCCAACGGGCCAATCGCGACACGCGTTCCAAGCATGCGCCTGCAACACCTAAGTTTCCTACCGGAGGTCCCCATGACACGCCTCGTTGCTGCATCACTTGCTGTGCTGATTGCTCTGACTTTCGTTTCCGCGCAGCCTGCGGCCGGCAAGAATTCGATTGCCGCCACCAAGGACGCCGACGGCGCCTGGACCTGGACGCTCCCCGCAAGCGGCAGCATCCGCATCAACGATCTTCTCGGGCTGTACGGCAGCTGCCGCGACGTCACAGTGATTGTTGACGAAAGAAAGATGCAGGGCGACATCAGCTACCACACGGCCGAAGGCACGACGCTCACCGGCGAACAGATCGACATGTTCGTCTCGAACGCGTTGGCCGACTACCGCCTCTGCATGATGACCACGGGCGGGTCACAAATGAAAATCATCCCGGCCGCCGAGGCCGTCACCATGGCATCCGTCGTCACGGAAGAGCAACTGGAGTCGATCCCGGACTGGCAGTGGATCACCGTCCGCTTCCAGGCCGAGTTCGCCGAAGCCAACGCGTTGCGCGGCGCGCTGCAGAATATGACCACCCGCCAGGGCGGCGTGCTCAATCCGATGTCCGGCGCGAACACGCTACTCATCTGCGACCGGGCCGATCGAGTGAAAGAGATTTGCGCCACCTGCCGCGAGATCGACGCCGAGATGAAGCCGGATATCCGCAGTCACGTCGTGCCGGCCGCGATCGAACTTGACGCCGCCGTGAAGGGCCTGCGCGAGTTGTTTCAGGATCGCCGCATGAATCCGCCCACTTTCACCGTCGCAGTCGGGCAGCACAACGTTGTGGTTCGAGGCATCGCCTCGCTTCACGACGAAGTCGACGCGGCCTTGAAGGCGATGCAGTAGCCTTCTGCCAACACTTGCCTGCGAAACGCACGCGACCGTGAGATCAACCAGGAGATTGCCATGTCCCGTTGGATTGCCGCCATGCTCATCATCGGCGTATCGCTGGTGCTCAGCTTCGCACAGGACACACCCAAAGACCCGCCAATGCGCTTTCCGTTCGGCGGAAGCAAATCGCAGCTGCCCTTTGACGTGGTTGAGATCAACGGCCAGAAGGCCTGGCGCGTCGCCGGTCGCGGCAACGTGAAGGTTGAAGAACTGATCGCCGGCTACACGTCCGCTACGGGCAAGCGCGTTACGTTCGACTTCCGCGCCGCGGATTACGGCCGCGGCTCAGTGCCGTACATCGCCCCCGACGACGCCATGTTGATCCCCCACGCTGAGCTTGGCGACTACGTCTCCGAGCTGATCGAGGGTGCCGGCGTCACGCTGGTCGGGCACAGCACCGACAAAGCCCGCGTCGTGATGCTCGATGATGCGGGCGGCTATTCCCGCGTGGTGGAGCCATCCGAGCTGGCTTCGCTGCCGGACTCGGAATGGGTTACTGTTGCCTACGTCGATATGCAGAACGATGCCAGGAACCTGCGCAATCTGTTCGGCAACTCTGGCAGGGCACGTGTCAACCTGATGACGAACGACAACACACTGACGGCCACCGGGCGTGTCTCGCAGCTGCGCGAGCTGGAGAAGCTGATCACCAAGTTCGAGTCCGCGAACACCGGCTCAAACGGCATGCAGGTGCGCAGCTACGATCTCGGCACCGCCAAGGCCGCCGATGCCGTGCGAGTACTCAATGAGCTCTTCGACGAAGCATCTTCGTCCGTTCAGATGCTGGCCGATGGCTACGCGATCAACACCCAGGCACGCCGACGCATCAATGCAACATCCGTGAACGGCAATCGCCTGCTGGTTCGGGCTTCCACCGCCGACCACGAGTTGGTACAGGCCGCAATCGCCGCAATGAAGTAGCAGCACAAAAATCAGCCGGCGCGGGGGACCTGAATGGGCTCCCCGCGTCGTCGCTGTTGAGTGTGGACAATCAGATCGCGCAATCACCGGGGGAACATCTGCAAGAACACTCCACAGGCACAATCCCCGATCCTGTGTAGTTGAGGCGAAGAGTGCCGAGAAGACCACAAGTAGCCAACAAGACGTCACTTGTGGAATCTTATGGATTGTTTGAATCTAGGGGCCCTGATTTTCCGAAACATATAAAGGGTGAAATCTCTCCGAAGCCTTAGTGCCAAGACCATCGTTCGATAAGCCGCCTGCCACTGCAGCCTCACGACTCGAGCACCGCTGGAACCCTACATTTCTAGGATTTATCTGGACTTGCCGCCCTGGGATGCCCGTTAATAGAGGCAGAGAGCGGATTAGGGGTCCCCAAGGGGCCAGCTCGGAGTTGACAAAATGTCATACACGTCACCGCGCTTTCTGACAGTGATTTTCGTACTGTCGGCACTCATTGGCGGCCCACTCTCCGCCCAGCGTGATATCGTAAAACGAGAACTGCCCGAGCTCGCGTCGCCCTCCGCACTGGAACGCGCGCAGGCGGCCGTGCGCCTTGCCGCGATCAAGGAAGACATCTCCGGCGACCTTCGCGTTGCCTACAAATTCGCCGACGCAGAAGAACGCATGGGGTTGCTGCAGGTTGCGCAATTGCGACATGAAGCAGCACTGGTCAGCCAGGCTGCGGAGGCGCTCTCCAGCGAAGACGAGCGACTGGTTGCTGAGGCGCGGGATTATCTGCTAAGCCTGTCGTTCGATGAAATGACCCCTGAAGTCGCCGACTTCAATGCCGACCAGTCGGCTGCGTGGCAGGAGTTCCAGGACTTCCGCATCCGGCGCGACATCGCCGCCGTCCTGCTGGCAGCCCACCTGAAGCCGGGCAAGTTCTTCAGCCAGTTCGACGGCCTCCGCAGCTACGACACAGCGCGCCTGGACCGCGAGTTGCTGGCCGTGATGCGCTCAGACCCGGTCTTTACCGAGCCGCTGAACCTTGCCTCCAGTGAGGCCGCCGCACGCGCGTACCCCGCCGAGCTGACTTTCCAGGCGCCGTACCGCCGACTGCTGTCCGCACAGGGCGCGTTCGGCCCCGCGCTGCTGTATCAGTTCAAGATGGAAACCAGCGAAGAGGCTGAGCAGGCCATTTCGCAGGTCGGCGAATCCAACTACCTCGCCGCGCAGGAAGTGCTGGTTGGGCTTCGAGCCGCGGCCGTAAGGGCCCTGGCCGACAGCCCGGCGAACGATGAGCTGAGTTCGCAACTCAACGAGACTTACGACGATCTCCTGACGGCCGTGCCGCCGCCCCCGCTGGCGCGCGTGATTGACCTCGATCAGGTACGGGTTGAACTTGAGCTCACCCTGGCGCGCTTCGGCGACAGCAGCTTGCTCGAGGCCCGGATAGAGAACCTGCGTTCCCAGATTGATCGGGTGCAACAGGCAAAGGCAAACGTAAACATGCAGGTGGCCTCGCGGCCTGACCTGATCGCGCAGAATGAGATCGCCCACCTCATGCTTCGAGCCGGCGACCTGAAAGGCGCGGAAAAGGAATGGTCCGACGCCGTCGACAGCACACGCGAAATGCTGCGTGAGGTTGAGGGCAGGAACCGCAGTTCATTGTCTTCATACCTGGCCGCAGTGTTCTATAATCTGGCCTGTGCCCAGAGCCTTCAGGGCAAGGTCAGCAAGGCGCTTGTCAGCCTGAAAGAGGCGGTCCGGTATGGATACAAGGACTTCGGCTGGATGCTTGAAGACGGCGACCTCTACCAGGTGCGCGAAACCGGCTCATTTGAAGACTGGTTCATCGATACGGCGCCACCGGCCATCGCTGATCGTCTTGGCAATCGCCCTTAGCTTCGCCTGCCTCCTGCCGGCTGCGCTTCGGGCGCAGGACAACGACGACATTTCCGCACTCAGCTCGCCTTCGGCCATGGAACGCGCGGCCGCTGAGGCGCGCATGGACGACGCTCGGCTGCTGGCCCACTACCGCAAGTTGCTGGGCAACGGTGGCAACGCCAACGAGCTGATTTCCGCGCTTGATCGCCTGCGCGAAGAAAAGAAGTCTGACGATATCGCGCTGATCGTGAAGTACATCGGTGACCTCGACCCGGGCGTGGCCGCCGCAGCCATGGGCGCGCTGCGAACCTTCGGCCGGGATGCTCTGAAGGCCGTCCGACAGTTGCCCGCGGGCGACGTGGACGCCGGCACCCGCAAGGACGTGCTTGAGCGGCTGCTGAAGGACCACATCCTCACCTGCTGCCTGCGTGACGCGGCGATCAACCCGTTCCACCTCGATTTCGAAGGCCGGCTCAGTGAGCTGTATTCTGTCGAAGACGAGATCGACGAGCTGATGTTCCGCATGCTGCGCGACAGCGTTTCCGACATCCGCGACGACATCAACAACACGCGCTACTACTACTATGGCTATCAGGTTACGTACGAGCGTCCGTTCATTGATTACGGCGCGCTGGCTGTTGCCGCACTGGGCCAGAAGCAGCCCAAGCGCCTGATGAAAGAGCTCAGCGAGCTCGCCGAAGTAGAGACCGAGAATGACTACTACTACTGGGGTTACAGTAACCGCTCACCGGTCACGATTGAGCTGGCAACGTTCTTCGCCCGACAGGGCAATACGGCTCTGATGGACAAGCTGATCAACGACCTCGAAAGCGGCACACGCTGGATGCAGCCCGGCCAGACACTCGGACTGCAGGTGCGCGTCGCCGCCATGCAGATCACGGCGCTCGGCGAGTGGGACGCAGCACTGGAGCGCCTGAACGAGAACGTGAAGCAGGCGGGCTCGGCACTGAGCTCGACGGTTTCGCAGGCGCATTACTTGCGTGCGCGGATTCTGATGCATCTCAATGAAGAGGGCGCGGCGCTGCACGCGCTTGAAGAATCCATGGAGGCTTCAAACAGCGCGCAGGTGCTGACGCTCGTGGATTCGACGTTCAAGCCGCTCGAAGCCGAACGCCGTTTCCAGACCGTCCTGGACTATTGCCGCCTGGCGTCCCGCCGTCTGGACGAATCCCAGCGCCCGTGGAAGGCCGTCGTCAAGGAAGAGGGATGACCTCGGGTTGCCGGATTTCGTAATCCAACATCCGTACTACCTGCTGGCGGCGATACCGGCCGCCGTTCTGGTTTTCTGGGTACTTCGCTCAACCAGCACACCGTTGCCTGCCCTTCGACGGGTGGTCGGCGGCGGCGGCCTGGCGCTTGCCGTAGTCGCACTGCTGTTCTGTGCAGCCGGGCTGTTCTGGCAGGTATCGAGCGAGCAGCGCACGGTCTGGGTGCTGGTGGACCGCTCACTCTCCGTCGGCAGCGCCGGTGAACGCATGTTGCCTGCCGTGCTGGAAGACCTCGCCGGCTCCCTGCCCGCCGATGACTACGTCGGCGTCATCCTCTTCGACGAGACGGCGACGTTGCTGGTCAAGCCGGTGCCAGCACGAGAGCTGCGCACGGACTACGAGCTGCCGCAGTGGGACCCAAGCGACGAAACCTATATCGGCAACGCCCTGGAGCTGGCATCGCAGCAGACCGTGCCGGGCACGGCGCCCTTTGCGATCCTGCTCAGCGACGGCTACGACAGCACCGCGCGCTACGGCGGTGACGTCGTGCGCGAAGTTCGAGACTCGGGCGTACGCCTGTTCACGATGCCGGTAGATTCCGACCCGCTGCCTGAGATCGCGGTCGCCGACTTCGGCGCGCGGTTGATCGGCAAAGAAGAACTGGTCATCGCCGTCGACCTGGTGGTCTTCAGCACAGTCGAGCAGATCGTGGTGCCGCAGATCAAGGTAAACGGCAAGCTCGCTGAAGACATTGAGTCGGACAAGCTGAACGCCAATGGCAACCTGCAGGTCGGCGTCGGGCGGAACCCGGTGCGGCTGCTGCTGCGCCCCACAGAGCGCTCATCGGTCTACGTCATCGAGGTGGCGATCGCGGCCGACAAGAACACCTATCCGCGCAATGACTCGCTGAAGATCCGCATTGCAGGCCCCGGTGCCAGCCGCGTTCTGTTGCTGCACGCCGATGGCGCCAATGAACAACCGCTCCAGCGCGCACTTGAGCGCGTCGGGCTGGAGGTCACGAGCGGCCCTTCCGCGCTGCTGCCATCGGAAATGGTGGAGCTTTCGAAGTACCAGATCCTCGTGCTGTCAGACGTCGCGGCGACTGAGTTCAGCACACGCCAGCTCGACCTGATCGAGCGCTTCACACGCAACGGTGGCGGGCTTGCGATGCTCGGGGGACCGAACAGCTATGCCCCCGGCGGCTACTACGAAACGGCCGTGGAGAAAGTGTTGCCGGTTACTTGCGACGTCGTGGAGAAGGGCCGCAAGCAGATCCCCGCGCTGATCGTCGCGCTGGACAAGAGCGGCTCCATGGGCGCCGAGGTCGGAAACTTCACCAAGATGGACCTGGCGAATGAAGGCTGTGTTCGATCCATCAAGCTCGTACCGATGAGCAGCTTCTTCGGCATGCTGGCCGTCGATACGCAGCCCGACTGGGTTGTGCCGCTTGAGCCGCTGAAGAACCGTGAATCGGCCACGACACTCGCCCGACGCAATGAAACCGGCGGGGGCGGCATCTTCGTCGACGTCGCGATCAGCGAAGCGATCGCCGCGATGACCAACATTACGGCAAGCAGCAAGCACATCGTCCTGTTCAGCGACGGGCGCGACACAAACCGGCAGGAAGGAGTGCTGGAAATGGTGGCGGAAGCCCACGCGACCCAGCAGATCACTTTCAGCACCATCTGCCTGGGCAAGGGCGAAGATGAGCAGTTCCTGCAATCGCTGGCCGACGTCGGCGGCGGACGCTACTTCCTCGTAAACGATCCCAATGACCTGCCCGCGATCTTTTCTCGCGAGGCTGCCCTCTCGGCCGGCAGCTTCATTCGCGAGGACCCGTTTCGCCCATGGAACGGGCTGCCCGGTAGCCTGACCGAAGGCGTGGACTTCGAGGCAGACACCACGCCCGACTTGCTTGGCTACGTGGCAGTGACGGCCCGGCCGGAGGCGCACGTTTGGCTCTGGGCGGACGAAGAGCACGAGCGTCCGTTGCTCGCGACCTGGAATGTTGAGCTTGGCAAAGCGCTCGCATTCACAAGCGACGCGCGCGATCGCTGGTCGAACCAGTGGCTGGGATGGGAGAAGTTCGACGAGTTGTGGCAGCGCTGGATCCGCAAGCTGCTGCCGGAGCCGGAGCGCATCGACGGCGTCGAATCCGAATGGGGCATCAACCGCGCCGGACCGGTCCTGACGCTCAGCTTCTTTGATGCCGACGGCAACCCGCGTGAGCTTGAATCACCCGTCGCTGAAGTGGAATCAGCCGACGGCGGCACGAACACCGCAGATGTGCTGCCGGTAGGCTCTGGCACATATCGCGTGCAGTTCTCGCGCACCGGCAGCGGCATATACTCGGCGATCGTGCGAGAGCGTCCAAACGGTGCGGAGCAGCGCCTCGTTGCCCGCGAACACCAGATTTTCGTGCCGCTCGAGGAGTTGATGGAGCGGCCGGCCGACAAGGCCAGCCTCGCGGCAATGGCCGAAGGCTCGGGTGGCAAGGTGATCTCCGGCCCGCGCGAGATCCTGAACGTCTCGCCGGAAGGCGGCATCCGGGCGGTCTGGCCCTACGACGAATTGCTTTGGGTGGCGGTGATCGGCCTGTTCTTGTTCATCGGTGCGCGACGCTTCCCCAGTGTCTGGAAACGCAGGGTCGAAGAACAACGTCGGCGCAAACAGGAAGAGGACCGCGTTCTGACAGCCCGCGCGGCCTACGAGCGCGTCAGAAAGACGCTCGATGATCGCAACAAGCCGGTCGTGGCGGCACGCTCCGATCGCTACGTTTCTCCCCCACCGCCGCCAAGTTATGCACCCCCGCCGCAGCCCGCAAAGGCGGCTGAGAAAGCACCGCCAAAGCCGGCGGTGAAGTCGGGTGATGATGCTTCACTATTGTCAGCCATGCGCAATGTGCGTAAGCAGTTGGAAGATCGCCGCCGGGACGAACCATGAAGTGGCTGTTGTTGCCAACTGTGTTGCTGCTGCTTGCCTCGTGCACGATCGGCAGCTCAACTACCCAGCGCTCAGCGCTGCCCCGCCCGGCCATTGAGCCCGACGGCGCGTTGTGGGATGCGATCACTGTTGCTCGTCAGCACGACACCGAGTCGTTCCGCTTCCTGCTCAGCCCGCAGATGATCTACCGCGCGCTGTACCCCGAGGCGAAGTTGTCCGAAGTGACCTCACAAAAGGAATTCGACGCCCAGCGCAAGCAGCTGGAGGTGGAGCTGGAGGCCCAGGCCGTCGTCGTCGATCAGCTGGCACAGCGCTACATGGGCGAGTTGTCCAAGCTCGTCACGGACCGCTTCATCGAAGTCAGCAAGCCCACCTACACGATCAAGTACAAGGACGACTTCGACCGCGCCGCAGGTCCCAACAGGGCGCGGGTCACCGTCACGATCTACCCGAAGAAGGCCGTACCGGAAGGCTATACGCCCGAAACCTTCGAGGTCCGGTTCGTCCAGGACGGTCGACGCTGGCTGATCGACGGGTTGACCAACGACAAGCTCAAGGGCGCTTTCGTCCGCTAGCGGCAGGCAGACGCTCTAGAATGTCGCTTTGCCCATCGTGCGCACCGGCTGCATTGCGATGTTGCACACCAGCCCGATGGCCGCAAACCCGCTCAGCATGCTGCTTCCACCGTAGCTGACCATCGGCAGCGTAATCCCCGTTACCGGCAGCGTACCGCTGACCACACCGATGTTGATCGCACTCTGGGCGAAGAACATCGCGGCCACACCGATCACCACCAGCCTTGAGAACGGGTCCCGCGTCTTGTCCGCGACGCGCAGGATGCGCGTGACCATGAAGAACAGGATCGCGATGAACAGCCCGACACCAACCAGCCCGGTTTCCTGCGCGATCACTGCGAAAATGAAGTCGTTGTGCCGCTCGGGCAGAAATGCCATCTGCGACTGGCTGCCCATTCCGAAGCCCTCGCCTGCGAAGCCGCCGCTGCCGATCGCCGTCATGCTCTGCCAGATCTGGTAGCCGTCGCCGCTGCGGTCGGCCACTTCGCCGCTGAGTCCGCTGAGGTAGATCTCGATGCGCTTCATCTGGTGCTCTTTCAGCACACCGAAGACGTACGCGCCGGGGATCACCGATAGGCCCGCCAGCCCCAGCGAGCCCAGGTAAATTCGATTGCCGCCCGCAACCCAGATCATCGCCGCGACGACCGGAATAAACACCATGGCCGTGCCGAGATCAGGCTGCAGCATGATCGGGATCAGGAATGCACCTGCGATGCCGAGGCACCAGGCGAACGCGCCGAGGCTGTCGATGCTCTGGTGGTAACGCAGGTAGCCGGCCAGCGCGATGATGAACAACGGTTTGCACATCTCGGAGGGTTGCAGGCCGAAGCTTCCGATCATGATCCAACTTTTCGCGCCGTTTACGGTACGACCAAACACAAGCACGGAGCAGAGCATCAGGACACCGAGGGCCAGCCAGATGTACCAGTGGGTCGAAAACCAGCGCGGGGGCGCCAGCGCGATGCACAGCATCATCGTGAAGCCGATCATCACGAAGGCCGCCTGCCGAAGGTGATAGCCGCTGCTATGTGCCAGGCCTTCCGCCACGAGCTCAAAATCGGTGGTCGCGGAGTAGATGAATGCAACGCCGAACGCGCACAGCAGCAGGGCGGGAATGACTACGCCCAGCGGCAGCGCGCGCAGCAGGGAAGCTTTTTGTTTGACTCGGCCTGCAATGCGCACGGGAAACCTCAAGGGCTTATCGTCGCGCACGCGCATAAACTTGAGACAGCAGCACCAGCAGGCCGCTTGTTATTGAGGGCGTTATCGCGTTAAATCTGGTTTCAAGGCTTGAGGTGCACGAATGCCGAGGATTCAGGACGCAAACTTCCAGCAATACCTGAAGGAGATTCGGGAAACTCCGCTCCTGACGGCCAAGGAAGAGATTGAGCTGTCCCGCCTGATCCATGCGGGCGACAAGGCAGCACGCGAGCACATGATCAAGGCCAACCTGCGGCTCGTGGTCAGCGTCGCCAAGGAATTCCTCAACCGCGGGCTGCCGTTCATGGACCTGATCGCCGAAGGCAACATCGGCCTGATGCGCGGGATCGAGAAATTCGACCCGGAGCAAGGCAATCGCTTTTCAACCTATGGGGTCCACTGGATCAAGCAGTCGATCCGACGGGCGCTGGTGAACTCCAGCAAGACGGTGCGCATCCCCAGCTACATGGTCGAGCTGATCAGCCAGTTCAAGCAGAAGTCCGCTGAGATGACCAATAGGGCCGGCGGCAAGGTGCCTGACACACGGGTGATCGCCAAGGAAATCGGCCTCAGCGACGACCAGCTCGACATGATGCGCGCGGCGCTGAATTCCACTACCCAGTCAACCGACTACCGCGGCAGCGACGGCGAGAGCAGTCTGACTGACATCATCGCCGACCAGAACAGCCCCGACCCGGCCGAGCTCGCGATCACCGCCAACGAAGTGAACATGCTGGCAGAGATGCTGGACGCAATCAGCGAGCGCGAGGCGAAGATCCTCAAGATGCGGTACGGCATGGGCGTGGATCATCCGATGACGTTGTCCGAGATCGGCGACGCCCTGGGCCTGACCCGCGAGCGCATCCGGCAAATTGAGAACAACGCACTGAAGACGCTCTACGACATCATCACCCGCAAGCGCGGGTATGTGGACGAAAGCTGACATGCCAGAGCAGGCAATCCTTGACCTTCCCGTCATCGAGTTCGAGCGACACATCGACTCGCTCGGCCGGCTTCACGCGCAGTGCATCGAAAGCTACGGGCTGACCGGCTTCCGTCCGCACCCGGACGCGGCCTTCCACTTCTCGGCCAGCCTGTGGCGCTATCGCGCAGATGAATCTCTGTCGCAGGTGGCTGCCCTTGCCACCTTTTATCTTCGCGCGCTCAGCACCCAGGTTGCCGCCCGCCGCAGGGTGGCTGCCATTCGCAGCGCGATGGACGAAAAGGGCGGTGCGGCAATGCGATCGCGCCTTGCCGAGGCCGATGAAGACCTGGCGGCCGCGCAGGAAGGCCTGAATGACATCACGCGCCACGTAGGCGAGTTCGTCGAGGACTACCTGGTCACGCGCGAGCAGAACGTAGCCGCCGCCAATGAGCGCTTGAATCGAAACCTCACCTCGATGGGCGCGGCAGGCTGGACAGATCGTCTCGACGACCTGACGAACGCTCTGGCCGACCTGGAAGACGTTCGCATTGACTGGTCGGCTCCGTTGATCGAAGTGATGGATGATCTTGAGGCGCTGGACCTGCCTGAGCAGACCGAACGCAAGGCAACGCAAGGCTATGGCAACGGGCATGATCTCGACGGTGGAGTGATTGCCCGCCTGCAGTCCGAGCTCGAGCAGTACCGCACGGTGGCCCATCGCGCCAGCTCACGCCTCCAGCAGGTTGACAGCGAACGCCATCAGCTGGAAGCCCTGCTTCAGGATACGGAGGGCGACTCTGCCAATCGCGCACTGGCACTCGAAGAAGCGCGCCAGGCGCTTGAGGTAACGCTGGTCGATGCACGTGAGCGCCTCGACCGCATGGAGCGTAACCAGAGCGCCGAGTTGAAGTCCGCCCGGCGCGAGATTGCCGAGCTAAAGGCAGAACGCGACCGGCTCGCCGCCGAATTGCTGCACGCGTTGGAAAGCTCCACGGAGACCGAGAGCTCGCAGGAAGAGCTGATCGAGCAGCTGGAAGGTGCGGCCGGCGATCGGCTTGAGGCTGCCAACGCGCTGAGCGCATTGTCGCGCAGGCTGGAAGAAATCCAGGGCGACGCCGAAACCGCAGCTGAGCAGACCGACATCCTTCAAGCCCGCGTGATTGAGCTGGAACAATCACTGGCCGAGCTTGGCGATGAGCTGTCGCACAGTGAAGAACGTACGCGTCAGGCCGAGGCGACCATCCAGGCGCTTGAGTCCGGTGCCGGGCAGAGCGACGAGTTTGACGCCATCCTGACTGAATCGGAAGAGCGCCTCGCGGACACGCAGGAAGCTCTGTCAGATGCGCAGTTGCGCGCTGACGGCCTGGCAGGCCAGCTTGAAGACCGCGACTACGAGCTCAAGCGCGCGCACGACCGCGTAGAGGCACAGAAGAAAACGATCGATTCCATCTCGGTGCAGCTCGCGGAAGCCGAGACGCTGGCCGATGAGCATGATGCAAGAATTGTCGCACTGGAACGCGAAAATGAGCGCTTGCGACGCGACCTCAGCGACTCGCAGAGCAAGATGCTCGACGCGAAGGGCGATGTCGAGGAGGCCCGGGGCTCGGCCGAATCCGCCCGCGTGGAGTTGCAACGCCTCAAGGACCGGCTCGATGAGGAAAAGGGCAAGTCCTCAACCATGTCGACCGAGGGGTTGGAGCTGCGCAAGAATCTCCGCGCCCGCGACGAAGAAGTTATCTCCCTGCGCGAAGAGCTCGCTGATGCCCAGCAGCGTGCCAAAAGGGCCGAGAAGCAGGCCGAGGATTCCGGACGCAAAGCCCGCCACCTTGCGGACGAAACCGCCCTGTTGAACGATCAGGCTGAGTCCGATCAGGCGACCATTGAGCGCCTGCGCGGTGAAGTGAAGGCCGCGCTCGACACGGCCTCGGCTCACCGCAGCGACTACGACGGGCTGACACGGGAAACCGACGCCCTGCGCGTCGACCTGGACAGGGCCCGTGCAGAATATGAAGCGCTGCGGAATTCGAGCAACACCGGCGCCGGCCAGAAGTCCGCGCTCACGGCCCGCACCGTGGAACTGGAACAACAAGTTGCGGCCCTGCGAGCGGAGCTGGATGCCGAGCGCGACCTGGCCGCCGACCGCACCCGCAAGGCAGATGAACGCCTCGCCTTGGCCCGTACCCGCGCCGACAACGCCGAGCACGAGGCAAGGACATTGCAGGAAACGCTTGAGCAGACGCAGCAGGCTCGCAGCGCCGAACGCGGCGAGTTCGAGGCCCTGGTCGCCGCTGAGCGCGGACGCGTCCGGACCGATGAAGGTGCACTTGGCGAAGCCAAAGAGGAACTGGAGAAGCTGAAGGCCAGGCTGAACGAGAGCGAAGCATTCCTCATCAAGCGGCAGCGGGAATTCGAACGCGCGGAGAACCAGCTCAAGAGCATGCTTGAGGAGATTCGCGGCGTGGCCGACCTGCGCCTGGAGTACGAAAAGGGCGAGCCCGGCAAGAAGCGTGACGAAATCGCCAGCCAGATCGGACGTCGCATTGACGCGCTCTTCGCGGCCGCCGGAAAACCCGTGCATGCCGACCGCAAGACCGAGAAGCTGGTCATCTTCACCGTGAAAAAGTCCGATGAAGAACTCGCCGAGGAAGCTGACAAGCCGTTCGTCGCTACAAACAAGCGCCAGAAGAAGAGCAGCGACAAGCCTTCCGAATCCTGAGCGGCACAGGCACAATCAAGGCGACTTGAAAGGCTGCAGTGGCACTGCTCGATAACATCCCCGGCTGGAAGGTTTTCTCCGCAGGCATCGGTGTCGCCGCGCTGGTGCTGGTTGGCTATTTCGCCTACGTCTGGTTCGTGAAAGGACCGGACGACCTCAAGGAGCTGCAGAACCACGCCGTCGAAGACGCCCTGAACCAGATCAGTGAGAAGTACCGCCAGAAGGTACGAGAAGAAGGTGAGCAGCGCGTCGTCGTGATGCCCGTGCTGAAGGACACCAGCAACGGCCAGATTCGCGACATGCTTATGGGCAGACTGAACGAAATCGAAGGCATCAAGGCCGACGTGCCCCGCGACCCAACGCTGGAAGAACGCGCCACGTCGCTGATCAAGTCGGTCGTGAACAAGGACGACGAAAAGCCGGACCCCAACGACGTATTCGAAAATTCGGGCGAAGCCGACGAAGTACTGTCCGTCAGCGTTGACAAGCTCTGGTCGGGTGCAGACAGCGGCATCTGCACGCTGGATGTGCTGCGCATCGTTCGCGGCTCAGGCCTCGAGCGCAAGGCAAGCACGCTGCCGATGGAGCGCATCAAGGGCCTCAGCGGCACGGCGAAGGCAGATGACGAGCCGGAAGACACCGGGCCGGGCTTCTGGTCGACGGCCGGCTGGTTCCTGCTGCAGCTTCTGATTGTGCTGGCGGGGACCGCAGTCATGCCTTTCCTCAGCTGGCCCGCGGCCAAGGCGGCGTTCCGGCAGGATAGTAATGGCCTCAATGCAGCCATGCTGTTCGGGCTTACGGCGATGGACCTGCTGGTGCTGTTTGCGGCCGTGAAGTTCGAGTTCTCGACCACTGCGGTCGTGTGCGCCGTCATTCTGGTTCCGGTGGCCCTGATCTGGAACCTGCGCATGCTCAACTTCATCGAAGAGCACTAGCCCGGCCAGCCATGGCCGGGAATCGACACGGGTATCCTGTCGCCTGTTTGTCCAGTATCCGGCCGGGTTACCGCGCGCCGGTTCGGCTGCTGGCGCGTTCCCAAATGCAGAGCGCGCGGGCCGAAACCCGCGCGCTTTTTGCAGTCGTGTCGCCTAGAAGAAATAGGCGGCGCCGAAGCTGATCGTCCAGGTCACCGGGATCTCGCCCTGGCTCCAGAGCGCCGCACCATTGTAGTCGGCGGCGAAGAAGTTCAGGCGAAGCGGCATGCTGGCAACCAGCGACATGTGGAAGCGCCAGTTGTTGATCAGGCTGCCTGAGCGCGACACAAAGATCGGCGTCAGGTTGATGTCGGTACCGATGTTCAGCTGGTACGACGGAATAAAGTTGTGGCGGCGAACAGCGATGCCGATGAAGTCGTTCACACCGTCACCGTTGACGTCCTGCGAGCGCTGGTAGAAGCCCAGGTCGAAGTTGTCGTTGATCACGTCCTGGCCGAACGTCGGGCTGGCCGGGTTCGGGTCAATCTGCGAGCCGTCAACGTCGAGGTGGTAGTTCGCCTCAAAGAACATGAATGGCGAAATCGAAAGCAGGTCTTCCGCGCCCGGAATGCCGATCGGGAAGTCCGCCATCAGGCCGAAGTCCAAGCCGATGCTGGCAAGGCCGTTGATGTCGCTGAAGTCGCCGAACAGCATACCGATTTTCGGCCCAACGATGATCGCGAGGCCCCAGTTGTCGCGGGTGCGACGACCGTCGGTCTCGATGAACTCGCTGTCGTACAGGTTGATCGTGAAGTCGAAGCCGGCGTACATCAACGTGACGCTCTCGTTGATACTTTCGAATGCGTCGTTGTCGACGTCGAGGGTCGCGCCGGTGCCGATCGACATCGAGTAAATCTCGATTCCGATGTCGGTTCCGATCACGTTGTTGTCCGAGCCGATCTGGAAGTCGATGTCGGCGCCGAAGATGTTGCGGGTCATGTTCTGCGCATTGCGCTTCTTGAACACCGCTTCAAGGCTGCCGCCGACGTTGCGAGAGCTGATGCCCTCACGCCGGAAGCTGGAGGCAAGTGCGCCGCCGTAGCCAAGGCCGATACCAAAGCCGCCAGTGGAATACTTCCCCTCGTGGGTGTTCATGTTCATGACCTGCGGGAAGCGTTGTGCTTCCACGGTCGAGGCAAGAACCGTCACCGCTGCAAGGAGGAACAGTGTGAGCCCGATTCGGCGCATTACATACGCTCCTGCGGATCACGTTACAGGCAACCGCCCGCAATGCGGGTTGTCGGTAGTTCCTGAACGCGGACTTCGGGGGGTTGAGTGAGATTCAAGCGGTTGCGCCTGCCTGTGTCAACCGACTAATTGACGCTGCGAATACTGGCAAGCGGGCATGACGGAGGCATGACGAGCAAGGGGCGCCGATCGGCGCCCCCTGGTTGATTCTGTGAGTTTGACGACTATCCCATCTCGTCTTCATCGTCGTCGTCTTCTTCGCCATCGTCCTCGTCGCCTGAGCCTTCGTCCGCACCGTCAATCTTTTCGCGGTTGGCTTCAATCAGCTTCTTTTCCTCTTCGCTGGGGGCCGGCAGGCCTTCTGCGATTTCCTTCATGCCCTTCAGCGTCTTGGCACCGTCATCGAGCGCCTTCATGGCCTCGTCGTATTCTTCCTTGCTGAGCATTTCCTTCATGCTCTCGACCATTTTCCTCTGCTCTGCGAGACCCTCGATCTGCTCATCGATATCTGCGCCGACGCTGAGCTTGAAGTTCAGGACCATGACACGGACGGCCTTGCGAAGCCAGTCCTCGGCCTTGACGCCTTCCTTCTCTGCCCAGGCCTTGTACTTGTCGGACTTGATCGCGTAGTCGAAGGCTTCCTTGATGCTCTTGTCCTTCAGCTCTTCGAACTTCTCGTCCTCGGCCATGGCCTTGTCGAACGACTCGTTGTGCTTCACGTAGGAATCGATGTCTTCCTGCGTCAGCTTTACGTCCTTGATGACTTCATCGACGCCCTTGAACACGGACTTCAGGTTCGCAACCGGGTCGTCCTCGGCTGGCTCTTCCTTCGCTTCGTCCTTGCCTTCGTCCTTCTTTTCTTCACCTGCTGCGTCCTTTTTGGCTTCGCCGGCGGGCTTCTCTTCCTTACCCATGTCCTGCGCCTTCAGCGCAGGGACAGCCGCGCCAATACAGGCCACAGCCAGCAACGCCAACATCCAGTTCCACATCTTCATAGACCACTCCTGATCAACGTCCCCTTGGGACTAGCGACCCCGAAAACCCGATTCGGGCAACGGTAAAGCTAGCAAGGCGCTGCAAGCCGAACAATGAGTAATATTGTGCGATTGCCCAATTCTTACACTTTGCTACTCCGCTCGCGCGCCCGCACTTGGCCGAGGACTGTCCGTTTCCTTGCGTAGTGGAGATTGATTCACTAAACAGGCGTTCCCCACTCAAGCCACTGCGACCATGTCTGACGACCGCACAAGTTCAAGGCTGGTTGGGCTCCGCGACTACGCGAAGCTCGCTGAGCAGGACCAGACCATCGTCTGGCACCCGTACACCCAGATGCAGGAGTACGCCCAGACCGAGCCGATTATCATCCGGCGCGGTGAAGGCCCGTACCTGTTCGATGTCCGTCGCCGCCGCTTCCTCGACGCATACGGAAGCATGTGGTGCAACGTCTGGGGCCACAGCCACCCGGAGCTGGTCAAGGCGATCCAGCAGCAGGCGGCGCAGCTTTGCCATGCCAGCCTCTTCACCGTCAGCCATGTCGGCGCGGTGGACTTTGCAAGCATGCTGGTCGACGCCATCAAGCAGGACTTCCGCTTCGCTGACGAGCCGCCGACCCTGAACCACGTCTTCTACAGCGACAACGGCAGTACGGCCGTCGAGGTCGCCATGAAGATGGCGCTGCAGTACCAGAACCAGATCGGACAGATTAACCGCACCCAATTCCTCACATTCCACAGCGGCTACCACGGCGACACATTTGGCGCAATGAGCGCGAGCAGTATCGACGTGTTCACGCAGAAGTTCTCGCCGTCGCTGTTCAAGACGCACCACGCGACCTACCCGATGCAGGTGGACCCCGACGAGCACGAGAGCACCCGGCACCTCGAGATGCAGCTCGAGGCGCTGATCGCCGGGCGCAGCGACAAGATTGCGGCGGTCGTGATTGAGCCTGTGATCCAGGCCGCCAGCGGCATGCGCCCGCTGGCGGAAGACTACCTGGGCAAGATCAAGAAGTACTGCCGCGAGTACGACATCCTGCTGATCACGGATGAAGTCTTCGCCGGTTTCTGCCGTACCGGCCCGCTGATTGCGAGCAGCGCCGAGTTGGTTGAGCCGGACATCATCTGCCTCGGAAAGGGCATCACGGCCGGCTTGGTGGGCATGGGCGTGACCGTCGCCAACGACCGCGTGTACAACGCGTTCAAGGGTGAGTGGAAAGACATGCGCCAGCTGTTGCACGGCCATACTTTCAGCGGCAACCCGATCGCCTGTGCGGTCGCAATCCGAAACCTCGAGATGATCTACGAAGAGAAGCTCAAGGAGAACGTGAAGTCCCGCGCCCGTGAGCTGAACTACGCGCTGCGCCGCGCCATCGGTGGGCATGAGCGCGTCGGCCAGATCCGCCAGCGCGGGCTCGCCGTGGGCATCCCGATCAAGGACCGCGACGGCAACGAAGACGCCGGCTACGAGGCGCGCGACGATGCGAATCGCATGTGCCATCACTGCATCGAGAACTCACGCGTGCTGCTACGCCCGCTGGGAAACGTCGTCACAATCGTGCCGCCGCTCAACATCGAGACCGAGCAGATCGACGAGATTGTGAATGCAATCGCCAAGTCGCTCGAAGTCCTCGACACACCCAAAGGGTAGCGCAGCCACCGGATTTGACTCTCGCCCCGAAAACAGGCTCGCAGCTCGCGACGGCCCCGTTAATGCACACGCACCGTTGAAACTGTGGCGCGCACGACCGGTCGGCGCTGACACACTAATCGTGTCGCGTCATCGCTACTTGGCAAATTATTATCATGCAATCTCCTTGCCCCCCCCCCCCTGCGAGTGGTATTGCAAAAGCGGTTAACTCGCTCGAAAAAGGGGAACCCGTGAACCGGTTTGGGGCAGTGGGCGCGATCGCCTTGATGGCAGTGCTCTGCAGCGCGCAACTGAAGGCGCAGACCACGTTTGACAAAGTGCTCGTAGACAACTTCTACATCTACGGCGGCTCTCCTGTTTCACTGGCGCCGAAAACACAAGCGACCATGGGACTTCAACTGCGTGCATTTCACGCAGACTGCATCACTAACTCGTTCTCAGACCCGTCTGACAGTTCAAGCTACATTACAACAAACTTCGGAGTAAACCTGATCCGTTGGGGAACCGGCACTCAATCGCTAGCTACCGGCGCCAGCGACCCTGATTACTCTATTCTTATCGTCACTGCCGCGGATGCCACCGGACTGACACAACACGGCTTCAGCTCGACGGGAACATGCGACACGGACTATTCCAGTGTGTATACGCTTGGCGGCAAGGGGTCGGTCACGCTGCTCGGCGGCGGCAATGGCGGCGACGCCACATCCACCAACAACGGGACGAATTCCGGCGGCTGCGAAGCCTGGTCCGGGGATGGGACCGGCGGCTATAACGGCGGGCTCGCGTACGTAGATTGCCAATTGCCGGGCTTCGCCTATGCGACAGGCGGCAACGCTGACACAGGAACCGGGGGCGGGGCCGAAGCATACGGCTACAACGGCACAGGCGCCGTTGGCGGTAACGCTACTGGATCGGGAGGCACGGGCGGCGACGCCTACGCATACAGCACCAACGGCAGTTGGGGTCTTGGAAATGCAGCGGCCGGGGGAGGAAACGCAACTGGCAGCAACTCCACGGGGGGAAATGCGGTGGCGGAATCTCCTGTCGGACCGGCGATAGCTACCGGCGGCGACGGAGTGCTGACGGGGGGATCGGCAACGGCCGACGGCTATGGAGGAGCGCAGGCGTACGGAGGAGACACCACCGGAACCAACGGCACTGGCGGCGAAGCCTCGGCAAGCAGCGACAACAGCGACGCAATCTCCTACGGCGGCGACAGCATAGGCAGCGGCTCGACTGGTGGCGATGCGTTCGCCGCAGCACCGAGTGGCGAGGCAAGGGCATACGGAGGCGACGGCGTGAGCAATGGGGGCGACGCCCACTCCGGAGTCCCCGCCCTGGGTAATGCGTTCGATGCCTATGCTTATGGCGGGTATGCGTCCTCAACCACGGGTCAGGGCGGATACGCCGAAGCCATCGGAACTGGCGGAGACGCGGTTGCTTATGGCGGCACCGCCAGTACGTCTGGCAACAGTCAGGGGGGCGATGCCGACGCGACGGCTGACGGAGACGCATGGGCAACTGGTGGAACCGCAGGAACCGGCGGCATAGCAACGGCCGCCGGCGACACCTACGCTTGGGCCAACGGTGGTGCGAGCTACTACACAAATAGGAGCGGCGGTAACGGCCTGGCAACAAATACCGGCAGTGGCAATGCGTATGCGGAAGGCGGCGCCAGCATCAACGGGGTTTCAGGATTCACAGCCGGTGGCATCGGCTGGGCAAAGGCACTCGGCGGCGGAGACGCGGAGGGTCGCGGCGGCATCGGCAACCTGTACGGCGGTCTCGGAAAAGCCGAAGCCACGAATGACGCCGACGCCTATGGTGGAGCAGGCGGCTCTCTGGGCGGCCCGGCCGACGCTGACTCAACAAATGGCACGGCCACCGCAACAGGCGGGGCGGGGATTGGTGGAGGAGATGGGGGGTACGCCGATGCGTACTCGACAAATGGTGATGCAGTCGCAACCGGCGGAGCGGGGGCGACAGGCGGAAATGCGCTGGCAGCTACTGACCACAACAACGGGGCCGATGCAACGGCAATTGGCGGAGTAGGAACTACGAAGGGCGGCAACGCAGCCGCCGATGCCAGGCGAAATGCGATTGCCTATGGAGGTAACGCCGCATTGGGATCGAACGGAGACGGTGGAGATGCCGATGCATATACTGAAATTGGGGACACTACCAGCATGGGTTGGTTTGCACGGGCGTTCTGTGGAGACGGAGACGGGGTGGGCCTCGGTGGAACAACTGCAAACTCGCACGGGGGAGCAGGTGTCGCGGTATATGCTCCCTATCCCATTGGCCAGTCAGGAACCACGGGTGCCAAGTCAGAGGCGAAATGAGCCATCGTGATTGGTCTGCAAATGCGAAGTTTAGTCATTGGCTTGCTTTCACTCATTTGCCCCGCTGCGCTTGAGGCGGCGCTTGTTGTGAACTTGGTGCAGATACCTACCGTGTCCGTACCGCGCGACTACACAGGCAATGGTGTAGGCTTCCTGATGGGTGCATTCGAGATCTCAAACACTGGGGCCACTGGCGCGGTGCTCCAGAGTATTACGCTGACCGCAATCGGCAGCGGCGACGATTCAACGGCCTTTTCTGAGATTGGCTTATATCTCGACAGCGATGGCAACGGTAGCTACGACGCCAACATGGATACTCGCTATGGAGCCGCATACGCGGCGTATCCTATGGACGATGGTAGCTTGACTTACGCAGAGTCCACCGGTTTTGCTTCCGGTGCGTCAAAGCGGTTTCTAATTGTTGGCAAGATGAACGGCGCGGTTCTTCCGAATTATCAGCAAGGCTTCCGCACGATAGTGAGTTCAGTTGGCGTGACTGGCGCCGTGCCCACTGGCATTCCTACGACCTACACCGGGGGTGTGGGAATACTGAACGGTGCGACACCGCTGCGGTTGGAATACGACCTCACCGGTACTTCTGCACCCTATGATTATTCGTTTCGTCTGCTACTGGACAATCACGACGGCTCTTGGATATCTGGCCAAGCGTGGGGCGGGCCGATCATATTCGGCCAAGCAAAATTCGGAGCAGCAGGAACCACGCCATTCTTGACTTGGGTTACGGACTCGACCAGCTATCCGGTCGGACCATTCGACACAACAGGTTGGTGGGCTTCTTCTGTCGGCGGCCTGCCGTATGACGCGCCCGGACTGTACTTCGGCGCTTCTCCGTTTGGCCAATCGTGGACGCCATCTGGCGTAGGTGACCAGTTAACCTGGTTCGGCACGGCAAACACGTTCGTTGACGACGGGGAAATGGCTTGGAGCATGCGAAGAGCCACCTCACAACCCAACTCTGGTTCCGCTACCCTTGAACCTGCCCACCGTGTCGGCGACTACTTGCGGGTAGTTTCGGTTGCGGGGGCGGCGCTTGATGTTGCGCCTACGTCTACCGGCGGGGGGAGTGGGTTTGCGATTGGCGCGTTCGATGTCGTCAGCCACTCGAATTCGGCGACTCTCAACTCAATCACGCTTGCGGCCTCGGGCTCGGGCGATGACTCCTCCGCCTTCTCCGACGTCCGCCTGTTCGTCGATTCCAACAGCAACGGCAGCTACGACCCGGGTGTGGACACCCAGTTCGGCTCGGCCTATTCGGCTTACCCGGGCGACGACGGCAGCCTGACATTTACCGATGCGCTGAACTTCAGCCCGAATGAGACCAAGCGCCTGCTGCTCGTCGTGCAGCTCAACGGGCCGACGCTTGCGACCTACGGGCAGACCTTCGACACCCGCGTCACCGCCATCAGCGCCACCGGCAACATGCACTCGGGCCTGCCCACGGCGGTCGTGCCCGGCATCCACATTCAGGCCCCGACGCTGACTCTGGCTACGTCGGCTACAGTCCAGAACGTCGCCTACAACGAACAGGGCCCGGTCGGCATCGGCGTGCAGGCGGCCGAGTTCCTGCTGACGAACAACGCCGTTGGCACAGCCAACCTCGACTCGATCACGGTCGCCGCGGCGGGCTCGCTGTTCGACCAGACGGGCTTCGCTTCGGTCGCCCTGTACGAGGACACCAACGTTAGCGGCTCATACGACGCAACTGACGTGCTCTATGCGGCATCCGCAAGCGCATTCCCGGCCGACGACGGCAGCCTGACGTTCAGCCAGTCGATTGCCTTTGCCGCCAACCAGAGCCGGCGCTTCTTCCTGGTCGTAAGACTCAGCGGCAGCGCCCAGTTATCCGACGACTTCTGGGCCCAGGTTGCCGCGCTCGGCGTGTCGGGCGGCACGGAAACCGTCGGTGTTCCCGGCACACTCGTTGAGTGCCTGAGCATCAACAGCGCCGCACCGAACCCGCCCCCTAGCGGCGGCGCGGGAGGTGACAACGACAGCGGTTGCTCCAGCAACTCTCGGGATTCATTCTGGCAGATCGCGCTGGCGTTCATTTGCCTGATCGCCGCCGGGGCCAGAAAAAAGGCCACGACCCGCTGATCCGCCTGCAGAGCCACTTCTCATCGTTACAAATTGGGTGGGCTTCATTTGCTTGCGGCAAGTGCGTGCAGGTGTTACTCATGAATAACGCTCATGAAATCCTTAGACCCAGACCCTTACTCTAGTTGGGGCGCAACCGCGCCCCACTCGACGTCTCTCAACAGTGCACGGCGGCCCCATGCCGGGGAGCGCCGTGTTTGTGTTCAGGGCCAACTGGTTGAGGCGCAATCCGCCTCGGCCGACTTGCGCATCCGCGATAGTTTGCGCGCCAATCCTTTCGCGGCTTTTCACAATCCGCAAAGCAGGCGGTACACTGGAAGTCAGACTGGCACGCCGCGTAGGCGACCAAGCCTCTTCTTCCGGAGTACAAGCATGCAGCGCAAAGCTTTCCGCGGCTTCACCCTTGTCGAGTTAATGGTGGTCATTGCGATCATCGGTTTGCTTGCCAGCGTCCTGGCGACATCGGTTGTATCCAAGATGAAGAAGGCGGGGCACGACCTCGACAAAAAGGTCCTTCAGGACCTCTACAACGCGCTGCAGATGAAAGTCTCCACCGACGAAAAGACCCGCGTCAAGCTGATCCGCGGCCCGGTCGCAGACAAGCGCGGGCGCGAGTTCTGGGAGGCCTGCTTCAAGAACAAGATCCTCGAGGCCGACATGCTGCCGAAGATGGTCAGCAAGGGCGGCCAGGACATTGAAATGGACCGCCGCAGCCTCGACGAGCCGGAGATGTTCATCCTCGACCCACTCGGCTGCAGCTGGACCGCGCCGCAGGGAAACGAGTGCATGGTGGTCATGACAGCTCGCGGCAAAGCGCGACGGGTCGTGATCTGCAGCAATGAACGCAACTGGATCAACCATGAAGGTGAAGTCATCACCATCTGGTCGGACGGCGAAGTTGCGGAGTACGTAACCCTCGAGGAACTGCAGGGTTGGGGTCACGAAATCACCAAAGAGCAGTGGGATCAACCCGGTGCCGAGCTCTTTGGCAAAGTGAAGCCGTTTGACGGCGTTTTTGACTAAACGCGGCCGGGGCGTTCCCTGGCGTTGCGGCACGGCCAAGGCTCACCGGGCCTCGGAGTCGGCCGGGGAAGGAGGAACTGCGATGTAGCAATGCGTGCGACCAAGTGGCCCAGCGCCGCAAGGCAGCCAGGGACCACCGCACGCGCCGCTCCACTCGGTTCTTAAAATTGAGGTATCCGACAACGATCGTATCCCTGCAGCGGAAAAGCCCCTGTCAATGCATGCGCGCCGACAGGACCGCCCCGCTGCGGGGATCGGTCCATTTGAAACGCACACAACAATGCAGGGGTGCAACAGTACAGCCGCTGACCAGGAAGCCCCGATCGTTGTACTTTTGTACTCTTGTACTCTTGGACTTACCGATTTAGACTTCGCCTATCCCCCTGAGATAGCACCCGACGTCCGCGCGTTTGGGGGCCGGACGCCACCCCTGCGTATACCCTGTTGAAGAGGTACAGATGCGCAATTTCGCCATCCTGCTGTCCCTGCTGCTGATCGCGGCTGTGACCAGTGCCTGCGGCGACTACGCCAACACGGTCACGAGTGACGTGATGGTTCCACAGGCGAACGGGCCCAACCCGCAGAACCTCCCCAATGCGAACTCGGTTCCGAAACCAACGCCGCCGGGCGGCTATACGGTCAGCCCGACGCCGGTCGTTGTCAGTGAAGTGATGGTCGACCCGACCGGGCCGAACGCAGGCAACCAGTTCGTTGAGTTGTTCAATTCCAGCAACACCCCGGTCGACATCGGCGGTTGGATGCTGACGGACGGATTCTCGAACCACACGTTCGGCTACGGCTTCCAGCTTGCGGCCAACGCACGCGTCCTGATTCACGTGGGAGCAAGCGGCACGGATACGGGCACTGAGCAGTTTTCACCGAGCTTTGCTGAGTTGCAGGCGACCGGCTCAATGGTCCTGCTGCAGAGCGGCACAACGCTCGTCGACTTCGTCGAGTGGGGCGCCGACGCACAGAACTTTGAAGGCACGGCCGACCAGTTGCAGGAGTGGACAGCCGGCGACTTCCTCGCCGCAGCGGCGGAAGGCCTCAGCTACCACTACGACGGCACGGCCAATAACAGCACCGCCTGGACTGCAGCCAACCCGACGCCAGGGCAGTAACCAGCCGAATCAGAATCGCTTACGCGCCCTCGCTCACGCGGGGGCGCTTGCTTTCACACCCATTCAAGTGCAGCACTTAACGGCGCAAAGACCGCCACGACGCTACGTGTTTGCGCAGTGATACCGTTGCGTCTTGGCGCTCGTAGCGTCGTGGCGTGATGCAGTTCGCACAACAGGCCTTCTGTCGCTCGCCCGAACATTCGCCAAAGATCGTGCGCTTGCACATCCGAAGAATAGCCCATGCCGTGATGTTCGCGGCGGATGGGGTATCTCACCGTGTCACGCACCCTGCGCAATGCTTACCTGCTGAACATCCTGGCGCTCGTCGGCGTCGGGGTTGTCATGGTCTTCAGCAGCAGCGCCATTCGCGTCGTGCCCGGTGCAGACATCGACCCCTTCGTCTTCATCAAGCGTCACCTGATGTTCGTCGGGCTTGGCATTGCCGGCATGGCCATCGTCGCCCGGCTTGACTACAAACTCTGGCAGAAGTTCGCCAAGCCGATCTATCTGCTCGGTCTGGCGCTGCTGGTTCTCACCCTGATCCCGGGCATCGGCACGGAGTTCAACGGCGCGCGACGCTGGCTGCGTTTCGGCGGCGTCGGTATTCAACCATCCGACTTCGCCAAGCTGGCACTGCTTGTCTCGGCGGCGACATACGCGGCCGTGCGCCGAAACGAACTCGGCTCGATCCGGCGTGGCTTCCTGCCCGCATGCATGTTCGTCGGCATCTACGTCGTGCTGACCATGGCGCAACCGGATTTCGGCACCAGCCTGTTCCTCGCTGCCAGCAGCTTCATCGTGCTGCTCGCGGGCGGTCTTCGCATGCGCCACCTCGCGATCGCCGCGCTGATTGTTCTGCCGTTTGCCAGCATCGTGATGTACGCCAAGTTCGACCACATCCAGGACCGTATCGTTACTTTCCTGGACCCCGCCAAAGACCCGCGCGGCAAGGGGCACCAGGTTAAGCAGTCGCTGATTGCCATTGGCAGCGGTGGCATGGAGGGCCAGGGTCTCGGCAACAGCATGCAGAAGCTGTACTACCTGCCGGAACAGGAGACGGACTTCATCTTCGCCGTGCTCGCCGAGGAGACTGGCTTCATCGGCTCCGCACTCACGCTGGCCCTGTTCGTATCCCTGATGATTCTCGGAACCAAGGTCGCCGCACGGGCGCCGGACCGGTTCGGCAGCCTGCTGGCGACAGGTATCACGGCCGCGATCGGCTTGCAGGCCGCCATCAACGTGGCCGTGGTCACTGCAAGTGTTCCCACCAAGGGTATCGGTCTGCCGTTCATCAGCTTTGGCGGCAGCAGTTGTTTCTTCTACCTGGTTGGCGCGGGGCTGGTGTTGTCCGTTGCGCGCAAGTGCGTAAGCGAGAAGGAAGCCTTCGCGTTGCTGCAACAGGAGTTGGCGGGCGAGCGTCTGCCCGAAAGTGCCCGGCGAAGTGCGCGGGCGCGGCGCATCGTTGCGTCGTCATGATCTACCTTTCCCGGAAGTGACCGCCCGGTAGCGATTTGTTCGAAGGCCGGGTTGTACTTCTGAAGTCGGGCGCTGCGGGTGCGGCATAGGGCTTGTCCGTCCCTGCACCCGCAGCGCCAACCCCGGACGAGAATATGCAACCCAGAATCGCAATCGCAGGCGGCGGCACCGGCGGACACATCGCACCGGCCCTGGCCCTCGCCGAGGAACTGTCTGAGCGTTTTGGCCGAGAGAGCGTGCACCTGCTGTGCGGAGGCAACGACCTTGAGCGCAGCATGTACGGCCATGCCGGGTTTGATTTCACGACCCTGCCAGTGAGCCGACCTCGCGCCGGATTGCGCAGCAAGGCAACGACGGTGATCACAACCGCAATGGCAGTCCCGGCGGCCCGCAAGGCGCTCAAGCGTTTCGGCGCGGACGCGCTGGTGTGCGTCGGCGGCTACGCCGGCCTGCCCGGAGCGATGGCCGCCAGTCTGATGCGGCTGCCGGTGTTCTCGCTTGAGGCGAACGCAGTCCCCGGCAAGGTGACGCGGACGATCGCGCGTTTTGCGAGAGTGTGCTACGCCCACATGCCACTGACCCGCAGCCTGGACTGCAAGGTTGAAGTCGTCGGCAATCCGCTACGGCAGGCGTTCCGGCGTCCACCAGCGAAGGCGGATGCCAAGCGCGCGCTCGGCCTCGACTCCAACTTGCCGACGCTGCTGATCATCGGCGGCAGCCAGGGCGCAAAGGCGCTCAATGACGCCATGATCAGCGCCGCACCCACTTTCAAGGGCATGCGCGAGCGCTTTCAGGTTCTGCACATCACGGGCCGTGGTGACCGTGATCGCGCCGAGCGCGCCTGGCGCGAAGTCGGCGTCCGCTGCCGCGCCACCACGTTCACGCACAACACTGCGACATGGTTTGCAGCGACAGATCTCGCCCTGACGCGATCCGGCGCTGGGACCATCAGTGAGTTGCTCGCGCTTGGCGTGCCGATGCTGCTGGTCCCCTACCCCCATGCGGCCGACGATCACCAGCGTGCAAACGCTCTCTGGGTTGCCGGCGCAGGCGCAGGCGTCGTTGCCCCTGAAGAAACCCTCGATGCACCGCGAGTGCGGGAGTTGCTGGAACGGCTGCTGCTTGAGGAGAGCGCTCGCTCAAAGGCCTCCGAAGCCGCAATCGCGCTGTCTGCACCGAACGCATCCGGCCAGATTCTCGACCGGATTCTTGGCGAAATTGGCCTCAGCGCACCCCCCACCGATGCCGATTTAGAAAGACACGCTGCCGCATAGTTGAAGGCGTGATGCAGCGGGAGGGATTACGTGAAACTCTCACAGCTCAGGCACGTCCACTTCGTCGGAATGGGCGGCGCGGGCGTAAGCGGTCTGGCGCGAATCGCGTTGCAGGCCGGCGCGCGCGTCACAGGCACAGACCTTGTCGACAACCCGACGCTGCGCAGCCTTGGCGAAGCCGGTGCGATTGCGCATGTCGGTCATCACCGTGACCACATTCCGGCAGACTGCCAACTGGTGGTTGCCTCGGCCGCAATCAAGAAAGCAAACCCCGAATATCGCGAGGCACAGCGCCGTGGCATCCGCATCATGAAATATGCAGAGGCGCTGGGTGAATTCACGCAGGGCCACACCAACCTGTGCATCGCCGGTACGCACGGCAAAACCACCACGACAGCCATGCTGGCGCAGATGATGGTCGGCGGCGGCAAGGACCCCGGCTATCTCATCGGCGGCGAACCCGCGAGCCTGCCCGCGGCGAGCGCGGCCGGGACAGGTGTAAACTTCGTGATCGAGAGCTGCGAGTACGACCGCAGCTTCCTGCGCCTTCACCCGTCTGTAATCGTGCTCAATAACATTGAGCTGGACCACATGGACGTCTACGGCGATCTCGACGGCGTAACGAAGGGGTTCATCGAATTCGCCCAAAAGCTGCCGGCGCGCGGCACACTGTTCTACAACGCAGACGATGACCGCTGCTGCGAAGTTGCACGCAAGGCCGGTTGCAACGCCATCGGCTTTGGCGAGTCGGCGGCAGCTGTCTGGCGCCTGCATGACATCGACGCGTCCAGCGGCTTTGCCACTGCTGATGTCACTTGCCGCGGCATGCAAGTCGGACGCATGAAGCTGCAAGTTCCCGGCCGCGTTAACGCCATGAACGCGCTGGGCGCGCTGGCTGCGGCCAACTGGGCCGGAATTCCCGTCTACACCGCCCTGAAGGCACTGCAGAATTTCGGTGGCGTGAAGCGACGCTTTGAGGTGGTGGGCAGCGTCGGAGGCGTGCCCCTCGTAGACGACTATGCGCATCACCCCACGGCCGTGAAGCAATTGCTTGAGACTGCGCGGGCGACGTTCATCAACCGCCGCGTGGTTGCGGTCTTCCAGGCACACCAGTACCAGCGCATCCTGACATTCTTTGACCAGTTCGCGGATTGCCTCAAGCTTGCGGACCGCGTGCTGATCGCGCGCACCTACGCAGCGCGCGAGACCGGTGTTCAACCCGGCGAGCCCGAAGAGCGCCTGGCGCGCTGGTTGCGCCAGAACGACGTCGACGCGATGGCCTACGGCGACTTCGGCTCGGTCGTGAACGACCTGAGCGCCAAGCTGACACCGGCCGACGTGGCCGTGTTCATCGGCGCTGGCGACGTGAACGAGATTGCCTTTGAGCTGCTGCGGCGCCGTGAAGTCATCAGCACCCGCCTGCGTGCGGTCAAGCCGGCCGAGGTGGCAGCATGAGCCTCACGGCCTTCCCAAAGGGACTGCGCTCGCGCGTCCGCTGCAATGAGCTTCTGGCCGCTCGCACCACGCTGCGTGTCGGCGGTCCCGCGGAGTACTACGTCGAGGCGACTTCCCTGCGCGACGTGGCAGATACAGTGAACGCCGCACGCGAGCTGGGCCTGCCGCTGCATGTGCTTGGAGGAGGCAGCAACCTGCTGATCGCGGACGAAGGCGTTTCCGGCGTCGTGCTGTGCCTTCATGGCATGAAGAAGATCAACGTCTTCGGCAGCAAGGTGCAGGTTCAGGCAGGTGCGAACCTCAGCACCCTGGTCAACCGCTGCAGCGCAGAAGGCCTCGCCGGGCCGCAGACCCTTGCCGGGATTCCGGGCAGCGTCGGCGGGGCACTCGCCATGAATGCCGGCGGCCGATATGGCGAGATTGCTGACTACGTTGAGCGCGTCATCTGGATAAATCCGGATGGCGAACTGGAAAGCCTCTACAAAGAAGAGATCACATTCGGCTACCGCATCAGCGAATTGCGCCACGGCGTCGTGATTGAGGCGGTGCTGCAGGGCACCATCGGTGAGCGCGCCGCGCTGATCGCTCACGCCCGTGACATCCTGCAGCAGAAGCTGGCTGCGCAACCTTATTCAGAATTCAGTGCAGGATGCGCCTTCAAGAATCCGATTGGGCATAGTGCCGGCAGGGTTATCGACCTCGCCGGATGCAAAGGGCTACGTGTCGGTGGTGCACAAGTCAGTGACCGCCACGGCAACTTCATCATCAACACGGGTGAAGCACGGGCCGCCGAAGTAATGGAGTTGATGCGCCAGGTAACACAGAGGGTATTCGAGGCGCACGGAATCGAGCTGCAACCTGAAGTTCAAATATGGCCGCGCAGGAGTCTGCAGGCCGCATAAATACAACGCCATAGGCGAAAGCCGACACCAACCGCCCCAAGGGCAAGGAACCTGAGATGGACAAGGACAGCAAGGGAGTCAGCCTCGACGAATTCATTTTCCGCAAGCTGCAGCCGATCCGCATTCTGCGTGGCTACCTTGCGAACGAACTCGAGCTGGCCGAGACCGACAGCATCGCGATGTCCCGCATGGACCTCGACAACATCGTGAGCACGCTTGAGATCTTCCTTGAAGAGTACGATCGCGTCTCCGGCTTCCGCGGCCGCAAGGGCAATGACCGCAAGAAGACCAGCTTCATGGATGCCAAGCAGCAGGCCATCAAGACCATCGCGTAGCAATCATCTGCGGGCCGGGCCCCTCGGGGCCCGGCCGCGGCCTCCCCACTCAACTCCAGTTCACCAAGAGGCGAGCCATGGCGTCGAAAACGACGAGCCACCGCATCCTGCTCGACCGCATCAAGGACACTCGCGTCCGCGACGAGATCGTGTCCAGAAACAAGAACCCGAAGATCGCCTGCCGTCGTGAGTTCCGACGTGAGCCGACGAATCAACGCGTGCACTTCGCACTTCACGATTCCAAGGGCGGGCGAATCGCCTGGGGCACGGCCGTGCTCGTGGATTACTCGCCCAACGGGGCCCTGCTCGGCCACATCATGTTTGAGGACGGCTTCTGGCCCGACCACGACTTCAGCGTCAGCTTCAAGGTCACCGGGGGCCCCTACGAGGGCGTGTACGTGTATGGCGAGCCGCTTCGCTTTGCCACCAGTCGCGCGAACCTGGCGCTGCGCTTTGACGGCTTGTACGTGAAGCTGTAGCGAACCTGCATTCTTCGCGCCGCGGACTCTCCGCGGCGTTTTCAATTTGCCTCGACTAGCGACCACTTCGAACTCGGCTAAAGCGATTGGTTCCTTATTACCGATAGCCCCTTCGCGGCCGTCACCTTGGCGCCGCCTTTCTCCGACACGGACATCACCATGCTGCGTATTGCTCTCCTCTACGGTGGCACATCTTCCGAACGCGAAGTCAGCATCAAGAGCGGCGAGGCCGTCTGGGCCGCACTTGAGCGGATCGGCCACCACGTTCTTCCGCTCGACATCGGCGCCGATGCCATAGGCATGCTCGAAAACGAGAAGGTCGATTTCGCGTTCATCGCGCTTCACGGCGGCGAGGGCGAAAACGGAACCGTTCAGCGCCGACTGGAAGAGCTGCAGATTCCCTACTCAGGCAGCGGGCCCATCGCCAGCCGCCTTGCCATGGACAAGGAGCTCAGCAAGGCAGAGTTCCTCACCCACCGGGTCCCGACCGCGCCGTACGAGGTCGCCGAAGAATTCGACGCAGACTATCGCCTGCGCCGCATGGCCCGCCGCATCAACTGGCCGCTTGTGGTCAAGCCGATCGACCAGGGCAGCAGCCTCGGCGTGGCTAGAGTGACTTGCCTGAACGAAGTGCCGGATGCGCTCGGCAACGCCTTCAAATTCGGCCCGCGTGTGATGCTTGAAAAGTGCATCAACGGGCGCGAGCTAACGGTCGGCGTCGTGGGGAACCGCGCGTTGCCGGTTTGCGAAGTCATCGCCCCCACCGGCTTCTACGACTTCAAGGCCAAGTACGACAAAGGTGCAGGAACCCGCTACGTCACGAACCCTGACCTGCCGGGTCCGACCGCGAAGATGGCGCAGCACTATGCGCGCCGTGCGCACCACGCACTGCGCTGCCACGGCTACAGCCGTGTCGACATGATACTCGATACGGACGGTGAGCTTTGGGTGCTCGAGGTCAACACGTTGCCCGGCATGACTGAAACAAGCCTGTTGCCGAAAGCTGCCGCACAGGAAGGCGTCGGCTTCGATGAGCTGGTGCAGGAACTGGTCGACGTCAGCATGGAGCAGCGCCGCAAGCCCGTCAGCAATCGCATTACCCGCATTCTTGCAGCCTAGCAGCCCGGGAGCACGCCATGCCACGCCGCAAAACAAAGAAGGTAGCGCGCAAGCAGAGCAAGCCGACACGCCTCCGCGCCCGCAGCACCGCCATGCGCGCCATCAAGGCCGGGGTGGGCGTCCTGTTCGCTGGTGTCGTACGGCTGATGCAGGCGTTAACACCCTCTGGTGAATCACTGAGCGTATTCTTCTCAGCTGCATGGCACAGCCGCGGCGTACGTCGTTGCGCGGGGCTGGTTGGCGGAGTCGTGGTGCTTGGCCTGCTTTCCTGGGTGATGCTGCATAACCTCCGGAATGACGAGCGCTATCGCGTTGACCCGGGGCGCATCGAGCTGGCCGCATCTCCGACGTGGGCAAAAGGAAACCTCGCCAAACAGCTGAAAGGCGACATCGAAGAAGAACTGCGGGCCGACCTCGCAGACTTGCCGGAGACCAATGCCTTTGACGACGACCTTATGGATACCATCACTGAGCGCATCGAGCGCTGCCCCTGGATTCGCACGGTCATCCGTATTGAACGCCGATTCCCCACGGACCCGGACGGCTACTCTCGCTTGCTGCCCGTCCTGGAAATCCGCACGCCCGCCGTCGTGATTGACTTGCCTGAGCGCTACATGCTGGTCGACGGCGAGGGAGTGGTCCTGCCACTCACCGTCCCGAAAGATCCGAAAGAATACGCCTTGTTCTGCGATCAACTTTCCCGCCCGTTGCGCATGGTACGCGGCGTCGATGGCTCAGCGCCCGCAGCCGGCGAGACCTGGAGCAACGAGCAGATTGTGGCCGCTCTCTCCATGGAGCGCGTGATTCGACAGGCCGAGCTGGATCGCTCCATGCCGATTGACGCAATCGAACTCGTCGGCGTTCCGCAGCAGGCGGACGCCCGCGGACGAGTCCACTACCAGCCGGATGGAGGTGTCGTGCTGATCCCGGACCAGGGCCGGATGCCCGGCGCCCGCGTCATGTGGGGCCGGCCGCCGATACACGCCAGCACACTTGAGCTTTCGCCCAACGACAAGCTCACCGAGTTGAAGAACCGCCTGCGCGCCATGGACTCCGTCGCAGACGCCCGAATCGACCTGCGTACCCGCGGATAAGCCTGAAAGCAGAACGAGCCCACCCCAAGGGTGGGCTCGTTGCATTCTTACTCTACTTCTTGTTCGTCGTTGCAGGGTCCCAGTCGCGCAGCCAGTGACAGGTGTAGCCGCCTGGGTTCTTCTGCAGATAGTCCTGGTGATAGTCCTCGGCCGTACTCCAGTTTTTCACCGGCTCAACCGTTGTGACGATCGGATCTGCCCAGTGCCCTGACTCATTGATGTCCTTGATTGCCTGCTCGGCGACTTTCTTCTGCTCATCGTTCGCGTAGAAGATCGCGCTGCGGTAGCTGGTTCCGCGGTCGTTTCCCTGTCGGTTCAACGTCGTGGGGTTGTGCATGCGAAAGAACCAGTCCTCCAGCAACGTCTTGAACGTCAGCTTGGACGGGTCGAAGGTGATCCTCACGACCTCTGCGTGGCCGGGATGATTCTTGTAGGTGGCGTTTTCATTCTCGCCGCCGCAGTAGCCGACTTCCGTGCCGACCACGCCAGGAATCTCGCGCAGCAGCTCTTCCATGCCCCAGAAGCACCCGCCGCCGAGAATCGCCACTTCGTTCTTTGCAGTCATCTTGTCGTCCTTCTTCACGGGCCAGAGACCCGCATCTTCAAAGCGTTTCAGGTACTTGCCATAGCCTCGCTGCTCCATCTCCGCAAGCGGCACGAACTCCAGCGCCGCCGAGTTGATGCAGTAGCGCATGCCTCCCTTTTCGGCCGGGCCGTCATTGAAAACGTGCCCGAGGTGGCTGTCGGCCGTGGCGCTGCGCACTTCCGTGCGGTGCATGCCGTGGCTGTCGTCGTCGAGCTCTTTGACTTCTTCGTCGTCGATGGGTCGCGTAAACGCCGGCCAGCCGCAACCGGAGTTGTACTTGTCGAGGCTGCTGAACAGCGCCTCGCCGCTGACAACATCGACGTAGATACCGGCCTCGAAGTGCTCATCGTATTCACCGGTAAACGCTCGCTCGGTGGCGCTTTGCTGCGTTACGCGGTACTGCATGTCGGTCAGCTTCTTGCGGAGCTCTTCGTCTGTCGGTTTCACGAACTTTTCTTTCCCGGTGTGGACCGGCTTTTCGGTTTGCGATGTTTTCTCGGGCTCAGTGGTCTTGGATTCGCCGCCTTCACCGGGCTGTGTGTCTGCCTGGTTGGCACATGCGCTGAACACCAGCACAGCAACGGCCAGAACGCCCAGCAGCAACGCGGTCGTCATCAGGCTATGCATCTGTACATCCTCCGGATAACCAATCGAGCGACTGGTAGTTAACCAGAATTCGGACGAGGATGTTCCACCGGATTTGCCCGAATGCGCTGATCGGCAGGTCTTTTTTCGAGTATCGACGACTACTTCAGCTCACGCGCAATGTCGTTGAGCATATCGACGGCCTTGTTCAGCTTGTCGTCGGTCGCCGCGAAGCACAGGCGGAAGTTGGTCGACTTGTCGCTGCATGCCCCGCCCGGCACGACCAGTAGCTCGCGCTTGATGCAGGCTTCCATGAAGCGCTCGGAATCCACACCCTCGGGCAGGTACGGGAACATGTAGAACGCCCCGCCCGGCTTTACGACACGGTAGCTGTCCTTGAGGCCTTCATACACCAGGTCGCGCTTGCCGCGATATTCCTCGCGGTGGGCGCTGAAATCCTGGTCCAGGCCCTTCAGTGCGGCCCACTGCAGCGGTGCCGGCGCGCACACAAAGCTGAACTGCTGCAGGCTGTACATGCGCTCAACCAGATCGCGCGGCGCCATCAGCCAGCCGATGCGCCAGCCTGGCATGCCGAGGCTCTTGCTCGCGCCGCTCATGACAATGCAGTTCTTCGTGAATTCGCGCGGGCTGACGTGCCGTTCGGTGTAGATGAAGTCTTCGTAGATCTCATCGCTGACCAACGGAATGCCCGAGTCGTCGGCCAACTGCGCAAGTTCGCGCGCTTCGGCCTCGTTCATCGCATGGCCGGTCGGGTTGCTCGGTGAATTGACGACAATCAAGCGGGTCTTGTCCGTGATCTGCTCGCGGATCACGGCGGCCGAAGGCTTGAAGTCCGGATAGATGTCGTATGTCTTCGCGACAGCGCCAACCATTGTGGCGAGGTGGCGGTACATGACGAAGTACGGGTCCGGGATCAGAATCTCGTCGCCCGGGTCCAGCATCGCAAGGAAAGTGAGCATCAGGCCGCCACTCACCCCGCTCGTGACCATCACCTCGCAGTCGTCGATGTTGCCATACCGCGCCGAGTAGCGCTCCTTCAGCTTCTCGCGCATGCCCGGAATGCCCTGCGTGACTGTGTATCGGTTTCGGCCTTCGTTAATGGCGTTGATCGCGGCGGCCTTGACCTCGTCGGAAACATCGAAGTGGGCCTGCCCGATCGAGAGGTCGATGGGGTTCTTCATCGACAGTCCGAGCTCGAAGAACTTGCGGATGCCGCTGGCCTTGATGCCCAGCGCGCGCTGCGAAATGCGGAACGGGTCAGTCACGAATGCCTCCGCCGCGAATGTAGCAGCATGTCGCCCGCGCGCAAAGGCGCGCACGCGGCGCCGGTGAGACCAAAGAAACAGGCCCCGCGCATGCGAGGCCTGTGGGTATACTTGTGCGGGCGTTACTTGATAACGCGGGTCTTGGGCAGCCCGGTGACGCCGTCGCCCTGCTTCCAGCGACGCTCGATCTTGAGCTGTTCAATGCGCTCCAGGCGCGTAAGCACGCTGCGCTTCTTGCTGCCGAGGGCGCTTACTTTCAGAGACGGGTGACGTGACATGGCGTTTCTCCAACTTCGGTCCTGCGAAGGGGGAAGAAAGTAGCACGGGCTATTGCCACGTCAAGCGGCGGAAACCCGCGAGAACTCTGAATGTAATCGAGCGACACCAATGGAGTTCCAACGAAGTCTTTTCACCCCGAACGCGGCGGGCGAAAGAAGCGTCGAAAAAAGTTTTTCGAGCCCGTTTCATCCGATTGGGGTGATCGACACTCCAAATACAATATCTTGTGTTTAGATGTCTGATAACACCGGCGTTGTGTCCAATCAGTCGTGTTAACACATTTTCGTAATTGACGCTTTGTAAATTACGGGCTATACAGTACTCGCGCGACCAGCAGGTCGCACCCAAACACCAGCATGGAGCACGCCAATGCCGACCATCAAAACCGACGACAAGGTTTCTGAGCGCCTTCTCTCCATCGACTGGGGTCAGCCCAGCGCTCGCCAGCGCGCTGCACAGCAGCCTGCGCCGGGACGGGAACTGAAGGGGCTTGAAGTCAGTGTGCGTATCGATGAAGTCTTCCACCACATCAACGCCTACCGCGCGCTGGTCGAGGCAGAAGTCGCCGGCGAAGGCCTGCTTGCGCGAAGCCTGATCACCCAGGCCAACGCCATCTTCAATCAGGCATTCGTGAACCTCGAAGCGCGCTACAGCTTCGCGAAAGTCTACGTCGACGGGCCGGTCGCCAAGGATCGACGTGCCGCAGAAGACATTACCGACCTCGTTATCGCGGAAGTCCTCGCACTCCAGAACATTCTCGAAGCCTGAGCCAGATCACCACCCGCCCGGAGAGACTCCCACTCGGCCTTGCTCCCGCTCTCCCTGCTCTTCGGGCACAACTCCAGCGCCCCGCTTCGGCGGGGCGCTCGCCATTTTCGGGCCGCGCAGCGCAACTTCCGTCCGATAAACAATTTCCGCCAAGTTGACTCAACTAATCACGCCCGGTTTTCCGAAACACCTTGAGCCGGATCACCGGCTCTCACCAACGCCAAACGGAATCGGGATAACCATGCGCAACAACATACTCACCATCCTCGTGGGCTTCGTGGTGATGCTTGGCTCGGTCATGCTGTTCAAGCTTGGCCTCGACAAGATGACCGACGCGGAAGCCGCCAGCACCGACGCCTATGCGCAGGTGAACGTCGACATGAACCGCCGGGCGATCCTGTATCGCGTGCAGTCGGGCGACACACTCTGGAGCCTGGCCGACCGCTTTTACGGCGCAGGCCGACGCTGGCAGGAGATCGCCCGCGCCAACGACCTCAGCAATGGCGACGGACTGGTCGCAGGCGCCATCATCAAGATCCCCCTTGGCGACCAGGACGAGTTCAAGCAGCAGCCCGAAGAAACCCAGCCGCTTCCGACCGCCAGCTATGACGAGATCGAGGACGCCGTCACGGCGGGCCGCTTTGGCCTCGACGACGAGACGATCGATGTCGCCATGTGCCGCGTAAATCGCCTCGAATTCCCGGCCGGCGCCCTTTGCGTCGCACGGAATTCCGAGCAGCAGACCGTACGCCTGTCCCTGTTCGACGCCGCGAATGACGGCAGCCAATCGCCCCTGGCTGTCTATGAGGCACCCAAAGGCAACTTCCTGCGAGAGCTGCACAGTGAAGACCTGGACGGCGACGGCGAGCAGGAGATCTACACGATCTGGCAAACGGACAATGACCCGTGCACGTCCCGCGTCCTGAAGTGGGAAGACGGAAAGCTCGAAGTCGTGGCCGAAACCCCTGATGACCCGCTCGCGCTCCTGCGCCTGCGCAATCGGGACTAACACCGGGCACATGCCCTAACGGAGCATCACATGAGCACCATCATGGTCGACGCCGTAGCGTCCCAGCGCCTGTCGCGCCAGTTCGAAGCAGTCATGCGCCGTGGCAGCGGGCGTGAGGCCCACCTCGAGGCACGCCGTTTCATCTCGTACCTCTGCGACCGCCTGGAGCGCAATAACCATGCGCTGATGGCAGCCTCCCGCAATCGCCGCCCGGACCACATCTTCAACACAGCCTACGCGTCTCGTCAGGGCGAAGGCGTCCTGATGACCTGCCTGTTCCTGCTGAACGACTTGAGCGCCCGCATGGGCCGCCAGCGCATCTCGGAATTCCTGACGGCAACGCAGACCCGCGCCGGGCGTGCTCTAGCCAAGCGAATCGGCGCCCGCACCAACGACGCTCTGCGTATCGCCAGCGTGCGATTCAGCACCGGCGACAGCGCCTGGAAGGCACGCGAGATCGCGGCCGAGCCGGCACCCTTCGCCGGCACCGGTGGCGTGGTCGCGAACTACCGCTTCCGCGGCAATTACCCGGGCATGCTGAAGGCCGGCTTCGTCATTGAGAACGAAGGCTACAGCGCCAGCCATTTCGTTTGCATCCATACACGGCTGTTCGCGCAGTACGCGGAGAAAGAGCCGTGGGTTCCCACGGCCGGCGAGGCATTCGCGTTCATCGAGAAGGTCGCGCCCATGGAGGCACAGGTGCTCGCCCTCCGGGGTTTCGACTGCATGGACCTGGTGCGCGGTGTTGACCGCCAGAACCGTGACCCGATCAGTATCCGCCTCATCGCCCGAGTAGTCTAGTCATGCGCCTCGACCGGCTCGGATAGAAGCTTAGGATCTTCCTTGACCGGATGCTTCCGCGGCAACAACAGCGAGAGTCCAATGGCGACGCCGAGCACCGCCGCTATCACCCCGAGTGATGCGGCGATCGGCAGTTTGAAGGACGGCATTAGCTGCGGCACGTCCAAGGGTCCCAGCTCAAAGGCTGGAATCCCCAGACCGCCAACCATCTTTACGCCGACAAAACAGAGAATCACCGCCAATCCGTACTTCAGGAAGCGGAACAGGGCGATGATTCCCGCAAGCGCGAAGTAGAGCGAACGCAGCCCCATGATGGCAAATGCATTGCTGCCGTAGACGACCAGGGTGTCCGCCTTGCCGCTGTCGGCATCCACCGCGACACCCAGCACTGCCGGAATCGAGTCGACGGCAAAGATGACGTCAGTGATTTCCACGAGTACCAGCGCGATGAACAGCATGGATGCATAAAGTTTCCCGTCGATGCGCACGAAGAAACTCGGCCCGCCGATCTCGGGCTTCACCGGCAGAATGCGCTTCACGGCACGAATGATGCGGCTCTTTTCAGGATCGATCTCTTTGTCGGACGTCACGAGCAACTTGATGCCCGTGAAGATCAACAACCCGCCGAAAAAATACATCAGCCAGTGGAAGTGCTCGATCAGCGAGACACCGGCGAAGATGAACACCGCACGCAGTGCCAGTGCCCCGAACACGCCCCAGAATAACAGTTTGTGTTGGTACTCCCGCTTGATCTTGAGCGCGCTGAAAATCACCGCAAAGACAAACAGGTTGTCCACGCTGAGGGCCAGCTCAATCACATAGGCGGCGAGGTACTGCTGGGCGCGCACCGGCCCGAATCCGTGCTCGCCCAACGGCCACAACGCGGCCCCGTAGGAAAGCGCGATCGCGATCCAGATACCGCTCCAGATAGTGGATTCGCGCAGCGACACGACGTGCGGATCGCGGTGCAGAACGAACAGGTCAAGCGCAAGCACCACGGCAATGATGACGCCGAAGGCGACCCACATCAGCATGTGAAAATCCACAGCCACTCCTGTCGCGCGCGGCAATCAGCTCTACCATGATCCCCCATGCAAAGCCAAGCCATCCTGAACGGTCAGGCTCCAGTCACTGTGCTGTCTCGCACAGAGACTCTTAGTGTTGTAATTCCCGCATACAACGAGGAGCCGACTCTCGCGTCTGTACTCGACAAGGTGGCCGCGGTGCCGATGGCGCTGAACATGGAGATCATTGTCGTCGACGACGGCAGCAAGGATCGCACAGCCGAGATTGCCCGTGAGTGGGCGGCTTTGCACGCCGAAGAGTCACGCGTCAGCGTAAAGGTCATCAGCAAGGAAAACGGCGGCAAGGGAACGGCCGTGCGCCGTGGCATCGACGAGAGCACCGGTGAGTACGTCATCATCCAGGACGCGGACCTGGAGTACGATCCCAACGACTACGTGAAGCTGCTGGGGCCGATCCTTGCGGGTGAAGCTGAAGTGGTCTACGGCAGCCGCATCACAGGCCCCGATAAGCCCGGAAGCCTGAAGTTCTATCTGGGCGGGCGGCTGGTCACGATTGCGACCAACCTGCTGTACTGGAGCCACATCACGGACGAGCCCACCTGCTACAAGTTGTTCCGTGGCGACCTGATCCGAAGTATTCCGCTGGAATGCACGGGGTTCGAGTTCTGCCCCGAAGTGACGGCCAAGGTCCTCAAGCGCGGTCTCCACATAGCCGAAGTACCGATTCGCTACTTCCCCCGCAGCATTGAAGAGGGCAAGAAAATCCGCTCATGGGACGGCGTGCTCGCCCTGTGGGAGCTGCTCAAATGGCGCTTCCGGCGCTAGACTGTTGTCATGGCCGATGAAGAAGAATCTCCGCCTGAGCCGAAACTTCCGCTGACCGTGGACTCGCCGGTTGTGTGGGCCGAGTTCCTGATCGACCACAAGGCGTTACGCGAGTTCTACAAGGCCAACAATGTCATGTGCTTTGATTGCTGCGCTGCGGAAGTCGAGACGTTCGCTCAGGGCGCCAAAGTTCATGAAGGTGGCCCGCACGGCGCATTCGACCCGCAGAAACTGGTGGACGGTCTCAATGAGCTGGCCAAGAAGCATCCCTTCGACGAGAAAACCTACGTACCGCAAACACTGATGCGCCGCGTCGTCGACCTGCTCTTCCCTTCATCATGAGCCTCGCTGACATGGACCTCACGCCGCTGACCGAGCCGCTGGATGACACCGTGCGCGTTGTCGGACGGCTTGCGCCTCCACTGGGACGGCTGAAGATTCGGCGCGTAATCGACCTGCTCAACCACTTCCCGCGCACCTATAACCAGCGTGTCAGCGTCAGCCAGCTCAAGCCGGGCATGTACGCCAGCGTCACCGGCCACGTAGTCAGCGCCGAAAACAAAGCCACCAAGCGCTCGCGCATGAAGCTGACGGAAGTCATGGTTGAGGACAGCTCGGGCACGATCAAGGCCGTCTTTTTCAACCAACCGTGGCTCACCGGCAAGTTCCAGCCGGGGCTGCGCGTTCGCGTCAGCGGCCCGGTGGACTACGCATACAACTCGTGGACGATCAAGCCGACCGCATTCGAGCTGAACCCGTCGCCCCTCGAGCACGGGCTGGAAGCCGAATACCCCCTCAGCGAAGGCATAAGCAACGAGGACTTCACGGACCTGGAACTGCAGGTAATCGACCGCGCGGCGCTGATTCCGGACCCGCTGCCTGAGGTGCTGTCAAAGCAGCTCAGGCTGATGCCGATCCCCGAGGCGTACCGCCAGGCGCACATGCCCGACCACGCCAAGGCGCTGGAGGCCGCGCGCCTGGCGCTGAAGTATCGCGAGTTCTTCCTGCTGCAGGCCGGGCTGAAGCTTCGCCGCCGCAGCGAGGCCGGCGATGCCGAGCTGGCCATCAAGGTAGATGACGACTTGCGCGGACGCGCGCTGAAGCACTTCCCGTTTGAATTCACAGCGGCTCAAACCCGGGTGTGCCAGGAGATCGAAGAAGACATCACCACCCCGGGCCGGATGCACCGCCTGCTGCAAGGCGATGTCGGCAGCGGCAAGACGGCCGTGGCGCTTTATGCCGCGCTGCTGATGCTCGACAACGCCTACCAGGCGGCGATCATGGCCCCCACCGAGGTGCTTGCGCGCCAGCACTTCGCGAACATCCGGGCGTACATGCGCGACACGAAAGTTCGAGTCGAGCTGCTGCTGGGCGGCATGAAGAAGTCAGATCGCGACGCGCTGATGGCCGACCTCGCCGACGGAAAGATCCACATCCTGATCGGCACCCACGCGCTGATCGAAGACTACGTGAAGTTCAAGAAACTGGGCCTGTGCGTGATCGATGAGCAGCACAAGTTCGGGGTTCGCCAGCGCGCCACGCTTCGCGCCAAGGGCAACCGGCCGCATGTGCTGGCCATGAGCGCGACGCCGATCCCGCGTACGCTCAGCATGACGGTTTACGGTGCGCTCGACGTCAGCGTGATCGATGAGCTGCCGCCCGGGCGCACGCCGGTCATCACCGAGTGGATTCATCGCTCACGCGAAAAGCACGCCTATGAGCGCATCCGCAAGGAGCTGAAGGAGGGCGGGCGCGCCTACTTCGTCTATCCGCTGGTGAACGAGAGCGACAAGCTCGAGGCCAAGTCCGCGGTCGAATTCGCCGAGACACTGAAGAACGATACGTTCCCGGAGTTCCGCGTCGGCCTGGTGCACGGCCAGATGAGCACGGACGAGAAGGACGCGGCCGTGCAGGCTTTCCGTGAGGGCAAGCTGGATATTCTAGCGGCGACGGTTGTGGTCGAAGTCGGCGTGGATGTTCCCGAGGCCAACATCATGGTAATCGAGAACGCCGAGCGGTTCGGTCTTGCGCAGTTGCACCAGCTGCGCGGGCGCGTCGGGCGCGGGCGCAAGCAGAGCTACCTGTTCCTGTTCGGAGACCCCAAAACCGACGAGGCCGTCAAGCGCCTGAACACCATCTGCATGACGCACGACGGTTTCCGCATCGCCGAGGAAGACTTGAAGATGCGCGGCTTCGGTGACTTTGTCGGAACACGCCAGAGCGGGCTGCCCAAGCTACACATAGGCGACTTCGAGTCCGACTACGAAGCCCTGCACCGCGCCAGAATCGACGCAGCCAAGTACGGCGATCAGATCGACGAAGCCCTGATCCGCACCTGCCTCGAACTCCACTTCGGCCGCCGGTACAGATTGCTGGACGTTTAGGCAGGTTCACTTCGCACTAGTTTGTCGGCGAGGACCCATTCGATGGTGCCGTCCTTAAAATGCTCTTTCTTCCAGATGGGTACGTCGACTTTCACCCGGTCCATGATCTCTTTGGCTGCCTCGAAGGCCGGGGCGCGGTGCGGGCTGCCGATCACGACTGCAATGCTGGCGTCGCCGATCTCGTGACGGCCGAAACGATGGACGACCAGCACGCGCTCAAGCCCGTGTTTCTCGGCCATTTCATCGGTGATCTTCTGCAGCTCTTTCAGCGCCATCGGCTCGTAGGCCTCGTAGTCGATGCGCAGCACTTCACGGCCCTGGTGGTGGTTTCGCACGACACCCAGGAACAGTACTTGGGCGCCGTCGGCGTCATGGGCCAGCTCGCGCAGCAGCGCGTTGGGGTCGATGGGCTCGGTTGTCAGTCGGGCGGTTCGCATGGCTATGGGCTTCTAGCTGTTAGCCGTTAGCTGTTGGCCCATTGCTAACGGCCAATAGCTGAAGGCCAACAGCTACTTCTTGTCCTCATCCGGTTTCTTGTCGTATTTGTCGTCGCCCTTGAACATCGCCCCCACCGCCTTGATGCCCTGCTTCGCGAACCAGCCGCCGCCTTTGCCCGTAGCTTTGGCGACCTTGTATAGCGTCTTGCCCGCGTCGATCGTCTCCTTGGCCTTGTCCTTCATCTTGTCCATGTCGGATGGCTCAGCGGGCTTGGTGGAATCGCCATCGACCTTGGCCTCTGTGTCGATGACCTTGCCATCTGTGTCTTCCGGCCGCTTGTGTGCCTTTGGCATGAATTCTGGCGGAGGGCCAACCACGGCCGCTGCCCGCTCCGCGCCCAGCCTTGCTACGCGGCGCTTCTCGGCGTAGCCGTAGTACAACCCAAGCACAGCCATCACCAGGAACACAACGTTGTACGTAACGATCATGCTGACCGGACTGCGAGTGGCCGTTGGGCCTTCGAGCGATTTGATCATTGGCGAAATCGTCATGATGATCACGCTGGTACCGGCGAGCACCAGCCAGAAGCCGTGGCTGATCGCCACCGCCCGCACCGTACCTGCGCCGTAGCCGTACTTCTTTGCCAGCCAGCCCCGTACAGCCCGCGCACCGTCGGCCGGCCAGCCGGGCGTCAGGTTCCCGATGGCCACCAGGAAGTTCAGGATGCTCAACCAGCTCATGAAGCCGACCAGGCTCGCCATGGCCGACTGGGTCAGCATGGGCGGCGCACTGCGGTCCGTGAGCTGGATGAAAACAAACGGGGCGGTTGCAGCGGCAATACCAAGGTTTACGAACGGGCCAGACAGCGCGATCCAGAATTCATCGCTGGGCTTGGCCTTCTTGGCGTCGAAAAACGTCAGCCCGACGAATGACAGGAAGATCATCTTCGGCTGGTGGCCGCGCAGCTTGCAGACAAAGGCATGGCCGACCTCGTGCAGGAACATGCAGAAAACCATCGCCACAAGCAGCACGAGATGCGCGATGGCCGTCCAGATCTCGCCGGGTGCCTTGCTGATGCTGGCATTGTTCAGGCTGGTGAAGAACAGCAGGACAATCAGGATGACCAGAATCAGGTCCAGGCGCAGTTCAACGCCGGCCCAGCGGCCCAGATAGATAGTGGGTCTCCATCGCATCACTTCACTCTAACGATGATTGCGCGATTTGGACTTGGGATTTCCCAATGCAAAGGCCCCCGCCAATGCGCGGGGGCCCGTGTGAACGGTCAGGCGCTATTCGCCTTCCTGGCGCTGTTTCTCTTCATCCTTGATCGTCTTGAGGCCCATGCGCGTCTTCCATGCCTTGCGGCGCGCCTCTTCGCGCTCACGCTGGCGCTTGAGATACGCGGGCTCGTACTTGTCGCCGATCATGCTGTCTTCATCCAGGTAACGAACGCCGATCTGCCGCTCCGAGATGTCAACGCTCAGATCGCCCTTGCGCTCGAGCGAGTTAATCGCATCAGGCTCAGCGGTGTTCACCCACTTGCTGTTGTAGGTGGTATTGAGCTGCTGCTCGGCCGTCAGGGGCGGGCCCAAATGGGCTACGCCCGGGCTGGCCATGTTGCAACCAGCGGCGAGAACCGCAAATGCGAGAATTGGCAGCAGTCTGTACAAAAATACACCCGTATCGGGGCTTGCCGGGGACCCATAGGGTAGGCGCCGTCGCCTGGACAGTCAATGCGTTCGGGCCCCCGATTTCGCGTCTCGTACTGGATTCGGGCCGTCCTTAGCCTATATTCAGTGTGTTACCCCGTAGTTCTCCCCGGAATCGAATGGGTTCCATGAACAAGTTTTGTGTCCTTGCCGCGTCCGTGCTGGTTTTCGCAGCGTTGGGTTGCAGCGGCCCATCTGAGCCTGAAACCTTCAATCCGAATCCGCTGACCGGTGGTGAGCCCGGCCCGGAAACGCCAATTCCTGATCGCATCGCCGACCTGCTGCAGGAATCCAAGCAGCAGTACGACGACATGCAGTACGAGACAGCCTTCCGCCAGGCGGAAAAGGCCGTTCAGCTGATCCAGGAAAACAACTATCCGCAGGAGGACCTGGTCCTCGCGCTCACCATTGAGGGCTATTGCCTGCTGCAGATGAAGTACATTGATGACTACTTCGTCAGCACATTCGGCAAGCAAGACGGCGCGGTCAGCAAGTTCAACTCCGCACTCAGGCTCAAGTCCGATGACTTCCGCGCTCGGCTCGGCATCGGTCTGGCACACTTCCTGCGCCATGGCAACAGCATCCGCAAGGCCGAGACGCTGGGCGAAGGCATCATCCTGCTGGAGTCGATCCGTGAGGATTTCCGCCGCGCGCTGAACCCCAAGAAGGGTGACGACCGCAAGGAGCTGCTGCGCGAGGCGTCACGCAAGTTCACCAGCTTCAAATCAAGCCGCGAAAAGCTTCTGGAGCTGAAGTACATCTTCCGCGACCCGAGCACCGTAGCGGTCTATCAGGACGGCACCGGGGCAGACGCGGCTGAATGGCTTGGTGAAACGGACGAAGCCACCGAGACGCTGGCGGTCCGGGATATGGGCTACATTCTTGATGACGCCATGAAAGGCGCGGAACTCCGGGCCGACGATCCGAAGTTGTTCCACGGCGCGGCCGTCACGATCGCAGAGAACTGGCGCAAGGCGCGGAAGTACTGGCGCCTGCAGGGTCTGAAAGACCTTCAGGCTTCGCGCAACAAATTGCTTGCCGCACGCAGGCAGGATGCGCAGATCGCTGAGGACACAGGCCGAATGGTCTACTTCTGGGTGGACCGCGACCTCACGTTTGTCTTTCAGTCTCTGGGTGCGTTCTTCATGGACAGCGGGCTTGAGGCATCGCGACTTCAGGCCATTTCCGAGGGCGTTCCACAGGACAGGCTGGAAGCCCGCGCCAAAGAAATCTACATCAGCGAGGACTTCACGTCGCCGGACAAGGCTGAGTCCAAGCGCAACTATGAAGCTGCGCTCAGCTACACCAAGAGTTTCGTACGGAAGCACAAGGAGTTTGAAGACCTGCGCAGGCGCAAGGTCGACACCGTGCAGAAGGGCGATGACAACGACAACCCGTTCCTGGTTGACCTGGTGTCGCGCTACCAGCAAACGATGGATGAGATGATTGAAGACGAGAAGGCTCTGCGCTCGCAGATGATTCTCGAGGCAGCAGCGCTGTGCATTGACCCGCTGTTCCAGATCAACGACCTGCGCGAAGCGAACGTCTGGGCTGAAGAGCTGAAGGCCATGGATCCTGACGATCCACTGCATCACTTCGTCCGCGCAACGGCCTACTTCATGACGAAGGAATGGGAGTCTGCGCAGGAAGAGTACCAGGCCTTCCTGAATGACGCCGACATTTCGACTTACGCCAACCGGCGCAAGCTTTCGCGTACGCGAATCATGACGTGCGAAGGCAACATCAAACGCAGCGCTGGTGCAGGAGAAGACGACTCGCGCTAGGGCCCCGGTTTGACCGCCCTTGCTGCGCTGGTATCTTCACGCCCATGGAAAAAGTTGTGATGGCATATTCCGGGGGGCTGGATACCACAGCCGCCCTGCACTGGCTGAAGCGCGTGCGCGGCATGAAAGTCGTTGCGCTCGCGCTGAATATTGGCCAGGGCGGAGACTTCGATGAAGTCGCTGAACGCGCCATCGACGCCGGTGCCGATTCCGTACACGCCATCGACCGCCGCCGCACATTCGTGAAGCAGTATTGCTTCAAGGCGCTGAAGGCCTCTGCCCGATATGAGAACTCGTATTACCTGTCCGCAGCGCTTTCGCGCCCGCTGATCGCCACTGAGCTTGTGGCGCTGGCGCGCGAGGAAAGTGCGCGCTATGTGGCGCACGGGGCGCCACCCAAGGGCAACGATCAGTTTCGCTTCGAGTGCGCTGTCGCAGCGCTTGAGCCCGACCTTGAGATGATCGCGCCCATGCGCGAGTGGGATCTCACAACTCGCGGCGACGTGCTTGAGTATCTTAAGAAGAATCGCCTGCCGATCGGCGCCGAGGCCACCCGCAACTACTCCAGCGACCGCAACATCTGGGGCGTACGAAGCAGCGCAGGCGAGTTGGAAGATCCCAACGAGCCCGCGCCACCGTACATCTACCAGATCACGAACTCGCCGGAGAAAGCACCCGGCGAGCCCGATGAGATTGAAGTAAAGTTTCACCAGGGCGAGCCTGTCGCGATCAACGGCAAACGCTACCAGGCCGTCGAGCTGGTCGAAGAGCTGCAGCGCCTCGGCGGACTGCACGGCGTCGGGCGCGTGGACACGGTCGAGGACCGTATTCTCGGCTTCAAGAGCCGCGAAGTGTATGAGGCGCCGGCCGCGCACATCCTGCAGGTCGCTCACGATGAGCTGGAGAAGTTGACGCTCGACGCCGAGTTCGTCGAGTTCAAACCGATGCTCTCGGCTCGCTACGCCAAGCTTGTCTACGACAGCCAGTGGTTCACCAAACTGCGCGAAAGCATGGATGCGTTCTTCCGCGAGAGCCAGCAGTACGTGACCGGCACCGTGAAGCTGAAACTGTTCAAGGGCGCGGTGCACGTGCTGGGGCGCAACAGCGAATTCAGCATCTACGACCGCGAGGCCTCACGTCGTCACCAGCTCGGTGGCATCCCGGCCGCCAGCGTCGCCGGCTACCTCGAGCTGCGCCGCCTGAACCAGATGACCCACTCGTTCAAGCAACGCCCGAAGTTCTGATCAGCCTATCAACCCGCCGGTCGCGAGCGCACGGAATAGCTCCGGGCCGATTTCCTGTGCGCTGCTCAGTTCGATCAATGCGACACCGGAGCTTCGCGCAAAATCCGCCCAGTCGGCGCGGAAGCCGGCCAGCATCTCCATGTAGCGCTTCAGTGTCGGGCGGTCGAGGCTTAGCGTTGCTTCGCCGCCATTCTCCGCATCGACAAAGGTGAACTCCCCGCGGATGCTGGGGTCTGTCTCTTCGGGCGCCAGCATGATCACCAGGTAGACCTCGCTACCCGCGGCGCGGCAGGCACGCAGTGCCGGTCGAATCTCGTCGCGATCGTAGCCATCCGTCAGCACGACCAGCGACTTCCTGCGCGGCCCGGCCATGGCGCTTCTGCGCAATGCCTGACCGAGCGTGCTGGTGCCGTCCGGAATGATTTCATCCAGCACCCGCAGAACGCGGCCGATATCGTTGCGGCCGCTCAGCCGGACGGGCTCAAGCAGCTTCTCGTTTGCGATGCGCCAAAGCGCGGGCGTGGCGTGCAGCAAGGCGATTTGCGTCAAGCAGCAGCCAACGCGTGCGGCGGTCACATACTTGCTGGGATCGCCGAAGTCCATGCTGGCAGATGTATCGATGATGATCTCGAGCGGCAGCGTCTCCTCGGCCGCATAAAGTCGGATCAGCATGGTGTCGAGCCGTGCGAGCGCGTGCCAGTCCAGGCGGCGCAGGTCATCGCCGTAGACGTATTGCCGGTGGTCCGCGTACTCGGCTGAGCTGCCTTTGCGTCGTGATCTGCGCTCGCCCCGCACTCCGGAAGACGTCAGCGTCCTGACTGCCAGCTCGAAGCGCGTAAGCGACTCAAGCAGCTTGCCGTCAAACGCATCGCTGACTTTCTCGGTCATCCGGCCGCTGCCTCTTCCAGTTTGAGCCGCAGCTGGCCACAGGCCGCCTGCACGCGTCGCCCCCGCCTGCGACGAACATGCACGTTCACGCCTGCATTCTGAAGCAGCTCGGTGAACAGGCTGACAGCCTCAGTGCTTGGGGTTTCGAGTCCGCTGCCATCAACGGGGTTCATCGGGATCAGGTTTACGTTTGCCTTTGGGAAGTCCTTGACCAGCTCGGCCAGCTTTTCGGCCGTGGCGGGATCATCGTTTTTGCCCCCCACCAGCGTGTACTCGAAGGTGACTTCTCGGCGCGTTTGCTGAAAATAGTACTTCGCCGCGTCCAGAATGTTCTGCAGCCCCGCGTTGGTCGGGATCAGCGCACTGCGGGACGCGTCATCGACACCGTGCAGGCTGATCGCCAGGTTGAACTGGAATCCCTGCTCTGCGAGTTCACGGATGCGCTTGGGCAGGCCCACAGTGCTGACCGTTACACGACGCGCGCCGAAGTTGAACGCCCAGTCGGCGTTGAGAATCGTCAGCGCCTTGAGCAAGTTGTCGTAGTTGTGCAGCGGCTCGCCCATCCCCATTACGACGACATTCGTAAGCCAGTCCGGTTTCATGAGCTCATTCAGGTGAAAGAACTCCTCAAGAATCTCACCGGCCGTGAGGTTGCGCTTGAGCCCCAGCTGCCCGCTGGCACAGAACCGACAACCCATAGCGCAGCCGGCCTGCGTTGAGATGCAGGCAGTGATCCTGTCATCCTCGCGCATCAACACCGCCTCGATCACCAGCCCGTCGTGCAGGCGAATCCCTAGCTTGGTGGTGCCCTCGCCGCTTTCTTCGCTGGCGATGACCCGTGACGTCAGCATCGGGCGCTCTGCCAGCTTCGCGCGGAGTTCCTTTGACAGATTGGTCATCGCGTCGAGGTTTAGCTCGCGCTTGGCGTACAGCCACTGCGCAAGCTGCTTGCCCTGAAACGGCTTTCCGCCGGCCGCGACTGCGGCCTCGCCAAGCTCAGAAAGGTCCATCCCGATCAGTGAAGTGTGCGACTGCGGCATAGCCCGTATCGTAGCAGCAGCGCGCGGACCTTGGCAGGCGGCGCTATTCCGCCCCTACGCTCAGCAGAGTGAATGCAACCGTGCCGTACTTGCGGCTGTCTGTCACGTTCAGTCCGCCTTCGGCTGGTACCGTAAGCTCGGCAGGATGGCCGATTGCGACCGTTGTGTTGGAATCCAGCAACGCTGTTTCTTTCAGTGAGCGCAGCCATGGCCAGAACAGGCTGTCCCGGTCCGCGAACATTGCATGCGGTGGGTCAAGCAGGATGACACCGGCCGGGGTATGCGGCAGCCGCGGCACCCCGGGCTTGGCGAGGTCGAACACGCTTCCGCGAATCAGGCTGCTCCTGCTGCCGAGTCCCAACGATTTCAGGTTGGCCTGCACGGTGCGCGCGTGCACAGACTCCCGCTCAATGAACACGCAAAACGCCGCGCCCTGGGAGAGTGCCTCAATCCCAAGCAAGCCGCTGCCGGCAAAGCAATCCCAGACGATCACGTCCTTGAGCCGGTCTCGGATCAGGTTGAACAGCGCCATGCGCGTCCGGCTCAGCATAGGGCGTACGCCGCCGGTCTGGGGACACTCGATCTGCCGCCCGCGGAATTCGCCGCTGCTGATTCGAATTGTTCCGCCCGTTTCGTCCGCTTCGGGCTTTGGTCGCTTGCGTGGCATGGTTATGGCCCGCGCGGGCGGCGCGGGAACTCTTCGCCTTCCAGCTGTTCGGCCGTGAGGCTGAAGGGTTGCACATCCGGCTTGTTCAGGGTGCCGGTGATGAACAACGGGAACAGAATCTGCTTAAGCTTGTCCAACACCCACTGTACGACCGGAAGCGCAACCGGCGAGCGCGGCGCCAGCGTAAAGAAGAGCTTCATCTTCATCTGCGACGTGCCGTACATGATGTAGTTCTCTTCGTCCGTCCCGAAGGTTTCGACGCGGGCCGCATTCGACACGAAGTCCATTTCCCGAATTGTGATCCGGTCGCTGCCCAGCCAGAAGAAGACGTGTCCTTCATCAAAATTGGACTCATTGCCTGTGACGGCGGCAATCTGGCTGAACAGGGGAACTGCGAGCAGCTTGGCGCTGTTCAGCAACGGGTCGTCTGACTCCCGGTTGAAAGGCTGGATGTCGATCCGGCCGCGCCCAATCTGTCCGTCCTTGTCATAGTCGGAATGGAAAACGATTTCGGCGTCCAGCGCGCCCAACAAGTCGCCTGCGTCCGGGAACGCGGTCTTGCCCAACTGCCGCAAGTCTGCGCCTCGTATCTCCAGCTCTCCGGCGTAGTTCTCTTTGCTCATACCGAAGCGGCCTTCCAGCCAGCCGTCGTAGAAGCGACCGCGCAAATTGGGGAACTCGACTCGATCGTCGAAGTATTGCACCGCCGTCGTGACATCGTTGAAGCGCGCGTCCTTGAAGAAGACCTCCTTGATGAAGACGGTGCCGTTCTGGCGGCTCTGCTCGCGCTCAAAGACGCCTTCCATGTCGAAGCGAGCTGTCATGTCGTCAAAGTGCAGCCCAAGCTCAAGATCCGTCTCATAGATATCCAGCGATACCTGGTAGTGCATGTACTCGTCTTTGCCGGACAACTCGAGGTCGATGTCAAACGTCCCGAGCGGATTCAGCTTCTTCAACACCTCTCGCAGTCCGCCAGGCATAGCCCTGCGAAGTACGGGACTTGCAAAGTTCAGGTCACGTGCACTGCAGCTGATCGACCAGCCATTGAGATCGCTGTAGCTTGCGTTGTGGATCGTAACGCGACCGTCTTCAGCCCGGCCCTCCACGTTGCGCAAGCTGACCTGGGAGTGGTCAATGATTACGGAGCCGTACAGCCCCTCGATCGGGTACGGAAAGTTCTCGAAGTTGACCGACGCACCCTCGAGCATTACCTCGAACTGCCAGTCCATATTGCCATCACCGTCCGACACCAGGCGGCCGGAAGTACCGACCGTGCCGCCCATCTTCAGTTTCTCGACAAAATCGACGAGAGCAGGCTTATCCGTGGCTCCCGGCTCCTGAAGCATCTTGGTGAATGCCGACATCAGCGCCGAGTCAACGGGGACCCGGGTTGCCTCAATTCGCAAGTCGACAATCGGGCCGGGGCTCTCAGCTTTGTCGGGAGGAGGTTCGCCGTCGACCGCTGCAGTTTCATCGGGCTCAACGGCGACCAGCACCTGCCCGTTGATTGTGATGCGGCTCGGGTCCGTTTGACCGGGGAGTTCACTTCCGCGACCGCTGAAGTCGCGGATGATGATACTCGCCCACGCCTCATCCATATGTACGACAAGACGGCCGGCTACATCCGTCAGGGTGTACGGAAACCTGTCGAATGAAATGCTCCCGCTGCGGTCACCGGTGCCGGCGAGGAACGTGACATCCACGTCCGTGAAATCGGGCTCATTCCCGCTTCGCCGTCCACTCACCTCGAACTTTACATAGCCACGGGGCTCGAATCGTTTGAGCGTCGCAGCCAGGCCTCGCGGCAGGACACTCGTGAAATCAGGGCGCAGCTGGAAGTCGTCAGACTCAACTGAGAATGATGGAACGTCGCCATCGCGGAATGACAGGTTCAGCGTAACCGGGCTGCCGAGCAGCTTGCACCTGAGGCTGGAAAGCTCCACTCGATTCTCTTTGCCCTCAATGCGGATCGTGCCGGCGATTTCCCTGAACTTGGCGGGCTGCTCCGCATCGGGGAACTGGTACTGGGCAACGACGCTCTTAGCCGAAAGTGTGAAGTCGTAAACGACGTCGGTATCGCCCTCCGGCTGGACTTCCACGGTAGCCCGCTGGATATCCACTTTGCCCGAGGGTGCGAACTGATCGACAACATCGCGAATGTTCTGTGGCATTCGCGCCTTCACGTCCGAGTTGAAGTCCAGCCCGTCGCTCTCGAAGTTCAGCTTGAGTGAAGACTTCTGCCCCGGAGTCGTCGATTCCTTGAAGATCGCATAGACCCACAGGCGCTCGCCTTCGCTGTTCAGCGTACCGGTCAGGCCCTTTGTGGATGCCTGGAAGCCACCCGCCGTATCCATCCCAAGCATCGCCAGCTCTTCCGGGGTATAGCCCCGGACAACGTACGTGCTTGGTTTTCCAGGGGAGGTCATCCCCTCAACGACGCCGTACGCATTGTGGAGCGGAATCGGAAAGGCCGTCTCTTTCTGTTCGGGCAACCCGACATAAGCCGCGGTGGCATCATGTATGAAGACTTTCCAGTCCAGATCCTGGTCCAGATGCGACTTGCCGGTGATTGGGTCACGGCCTTTCATTTCCTGGTCAAGCCGCAGCTGGAAGTCCGCCAGTCCCATCGGCGTGAATGCGCGACAAATGAACGGCAGCACTTCGTCGATGTCCGGATACAGCGTACCGCCGCGCCATGGCGCCGGGCCCTGCCACTCCGGAAAGCCATCAACGAACTTGCCCTTGTCTTCGTCGTAGTATGTATCCGTCAGAGGATCCCACTCTTCTTCGGTGTACGGGATGCCGGCGTTCCAGTCCTTGAGGTTGTCGGGCTGGAGCCTTGCCGGCAGGAGCGCGAGCCGGAACTTCTCGTCGACCAGGAGATTGCGGATGTCCACGCTGACCTGCAGCAGCTCATTGTTCGTGCCGACAGCGTCGACCTTGGCATTCACACGGACGTCAGCGGCGCCCCTGCGCCCGATGGCGTCCACGACAATGTTGTTGTTGCGAACCTTGATGTCGGCCGTCACGTCGGACACCGCCAGCGGAAACCCGATGAAACATATGGATCCCTGAGAGGCCTCAATGTCAGCGGAGAACTGCAGTTCCTTGCCCGGTTCAATTTCGACCTTGGCTTCCTTGATCGACGTCTTCGCCGTGATCTGGAACTGCTCAACGGTATTGCGTACGTCTTCTGCCAACACGGCCGCATAGGCGCGATCAATCTGGATCGGCTTGGTGGTCCTGAAGAGAACATCCACATGCTGCGCACGCTGGCCGACTGATCCGCCAAGGGCGAAATCGCCGAAGCGGTCTGAGCTCAGGTTGCCGCCGATCACAAACTGGTCAGCTGCGTTCGGGCTTGGAAGGAGGCTGAGACCCTTTACCTTCATGTCGTACCAGTCAACGCCCGTAGTCAGGGTCTCGGGGGCGACAAAGATGCCGTCTGCGCGAAGCTTCACATCGCACGTGCCCTGAGTGATGATCTGGGGGAGGACGGGTACTTCACCGCCGGCACCACCGGTCTGGAACATGTCCGCATCCAGCCAGTCGCCTTTGTGGATGTTGAAATAGAGCGCCAGTCCTTGCTCCAGCCGTACCGACGTCACCGGCAAATCGGGCAACCGTTTCAGGTCGTAGTCAATCTGGACTTTGGGGATACGCAGGAAGTCGTACTTGAGCGGGGTACCGCGCGGATGCGCCGTCTCGCCGGACTTCCTGGTGACCTTGAGGTCAAAGTACGTAATGCTGCCGGTGAGAGTGATGCTTGGGCCGGTGAATACCGTTCGTTCTTCGTCCCATGTCACGTCAGCGATCGTGGTGTTGAACACGAGCCCGACTACCTCGTGCATGATCTTGTTGGCGCTTGAGCGGTTCGCAAAAACGTTCAGGATCGTGAACGGCACGACGAACAGAATCAGGAACAACAGCAGCACAATTCGGAAGAACCCGCGCCGGATGATCCGGCCCAGGGCCGCGCGTATCCAGCCGCGCGCCCGGGCAAACACGGAAGTCCCTTTGTTCGAAGCCATTGCGTCCAGCGTCCCGAGTCCGGGTCGTTATGTCAACAACGTGCCGGTATCGGCGCGTGCTAGAACCGGAAATTCACGCTTCCGCCGAAATAGAACCCGTCCACATAGTCATCGTCAAAAGCGATGTAGTAGTGCGCCTCAAGCTGGATGAACATCGGGAAGATGCCGTACTTGTCGAGGTTGTACACAACCCGGGCACTACTGATCTGGCCCTGGAACTCTGATCGGTTGGTCAGGTATCGGTGCTGGTAGATGGTGGTTGTCGTGATCTCGAAGTAGTCGCCAAAAACCGTGAAGGTCGGGCTGTCTACAAACAGGCTGATCGAGCTTTCCCAGCGAGACCCTTCATCGTCCAGCCGCTGCCAGTAGTTGAGCGTGTAGCGCAGGTTTGCACCTTCACTCTGCAGCACCGACGTAAAGTACGTCAGCATGATGTGAAGCTCGTGAATGCTGGGCGGGAATCGGTCATCCGGGAACTGCTTCAGCGGTTGCCGGCCAAAGCCCTGGTCGCGCCGGCCGAGGTCGCCATCGCTACCCGAGAAGTCGTAGTAGGTATAGCCGATCGAGATCAGCGCCCCCTCGATCTCGAACTTGTACCGGAACCGGTAGTCCACCTCGGTTGGTCGGTACTTGTCGCGCGCAGCATCCCACATGGCCCAGACGCTGGCTTCGAAGCCGTAGACGTTGACGTATGCGTCGCCACGTACCAGCAGGTCGCTGTCAAACAGCTTGAAACCGCGCCAGTAGTAGTCACTGATGTAGCCTGCGCTGAACCCGGCAGAGAATGCATCCTGGCCCAGCAAGCCACCTTCGTCCTTGTAGCGGCTGTCACTGGCCCGCCGGACGAGGTCCTGCATTTGGCGGATGCGCGGAAACTGGAGAGTGTCCTCGGCCCGCAGACTGTCACTAACCAGCACTGCCGCTGCCAACACTACTGCGAAGAAACACCACTTGTGCATGGAATCGGAATCCGAGAGGGGCTGGCCGGGGTCAGCACATCCAATGTAACGACCGAACGGACAAACGGTTAGCCAAAATATCTGCCGTCTGCCATGGGGAGGTTGGTCACTCTGCTTCCTTCTCTATGACCTCGCAAGCCCCGGGATGCACAGAACCCGGGCTTTTGGCCCGGGCCCTGGCGTGCAGCGTGTGCAGCGCGTGACACAAAAGACCTAGCCGAGCAAGTCGTCCTTCAGCCGCTCGAGTGACTCCTTCAGCCGGTAGATGATCCGGTGGTGGATTTGGCACACCCGGCTCTCGCTTAGGTCGAGTACGAGGCCGATCTCTTTCATCGTCAACTCCTCAAGATAGTAGAGGATGACGATCAGCTTCTCTTTGCGGCTGAGCCCACGCGTGGCGAGCTCGACCAGTTCACGCTTCTCCAGGTTGTTGGTCGGGGCTTCGACATCGGTGTCCTCAATCGTGTCGACCTTCCTGATCTCCTTGCCCTCGCCGTCATACTCGCTGCTGGCGCGATCAAGGCTGACGATGTTCGCCATGTTGATTTCGCGCATCCAGCGGTCGTACTCTTCGAGGCTGATCCCGAGGCGCTCGGCAACGTCGCACGGCTCAGGCACCTTGCCCGTGTCCGCCTCCACGTCCTTGTAGGCGCGGTCCATGCGATGACTGTGGGTTCGAACGAGACGCGGGGCGAAGTCCTGGTTGCGAAGGTCGTCGAGAATGGCGCCGCCGATGCGCTGCTTGGCGTAGACCTCGAACTTGACGCCACGCTCCGGGTCAAAGCCGTCAACTGCATCCATTAGCCCGAACACGCCGGCCTGGATCAATTCATCTACGTCTACATGGGATGGGAGCTTTCCGTGCATGCGCTCGGCCGTCACACGAACGAGCGGTAGGTACATCTGAATCAACTCTGCCCTGGCTGAATCATCTCCCTTGCCCTTGAATCTGTCCCAAAGCGCGTCGAGCGCCTTCTTGGTCACGCCCTTGGTACCGCCGGATTGGACATAAGCCTTTGGCAGGTAAGCAGATGCGCGTGAAAAGCCATAACGGGGGAGCGTGGGCTCGGGAGCGATGGTGGGCATTGATGACTCCATAATTGATGGGGTGTATTTTACAGTTTATAACTTACACCCTCAAGTACGGTAGGTCAAACGACTTGGACAGATTTATTTGCCCAAGTGCAAATGCAGAAGCGCCGCCCTGAGAGCGGCGCTTCTTGAGTGAGAAACGATAGGCCTACTGAAGGTCGTCGGGTGTTACTTCGCTGCCGACAAGCCCCCGAATCTCGTCTACGATTGCCTTGCGAATCGCGAGGCTTCCGAATTCTTCGAAGCTGCTGTGCACCGACGGATCGAACTCGTTCATCGCTTCAAAAAAGGCCACGGCACCGGCCTGGCCAAGATCGCCTTCCTCAATGGCCTCAATGAGGATCTTGGCGATGTTCTCTGTATTGGCGCGAACCATGTCGTAATAGAACTCAGTCAGCTGGTTACGCGAGTCTACGTCACCGCTGGAGCGGTACTTTTCCCAGATGTTGCGTAGTTCCTTGCCATCGGCCGTGTGCGTTGCACCGCGTACCGTTGGCTGATCATCATCGGTCTCGTTGCTCACTGGTCTCTTTGTCCCTGGTTCCAAGTCTCTTAAATGCCAGCCCGCCCAGCGCGCCTGTCAGCATCGCAAGTCCGCCGCCAACAAATGCAACCGGCACGCTCCAGCCGGCCAGGACCGCAACCAGCAGAAAGCCCAAACCAGTTCCCGGCCCAAGCAATGCTGCCACGCGACCCTTCATGGTTGCAAGTAAACCGGACTGGATAGTTGCCCGCAATAGGGGTGCAGGCCTTGCCGTGCTAGAGTGGTGCGCAACTGCCAAGGACGCGTATGTGTCGCTTCGTGCTCTATCAGGGCCCGCCTTTGATTCTTTCGTCGCTGATTTCGCGTCCTGAAAATTCGCTCATTCATCAGAGCTTCCAGAGCGAGTTGCGTGAAGAACCCCTGAACGGGGATGGCTTCGGACTTGCATGGTACGTGCCAGAGGTTCGCCCTGAGCCCGCCCTGTTTCGCTCCATCAGCCCGGCCTGGAGCAACCAGAATCTGCAACACCTGGCAGATGTAACCCGCAGCCGAACAATCCTGGCACACGTGCGCGCTGCAACGATGGGCCTGCCGGTAACCGAGACGAACACGCATCCATTCACCTGGCGGCGCTACGCCTTCATGCACAACGGCGACGTCGGCGGCTTCGCAAAGCTCCGGCGCACGCTGCTGAACGAACTCGACGACGAGTCCTTCGGGATGATCAGGGGAACCACAGACTCCGAGCACCTGTTCGCGCTGTTCGCCCGTGAAGTCGTCCGGCATGGCGAGCCAGACAGTGCAGAAGGTCTTGCCGCCTGCCTGCAGGCCGCTATCGACCGCATATTCGAGTTGGCCAAGGGCGCGGCCGTGACGCAGCCGCACTACCTGAATCTTGCCCTGAGTGACGGAACGCGCTCCGTCGCCTGCCGTGTCACCAACGACAAGCCGGGGAACGCATCAACGTTGTTTGTTCATGCCGGCAAACGCTACACATGCGACGGCGGCCTGTGCCGGATGGTTGAGCCGGGCGAGGACGGCCACGCCGTGATTGTCTCGTCCGAGCCCCTGAGCCGGGACCCGGGCTGGGAATCGGTCGCCGCCAACGAAATGATCCTGATCGAGCGCACAGGCGGCGTGACACGCCGCCCCTTGCACCACAAATGACGAACGCCGGGCGTGCTCGCCCGGCGCTCCATGCCTTGCTGGCTTAGTTATTCGTCGTGGCGGCCGTACATCGCGATCGAGTCTTCCTCGACGCCCTGGCGCTTGAGTTCGGCAACCATCATCTGCGCGTCGTAGAGGTTGTTGTAGTAGAAGCTGTATACGCCCTGCGTCTTGTCCACGTAGCTGACGAAGTAGCGGGGCAGCTCGCGCAGGCTTTCTTCAAGCAGTGCGCGCTTGATGTCAGTGTTGCGGCGGACCGGACCGCGGCGTTCGTCAAGCCTGCGTTCCATGGCGGTATCGGACATTGGAGTGCTCCTGAAGTGGCGGTCTCTGCAGCGGGCGCCCATTGCGCCCTGCCGTCCCCGTCTATCGGCGACAGTCGTGCGGGGCCTTTAGCGGAAGTTTGCGCGGGCATTGGCAGGCGCCCCGGGGCAAATCAGAATCGCCATCCATGGCCGAGACCCAAAAACCCGAGAAGCGCCCAAAAGGCAAGGACCCCGCCAAACAGGCCGAATGGCTGGCTGATGCGCTGCGCTGGCACAACCACCTGTACTACAGCAAAGCCGAGCCCGAAATCACCGACGCCGAGTACGACGCCCTGATGCGCGAGCTGGAAGCGCTCGAGGCCGAACACCCGGAGCTGCAAAGCCCCGACTCCCCCACCGTGCAGGTCGGCGCCGGGCTGCGCACGGACCTCGCCAAGGTCGAGCACCGCGTGCCAATGCTGAGCATTGAAAACGCGATGAACGAGGAGGAGGCCCGTGCATGGTTTAAGCGCCTCGCGGAGGACGCAGGCGACGTGGAGCTGATCTGCGAGCCCAAGTACGACGGGCTGTCCTGCGAGCTGGTGTACGAGGATGGACGCCTCAGCGTCGCGAGCACCCGGGGCGACGGCAAGGTAGGTGAGGATGTCACGCCCAACGTGAAGACCATCAAGACCGTGCCGCTGAAACTGAAAGGCAAGTTTCCCAAGCGGCTGGAAGTTCGCGGCGAGGTCTACATCGAAAAGAAGGCATTTGCCGAGTTGAACGAAAGGCTTGAGCAGGAGGGCGCCAAGACCTACGTAAACCCGCGCAATACCGCCAGCGGCAGCCTGCGGCAGATCGACTACCGCAAGTCGGCCGCGCGCCCTTTGAGCGCCGTCTGGTACCAGGTGGCTAACCCGGAAGACGCGGGGCTGAACAGCCAGTCCGAGTCGATCAGGGCGCTGCAACGCTGGGGCTTCCTTACCAGCGCGGACCTGCTGAAAGGCAGCCCGCTGCAGGTCAAGACGCTGAAGGGCGTCGAGGCAGTCATCGGGCTGTTTGACGTGTTCAAGGCGCAACGCCATGCGCTGCCGTTTGAGATCGACGGCATGGTGGTCAAAGTGGACGACCACGCCGCGCAGCTTGAGCTTGGCGCGCGCAGCAAGAGCCCACGCTACCTGCTCGCCATGAAGTTCGCGCCCGAAGAAAGAGAAACCGTCTGCGAACAGATCGAGGTACAGGTCGGGCGTACGGGCGCGATCACGCCGGTCGCCGTACTTGTGCCCGTGAAAGTCGGCGGTGTAACGGTCACACACGCCAGTCTGCACAACGCAGATGAGATCGAGCGGCTTGGCATTCGGCCGGGCGACACCGTGATGGTTCATCGCGCCGGCGACGTGATCCCCAAGGTGCTGCGCGTGGTCAAATCAGCCGGCGCCAAGCCGTTCAAGTTCCCAACCCATTGCCCGCGCTGCGATAGCGAGCTGGTGAAGCTGGGCGAAGAGGTGGTGATCCGCTGTCCGAACCATCTGGGCTGCCCGGCACAGGTAATGGGCGCGATCGTGCACTTCAGCTCGCGAACGGCGATGAACATCGAGGGCCTGGCCGAGAAGAACGTTGAGCAGTTGTTGGAGGCCGGGCTGATCCACGATCCCCCCAGCCTCTATGAACTGCCGGGCAAACGCGACGAGATGCTTCAGCTCGAGCGCTGGGGTGAGAAGAAGATCGACAACCTGATCGAGGAGATCGAGAAGTCTCGGACCCCCATTCTCGCCAAGTTCATCTACGCGCTGGGCATCCGCAACGTCGGAGAGACCGTCGCCGGTTTGATTGCCAATGAAGTCGGCAGTATCGACGGCCTGCTGAACGCGACGGATGAGCAGTTAAACGAGATCGAGGGAGTCGGGCCGATCATCGCAGAGTCCGTCATCAAGTTCCTGCACGACGAGCATAACCGCGGGCTGATCGAGCGCCTGCGTGGCGAGGTACATCCAAAAGAGGTCAAGAAGCTCGTGGCCGGCGAAGGCAAGTTTTCGGGTATGACCTTCGTATTCACAGGCTCACTGACCAGGTTCACCCGCGACGAGGCCGAGGTGATGGTCCGCGACCGCGGCGGCAAAGCCAGCGGCAGCGTAAGCAAGAAGACCAGCTACGTCGTCGCCGGAGAAAACGCCGGCAGCAAGCTCAAGAAAGCAAACGACCTCGGCGTCAAGGTAATCACCGAAGACGACTTCCTGGCCATGTTGTAGGGGCAGCACCTACTCGTCTTCGATGAAGCTGCGCGGCATGGCCGACGGCTGAATATGCCTCGTCGTGCGCGATTCCTTGCTAAGTCCGAGCAACTGGAAGTAGCGGTTGCGGGATTGGTCCGGCTTGCGCAGTTCATCCTGCGCGGCTTCACGGATCAATGCACGCGTCACACCACTCTCAAGCGAGCTATACAGCCGATCCCCGAGCGCACGGCCGAGCGCGCGGGTCAATGCTACGTGCTCATCCGTCGGCAACTCGAACAAGGATCGCGGCGAACCGTTGTACGTGCCGGATCCAAGCACCTTCTGCTCGTAAGCCCGGTGCCGCAGGAAGCCGCGTGCGACCGCGACATCCAGCTTCTGAATTCGGCCGAGCTTGCGGCGACGGCCGAACTTCTCGATGATCGCATTCCAGTCGTCTGCGTTTCGCGCGTGGCGCCGGGGGTCAATCAGCTTGCTGCAGAAGAATGCCAGCGCTTCGACCATGCAGCGCGCGTAGAACTCGTCGCGGCTGTCCACGGCTTCACTGCTGGTCGGCCTCAGCTCGCTCAGCACATAGCGTGCAGCTGCCTCTGCGGCATTGGCGACCGTGAAGTTGCCGATGTAGAGCACCCGGGCGCGTTCAAAGAATGCGCTCTCGGTCATCGCCATGTAGTCTTTCAGCGCGTCCATCTCGGCGGCGGTGTAGATTCCGCGCTCAACCAGATTGCTGAGCATGTCCAGGTCAGCCGCGGTGAATAGCTCATAGTTCTCCGGCTCTTCCAGCTTAAGCCCGAGATAGTCGGTGATCGTGCGGACGTACTGGTTGACCTGGTCCAGCAGGGCCGTCTCGGTCTGCAGCTCAATCTCGTCGGGACCCTCGAAGACCAGCTCCTGCCGGCGCGACTGCCAGTTGGCGAAGCTCTGGAACTTCACGAGCGGGGTTGCGTTCATCACAACGTATTCGTTGCGGCGCATCTTGATGTAATCGACCACGTGCTCGAGATGCTTGGCGACCAGCTTCCAGTAGAGGGTCTCGGAGTTCTGGTACACACGCAGAATCCGACGCTTCGTGCCGTACTTCGCCAGGCGCGTCTCGACTGCATGAGGCAGGTGCTTGCCTGCCAGATGCAGGTCACCATAGACGACCGCCACGAGGCGCTCCGGATAAAGGTGCGTGAGGGCGGTAACCAGGTCACCGGAGAACTGGTCCCGGTAGGCCAAGTCGCCTTCACGGTGATCGGCGTTGATGTTCAACCCGAAAAGCGGGACGTTGTAACGTTTGCTGAAGTCGAAGAACCGCTTGTAGCTTTCCCAGGGAAACCCCCAGCTCTCGTCCCACTTCACGCGCCAGCGAAAGGTCTCGTCATCGATCTCGCCGTCGATGTATGCCTGCGCATGGGCCTTGTCTGCGGCGTAGAGCATCTCGACTGCCAGCACAACATCGCGCCCGCGCTCCGCGGCTCCCTGCAGCAGGTCCAGTACCGCGGTTTGCGAACTGCGCAGCGTGTGATAGTCGCCAAAGTAGGCAACGTCGGTTCGCATCAGGCGCTGCAGCAACTCGTCACGACTGGAGAGTCGCTCGTAGCCGCGCTTGAACTCGCGCTGGTAGTCCTTGTAGTAGCGGTCCAGCGCGGCATCACGACGCCCTACGGTGTCGTAGATGTTCTCCTTCAGCTCCTCGACGAGGCGCTTCTGGATCGCAATCAGCTCTTCGCGTGCGCTTCCCATAGTTGCATGGGCGGCCGCAAAGGGCCGCCCCGTGTATATCACCCGGCTGGCGGGCATCCGAACCCGCCCCTACTGCGGGAACAGGTGCTTCTCGACCACGTCGCAGATCACATGGCCGACGGTGATGTGGCACTCCTGGATGCGGGGGGTATGCGTGCTTGGCACGTGCAGGACGAGGTCACTGACCTCGTCGATTCGCGCCTTCTTTTCACCGGCGAGCCCGATTGTCAGCGCACCCAGCTCCTGCGCCGCCGCCATCGCGTCGCAAACGTTCCTGCTGTTTCCGCTGGTGGTCAGGCCAACCAGCACGTCCCCGGCCTGCACGCAGGCCTTGGCCTCGCGGCTGAAGACATGCTCGTAGCCGTAGTCGTTGGCGATCGCCGTCATGGCTGCAACGCCGGCGCCCAGGACGAACGATGGAAGCGGCGGACGGTCGTACCCGTACTTGCCGACAAGCTCACCCACTATGTGATGCGCATCTGTGAAGCTGCCGCCGTTGCCACACCAATAGACGCGATGGCCGTTGCGGAACGCGTCAACGATCGCAACCGCGATGTCGGCCATCACCTCGCCCTGCAACTCGATCAACTTGCGCTTGAGATCGGCACTGGCGTTGAGCTGGTCACTGAATTCCCTGAGAATCTTCTGTTTCGGCACTCTCGTTCCTTACTTCGCCGCCTTGACCTTCTTGCCTGCGGGCTTGGACCTGGCACGCCCGCCCGGACCCTTGGCCTTCTCGATCATGTTGCTTGTGCTCTTGCCCTGCACGAGCGGGGCAAACACCACGCGCCCACCCGTCGATTCCACAAATGATGCACCTGCAACCTTCTTGCCCGACCAGTCTTCGCCCTTCACCAGCACATCCGGGCGCAACTCGCGGATCAGCTGATCGGGCGTGTCTTCCTCAAATACAGTCACGTAGTCGACGTCACTCAGCGCCGCCAGAACGCGGGCACGAGCCTCGGCCTCGTTCACCGGTCGAGTGGGCCCCTTCAGGCGGCGCACGCTTGCATCACTGTTGAGGCCGATCACCACGACGTCGCCCTGCCCGCGGCAGAAGTTCAGGTAGGTCACGTGGCCCTGGTGCAGCAGGTCGAAGCAACCGTTCGTAAACACAATACGTTCGCCGTGCCTGCGATGCGGCACAAGTGCCTCGACAAGCTCCGCATGCGTCATCACCTTGCCCGCATGGTCAAAGCCCTCGTGTGCGCTGATCACGCTGCGTCGCAACTCCTCGCGTGTGATCGCAACAGCGCCAAAGCGGGCGACTTTCAACGCCGCCGCATAGTTCGCGATTCGCGCAGCGGTGTTCAATTCCGCGCCGCCGGCAACACACATGGCGAATGCGGCAATGAACGTGTCACCTGCGCCTGTCACGTCGTAGACGCTGCGGGCCTGGGCCGGAAAGTGCGCAAGCTTGCCTCGCGCTGGAATCACCGCCACGCCCTGCGCGCTAAGTGTAATGACCGCCGCCTTCAGCTTCAGCTCGCGGCACAGCTTGCGCCCGGCGGCTTCGACGCCCTCCATGGTTGCGCAGTCAATGCCGGTCGCCGCTTCGGCTTCTGCACGGTTCGGAGTAACAGCCGTGGCGCCCTTGTAGCGGGAATAGTCTCGGCCCTTCGGGTCAACGATGACGGGGACTCCGGCCTTGCTTGCCGCCGCAATCATGGCCTGCGAGCTTTCCGGGGTGATTACACCCTTGCCATAGTCACTGATGACCAGCGCCCTGACACCCGCCAGGGACTGTAAGGCGCGCGCGGTGACTTCCTTCAGCTCGGCCGCCGCCAGTGCTCCGGGCTCTTCGCGGTCTACGCGCAGCATTTGCTGGTTCTGGCTGACCATGCGGGTCTTCAGCACCGTCGGACGAGTGGTTGTTTGCGCTGCTGCAAGGCTGAGGCCGCTCGCCTTGCCGGCGAGCTTGCGGAAGCGCGACCCGGGCTCATCCCGCCCGATCGCGCCGACCAATGCCGCATCGCCGCCAAGGCTAAGAATGTTGGCCGCCACGTTCGCTGCACCGCCAAGACGGTCTTCTTCACGCCGAACGTGCAGCACGGGAATCGGAGCCTCGGGGCTGATGCGTGACACCGCGCCGAACACGTAGTGGTCAAGGATCAGGTCCCCTACTACGGCCAGCTTCGGCTTGCCAAGCGCGTCGATTGTCTCGATCAGGTCTTCCGTGCTCATCTCGCCATTTCCAGTGAGTAGATGCCCTGCTTCTCAGGAGCTTCAAAGGGCGCGAAGTCCGTCCCATCGAAATGCATCAGCTTGAACTGTCCGTCCTTGACCGTACACACGACTGCGCCATTCATGCGCCAGTCGCTGGTCACGAACAGACGCCCGACGTTTTCGCCGACTACATAGTCTCGCGAAAACGGCGTGTGCACGTGGCCCGCGACAATGGCCTTGGCACCCCGTGCCACCAGGTTCTTGACCGGCTCTGGCTGGATGCCGTAGTGCTCAGGGTCGTTGCGGGCTTCATCGCCCTTGCTTTTACCGCGCATGTAGTGGCACAGCCGGTGCGCGGCGTTTTCGGTCGTGAACCAGTCAAACAGCCACCAGGGAAAGTTACGGAACCAGAGTCGAAAGCGCTGATAGGCGCGGTCCTGCGTGCAGAACAGGTCACCGTGTTCAAGGTCCACCTGCACGCCGGCGAATTCACCCTCGTAGCGGTTGCGGAATGCCCGGTAGCCGATGTGCCGGGCGCGTTCCTGAAAGCGAAAGTCGCGGTTGCCGTTCACCCAGATCGCACGCTTGGCGGGTTTGGCGAGGCGCTCCATCTGATCGCTCAAGTAGCGCCCGAACTCGGACCTCAGGTGCTTGTGGCCGATCCAGTATTCGGTCAGATCGCCCAGGCAGGCGACTTCAGGGGTTCCTTCCACGCGGTCAACGAACTTGTCAAACAGGCCGTTGAGCCCGGGAGTATCACCGGACAGGTGCAGGTCGGAAAAAATGATGCCGTCGAACTCGGGCATGGGCTGAGTCTAGCGTCTGATTCGTTCGCTGTTCAGTGGTCAGTGCTCGGCAACAGGGTGCATTTGACACTGCTCACTGGCCACTTGCCACACACGAATAGAAACTGAGGTCATGGCACAGCGCGCTTGCATCATTGCGGTCGGGAACGAGGTCGTTCACGGCTTCATTGTGAACACCAACACGGCCTGGCTTGCCCGTGAACTGGGTGAGTTGGGCTTCGATGTCGCCTACCACCTGTCCGTCAACGACCGTGAAGCCGAGCTGACCCCACGTATCAAGGCCGCACTCGCGGAAGGGCTGCTTGTCGTGACCACGGGCGGCATCGGCCCCACCGTCGACGATAACACCCGACAGGCCGTGGCCGGGGCACTCGGCGTGCCGCTGAAGCTCGACCACGACGCACTGGCCAAGCTCAGCGAGCGCTACGCCGCCGTCGGTCGCAAGTTCCCCCAGGGCAGCGAGCGCCAGTGCGCCAGGCCGGAGGGCTCAACCTTCATCGCGAATGCCTTCGGGACAGCGACCTGTTTCCTTGCCCGCAACGGCGACGGCGGAATCGCGGTCCTGCCGGGCGTTCCCCGTGAGTTGAAGGGCATTTGGGCCGAAGAGCTACGCGCCGCGATCATCCACGAATTCGGGCTGCATGAGCGCTTCTTCAGCCGCGAACTGCGGGTCTTCGGTATACCGGAAAGCGACCTTGACCAGCGCGTTAAGGCCCTGCTGCAAAGCGAGCAGGCTGAGGGCGCGATCCTCGTCGACGACGCAGTGATGCGCCTGCGCTGGCGGGTTTCGGCGACCGAGCAGGCAGATGCGGACAAGGTGCTCCAGCCGATCCTCGCTGCCGCACGGACGGAGCTTGGAGACCTGGTGTTCGCCGAGGGCAACGTCGAGCTGGAGACCTGCACCGTGCAGCTGCTCGCGGACAAGGGCCTGAAAGTCGCCTGCGCCGAGAGCTGTACCGGCGGCATGATCGCCCACCTGCTGACCAACGTGCCCGGCAGCAGCGACGTGCTGGTCGAGAGCGCCGTCACCTACAGCAACGCCGCTAAGGTCCGCAGGCTGGGCGTGAAGCAGGCGACGCTGGATGCGCACGGCGCCGTCAGCCGCGAGACGGCCGTCGAGATGGCCGCGGGCATTAAACGCGAAAGCGGCGCCGACCTGTGCGTGGCTGTGACTGGCATAGCCGGCCCCGGCGGCGGGACCGACAACAAGCCGGTCGGCACGGTCTGGCTCGCGGCGGCGATGGGCGATGAGGTGCGCGCCTGGCACCTGCGAGTCCCCGGCGAGAGAGAACTCGTCAAATGGCGCACGGCGCGAACCGCCCTGAACACGCTCAGGCTGGCTGCCTTACATGGGAAACTGCCGGAGAAGATCGCTCACTGGGTGACGCCGCCCTAGAGCCCCGACCGACAAGCCGGGGACGCGCGACGAAGCCGCGTTAACCGAAGTACTCTTTCGAGCGCCCGGAGCGTTCGAACCCGCCCTTTCGGGCGGGGCTCTGGTTTGGTTATCCTGCCGGTATGCCTATCGCGAAACGAGTTGAGCCGGCGACGATCAGCTTTCTGCTGACCGGCATCGATCCGCTGGACAGGAACGATGCTGTGTTGGCAATGGCGGCGGCGATCACGGCCGACGGCCACGGCGAGCACGCGCGCCGCCTTTTTGACGCCCTGCTGAAGCTGGACCCACGGCCTGACCCGGAGCTGATCCGCGAGGCGATTCTGCAGACCCACCTGTTTGCGGGTTATCCGAGAGCGCTGAACGCGCTGGCAGCATTCAAGGATGCATGCAAGAAGGCAGGCAACCCACTGACCGGCGAGGTCAAGCTGCGTGAGCATCCGCTCGAAGGCGACGACATGGGGCTGTTCCGCAAGCGCGGCAAAGAGCTGTTCGACGAGATCTACCGTGACAAGGCCGATCAGATTGACCGCTTCGCAAAATCCAACAGCCCGGACCTCGCCGACTGGGCGATCGTTGAAGGCTATGGGCGTGTGCTTTCACGCCCCATCATGGAACCCCGCCAGCGCAGCCTGTGCATCGTTGCGTCGCTGATACCGATGGACGTAGCGCCGCAACTAAAGGGCCACGTGCAGGGCGCGCTCAACACCGGCAGCACACCCGAGCAAATGTGGAAGCTGCTGGACGTCGTCGGGCGACTGTTCAACGAAGGCCCCGAGACGCGCGGCGCCAAGAAGACGTTCGAGGACGTCCTCGGCAAGCAGGTCATGTCCGAAGAGGAGTGGGAAGAAGACCGCAAGTGGCAGGGCTTCTAGAACCGCGTCAGCTTCGGCCCGTCATCGCCCTTGGCGCCGATGAACGGGCGGCTGTTTATGCCCGCTCCGACGATGCGATAGAGCCGCTGAGGGTCGCAGCTGAAGCTGATCGCGCCGGTTGAGACGCGGGTTGAATCCACTTCTTTCCAGCCGTCGGCTGTGTGAACGTAGACCGTGTACTCTTCTTCCGGCTGGAACTCGCCGAGGTCGCAGGCCTTTTCCAACTCACAGTCGAATGCATCCTTGCCCGCATCCGTGCCTGCCGGGTTGGCAAGTTCAACCTGTTTGCCGGCGACGAGCGCAATCAGCCGGTCCTTGCTGGCCTCGGCCTGCACGCACAGGATGAAGTCGCGGCGCTTGCCGACGTCCTTGAACGTCACCTTGCGGCCCTCGATCTTGCTTCGGGCAACGACCCGCCATTCGTCGTGGTTCCAGACACACAGGGCGGCCTTTTCGCCCGTCACTCCTTCGTCCAGAGTCACCGTCACGTCCATCACGTCGGTGTTGACCGCAGTGATGTCCTCCAGCTTGTCCCAGGTCTTCAGGTACACTTTGACTGCCTTGCCGCCGTTGCCGTTCTTGGCGCCGTCAATGCTGGGGATGACGGTCCAGGCGTGGTTGCCGTCGCCGTGGCCCCACCAGGGCGTAAACGCCTGCGCGGCCGGGAAGCCCGCGGCGCGCAGCATGCAGTTCTCGACGTTGCTGCAGTCTTCGCAGCGGCCCTCGTGCACGGCCAGCGCCGTCAGCATGCCGAAGTCTTCCCAGGTGGTGTCGCCTTCGTACTGGAAGAAGTCGTAGGTCGCGCCGCGCGCGAGGTCGATCGCCTTCTGGGCGTCGCCCTCTTTCAGCTCGCGCAACTCCGGCTCAAGCGCCTCAAAGAAATGCCTGCGCCAGCGCTGCAGAGGTTCGCCTGTCCCGCGCGGTGACAGCACCTGCTGCAGGAAGTCCTTGTCCTCGCACTTGCGGCCCCACGGAAAATCGAGACGCGCCTTGGTGGCGTAGAACACGTTCTCGTAGAACGTGCGGGCGTCCATGGTCTGCAGGTCTTTGACACTGAGATCGGAGTCCTCGCGGTCAAAGTCCATCGTGTCCATGCGCGAGATCAGCCACACAGCCGCCCACTGGTTCGCGATCGGATGCTCGCCCGCGCCCAGAGCGGAAAGGGCGATTGCCAGCTCTGCGCCGCCATCCTTTGCTGCCTTCAAATTCTCGCGGGCGCGTTTCAGCGTGTCTTCATCCAGTGCGTGCTTGTCGTCCAGCACGGAAATAGCCTGCTCAAGTACCCTTGTGGGATCGAGCTTTCGCCGGGCATCCACGAGTTCCGCAGCTTCGGGAGCGCCAAATGCAGTGTCACTGTAAAGTCGACGCAGCACCCGCTCTCGCTCTGACGTGAGCTTCCGGTCGCTACGCTTTCGCCCGTCACGGAAAACGATCGAGTGGGTCTCGCCGTTCGAAGCCGTAACGATCAGATGAAGCTTGTTGGTTGCGAAGTTCTCGAGTTGGCCGGCTTCCCACTCATTGATGCGAATGTGGGCCAGGATGGCGTCCGGCACCTGCAGCACTTCCACAGCCTTGTCTATGCGAGCATCGCCAGGCTCGCACTCGTCGAAGTACTTGGCGGCCAGGTACTCGCGAACGCTATCGGGAAGGTCCAGCCCGGCCGGAGTTGAGTCAACTTCCTTGGCTGAAGTGATCGAAACTGCGAAACACAACGACAGGCAAATCAGCCCTGACTGAACAACACTTCGCATGCTTGCTCCAGCAGCCCCACTTGGCCGATCCAGTCTATAGGCCCTCGTTCAGAAGAAATAGGTGTAGCCGACGATGATGCCGATCGCCCAGTACACCCCACGGGCGCTCTCCGAGACGCCCAGCAGGAGAGTCTGCTCCGTCGGCCCGTCCAGATTGATGTTCTGCTCTACGGAATCGCTGCCGATCGTGAAGTGTACACCCAGACCGAACTCGCTCTTGCCGGAGGCGACGGTAACGCCCGTCAATCCGTGGTAGAGATCCCATTCCGTTGCACCGAGCCGGATGGCGTCGTCGTGCTTCGCGATGTTCGACGAAAAGTCCGTGTAGAAGCCCCAGTGGCCCGTCCAGTCGCCAATGAGCCAGTAGCCGAAGGGCTGGCTGATGCCGGCCGCCACGTTGAAAACGCCGTTCGACCCGTGCCTGACTTTCAAGAAGTCATTCGAGCCGCCGATCAAAGTCGTCGCCCCCTGCAAAAACGCACCGCTCTCCGGGCGAATCACAGTCCAGGAGCCGACAGGCAGGAACCACTCAACACTGGCACAGATGCGCGTCCTGGACGGCAGTACCGTCAATTCTGCCCCGGCCGAGAGTGACCAGGGCGAGCGGAATTCCGTCGGCCGGGCGTCCTGACGATCATTCAGCACCAGCGAAGCACCCACCCCGTCCTGATCCGGGTCGATGTTCAAGATCTCCAGGTCGCGGGAAACCGTGCCCTCACCCCACAAATGGACGGACTGGGTCGTCACAGCAACCCCAGCCTTGAATGATCCAAGGTCGAGTGCTAGCCCGATCTTCCAGAACGCGCGTACGTCGACGTAGTTCACGTAGGTCGAATTCTCGATCGCGGCTGCCTCAAACGCCGTGCCGTTGAACCAGACTGCTCGCGCGTCTACGTCCGCCAGCAGCTTCTCGGTGCGCAGCCCGCCAAACATCGTTGCGCCAAAAGAAAGTTGATCTGTCAGCTTCCATGCCCAGCTGAGGCCCAGCCAATACTCCTGAAGGTCGAGGTCGGCTGTGATCTGTGCGGTGTAGTCTTCATCGCCCGGGCTGCGAACATCGCCGATGACGTTTTCACGCGCCTCGCGTCGCACGCTTACGCTATTCCCGTAATAGTGGCGGGCCATGATCGTGTGGCCGAAAGAGTGCCCGGGAGCAAACTCGAACAGGTGAATACCGGAGACGAGCGAAGGTATCACACGCCAGTTCAATGCATCGAGATCACGATCCCTACCCGCCCCGTCGCGGACGAAATAGCGGCTGAGCTGGTAGACTGTCGCGCTGACGGAAAGTGACGGGTTGTCTATGAACGCAAGCCGAGCGGGGTTGTAGTAACCCGCGCTGGTGTCATCCACTCCGCCGACCACAGCACCGCCCAGCATGTGGGAACGGGTTCCGTACTGCTGGGCCCAGTAGTTCTGGTCCTGTGCGAAAGAAGCTGCGGAGCACAGCAGGCAAAGACCAACCAGCAGCAGTTTCGGCATGTGTTCTCGCATTGAGGCAAAGTCGCAACAAGGTAACAAGCAAACCGACCCCACCCAAAGGGTGGGGTCGGTCCACGTTCCAACGACTAACGGCCGCCGGCCGGCTTGGGCTGCACTGTTTTCAGGTACTTCCAGAGTGCCTCGACATCGTCGTCATTCATGCCCTCGAACATGCGGTAGGGCATGGCCTCGTGCAGTTTGGTTCCGTCCGGCCGTTCGCCGTGCCGGAAAGCCTTCTCGAAGTCCGCGAATTCCCACTTGCCGATCCCGGTGGCTTCATCCGGCGTAATGTTGCGCGACTCGGGCCAACTCGGGTCACCACCTGGAATCTTGCCGCCAGATAGCGTTTCGCCGTGACAGCCGCGGCATGAGCCTGCCAGAACTTCGCCCCACTCCTTGGTTGGCCCAGGCTCAGCCTTCGGTCGCTCTTTGCTGTGGTCGATCTTGTCCCAGGCGAACACCGGCTCAGTTGCCACAATCAGCATGCCGATCGGCCCGAGTGAGTGCCCGGGGTTCTCGCGGTCCACAGCCGGCAGCGACTTGATGTACGCAACGGCCGCGCCGATGTCGGAGTCCGGGTACACCCAGAAATCTTCCGACGGCATGATCAGCGCGCGCTTCCCGTCTTTCTTCAGCCCGTGGCGGATGACGCGAACCCAGTCCTTCGAGTCATAGTTCGCAGTAGCACTGCCTTTGCCCGCGGTAAGATTCGGAGCGTAGACGCGACCGATGGGCTGTTCATCGATCACGGCACCGCCGCCCATGTCCGCCCGGTGGCAATCGCTGTGTGCGCAGCCCATAACATGATCGACGAGGTACTTGCCGCGTTCGATCGCATCGGAGTCACCTTCCGGGATCTCGATGGCCTCCACCTCCAGCGACTGATCCTGCGCCAGCGCTCTGCTGGATGCGAAGTAGAGACCAACAAAGGCAACCGCGACCAGCCCGACAAAACCCACGCCGCCAAACAGCACGAGCTTCTTGATCAGGCCCATCTTCTTTTTCTTGTCTGCCACCACACGCTCCCGGAAAGGTTGGGCTGAGTTAATAGCGCCGGGGGCGTCCGTTGCAACGCTAAGTTTTCCCTAACTTGCGCGAACGCCTACATGGATGGCCATGGTGCCGAGGTTCAGCTTGCGGAATCTGACGTCCGTGAACCCGGCAGCCTCCAGCCGCGCCTTGAGTGCGGGCGCGTCAGGAAACAACTGGATGCTGTCAGCGAGATAGCTGTAAGCACGGGCGTTGGAGCGCGTCAGCAGGTTGCCCAGCCACGGGATTACACGGTTGATGTACCAGTTTGCGAATCGGCCGATGATCCCGCGCGCTGGGGTGGCCTCAAGAATCGCAAGGCGGCCGCCGGGCCTGAGTACTCGGGCGAGCTCACGCAGGCCGGCATCGATGTTCTGAAAGTTACGCACGCCGTATCCGACGGATACTACATCCACGCACGCGTCCGGCAGCGGCAGGCATAGCGCGTCGGCCGCGAACAATGGCAGCTCGACACCTGCCTTGCGCGCCTTGGCGGCGGCCAGCACCAGCATCTCGGGCGTGAAGTCGCTGGCGATTACGCGCGCAGGCTTTGCCTTGGCCCGTTGGAACATCAAGGCCAGATCGCCGGTGCCGCAGCAGACATCCAGCACCGCCTCCCCGCCGGTCAGCGCGGCCATCTTCACCGTGCGCTTACGCCAAGCCTGGTCGCGTCCGCCACTGATGATGCGATTCAGCAAGTCATAGCGACCCGCGATGCCCGCGAACATCGCACGCACTTTCGGCCCGCGCTGGTTGTCCTTGGGATCAACCGGCGAGTCGCCTCGCAGTTTTGGCTCTTGTTCCGTCGTCGTCGGCATCGTCAAAGCAAACGGCGGCCGGAATTCCGGCCGCCGCGAGCATACAAAGCGAATCCTGCTAGCGCTTGCTGAACTGGAAGCCGCGGCGTGCGCCACGACGGCCGTACTTCTTGCGTTCCTTCATTCGGGAATCGCGTGTCAGCAGGTCGGTTTCCTTGAGCTTACTTTCGAGCTCCTTATTCACCTTGATCAGCGCGCGCGAAATGCCGAGGCGCACGGCCTGGGCCTGTGCGGCCGGCCCGCCGCCATGCACGTTGGCATGAACATCAAACTTGCCGGCCAACTCCGTCACGCTGAACGGCTTGGCCACGGAGAGGCGCTCAAGCTGGTTGGGGAAGTACTCATTGATCGGGCGCTTGTTGATGAAGACTTCGCCGGTGCCGGTCTTGATGCGCACGCGGGCAACTGCAGTCTTGCGGCGGCCGAGGCCCCAGATGATCTCAGTGTCTGCCATTACTTGCCTTCCAGCTCGGCCTTCTGGCCGTAAGTGATAATGAACGGTTTGGGCTGCTGCGCCTTGTGCGGATGCTCCGTCCCGGCGTACAGCTTCAGCTTCTTCAGCATACGGGCGCCGAGCTTGGTCTTCGGCAGCATGCGGCGCACGGCCAGCATCACGACCTTCTCGGGGTTCTTTTCGATCTGCTCATCAAACGTCAGCAGCTTGCGGCCGCTCGGCCAGCCGCTGAAGCTCTGGTAGATCTTCTGCTTGTTCTTGCGGCCGGTCACAGCGACCTTTTCAACGTTGGTGACGATGACGAAGTCGCCTGTATCAACGTGGGCGGTATAGCCCGGCTTGTGCTTGCCCATCAGCAAAGTGGCGATCTTGTTAGCCATACGGCCGAGGTTCTGGCCGGCGGCGTCAATCTCGTGCCACTCTGGCTTCACTTCGGGTTGCTTGGCCTGAAAGCTACGCTGCGAATACGCTACTGTCATGGTCTTCCCTCAAATGCAAAGCCCGCCGCCAACAGCGGAGGGGCGAAGAAAATAGCAGGGGGCAAATGGGTGTCAATAGAGGGTGACTCTATTGTGGCCCGTGATGACGCATGGTTAGCTAGTGCTTTACCCCCAGATTCGATCGAGTTTGGCATGAAGTTCGACGCCCGAGTATTGGGAGTCCCCAATCATCTTGCAGCCAGCAAGCAGCACCTGCCCAAGCAGGACTACGCCCTGGAACTGGCAAAGATGAAGGCGGCCGAGTCCCGCCTGGTCGAGAAACTGCCCGGACAGAAGCGCGCAATCGCCGACCTGTTCAAGCGCAGGCTCGACCCGATCGCCCATTTCCAGTGCGACCGGTTCAATTTCCTTCAGCCGTTGCACGAGTTCGCCTGCTTTCTCGACGGCACGACCCCGGAAGAGGTCATCGAAGAGAATGCCTGGACGGGTAGCCTTCACCTGGTCCTCATGGGCCAGAACGACGCGATCGTGGTTCCCTTCGACTTCCCGGTACCGATCCAGGCTGAAGTCGAAGGTCGAGCACACCCATACGTCATCTGCTCCGGTACTCACATCCGGAACGAGCTGGACAAGCTGGATGAGTACGTTGCGGTAGAACACACCATCGGCGTTCGACAATTCGGCTCGTTTGTGAAGCTTTCCCGGCAGGACATGTCGAAGTTCGAGAAACAGGAAGGTGTTGGTCGGCGGTTCTGGGCCAAGTGGGGCGTGGCGGCCATGCGCACGCTGGTCGAGAATTCCAACAAGTCAGGCGTGCCGGTTTTCGTCGATCCACAGTTTGGCGAAGTGCCGCTGGGCGTCTAGCGTCCGCCTAATTCACATTAACAGCAATATTGAACGTCTTCGTGGGGCCGGTGACATACGTCTGCCCCGCCAGTGGCTGCACGGTGAGGGTCACCGTGTACTGTCCCTTCGTTGCCGCCGCATCAACCGTGATGCGCCCGTACTGCTGGATGCTCACATTGGCTGGCGAGCTGGAACTCCAGGCGAACTCCACGAAGCTTGGGCCACCTGAATCACCGTACGGGTGAAAGCTGATGCTGGAGCCGATCTGGTCCAACGCCTCAATCCGGCTGGCATAGATCTCGCCTCGGACCATGTTCAGGCTCAGCGGCACCAACAACACCAGGTCATAGGCACGGACGGCCGTGTCAATGTCCCGCGATGTATTGAGCGCTGTAATCAACGTGTCGACCAGGCTGCCTGCGGCGACTTGCGTGTTGTTCACGCCGCCTCTGCGCTCAAGGTTGTTCGGATCCATGTAGTTGTTGAACAGCGCATCACCAAGCAAAGCGGCAGTTCCCAGATCGGGCATGCTGATGGGTGTGTTCGGGACAATGGAAATCGAGCCGTTGAGTTCTCCATCATCCAGGGCATCTTCATACAGCCCCTGCCAGAAGTCGAAAACGTTGGTGACGCCGATGTCTTTGGCTACCTGGCTGAGCCCCGCAATCACGTACGCGTATAGCTCTGCGCTGCCGAATGAGCCGCTGGCCGCAAAGTCTTTTGGCATGAGGGCGCGAATGCCCCCAAGCCCGAAGAATTCGGCTACTTGCTGGCAGCACAACCCAAACATTCCTGTTGAAACGCCGCCCAATACGCCTGCTACGCTGCCATCGAATGAGAGGCTACGTGCAACGGCGACGCTCGTCAGCGGCGTGACGTCCACGTCGGAGATGTTGTAGCCCTGATAAAAGGGAACGACTGAATACAGCTTGTGCCCCGCAAGCATGTCGTGCCAGCGGTTGGAAAGTGCCGTGGCAGGATTTGCGCCAGTAACCCCGGTCCCACCGCTGACTTCAACGAGAATGGGGCCGCGATAGGTCTTGTCCGTCAGGAACGCCTGGTAGATGCCGTTGGCAAACGTGACGGTGTTACCGAGTGCGTGGTTGTCGTCGAGGTCAACGCTTCCATCGGCAAGTATGGGGCGAAGGATGACGTTCGCGTCCCGAACCGCCCCCGCCATCGAAACCCCGCCGCGAATGTAGCGCGATGTCTCAGGGTTCGCGACCGTGCCTACGGACCCAGCCCCGAAGCCCTGCGTATTGGCCTTGTCCTGTCGCTGGTCAAATTCGCCCGTGCAGGCACTCAGCGCAATCAAGCACAGAAGCAAACCGGACAGCAGTCGAGTACTTGAGCCCACAGGCTGCACCTATTCGATCTCATTGCGGCTGCTGACGACGGCCTTCACAAGCCCGTACTCCGCGGCGCCTTCTGCAGGAATCCAGAAGTCGCGATGGACGTCCTTGTCGATCTGCTTCACCGCACGGCCGGTTTCACGGCTGACGATCTGGTTGTACAGCGCCTTGATGCGATCGATCTCGGCACTCAGGATCTCGAGGTCGCTGGCCTGTCCGCGTCCGCCCATCGAGGGCTGGTGCAACAGGAAGCGGCTCGAAGGAGTGCAGTAGCGGTTTTCCTTGTCGGCACCGAGGTGAATCATCACAGCAGCGCTCGCACAGATCCCGCACACGATGCTGCGCACCGGCGGCTTTACAAAGCGTGCGTAGTCGTGGATTGCAAAGCCGCTGTCGGCGCTGCCACCCGGACTGTTCACGATGAACGTGATCGGCTTCTTCGCATCGTCATCTTCCAGGATACGAAGTTGCGCAATCACGGCCGCGGCGAGTTTGTCGTCTACCTGCTTGCTGATGATGATTGTTCGGCTCTTGAGCAGCTTGTTGGTAAGGGCGCGGTCGCCGTTTCCACCCTCGCCGCCCTTTTTCTCTTCGTCTCCGCCTTCGTCGTCGTCATCGTCGCCGAGATACAGGCGGGAAGGATCATATTCGGTCATCTTGGTCTCCGTGCAGGCTGAAAGTTGCCCGCCGCATAACGTCTCGAACTTCAACATCAGTCCCGCAAGCGGTCAAGGCGCGGTCATTCCGGCCTGGCGCCACCCTTCTCAGGCCCGCGTTTGCCGGTGCGACGGCCACGACGGCGGCCGCGTCGATTACCACGTTTGGCGTTGGACTTGCCGCCTCCCGACTTGGATTCGCCGGACTTGCCGTCCGCTGGCTTCGGGCCATTCTTGCCCGTTCGCGGGCGTCCGCCACTGCGGCGCTGACCTGAATTCTGGCTTCGCTGAGGTGTTTCGCGCCTGGAATCGCGGATGGCCTGCTCCAGGTCTTTGCCTGTGGCGTCCAATTCACGCAGGATCTTGAAGCGCCGAAGTACATAGAATTCGTCTTCGACGATGTCGCGGTCCATCACCTCAAACGTTCCGCTGTCGAGGAACTTGACGAGCACCGGCTTCTCGTACTGCTCGCCGCCTTCGCGCTCGACTTTGCCGCGCAGTTCCCGCCAGTCTTCCAGCGCGGCCTGCACAGTTTCCTGGTCACGATGCCTCATGGGATCTCCGCCTAAACAACTACACTGTCTCAAGCTAACATCAAGCCAGAGGAGCACGGAGGACAAGCCATGAAGCCACAAAATCGCGGCCACAGCCGCGCACGTCGCCGTTTCTTGCAGTCCGGTGCGCTGGTTGCCGGGGGTTTGGTGATCGCCGCCTGCGGCAGTAACGAAGCTGCGAATCGTGTCTATGCCGAGCCGAAAGCGGACGACCCCAAGAAGGATGAACCGCAGAAGTCCGAGGGCAAGCTCGTGTACGGCGCGCTCCTGTGCGGCGGTCGTCTCGTAAACACCGAAACCAATGAAGAACGTTTCGTGTTTACGCAACTCAGCATCGACCAGACACTCAAGAACCGCGCGGAAAAGATCCCGCTGATCGCGCAGAAGCTGATTACGGACATCGGCTTCCTGCCTCACGGCGTGATCAAGAACCCGACGGCTCCGCACAAAGTGCTTGTGTTCGAGAAGAAGGGGCGGGGCGGCGCGGAGATTGACCTGAAAGAAAACAAGGTCATCAACCGCATTGAGCCCGGTGACGGCCGAGCGTTCTACGGCCACGGTGCCTACAGCACGGACCACAAGGTCATCTACGCGACCCAGTACGATGAAGAGACGTACGAAGGCACGATGGTCCTGCGCGATGCCACAGACTTCAAGGTGATCGGTGACTTCCCGACGCACGGCGAATGGCCGCATGACTGCCAGTTCATCGACGACGGCAAGACGGTCGCAATCACCAACGGTGGTGGAAACATCAAAGGGGGCGCGGCTCCCAACGTCAGTTATGTGAATGTTGCGGACGGCAAACTGATCGAAAAGATCGAGTTCGACAACGCCGCCATCAACGCCGGTCACCTCATCATCTCTGACCACGGCGACCTGGCTGTCGGTCATGCAATGCGCGAGGGCCTTGACACGCGCGAAGCACTCGGGGGCCTCAGCATCCGCCCCAAAAACGCCAAGTTCAAAACAATGGTTACGCCCGCCGAAGTTACCGGGGCGATGAAGGGTGAAACGCTGAGCCTCTGCATGCTTCACGACAAGAAGATCGTGGCGGCCACGAACCCCTACGGCCGGCCAAACGGCATCGTGACGTTCTGGAATTACGAAACACAGAAGTACGTCGACAAGCTCGAAATCGAGCAACCGCGCGGTGTGGCCCTTACGCTCGACAACAAGTACTGGATCGTCACCTTCGGCAAGGATACGCCCGGCTTCATCCTGCTGAGTACGGAGACAAATCAGCCCGAAGATCCGCCCGTGGTGTTCGCTGCTTCAAGCCAGGGATCGCACGTCTACATTCACGACTACTACGCAGACTGATTCCAGACCCGGGATTGTGAATAAATTCGCGTTAATTCGCTGACGGCCCCTATCCGCAAGCGATGACGGCAGACTATGCTTGTCAGCAGTGAACTGTTTGTGCCGCGCCCAGCACTGTGTAGGGCGGGTACAAACATGAAGTGAGTCCGCACAAGCGGCTCAATACAGGAGTTAGTAGGAATGTCGACAGGTACCGTGAAGTGGTTCAACGATGACAAGGGCTACGGGTTCATCACCCCGGACGACGGAGGCGCAGACCTCTTCGCCCATTACAGCGCCATCCAGAACGAGGGCTTCAAGTCCCTCAAGGAAGGCCAGAAGGTGGAGTACGAAGTCGGTCAGGGTCGCAAGGGCCCGGCGGCCGAGAACATCCGCCCCGTCTAGGCACAACCGAACCAACACTCACCCGGGCGATCCGAAAGGGTCGCCCGGCGCATTTTGGACCGTATTCGTGAAGAAATGCGTGCGGTGCATTCGCCAATAATTCCGCAAAACGGAATCGTTTCGACTAGCGACAGGGGAATGTGGATATCTATCCTATGTGTCAAGTCTAACAGGCCGACGTCACGTCACGAACTGGATCTGGACGGACGGCGGACAAGTGGCTGCGTTGCGCAGCATTGCTAGGAGCAAGTCAGTATGCCTACAGGTACAGTTAAGTGGTTCAACGACGACAAGGGTTTTGGATTCATCACGCCGGACGACGGCGGCGCTGATCTCTTTGTCCATTACAGCGCCATCCAGAACGAGGGCTTCAAGTCTCTCAAGGAAGGCCAGAAGGTCCAGTTCGACGTGGGCCAGGGACGAAAGGGACCCGCAGCCGAAAACGTAACGGCACTCTAAACGAGACCACTTACAAGAACGGGCGCCCTTCGGGGCGCCCGTTCTCATTTTGCGCCAATCGCTTCAAGTTGCGGGGCGCCACAAACACCTTCACCTGTTCTGGCTTCTGCTTTTTGGTCGCGTGATGCGTTACCATGCCGCCATGGCAGACATGTTCGGCAAACGTGCGAAGGAGTTAGCGGCGAAACAAGCGCCGCTGGCGGAGCGCATGCGCCCGCACCAGCCGGCGGACTTCCTCGGGCAATCGGATCTTGTCGGAGAGGATGGTGCCTTGAGAGCCGTGTTAGATGGGGTGGACGGCGCCAAAGTCCGCAACATGATCCTGTGGGGGCCGCCCGGCACTGGCAAGACAACGCTCGCCCGCCTTGTCGCCGAGCACAGTGGCATGGAATTCGAGACCCTCTCCGCCACCAGCAGCGGCGTAAAAGATGTGCGGGAGTTGCTTGATCGCGCGCGCCTGCGTCTGGGCGCAGACGGCCGTCCGACACTCGTCTTCATTGACGAGATTCATCGGTTCAACAAGGCGCAGCAGGACAGCCTGCTGCATGCAGCTGAGGACGGGCTGATCACTCTGATCGGTGCAACCACCGAAAACCCGAGCTTCGAGGTAAACGCTGCCCTTCTCTCACGCTGTCGCGTGCACGTGCTGAAGCCGCTGGACGAAACGTCCCTCAATACGCTGATCGACAGAGCATTGAAGGAAGGCGTACAGGTCAAGGGCATCACCGCCGACGAACAGGGACGAGCCGCGCTGGTACGCTACTCCGGCGGAGACGCACGACGCTTGTTGTCGGCGCTGGAGGCCTGCTCTGACCTGCTTGCACCCGAGGCTCCGAAGAGCAGGATGTTGACGCGCGAAACACTTGAGCGCGCCGTCGGCGAGCGCATGCTGCGCTATGACCGCGCAGGTGACGAGCACTACGATCTCGCCAGCGCCATGATCAAGAGCGTCCGCGGCAGCGATCCCCACGCAGCGATCTACTACGCGATGCGCATGCTGGCCGGCGGCGAGGACCCGAAGTTCGTGGTGCGGCGCCTGGCCATTCTCGCCAGCGAAGACATCGGCAACGCCGACCCCGGCGCGTTGAACCTTGCGGCGAGTGCCATCCATGTCGTGAATTTCATCGGACTGCCGGAGTGCGAATACACGATCTGCCAGCTCGCCGCTTACATGGCTCTCGCACCCAAATCCAATGCCGCGGCCCGGGCGCGCATGGCCACAAAGCAGCTTATCCGTGACACGGGCGAATTGCCGGTGCCGATGAACATCCGAAACGCACCCACGAAGCTGATGAAAGAAATGGGCATGGGCAAGGACTACCACTACGCCCACAATTACGAAGGCGGCTTCTACCCTGAAGGCATGCTGCCCAAGCAGCTCGAGGGCGAGCGCATCTATGATCCCGGTGAGCAGGGGTTTGAAGCACGCCTCAAGAAACGCCTTGAGGAACTTGAGCAGATGATTCGCGAGGCACGGCAGACCGCCGACGGCTAGGGCCTTACAAACTCCGCCCAGAGCTCGTGGCCCGCTCGCCGCTCGATGCTGTGCGGCGTGACTTCCAGCCTGCGAATCTCGAAGTGCGGCTCGTAGAGCGCCATCACCTGTTCGCGGGTGACGTCAAAGGGCGGACCGCCCTCGCGCCCGTGGTTGTAAAAGCAGCCGATCAGCATGCCTCCCGGGCGAAGCAGTTTCAGTGCAAGCTGCACGTACTCCGCACGACGGGCAGGCTCGATCGCGACGAAGCATGTGTACTCGTAAAAGTAGTCGAACTTGCCTGCTTCCGTGCGCGGCAACTCGAAGATGTCAGCTTGCCGAAACTCGAATGTGCCCGGTGCTCCCCTGGACTGCTCCATGGCTCGCTGAACCGCCAGAGGTGCGAAGTCCACGCCCACGGAGGCAAAGCCTGCCGCCGCCAGAATGCGGACGTCGTGGCCGTAGCCACAGCCCGGAACGCATACACGGCCCGTGGGTGCGCCGGAGGTATCTACCCAGTGCTGAAGCGCAGGGGCGGGATGGCCGAGATTCCAGCCCGGGCTCTCTTGCTCTTCATAAATGGTGTTCCAGTAGGTGGATTTGCTAACCTCTTGGTCAGATCCATCCTCGGGAGAGTTGGGTGGAGCACCATTGGGCATGACTGCACCGTTTACACAACACGAACTGTTCGACCTGGCTGCTCGCTATAACCAGTACATCGAGCCGCTGCAAATCCTGATTTACATCCCGACGCTGCTGATCTTTGCACTGCTGCTGCGCGGCACGAAGCAGGATACCAGTCGCGGTACACTGCTGCTGCTGGGGGCGGAGTGGGCGATGGTCGGCGTGCTGTTCTTCTTCAACATCATGGCGAACCTGCACTGGCTGGGCTACCTCGGCGGCGCAGCGTTCCTTGGCGCCGGCCTGTACTACGCTGTCGCAGCATCTCACAGCTTTCCGCCGCATTTCCGCTGGCGGCGCGACAACCCGTCGCTGGTTTCAATCCTTATCACAGCGATCGCCGTGATCGGCTATCCCGGCATCAGCTGGGCACTTTCGCGAGAGTATCCGCTCGTGACGACCTATGGCCTCATGCCGGGCTCGGTCGCGCTGCTCACGATGGGCGTTGCCATTTCTGCGCGCCCGGCGCCGCGGCTCTGGCTGCTGATTCCGCCCGTGCTGGTTGCACTTTCTTCGGTGTTTTCGATCTGGTGGTGGGATCTTTGGGAAGACCTGGTACTGATCCCGGCCGCGATGCTGGCACTCTCTGCGTGGCTCAAATGGCGAAGCAAGCTCGAAGGTGCGCCAACGAAAGACACGATCAGGTTCGACTTCTAGGACTGCTCGTCAACTGGCGTCGAGCAAGTGCCCTCGCCGTCACAGCTGCTGGCTGCCAATCATCAACTGATTACATCCCGTGCTTCAGGCAGATGTACAGGTTGGCTTTCACTTCTTGCATAAGCCGCAGCAGCTCGGGATGCTGCGGCGCCAGCTTGAGCGCAGACTCAAGCTTGTCGCGCGCGTCGCGCAGCAGGTCGGCCGACTCGCGAACCTTGCGACGACCCTCCTGACCTGCCTCGCCGGGGCGGCGAAACTCGTTCATGCCCTCTTTCAGCAACTTTGAGCCATCCCGCAGGCTGATCAACGCCGCCTCCGCACGTTGCCTGGCTTCATTCGGCAGGTCCGCCAGTTCGACATCGGACTGCAGCGAGGTGTCGTCCGTTTCAGGCTCGACCACTTCGTCCTTCGCGCGCTCCGGCGGTAAATCTGCCGGCGGCTTGGGCGGGCGCATGGCGAGACTGACATCCCAGCGACGGTCAAAATCCAGCTCCTCCAGCGGATTGCTTGGCACGTGATTGGTCGGCAAGCCGGTCAGCTCGGAGCGTCCGAACGCACTTTCCAGCGATAGCGGCTTGGCCAGTGGCGTGCGGGCCATCTCCGCAGGCTTGGCGGTGTTGAGCAAGATCGGTGACGCCGCGACCGCGGTCTGGCCGTCTCCCCCACCTTCGTCGTCTCCGCCGGACACGGCCTGCCCGATGGCGAGCGCGCCGCCAACGATGATCCCCAGGAAAATGAGCGCATTGCGAATGATGGCGATTGGTTGCATGTCACTCCGCAGCGCCGCTTACCCGCGGCAGCCATTCCTTCGCAAACCCTTCAAACCCGTCAGACAGAATCGCCTCCCGGGCGCGACGCATCAACGCCGTGTAGAAGCTTAGATTATGAATGCTCAGCAGCGTCATGCCAAGCATCTCGCCCGCCATCATCAGATGTCGGATGTAGCCGCGGGTGAAATTCGTGCAGGTGTAGCAGCCGCATTCCGCATCAACCGGCAGCTTTGACTTCGCATGTACACTGTTCCGCATACGCAGGCGGCCGCGACTGGTGAACACCTGCGAATGGCGCGCAGAGCGCGTCGGCAGCACGCAGTCGAACATGTCCACGCCTAGCCCGATCGCGTTGATCATGTCCTCGGGGTAGCCGACGCCCATCAGGTATCGTGGGCGGGACTCCGGCAGCAGCGGAGTTACAAGCCCCAGAATTTCTTCCATCTGGCGCTTGGTTTCCCCCACCGACAACCCGCCGATTGCGTAGCCGGGCAAATCGCGCTTCACCAGCTCTCGCGCGCTTTCCTCTCGCAGCGACGGGGTAACTCCCCCCTGCACGATACCGAACAGACGCTGTCGCTTGCCCTGCGCGGAGTGCTCCGGCAGCGACGCAACGCAACGATCCAGCCAGCGAACGCTGCGCCGCATGGTGTCTGCCTCGCGCTCGGGTGTCGTGGGCAACTCCGGGACGTCGTCCAGCTGCATCACGATGTCCGAGCCGAGGTTGTGCTGGATCTGCATGCTGCGCTCAGGTGTCAGCAGCTCTTCGCGTCCATCGAGGTGATTCTTGAACGTGCAACCATCTTCTGTCACCCGGTTGGTGCCGGACAAGCTGAACACCTGGTAGCCGCCGCTGTCGGTGAGCATGGGGCCGTCCCAGCGACTCATTGCATGCAGCCCGCCGAGCCCCGCGACGGTTTCATCTCCGGGACGCAGCATCAGGTGATACGTGTTACCCAGTACGACCGAGACGCCCGCTGCCTTCAACTGGTCCGGTGTGCAGCCTTTCACGCTACCCTGCGTGCCCACAGCCATGAACACCGGCGTCTGCGCCTCGCCGTGGTCGGTGCGCAGTGTGCCCGCGCGAGCGCGGCCGTCTGTGTGTTCAAGCTGGAAGAAAGGATCCATACAGGTTAGAGACTAGAGATTAGCGGTCAGTGAATCGCAAGCGTATGGCCTGACTGACCTCTGAACTCTAACCTCTGTGGCAGAATGAAGTTCATCCTGAAAAACCTGTTCCGCCGGAAACTTCGCACACTCTTCAGCGTGTTGGGTGTGGGCATCGGCGTCAGCATCATGGTTGCGTTGTTCACGATCAGCGACGACCTCGTCGGCCAGATTACCCAGGCGTTTGAAACCCAGCGTGGCGATCTCGTCGTCAGTCAGGCCACGGCCGAGGAACTTGAAAGCGACGTCCCGCTCTATCACATGGACGAAATCCAGCACCTTGAAGGCGTTGAGCTGGTGACGCCGATGATCGCCGCGTTTCTGCGAACCGAGAACGACTTCGACGACCGCCCGGCAATCCTCTACTACGGCGTCACCGAGAACAATCCGGTCGTCGAGCATATGGAGATGGTCGAGGGCGAGCCGATCAGCGACGACGACCCCTACGGCGTCGTATTTGGGGAAAACGCCTACAAGATCCTCACCGCAAAGATGGGCGACAAAGTGCCGAAGGTTGGCCAGCCGCTGAACCTGATGGACGTCGTCACCAGCGAGGGCTTCGAGGAAGTTTTCGGCCGTCCCGACAACTGGGACACCATGTCTGAGCAGGGCAAGCAGTGGTGGGCACTGATCCGGCTGACCACTGAGCTCGGCATTCACCCCGACGCCATCGAAGAAGAGAGTACCGAGGCCTATGAGGCCCGCACCGGGCGCAAGGCACCGCCGCGGCGTCCTGTCCACCCGCTGACCGGCATGCGCATGGACGATGTGCAGTACACCAAGTGGCTTAAGGACACCTACGACATCGATTACGACGCCAAAGACCCGGTCTATGCCTGGAAAATGAAACTCCAGCTGATGACACGCGGGGTTTGCCGCACCGGCATCATGATCCAGGACAGTGCAGTCTGGTTCCACCTGAAGGTTGCGGAAGTCCTGAAAGGCAAACACGCGCGCACCGAGACCATCAAGGTGAAAGAAGGCCGCAAGATGGTCGACAAGGAAGTCGAGCGGCCGGAGTCATGCACGATGCTGATCGTCGTGATGAAGCGCGACGGACTGACCGATGAGCAGGTCGAGACCAACATCGCGAAAGTCCGCGAACACGTGAATACCCAGATGCGCGAGCTTCGCGCGGTGAAGAGTGCGGATATCCTCCAGCGTCACAAGGAAGTCGACTTCTTCAACAAGTTCGGCCTGGTGATCAGCCTGATCGCCGCGCTGGCCGGCGCGGTTGGCATCCTGAACACAATGACGCTGGCCGTGTACGAGCGGACGCGCGAGATCGGCCTGCTGCTGGCCGTCGGCTGGAGCCGCAGCCGCGTCCTGACGAGCGTTATGGTTGAGGGCCTGTTTCTGTCGCTGATCGGTGGATTGGTCGGCGTCGCCTTCGGCTTTGCAGAGGTACAGGCCGCCCGCCAATGGCTGAGCATGGATGCGCTCAGTGGCACGCTGAACGTTGCGCGTTCCCTGCAGGCCGTGGGACTGGCATTCGGAATCGGGTTCCTGGCATCGATCTACCCGGCGATCCGGGCCAGCATGATGGAGCCGATCGACGCGTTGCGGCACGAGTAGCGGAAGCTACTTCACTTCGAAACTGAAACCTTCTTCGAGCTTCACGCCAACACCGCCGTGCTGCATGCCAACCCGTACCGGCTGCGCGGCAGCTTCGACGCCCTTGAATGGCCCGTCCATGATGGTGAACTGGATGCGCTTGAACTCGCCGATCTCTTCGGGTTTCACGCCTTCTGACGTCTCCTCGATCTCGATGGAAGTCAGGTAGGCGCCGTCGAGGCTCAGGTCACGCAGGACCGCTTTTCCCTTGCACAGCTCTTTGTCTGCATCGCCGAGCAGCTTGATGGCGATCGGCACCTCGAGCATCGCACGCTGAAAGCGGCGACGTTCCTCGGCGTCGAAATCGAACTTGCCCGACGCGTCATTGACGTCGAAGTCAAGATCGTCCGGGTTGATCTCCCGGATGCGTCCCGGTTTGACCGGCTGCTCACTCATGAAGAGACTTTCCGTTGCAGCATCAGCGTTGAGCGACTGGCGGATAATAGCGAATGAATGCGACACCCCCAAGTGGTCCCGTACATTCTGCGCGTTGATCTCTGGCACCCGCCTCACGGCGTTTCCGCCACACTCCATCTCCGCATGGAGCATCAGATTGATAAGATTGCCACAAGAATGGGCTAATCCGCTGTCAGGTTGGTCGATACACTGTTTGGCTTATGTCCGACGAAGCGGCAACTGCAGTACAGGAAGTCCCGACCGGTGCACACCCAAGTGTGCAGCTGGGCGAACTTCGTGAAATAGCCGAGATTCGTGCCCGCAACGTGGGCAACAAGTCGCGATGGTACCGCTGGTTCTTCCGCATCTTCCGCTTTGAAGAAGCGATCATTCTGGGCTTGCTGGCCACTTTCGTCACGGCCTACCTGCTGGTGACCGGCGCGCCGTCCACGAAGTCACTTGAACGCGCCTTCACCTACAATTTCCACGGCCACGGCACTTTCTGGATGTTCATTCTCTGGTGTGTCGTCGGCACGGGCTTCCTGCTACTGGTGGCCACGCTGCCCATGGCCGGCAAGGGCAAGGCGCGCAAGCTAATGCATGGCGTCTGGGGTGAGGCCTCCGGCGCTGTCCCGCGCCTGAAAGCCACGACGCTGTGGGGCCTCGGCGGTCTGCGCGCGTATGTGCCGTTTCTGGCCTGCATGGGCGTCTATGAGATGAACAAGCGGCTGATCCCTGCGATCCGGGGCGACACGCTGTACGACCAGCCGATGGCGAATTTCGAGTATGCACTGTTTGGCGACCTGTCGAGCGCGATCGTCAACAAGTGGATGCATGCGGAGTGGATCACGTCATTGATCGGGCTTGTCGGGCTTACGCAACTCGACATCCACGAGGCGGCCTATATCAGCTACGTGTATGCCGCGCCGGCCCTCGCCATGGCCCTCTGGTTTCTCGGGCGTCGCACGCAATTCAACCGTTTTATGGGGGCACTCGTCATCACAGGCGCGCTGGCGTACATCGGCTATGTGCTGGTGCCGGTGGTGGGTCCCAAGTACGTGTTTGAAGGCCGCTGGCTGGAGGCAAGCCAGGGTGCGCTGAGCTTCATGGATGACATCAAGGACCGCAACCGCGACTGCTTCCCCAGCCTGCACACGGCGTGGACCACGCTGTTCCTGATCGCGGCGTACAAGGGCGTTCGGCCGCTATTCTGGGTCTACCTGCCGGTCGCGATCGCCGTCTACATCGCCACGCTGTACGGCGGCTACCACTACATCCCGGACATCATCGCCGGCCACATGGTCGCCATCTTCTCCTGGTGGGCTGCCAAGCCGCTCCGCGAATGGTGGGACCGCCGCGCCGGCAAGATCGATGAGAAGCTGCTGGACCCTGCCGTCTAGCCGTTGCAGCTATCCTGAAATCGGCAGCACGATAGACTCAATAACCTGTCGACGTTGCCGACTCGGGGGAGCTGCCTTGATTTCGATTAACACGGACTTGCTGGGACGCCTGAAGAAGGCCGACGCGTCGGCCTGGTATGAGATGTGGGAAGTGTTCGGGCCCAGCATCGAGCGGCTGATCGGCAGCATCGCATCGCGGTACTTCGGGCAGGAGACCATCAAGGATGTCAGCCAGGAAACGCTCGCGCGCGTGTACCAGGAGATCGGCAAGTTCGACCCCAACCGCGGCGTGAAGTTCAGCACCTGGCTCTACGCAATTGCGAAGCACGTCGTGTACTCCGAGCTGACATCGCGCAACGCCCAGAAACGCGGCGGCGGCAGCAAGCCGATGAGCCTCGACGACACCATCTTCGAAGTCGCCAGCAGCACTCCACCCGACGAAGAATTCGAAATGGCCGTGTTCAGGGCCAAGGTCTACCGCGCGCTGAAGGAAGTCGAAAAGCAGGCCGACTTCACCGAGTTCGAGTGCTATCGCCAGCGCCTGACCGAAGGCATCCAGGGCAAGGAAATCGCGGACAAAATGGGCGTGTCAGAGGCCAGCGTCAGCCGCTATTTGAAGCGCGTTCGCAACCAGATCCGTGAGGCTGTGAAGATCGCCGTGATGGGCTATTCCTGGACGGACGACGAAAAGCAGCAGTTCGACGGCAGCGGCCTGACCAACGCGGACGACGACGCCTTCGACGACGCGCTGTCCGACATCTACCTGAAAGATGAGCAGACCCGCCGCGACTACGGCAAGCTGCAAAAGACCGCGGCTACCGTGCGCTAGTCTGGCGCTACCAGCTTGCCATCTCTCTCGACGAAGCCGCCTTCCGGCACCTCAATGCCGAACTTGGCGGCGAGAAGTTGATCGAGGTCCGCCTTCACGGACTCGTCTGCGTGCCAGAGCTTGCAGGCGATGCGTTTGGAGTCTTCGATCAAACCTTCGTTGAAGCAGCTAAGCAGCATTGCCAGCAACTCATCGCGCGTGGGATGGATGGCCTCATACAGCGAAATCATCGTCTCGGGCGGAAGCAGGTGCTGCGCATATCGGACGGTGTAAAGAACACTGGCACCGTTGGCGCACTCGTGCTCGACCGTGAGCATCATGCGCCAGTCTTTTTCTTTTGGCATCAGTGTCGCCGGCCGGCCGTAGAACGTGCATTCCACGGAATCGATTTCGCCGGCCTTCCATGCCTTCTCCAGGCGTGTCTTCAGCTGGTTCATTTCCGCGTAGCTTGAGCTATCGCTTTTCGGAAGCAGCTTGCTTTCGGGCGCGCGCGGAAGCTTGTCCTTGCGGCGATCGAACGGGTCACGACGCGCCGGCAGGTCGCCCTTTGCTTGGGCTGCTCGACTCGACGCCACGGCAGTGATCTCCCACGCAACATCGCCGCGCAGCTCTTCGCTCAGTCGAGCCTGGTCGCGCAACTCGGTCAGTACGCCCTCAGCAGCCTCGAAGTCATTGCGCTGCATCGCCTCGTCGATACGCGCGAAGCACTCGCCTATGTACCACTCGTTGCCTTCCTCAAGTTGCGGCAACTCGCGGGTGACGTACTTGTCCATCTCGCTGCTCTTGGCGAGCTCACGGTGCAGGTCAGTCTGGTCGAGGTAGTCCTTTAGCGCATAGATGCGGTCCAGCGCCTCATCGAACTTGCTGGCCTTCTCGAGGTCATATATGTCGCCGTTGTCCTGGCTATAGCGCTCCTGCATCTCCCGGAAGAGCTCGAGCCGGATCACCGTATGGGCTCGCTCAAACGAATATTGCAGGCCGTGGCTCTTGTAGACGTCGGCCTCCTGCTTGAGCTTTCCGTACTCCGCCAGCTTTTCGGTCGGGCTTGACTCGTCGGCCTTTGAAACGAGCTGGTCGAGCTGGCCCTTAATGCGCTTCTCAATGTCGGCGGGCATGCGGACATCTGCTGACTCAGTTGTCTCGGACGTTTTCGCAGGCGGGGAGTCCGGGGCCGGGTTGTCATCGGCGGATCCGCCTGAATCCAGCAGCGCGAACGCAACGCCCGCGCCGACGAACACCAGCACTACCATCGCAACGATAACCGGACCGGCCTTGTTCGGCTGCTTTGGGACGGTGCTTCTCTGGGCACGATTCGGCGCCGGCTTTGGCTGCCGGGCATGGTCCGTCCCGCGGTGGTAGCTGTCGGCGTCGTCGTTTGACACGGCGTACTCTGCGTCCTTGCCGGTCGAATAGCCGCTTTCTTCCTTCGATGAATAGGAGTTGTCGACCTTGCGCTTGTAGGTCGACGTCGGGTTTGCCGAGCCTGGCTTGACCTCGTCCTGCCATGATCGATCCGTCGTGCGCGAAGGCTTGGCTGCGACATCAAGCTCCGTGAGCAGATCAACAATGCGCAGCACCGCACCACCAATCTCGACCCGGTCACCTTCGGCCAGTTCTGCAGAATACTTGGTCTCGCCGTTGTGTTTGGTCCCGGTGTCGGACATCTGGTCGGTAAACGACCAGCGATCCACGAAGTGCTCGAATTTCAGGTGGATGGGGCTGACACCCGGGTCATCGATCACGATGTCACTGCCAGGCCGTGAACCGACAGTAATGTAGGCCGCCCCGCTTCGCGTTGTGTACGAGCGACTCGTGCTGCCGACTTTGATTTCGATTTTCATGCACAGAGCCTACCACGGCACTCAGGGCGCGCGAGCGTCGCCGGTCGAATACGGGCATCAGAACTCGCCAAATCGCCCAATTATCGTTCAATAGAGGGCTGAAAGAAACGGAGGGCGGTCCCCAATAACGGTCAGCCGGTTGTTCACGGGTGGTTCGTATTTGTCAGGGGCCAATGCCGATGCGGAACAAGACCTCAGTTGCGGACATGGACAGTTGTGAGGCTCAGTTCACTGAGCATCTGGAGAATATCCAGAAGAAGACCGAAAGGCTGGCCAGTCACTGGCGTAAGCGCCGCGAACGAAAGAACGCTTCGCAGTTCGGCCACCCCGGTGAAAAACCGCCGCTGACGCTGGGCAACATCATTCACTTCATCATCGCTGTGTTCTTCCTTTGGCCGGTGTTCCTGGTCATCGCCGCAATCTGGTCGCTGGGCGACGCCGTGAATTTTCTGCGGCACAGCATTGAGGCCTGCATCAGCAGCACGTTCTGGTTTGGTCGCCTGTGCCGAGAGTGGACGGGCAGCATGTACCTGCACAAGAACTCTCCCGGGATGTTGCGCCTGCGCGGCCAACGCCGCGCCTTTGGCGTAGAGGCCGCCAAGGACTGGCGAGACGCAGGCAAAGCGCTGCTGGGCGTGGGGCGCGCCTGGAGCAAGACGTTTGGCCTGGGCGGACTGTTCAACAGCCTCGAGAAGCGCATCGACAAGGCGAACGTCGACTGGCGCCGATATGTTGCAACGGCTGCATACGACGCAAGCGAAGCGCCGGCCGAGTTCCCCGAGCAATACGTCGTCGTGGACGAGTTGCCGCCGGGCGGCAGCAGCGCGCGGCTCTACATCGTGCGCAAGACTGAAGAATCCGAAAACGGACAGCTGTACGTGCTCAAGTACTTCAACCTGCGCGCGGGCGGAAACCTGGAAAGCGTGATCCGCGAAAGCCAGGCCGCGCAGCTTGCGCAGAAGATGGGCCTGATCATCGAGAGCAAGCTTGGCGATGCGGCGTTCTGGTACGTGATGCCGTACTACCACGGCGAAACACTCACTGGCGGAGTGCTGCGCAACATCAAGCAGGCGCGCGAGAACGACGGGTTGGCCGGGCATTACCGCATCAGCCTCGGCTATGTGCACCAGCTGTTGCAGATCATTGCGCAGTACCACGAGGCGGGCGTCTTCCACAAGGACATCAAGCCGGACAATCTGATCATTAACGGTGAGCGCATCTATCTGGTGGACATCGGGCTGATGACCCCGCTCTCCAGCATGTCGCAGCTCACCACCCACGGCACCGAGTACTTCCGCGATCCGGAGATGGTGAAGCTCGCCCTTGAGGGCCGTGAAGTCCGTGAAGTAGATGCCGCCAAATTCGACGTCTACAGCATCGGCGCCGTGCTGTTCTTCGCCCTCAGCGGCGAGTTCCCGACCAGCGGCGCGCTCTCAAGGCTTCCAAGAGAAGTGCCGATGGCGACCCAGTGGGTCGTGAATCGGGCCATGACCGGCATGCACCAGCGTTACAGCGACGCTCGTGCCATGTTGACCGATGTTGACTACCTGTCCTGGGCCGCGGCACAGGGCCAGCTTGATTCCGTCAAGCCCGCGGATTTGCCCAGCTTCAAGGGCATGCCCGTACCGGCACACCTCCAGCCACAGGCACCGGTTGCGAACACTGAGTATCGCGAACGCCTTGCGGCATCGCCCGGCGGGTACGGCGCGTGGTACAGCGCCCCGGCCTATGCTCCGGCCAAGAAGGGCCTGACCTTCGGGCGCGTAGCGCTGATACTTTTCCTCGTTGGTGGCCTGGCGGCGATTGGTCTGGCAACGGTGGGGACCATGGGAGCGTGGGTACAGAAGGCGAAGCAATCAAACGCCAAGCCTGCCCCCGACGAAGCCCTGGCTGCACGCCTTCCCGGCGAGGCCGTTACACTCCGTCCCGTCTTTGACGATATCGACTACGCACTGAATCGCGGCGTTCACACTGACAGCGTAAAGTACCGCGACCCGATCTCACGAGTCGACTTGGTGCCGACTTTGGTAAAGGGCGTCGACGACATCTCTCGCGAGTGGGAGACCTCGATCCTGGCCGACTTGCGACGCCACGACATGAATAAGCCGGGCGCGGTGTTCGGCCAGCGCAAGATCGCGTTCCTGAGCGTGGACCCGGACGCGGCCGATGCGGCAATGGCCAGTGGGATCGAGCTGGAATTTGAGCTGGAAGCTGCGCGGCAACAGCTGCCGTTGACGACGTATACCACTTCGGACAACGAGAAGATCCGCAGCACGGTCGCCTCGATTTCAGACAAACTTGCGCTCCACCGCGAACTTGCGGCACGCTTTGCGGATGCCGGTGACGTTCCCGCATTCATTGTCGTGTTCACCATCGAGCACGAAGACGGCACAGACCACATCAACGTACGCGCGATCTACCCCGGGCGCGAATACCGCGCAGCAGTCCCGTTTGGTGAAAAGCCCGCCGTCGGCCCTGCTCCGGAAGACGAGCCGGGACTAACCCGCGGGGACTAGCAGAGACAGTCACTCGATTTATCGCACAAGCCCCGCTGATGAGAGCGGGGCTTGTGCATTTCTGGATTGATGCCTAGTTGGCCCGCCTAGATGAAGTCTGGCGCATCGCGGGAAGTCAGAAACTTCCGTACAAGATGCGCCGTAGGGAATTCCTTGTAGACAAGGTCGCGACGACCGCCCTTGACGAGGTGCTTGATCAGCGCCGGCTGCTTGGCGTATCGGCGCTTTCCACCAGTCATGTCCCGCAGAAGCATCAGCATGTCATAGACGTCGTCGCGCTTGCGCTCGCGCGTCGTTGGCCCCAGGTTGATGAAGTCGAGAAACTGAACTTCGTGGTGGATGCCGTTCCGCCGCACCATCACGTTGTCCTCATGAACATCGCCGTGGTACAGCCCCTGTGCGTGTATGGCTTCGAGACCCGCTGCGATCTGCTCGACGATCAACAATGCCTCAAGCGGCTTCAACGTACCGCGCTTCTTGATGTAGTAGCTCAGCTGCTTGCCGGGTGCGCGCGTGCTGACCATGAAGTCCAGCTTCTGGCCTGCCCACCGAATGGTGTCGCTGTGCATGTAGCGAATCACGCCACCGAGCTCAGACAGCTTCTCAAGCCGCTTCACGTACTCTTTCAGCGACTTGCCCTTTTCGTTTCGTTCCGGGTAGTAGAACTTCGCAACGCGCGGGAAACCTGTAGTGCGCTCGTGCACCAGGTAGGCCTCACCCTCCCAGCCGCCACCCAGGAACTCCGCGACCACATACTTGCCGGCCAGAATCCGTCCGGGTTTGAAATCAAATGGAGTGGGTTCGCTGCGTGCCATTCTCGTCCTGCTGCTCGAAGGGCGGAATATGGGCTAAGGCGCGACGATTTCAATCCTCAGGCGACCGGCAAGCGGGAGTTTTTCGCGCCCCGGGCGCATTACACACGACGGGGCCTTTTGTAGATTCGCCCGCGGCACTAATTCCTATCTTTGGACCGGGGGTGAGTCATCGCACAGGGCCTGCGAAATCGTGCACTGCTGACCGAGGCCTCGCTCGACCGCATTGAGGCGGCCGTTGCCGAAGCCGAAAAGCAGACAAGCTGCGAGTACATCGTTGTTCTCGCGCCTGCCTCCAGCCGCTACGAGGGCCGCATCATCAAGGCCGGCGCGCTGGGAGCGCTGCTGGCCTATGCCATTCTGTACTCAATGAACTTCTGGCTGTACGGCGAACCCGACGCCCTTTGGTTGCTGCTGGAGTCCATCGCCACTGGCGCCGTCGTGGCGTACACGTTCAACAAAGTCAGTGTGCTGCGCCGTCTTTTGATCCCGCGCTGGGTACAGACTTCAGCGGTGGACACAGCCGCGCACGCGACCTTCAGCCAGGAAAACGCCAGCCTGACGAAGGACCGAAACGCCGTGATGATCTATGTCAGCGTACTGGAGGGTGAAGTGCGGCTGATGCCGGACATCGGCGTGCAGCAGAAGCTGCACGAAGGCAAGCTTGGCGAGATCGAAGGAAAGCTCGCAAACGCCCAGTCCGGCGACCCGACCGAACTCTTGTGCGACGCGATCAAACAGCTCGGCGAATGTTGCCGCGACTGCTTTCCAATCGAAGCTGACGATGTGAACGAGTTGCCGGATCGACCGCAGATCCGTTTGCCTTAGGGGCTCATGCGACGTCGCTGGATAGTCTGGTTCCTGCTGCTGTTTCCCCTGATCGGGGGTGTGTTCGCATCTGAACTGGAAGCACGCTTCGGGGGCGGTGGCGGCTACGGCGGCGGCGGTGGTGGCGGTGGTGGTGGTGGCAGCGGCGGAGGCGGCGGTGATGGCGTCGGAGCGCTGCTGTACCTGCTGGTTCGCTTGTTTATCGTCCTCTGGAATGCCGGCCCCGTTGGGAAAGTTTGCGCCATCCTGCTTCTGGTCGCCGTGGTTGCGGGATTCATATGGTTTAGCAAGCACAAGCAAAAACAACGCGCACAGCTGGACAACCAGGGGCGCATCCTTCACAGCCATCGGGCGCAACGTCGGCAGTCACAGGGCGTCAACCAGATCACCCAGTTCGACCCGAACTTCTCGCGCGTGCTGTTTCTGGACTTTGCCCGACTGGTCTATGTGAAGTTCCACGAGTCTCGCGGCGGGCTTGGCCGGCGCAATGACACCGAGTTTGCCGTCGCACCGTACCTGTCAAGCCAGATCCGCCAGCAGTTGAAACAGCAGCAGACGAAGGTCACCGAGGTGATCGTCGGTGCGCTGGAAATCCAGCGAGTGAACCTGACGCCCGATAGCGTGCAGGTCGTCGTAAGCGTCCGATCCAATGTGGTTGAGGCACCGGCCGGGGCCGAGCCGATCCGAAGTTTCATGGAGCAGCGCTTCACGTTTGTGCGCCCGAAGTCAGCAATCACGCAACCACCCGAAAAAGTCCTGGCGCTGGGCTGCCCGAATTGCGGCTCGCCGGAGGAGCCCCAACTCGACGGACGCTGCCCCAGTTGCGGAACTGTCACCGGTGGCGGGGAAATGGACTGGCAGGTGCGACGCATTGAGACCATGCGACGGGAGCGCGTCGGCCCGCCTGTCGGGCACAAGGGCGGCGTGGAAGTGGGCACCGGCGATCCCACGATCTATGCACCCGACCTGACCGCGCAGAAACGATCATTGGCCATGCGTGATCCGGCATTCAGCTGGGTCGCGTTCAATTCTCGTGCCACGCATATTTTCCGCCAACTGCAACAGGCATGGACGGACCAGGATGAAGGCGAGATGCGGCCGTACGTAACGGATACGCTGTTCGACACAGTCCGCTTCTGGATGGCCCGCTACCGCGAACAGGGCGTACGTGAGGTCCTTGAGGACGTGGCAATCACAAGGGTCGAGGTCGCTCGCATTGAGCATGATGCCTGGTTTGACGCGATCACAGTGCGCATCCATGCCTCCATGAAGGAGTATCAGCTGGACAAGTCCGGGAACCTGCTTTCAGGCAGCAAGGACAAGGCGCGTCATTTCACCGAGTATTGGACACTGATCCGCCGCTCAGACCGAAAGCACGGCAAGCCCGGCGATCCGGCGCACTGCCCGAGTTGCGGTGCACCGCTTGACCGCATCTCTCGCGCGGGCATCTGCGAGTACTGCAACAGCAAGATCATCGGCGGAGACTTCGACTGGGTAGTCGCGATCATCACCCAGGACGAAGATTATGTCGGCTAGGGGGCAGATGCGTTTCCGGGCCTTCGTGCTTGTGCTGATTACGTCGGCCACTCTGACGGCCGGCAGCGCATTCGCCCGCGGCGGCGACGGGGGTGACTACTCCGGCGACGGCTCCTCAAGCGGCAGCAGCAGTAGCAGCGGCTCCGACTGGGGCGGCTCATCGAGCAGCAGCTCCGATTCGGACTACTCGTCCGGCAGCTCGGATTATGGCGAAAGCTCTGGCGGAGGTGGAGGCGACGTTGGAGGGGCGATTGGCCTGCTCGTCATTCTTGGAATCTTCGGATTCGCATACGGGGCGACGCTGCTTGGCAAATTGCGGGATTCCAGGAGTCGCAAGCGCCGAACGGCATCTCCGCCTCGCCCGTCACCATCGGCCGATCTGAGTCCCTTACGCGATCTGGACAAGAACTTTTCGCCCGTGCTGTTCACAGCATTCGCGCATCTCGTTTACGTGAAGTACCACGAATCTCGCGGCGGAATCGTGCGACGAAGTGCTGAGGAGTTTGCCGTCGCACCGTACCTGAACGAGAAGCTGCGTAAGCAGGTACGCAAGGCAAACGAGTCGATCTCTCAGGTGGTCGTCGGCGACATGACCGTTTCGGCGATGAAGATCTACGCTGAGAGCGTCCATCTCCACGTCGATTACAAGTCCAACGTCGTCTACAAGGATCGCCGTGGTCGTCCGCGACGCATGCTATTGCAGGAGCAACTGGTCTTCTCCCGCCAGAAGACCGTCCGCACACGCAAGCCTGAGAAGGTACTGGCGTTGGGCTGTCCACGGTGTGGCACGAAACAGGAGCCCGACCTTGCCGGACGTTGCCCCAGTTGTGGTGAGATCACGGGCGACGGACGAATGGACTGGCAAGTGACCGCCATCAGAGAGCTGAACGCTCCCAAACCAGTAAAGGGGTCAGTGGCCGGCGGAGGCGGCGTTGAGCCGGGAACGGACTTGCCCACGGTCATGGACCCGAACTTCAAGTCCGCGGAACGCGAACTGAAGCAACGTGACCCCAACTTCGATTGGAGCGTGTTCACGGCACGAGCCCACGCCGTGTTTACGAAGCTGCAAGAAGGCTGGACCCGGCGCGACGAGAACATCCTGCGCCCTTTTGAACTCGATCACGTGTACGACACACATCGAATCTGGCTGGAGCGCTACCGCGAAGAGGGCGTGGTGAATGTGCTCAAGGACATCAAGATCGAGTACATCAAGCCGGTAAAGATCGAGAATGACGCCTGGTTTGATTCCATCACGGTTCGGATCCGCGCATCCATGCTGGACTACAAGCAGCGCGACAGCGGCCAGCACCTCTCCGGGGCGACCCGAAAGCGCAAGGTCTTTACCGAGTACCACACTCTCGTCCGTCGCTCTACCGATCGGGCAAGAAAGAACCCGGAGCCTCTGCGCTGCCCGCAGTGCGGCGCGCCTCTGGACAAGATCAGCCAAGTTGGTGTTTGCGGCTACTGCGATTCACGCATCACCACCGGCGAATTCGACTGGGTACTCGCGGAAATCACACAGGACGAAGAGTACGGGGGCTGAACGTGAAGCTGAGCCACATTCTGCTTCTCGCCGTGGTGGTTCTTGCACCGGGCTCAGTCGTGGCCCGCGGTGGAGGAGGCGGCGGCTATTCGGGCGGTGGAGGTGGAGGTAGCAGTGGAGGCGGAAGCAGCAGCGGAGGTGGAGGAGGTTACTCGGGCGGTGGTGGCGGAAGGGGAGGAAGCCATAGTGGCGGCCCGGCGAGACCGCTCACACTTGAGGATGCGATCCTCATGCTGTTGATGATTGGGATTCCCGTCGGGGTCATCCTGGCGCTGCTGTTTTTCGGCGACCGCATTGTGCAGCCGAGCGGCAATTACTCCCCGGGAAGAGTTCTAAACACTCCACGTCCCGACCCGCTGCTCCAGCTATTGCGTGCCGACCCCAATTTTTCGCCGGTGCTGTTCCGTGCATTCGCCCATCTTGTGTTCGTCAAGTACCACGAGTCCCGAGGCGGCATGGCACGCCACAGCAGCGACGACTTCGCGGTCGCACCATACCTGAATGAAGAGCTGCGCAAGAGCGTGCGTGAGAGCAAAGAGAGCGTCCGTGAAGTGATCGTAGGGGACCTCAGCATCGGGCACGTAACGCTTGGTGCATCCGAAACATCCGTGCGTGTCCTGTTCAAGGCCAATATTGTCTATCGCAGCAACGCAGGCAAGGACGCCCGCATGCTCGTCAAACAGCAGATGGTGTTCAAACGGCCGAGGGGTTTGCTGACACGCGAACCCGAGCGGGTGCTTGCGCTCGGCTGTCCTTCGTGCGGCTCACGCGCTGAGCCAGAGGTGTCCGGACGCTGCCTGCAGTGCGGCACGACCATCGCAGGAGGCGAACAAGACTGGCAAGTGGTTAGACTCACCGGCACGAGACCCGAGCCGGTCAGCGGCCCGGTTGGCGAGAGCGGAGGAGTTGAAGTCGGCACCAACCTCCCGACTGTGGTCGACCCGGGTTTTCACGCGGAAATGCGTGCACTCAAGATGCGTGACCCTGCCTTTGACTGGACGGCGTTTCGCGTGCGCGCCCGCGCCATCTTTATGAAGTTGCAGGAAGGCTGGACAAAACGCGACGAAGCTGTCCTGCGTCCGTATGAGCTCGACCACGTGTTCGATGCCCACCGGATCTGGCTGCAACGCTACCGCGAAGAGGGCGTGCGGAACGTGTTGGAAGATACAAGGATCGACAAGTGGGAAGTCGCCAAGATTTCACACGATGCCTGGTTTGATGTAATCGTCGTGCGCATCTTCGCGAGCATGATCGATTTCCACGAGACGGACGACGGCAAACTGCTCTCCGGCAACCGCACGCGAAGGAGAACCTTCAGCGAGTACTTTACATTTGTCCGCAGGACGGGAGCGGCTGGACGAAAGGTCCTCAATCCGCTTCATTGCCCGCAGTGCGGGGCGCCCCTGGACAATGTGAGCCGGCTGGGAATCTGCGGGTACTGCGACAGTAGAATCACCACCGGCGAATTCGACTGGGTACTGGCACTGATTACCCAGGACGAGGAATACGACGGCTAACTGGTAACCTTGGTGGCGTAAGATTCCGCTTGTGTATAGATCTTACCCACTTTGGAAGATGCAGGAGTTTTCAACAGGTTACCTAACACAATCCAGGCTAATAACTTACGCGATATTGTCTTTGGCACGAGGGTTGCATACTAGGCATTCGGAAGACCGGCCCCCAAGCCGTTTTCTACGCCCACCTCGCCCGGCAATAGCCGGGCGTGTGTGGTTTTTCAGGCCATCTATGTTCGATTCTGACGGCGCAAGCGCCGTCAGTGCCGCTCCGCAGAGCTCCGCTTTCGTGGCAGTCCACCGGACTGCCACGATGCCCACCTCGCCCGGCAATAGCCGGGCGTGTGTGGTTTTTCAGCCCGGATTCAAGCCATCAGGGAGTGCAACTCGGCATCCGCAAAGGCGCCGTCCTTGCCGGTCAGGTAGGCAATCAGCATGTTTCGATCATTGTAGATGTCGCCGGCAAGCAAGCTCGTGATGCTCTTCTGCAAGAGCTGCCGGCGGCGGCTGGTTACCATCTGCTTCAGGAAGTCCTTGTTGTAGAAGGCGTCGATGAACGCCCAGAACACCTTGGTGCCCTGGCGAATCTTTTCTTCATAGGCCAGGAACGGCTTCTCGCTGAAGTCGCTGCTCTCGAATGCAGACGCGATTGCGTCTGCCGCCAGCTCCGCAGCCTTCACACTCAGGAAAACTCCCGAGCTGAATACGGGGTCAATAAATGCTCCGGCATCCCCCACCTTGATCAATCGCTCGCCGACATACCGGTCGCTCGTGTAGCTGAAGTCCGCCTCTGTGTGCAGCTCTCGAAGCAGCTCGGCGTCCTTCATGCGCGGGCCGATCGAACGGCTGGCGAGCACACTCGTACGGAAGAATTCATCCGGCGTCGCGCCCGACTGCCGGAAGTACTCGCTATCGGCCACTACACCCACGCTGGTGTTGCCGTCCGCAAAGGGTATCAGCCAGAACCAGCCCATCTTTGCGTCACCAAACCGCGCGATGATGATGTTGCCCGGGTCCTGCTCACACCTGACGACATTGCGGAAGTGGCCGAACACCGTGACCTTTCGGTGCGACGGATGAATCTTGCGCTGCTTCTGACGGCCGCTCATGAACGTCCAGCGACCGGAAGCGTCGGCAACGACCTGCGCATGAATGTCGCCTGCATTCGTCGTCAGCACGGCGTGGTCTGGTCCTGCGCGGAAGTCTGTCGCCGCCGATGGCTGGAAGACTTTCGCACCAAGCGTGGCGGCGTGGTCCAGCAACAGTTTGTCGAAGGGCGCACGCTGCACCTGAAAGGCGAACGGATGTTCCTTGTCGAGCCCGTTGCGGAACCAGAAGCACTCTTCTTCCAGAGTCTCGTCCACAATGAAACGCGCGCCGTGCTTCACCTGGAAGCCGCCGGCCTTGATCTTGTCCAGTACTCCGATGCGTTCAAACGTGTCCATGCTGAACGGCAGCAGCGACTCGCCGATGCGGAATCGCGGAAACGGGTCGCGCTCAACGATGCAGACGCTGCGGCCCTGTCCGCGCAGCAAAGACGCGAGCGTGCTGCCGCCCGGGCCGCCGCCGACGATTGCCACATCAAATGTACCCAGCGACTCACCCATGGCGGAGATTGTGTGGGCCCCGGACCTTGGCTGCAAGCGGCCAAAACAGGTTTCCTCCGGGGCTGGCGCGCAGGATTTCGTACCACTAGAGTGCCGCCCTTTCGCGCCTCTACGGACTAAACGTGCTGGCCATTCTGCAACATCCGAACGTCAACCCGGTCATCTTCACTCTCTGGAGCAACGCAGACGGTGAGCCGGTGCTCGCGCTCCGCTGGTATGGGCTGATGTACGTCTTCGCGTTCGTGTTCGGATACGCGGTCTTCCGCTGGCTGCAGAAGTCCGGCTACCTGCGCATCAAAGCCGACGATGTCACGAACATCATCGTGGTCGGCGTGCTCGGCACCTTCCTTGGTGGTCGCCTCGGATACCTGCTGTTCTACCAGTTCGACAAGCTGTTCCTGGGCAAGGGTGGACTGGATTTCACGCAGAAACTCAGCATGGTCGTCAGCGTGTGGGAAGGCGGCATGTCCTTCCACGGCGGCGTATTCGGCGTAGGCCTCGCTGTGCTCATCTACGCTTGGCGCAAGAAGCAGAACTTCTGGAACATCCTGGACGGCGCCGTTCACGTCGTCCCTTTTGGTGTCGCCATGGTGCGCGTTGGAAATTTCATCAACGGTGAGCTGTACGGCCGTGTCTTCACGGACGAAGCAGGCAACACGATCTATGACGCTGAGAAGCTGCCCTGGTACGCGATGAAGTTCCCCACGGATCACAACGACCCGGTCGCCACTGAGCGCCTGCAGTCGCTGATGCGCCAGGAGTATTTTGCTGCACATCCAGATGCAACGCGCGTTCCCGACGCAGCCATGCAACCGCTGCCGGTAAAGCCCGAGATCTGGGACCAGGTCAGCCAGTACTTCCCCGGACGCTGGCCCAGCCAGGTGGTTCAGTTTGCATTTGAAGGTCTGATGGTATTGCTGATCGTCTGGCTGCTGCGTCGCTATTTCAAGCGCCCCGGCCAGCTGACCGGCGCGTTCCTGATGCTCTATTGCATCTGCCGCATTCCTGCCGAGATGATTCGTCAGCCGGACATGCAGGTCGACCCGGCAAAGGCCGAGCAACTGGGCGGCACAGCCGCATTCCTCGCCTCGATGGGAATGACGATGGGCCAGTTCCTGTCTGTGGTGGTCTTCCTGATCGGGCTGATTTGGATCCTTGCGATCTACTTCAAGCCATTCACCGGCCGCGATTACACGCTGGCTGAGCGTCGCGGCGGATTCTTCAAGGAAACCCTCCGCGACTTGCCTGAGATTCTCGGACTTCGCAAGAAACCAAAGGACGCCGGCCCGGACGAGGACTCTGAAGACCCCAAGCCCGAAGCGCCCGAACCAGAAGCTAGTTGAGCGTGCACTGGTAGACTTCGCCTGACCGCGTTCCCAGATAGAAGCGGCCCGGCTGCGGCGAAGCGCCGATGGCAATCACTGTGTCCTGCCTCTCCACAGGCGACGACAGCACTGTCGCAAGCGTTGCCGGGTCAATGACAAGCGCACCGGTTGGCGCAACTGCAAGCAGGTACGTTCCATCGTAGGTTGCGTTTATCAGGTGGAACTTGATGTCCACGCCACCCTCGATGGCCCCCTGCGGCGTAACGCGGGTGAGTTTGTCACCGACGATGGCGAACACGCCCGCATCAATCGCCACCATGTCGTAGACTTCGCCACCCAGGTCCGGATGCATGGAGACCTCGACCAACTCATTGCTCTCAATCTTGAAGCGCGCCAGGGTCTTGCCCGCGCACGCCCAGATCTCTCCATTGCGGTAAACGATTGCGGCGACCGGTGCTGTCTCGTTACCGATCTGTACGCGCTTGGTGCCCGTCTTCAGCGTGAGGCGGCCGTGCACATCTCCGACGACCAGTTGCGATACGCCGATCGGAAGTATGGAAGTAACCTTGCCCTCGACTCGAAGCTCCTGCCCGCTCGTGACGCCAAGCGAATTCGCATCGAGCAGCATGACAACGCCGCCGGACGTACCGACCACAAGGCGTTGACCGTCAGCGCGCGTTGCGAGAACTGTAATGCCGCCGTTGCTCAATTTGGTAGACGCCTCAGGAGTGTCCTTGCCGGGCAACCAGCGCATGACCGATCCGTCTTCGCCGCCCGTGTAAAAGCTCTGCCCGCCGCGTTGGGGTGCAATGCTCGAAACCCCAACGCCACGAGCATGTGCCTGAAATTTGGTCAGGTTCAGCCCGGCTACATGCGTCCCTTGCTCAATACCGCTGTCTCCGCCGCCCCCACGGAGAAAGAAGAACCAGATCGCACCCGCGATGCCTGCAATGATCACCAACGCCACGAGGATGCTGACGCCACTCCCGGACTTGCGCCGCCGGGGCGGCTGCCATGAGTCGGCTGGCGCAGCGAGCGTACCTTTATAGTCCATGACGGAAGAGCTGCCGGCCGCGCTGCTGTGGATCCCTGACGCGTTACGCTCAGTGACAATTTCGTCCGGTACTGACCCGTCGATGATCGACTTGCGCTCAAACGTGGGAAACGACTTCGCCGCGTAGCTCTGCCACGCCTGGTCGTCCAACTCTGGGTTCTGAACAATCCGATTGCGTCGCGAACTGCTGTTGCTGGTCGGGCGGGTTTCACGGTGCGGCGACATGCTCGGGTTTGAAGTACGCTGGGCGGCTCGCCCCGGATCTGCGGGCAGCGCCTTGATCTGACCCGAAGATCGCCGCGCCTTTGCACGTGCTTCGCGCACCATGTCGCCTGTCAGCTCCGCCATCTCGGCAGCAGGCGCCTTTGGCGGCGCTGCGGGCTTGTCTGCCAAGGCAGCGTGCATCCCGGACGCCCCCCGAGCCTTCTCAGCGGCCTTGCGCAGCTTGTCGAGATGCGGCGACTGCACGCGGCCTTTGTCCAAGGCCTCTGCCGCCTGCTCTTCCTTTGCCTTGTTGATGGCCTCGGCATCCAGCTTCACGCCTGCCGTGGCGTACAGAGTTGCGCCCTCGGAAAGGAGCTTCTGCGTGCTTCGGTTTGTGCGAGCAACTTCTTTCAGGCGTTGACCGATTTCTTCAAGGCTCGCCGGGCGCTTCTTGGGATCTTTCTGGGTCAGTTCATGAATGATGCGGGTCAGCTTCTGGCTTGCCTCGTCCGTAACCATTTCCTCCGGCACGACGACACGACTGGTGACATGCTGCAGCGCCACTGCCATGGGTGTCGCACCTGCGAACGGCGGGCGGCCTACAAATAGGTGGTACAGGGTCGCACCCAGGCTGTAGATGTCGGCCAATGCGCCGACCTGCTCGCCCTGTGCCTGCTCGGGCGCCATGTAGTCGGGCGTGCCCATAATGGCGCCTGTCATCGTGAGTCCGCTCTCGGACGACAGCGCGCGCGCGAGCCCGAAGTCAGCGACCTTCACGCCGCCCGTGTTCGGCAGCATCAGGTTGGCCGGCTTGATGTCGCGGTGAATCACATCGTTGGCGTGAGCGTGTTCCAGGGCGCGGGCCGCGCCTGCGCCGATATCGGCGACAATGGCGGCCTTCTGCGGACCGAATCGCTTCACCAGCTCGAGCGCATCGGTGCCGTCGATGAACTCCATGACGAGGTAGTTGTAGCCCGACTCTTCACCGACGTCGTAGACACGAACCGTGTTGATGTGGTTCAGCCGCGCCGCGAGTTTCGCCTCACGCAGAAACCTCTCGACGAGGTTGGAGTTGTTCGCCAGATGCGGCGGGAGAATCTTTACGGCCACCTCAATGTCGAGGCCGCCGTGCATGCCCTTGTACACCGTCCCCATCGCCCCGCGCCCGCAGATGCGCAGCAGCTTGCACTTGCCGATCGTATATCCGACAAGCGACTTCTGATCTGGGGATGGAGGTTTGGACATGCGCTGCTCCAAACGCACGAAATGCACGCGTTCAAAGCATTTTGCCCTAAACAGGAGGCACCGTCGAGGGGTGCACAACCTGAGGACGAACCAACCTTAGTCACAGGCCCGGATTGCCATCAGAACCGACGCGCGCTGAGAGAGCGCCCTTCGGACTCTAGTTCTTGATCGTCGCCAGCAACAGCGGACCGGCCCGGAAGAACTGCGCGAAGCTGCTGTACCGGATCGCATCGTCACCAATCACCGTGTCGTTGATGTTTGTGGTCTGCAGGTCGATCAGGTTGTCGGCCGCGGACTTCCAGTTGGCGCTGCCACTGCTGCGCAACGCGCCGACATAGCCGGCTCCGATCAGCAAGTTCGGCCCGCCGAAATCTGTCGAGCCTCCCGGCATCTCGGCAAAGGCGCCAAACGTCGAGGTCGGCGGATTGCCGAGATAGACCTGCGCATTCGTGCCCAGCAGCCAGTTCATGCCATTCTCGATGTTCAGGTCCACCGTGCTGTCATTGCGCACCCAGCGTGTGTATTCAAGTGCTTCCATAAGGTGGCCGACTTGCCATGCAATGAAATTGCCGCCGTTGTCGGCAAACCCGACGCCGTTGGGGTCGCGCGTGGTCACAGTCGACTGTCGAGTGCGCACGGCCGTGAGAACATAGCTCGTCATCGTGGCCGCACTGCCGTCGGCCAGCCCGTTGGCTTCTTCATAGGCTGCCGCAATCATCAGCGCGTTGCTGAGCCAGGTGGTTGGACAGGTCATGGTGCTGTCCGTGCCGCCGTTTCCGCTGTCGAAGAATCGCTTCCAGGTGCCGCGCAGGTAGGTGTAGCACTCCTTCAGAACATCCAGCGACAATGCGTCGCCGGTCAGCAAGTAGTGCTTCGCCAGGAATGCGCCGCGGAAAACATCGAGATGATTCTCGCCCAGGTGATAGTTTCCCAGGTCGTGTTGCTTGTTGTTTGGCGTATAGCGAGTCTTGCCAAGCTGGCTGGCCTTGCCGCCGCTGACGGCCGGGTTGCCCGACTCCGTGTAATTGAACCGCGTGCCGATGTCTGAGTGCTGGACTACCACATCGCGGAAATGCCGGGACGTTACTTCCGCCAGATACAGCAACTCGCTGTTGCCGCTCATTGCGTACCACTGCAAGGCGGCGTGGCTGATGCCCCAATCCCCATTTTCCCAGCCCAGAACAGGCGTGTCGTGTTTGCTGTCGCCGAAGTGCCACATACCGTACTCGTGGCCTGTGGCTGTGCCGTTGCCGTCGGTGCGGTCGTAGAGAATGTCGCCCTCGTGGTCGAGCATCTCATTCATGTACGCGGCCGCAAACGCCTGGCTACTTGCGCGGAATGCACTGACATCACTGAAGGTGCTGTTGGTAGTGGCGATATCGCCAAACACGAGGCAAGCAGCGTAGTGTTTCGGATCGCAGTATCCGCGCGGCGGATCATTGATGAAGCTCTGACGGGAAGTCGCCGTTGCCTGATCGTACGAGCTGCCCCGCGCAAAATTCAGCACCAGGTCGTGGGTCTTCATGGCGCCCGCAAACACCTGCAACTGGCCAGCCTGTGCCGGCCAGATGCCGACCCGCATCAGGCCGTCCGCCTGCGCGCGCAACTCCTTGGGGTGGAGCTGCCAGAACTCCTGCATCGCCACGGTTACGCGCAAGTTGCCGCCATACATCTGCATCCAACCCGGCGCGTGCGTTGAGACATTACTGGTCGTCCCGCTGTCGTCGGCCACGTATGTAATGCTGGTGTCGTTCTGCAAGGGCCACGTATTCAACAACGGGTCGGAACTGCCGTCGCCCGTGCCGCTGTTGTAGCCGGCCGGTTGTGGGTTCTCGGCGTCCGTTGGGTCGTAGGTTCCGGTGTAGTCCTGATAGAGTGAGAGATACTGGCCGGCGCTCATTGCACCGTGGGCGTGGTCCGTCGGGTTGCCGCCGATATACACGGACACCGGTACAGCCGCGAAATCCAGCGGCAGATCCATGTTGATCGAGTCGGCCGTCTCATATTGTGCCAGCTGCGCGGCGGCCGCCGATGGTGTGGCCGCTGCAACGCCATTTCCGGCCATGTTCTTGAATGAGTACTGCACGCGAATCATCGGCAAGTCGTTGTAGGCCGTGATGCGCACCACATAGTTCAGCTTGTCGACCGCAAGGCTGCTGCGGTGCACGCCTTCGGCGACGATCGTGACGCGAATCGGCCCTTGCTCCTCCACGACTACGCGCGTTGGGGCGATCTGGTCCATCAGGTAATCGGTGGCACCTTCTGAAACGATGATTCCTTCGGCGGCGGCCGTGTTCAGGCATTCGTCGTTGGGAGTGCCACCGAGGTCTCGGTCAATCTTCACGCTGTCGAACAACCTGAAGCTGTTCTTGTTCACCGTGAACTCGACCTGGCCCGTATTGACGACAATCGTACTCGCGCCACTGGTGACATTGAGATTCGTTCCGGTCGCGCTGCCCGTGCCTGTGTTGTTCAGCTGGTACTTTCCAACGCCGCCGGCGCCGGAGAGGTCGGCCAGGAAATCCACCATCACCCATCGGATACTGGCCGGCGTCGTCGGCCAACGGGAAGTCACCCGGAACTGCGCGGGTACGCTTGCCCCCGACTGAAGCTGGAGGTCCAGTTGGTTAACATCAGTCTGGATGTTGCGCGCCAGCGGAATGCCCAGAGTTGTCGGCACGGACGTACCCTGCCAGCCGCCGCGGGACTTGACGTCGAACTTCACGGGAAACGCGCCATACACCGGCCCTGCGACCAGCGTGACGGTTGCGGTGTCAAACTTGGTCGGGTCAGATTGACTGGTTGCCGTGATGGTAAAAACCGCCGGACTTGGCAGCGTCGTCGGTGCGGTGTACAGGCCGAGGAAGTCAATGCTTCCGTACGGCGCGCTGTTTGGGTTCATGCTCCAGGTTACGCCAAGCCCGTCGCTTGCCGTCGCCGTGAACTGCCGCTGGGTGTTGAGTGAAATGGAAAGAGCCTTGGGACTGACGGCCACCACAACCGGCGCCGGCGGCCCGCCGCTTCCCGCACCCGGTGGGGCACCGCCACCACCACAGGCCGACATGGCGAGCACTGAGACCAACAGGGCCGACAGGCATAGGAAGTTCGATGCTTTCATGGCGTCCCCAAATGCAACCAACGCGCCTTAGCGCGATGACCAGTTGTTCCCAAGCCGAGAGAGTTCCGCCGACGCCTGGCGCCAGCCCGGAACGAGTCGCCCGCCGGCGACGGCGAATATTGTGACATGGACCGCCCGCTGTTCCAGTCTTGACCCTCCACCCGCGCAGCTACATAGCTAGAGTCCTGCCATGAGCGTACCGTCCGAAATCCGCAAACTATTGGCCGGACGCGAGCCAAAGGCCTACGCCTCGCTGAGTTGCAGCTTCCACGGGCCGATTGGCGAGACCCACTTCGTCGTCGCAGATGGGCAACTGTTTGTGTTCGAGCGCGAGTCCCTGATTGGCGACTTCAAGCGCGTGACGCTCGACCCGGAGTTTCCACCGAAGTTGGAAAAGGGCACTTTCAGCGACACGCTGCACGTCGCGCTGGCGGACGGCGAGGCCTACGAGCTGACCGTCTCCTCATTCGACCGCGATGCGCTTGAGCAGGTCTTGCTCGAGAACGCTACGGCAGCACCGGCCGAGATTGTTGTGGGCGTTGAGGCCACGGCTTCGGAGGTTCTCAAGAACGCTCCGGCAGAGGCAGGCGCTGACCCCGTCGGCGAGCCAGAGTCGGCCGACACGCCCGCACAGGACGAGCTGATCGACCTGCGGAAGAAGGCAGAGGAGTTCGATTCCAAGCCGCAGCCACAGCCGTCCGAGCCCAAACATGCCTTGACCGCAGTCGACCAGGCAAAAGACAACGAAGCCGAAGAAGACAAACGCGCAGATGCGGAAGTTGCCGTGTACTACGGCTCCGATTCCGGCTGCTTCGGCTGCGCCTTGCTGCTTGTTGTCTTCTCTGCCGCAGTCGTTGGTTTCTGGTACCTGCACATCGAGGCTGCACGGACGATTGGCTTGATCGGGCCGACGGAAGAAGACGCCGACAGTTTCTCGTTCATCGCGACGAAGATCATCGCCCTGATCGCGGGTGCCTACGTCGGCGGCCGGGCCGCGCAACTGGTGAACAAGGTGCTGAACGGGCTGGGACTCACCGGGCGTGTGATGTTCTCACAGAACGTCATTCAGGTTTTCGGGCGCCTTGGCAAGTGGCACTTGATGATCACGACACCCGTGGAATTTCAGATGACGCTCGAGGCATACAGCGAGGTTGAGGCGGCAACGGACAGCCAGGGAAAGCCCGCCAAGCGCGCGATCAACTACTATCTGCGGATCGGGCAGCACGGCAAAAGCGCGCTGTTGAAGACCAGCAACTATTCGGCTGTGCCCTACCGCGAGATCGCAGAAGTTCCCGTCAAGCAGGCGATTGCAGAGCCCACCAGCGACCAGTTGATCACGTTTGAGTACAAGACGTTCAAGAAGCTGCTGCGCAAGTTGCCGCGTGTTCGCTGAAAACCGCTTGCCTAAGCGGTTTTCATGGGGGAAACTCTAGGCGCGTAGAAAACCCCGGCTTCCCCTTTGCGGCACAGGCCGCACACACGATGACAAACTAGCTGTGCTTCGGCCGCTACGGCGGTTGATCTCCGACTGTTCGGTGCGAACAGCAAGGACCGCGTTGATCACATACGCGGCCTGGTCCCGCTCGCACCAGACGAAGCCGGGGGTCGTGGTCAGGTTGGCCCCACCACGACCCCCGTGCGATTGCTGAAAACGTCAAGCCTGGGCGGGCGTAACTTCTTCTGCGGCGCGTTCGCGCTCCATCTTGTGGAGCTCGATCATCAGCTCGTCGACGAGCTTCTCGTTGGGCACGCGGCGCAGGATCGTCTCGCCCTTGAACAGGTAGCCCGCGTCCTTGGCGCCCGCGATGCCGAGGTCGGCTTCGGCCGCTTCGCCGGGGCCGTTCACGATGCAGCCGAGCACACTGACGGTGATGTTGCCCTTGTAGTCACGCAGGCGTTCTTCGACCTGGCGCGCCAGTGTCTCAACGCCGCCGTCCACTTCGTCGCGGCCGCAACTTGGGCAGGCGACGATCTCGAGGTTCTTCTTGCGCAGGCGCAGGGCGCTGAGGATTTCGTAGCCGACGTCCACTTCGTCCAGCGGGTCGCCGGTGATGCTCACGCGGATCGTGTCGCCGATCCCTTCCTGCAGCAGCGTCCCGAGACCGATGCTCGACTTGACCGTACTGGCCTGCAGCATGCCCGCCTCGGTCACGCCGAGGTGCAGCGGCACGTCCGTCTGCTCCGCGAAACGGCGATTTGTGTAGATCGTCGTAAGCACGTCAGAAGACTTCAGGCTCACCTTGAAATTCTTAAAACCCCACTTGTCGAACTGTTCGCACCACTGCACGGCCGTGTCGACCATCAGCTCGGCCATCTCGAGTTCCATGTCCTGCTTAACCTCGAGCCCCTTGCGCGGCATGATCGAGCCGGAGTTGACGCCGATGCGGATTGCGGCGCCCTTGTCCCTGGCCAGCGCGACGATCTTCTGCACCAGCTCAAGCTTGATGTTGCCGGGGTTGATGCGCACGCAATGCACGCCGGCCTCGAGCGCCTTGAGGGCAAGCCCGGGCGCGAAATGGATATCGGCGATGATCGGGACGCGCGAGCCCTCAATGATAGCAGGCAGCGCCTGGGCAGACTTTTCGTCCGGACAGGCAACGCGCACGATGTCGACGCCCTTGTCCTGTGCGCCGTGGATCTGCTTCAGCGTGCCGGGCACATCCCAGGTCTTGGTCTTGGTCATCGTCTGCACGGCCACCAGGTGATCGCCGCCCACCGGCCGATCCCCCACCATGCATGTCCGCGTCTTGCGCCGCTCAACCGTGAATCCCACGTCTGCTCCTCGCTGTCCGAGGCCGCAGTCTAGCAGACTCCGCCGCACGTGCACCACCGGCGAGCACCCCCTCCGGCAGCCCGGATGAGTTCTGCTATGCTCCCGCCCATGTCGATTCTTGCGCTCAACAATGTCACGAAAGCCTACGACAGCCGCGTAGTATTCAACTCGGTCAGTTTTGGGCTGGGGCGATCCGAGCGCGTCGGGCTGGTCGGCCCCAACGGCGAGGGCAAGTCGACCCTGCTGCGGCTGCTGGCCGGCGTTGAGACCCCGGACGACGGCCGACGGATCGCCGCGGTTGGCGCCCGTATCGGGTTCTTCACCCAGGAGCCGAAGCTTGACCCGGCCCTTCGCGTGCGTGATGCCGTGCGTGCCGGCTTGGGCGACCGTACGGCGTTGCATGCCCGGCTGGAAGAGCTGCACCTTGAGATGGCCAAACCGGGCCAGTCCGCGGACGTGCTGGCCGACCTGATTGAGATCCAGTCGCACCTGGAAACGCGCCTCACCGAAATGGGAGGGCACAACGTCGAATACCGTGTCGATGAAATCATGAGCCACCTCGGCCTGCGTGAGCCCGATGCCCTGTGCGGCACGCTTTCAGGCGGCGAAGCCCGGCGCGTGTGCCTTGCAGCGATGCTGCTGTCCGAGCCGGATGTGCTGCTGCTTGACGAGCCGACAAACCACCTCGACGTCGTTGCGATTGAGTGGCTTGAGACCTTTCTGCTGGCCACGCGCATGCCGCTGGTGATGGTCACCCACGATCGCTATTTCCTCGATCGGATCGTCAACCGGATCGTCGAGGTGGACCGCAGCAAGCTGTACTCAACTGACGGCGGCTATCAGGCCTTCCTCGTGCAGCAGGCCACGCGCCTCGCGGCCGAGACCAACACCGAGCAGACCCGCCTTTCGACCATCCGGCGGGAAACCGCCTGGATCAAGCGCGGCGCCCACGGGCGAACGACGAAAGAGAAGGCCCGCGTAAACCGCTACAAGGACCTCACCGGGCAGGAAGCCCTTGAGACACGGGCCGAGTTGGAATTCCAGATCCCGCAGGGGCCGCGCCTTGGCGGCAAGGTCATCCGCGCCAAGCACGTGGGAAAGCGCTACGGCGACCGCACAATCCTCGATGACATCAGCGTCGAGATCACGGCCGGCATGCGCCTCGGCATCGTGGGCGCAAACGGCACCGGCAAATCCACGCTACTGCGCATCCTGACCGGCAAGCTCGCGCCGGACAGCGGCACGGTGGAGATCGGCGAAACCGTTCGGGTAGCCGACATTGACCAGTCGCGCTCGGTGCTCGACGAGGACAAGAGCGTCGTCGAGGAAGTCGCCCACCAGGCCGACGGCGTCGTGAAGATCGAGGGCGTTGAGCGCCGTGTCGCGCCGTTCCTGGACCAGTTCCTGTTCCCGGGCCAGCGCAAGCACACGCTGATTCGGCAACTGTCCGGCGGTGAGAGAAACCGGGTGCTTCTGGCCAAGCTCCTGCTTCGCCAGGGCAACATTCTGGCGCTCGACGAGCCGACCAACGACCTTGACCTGCCCACCCTGCGCGCGCTTGAAGAGGCGCTTTGCGCGTTCGAAGGCGTGGTGCTTGTGGTCAGCCACGACCGCTATTTCCTCGACCGCGTCTGCACGCGCATTCTGTTCCTCGACGGCAGCGGCAAAGCGCGATTCCATGAGGGCGACATCGAAGACCTGCTGGCCGAGTTGAAGGAAGTCAGCGAGCCCAAGCCCAAGTCTGCTCCCGCGCCTGACAAACGCGCGGCCGAGGAACAACGCAAGGCACGGCGCAAAGCCGAAAGCGAACTCAAGAAGCTCCCCGAGAGGATCGAGAAACTCGAAGGGGAATGCGCGATGCTCGAAGAGCAGATGGCAGACACCAGCCTTTACGCAAGCGCCGAAGGCAACGCTAAGGCGACCAGACTCGCCGCCCGGCGCGACGCCGCGATGCAGGAACTCGAGACACTGTACTCACGCTGGGAAGAGCTGGAAACGATCGTCACGGGCGCGTGAGCTACCAGCCGAAGAACCTGCTGAGGTAGCCTTCGCGTTGTGCGAGCAGCAGCCCGCCCGCGATCAGCAGCATCACGATCAGGATGCTCAGCAGCACAATCAGCACCAGCATGCCGGGGCCGACCTGCTGTTTCTCCGCGCGCTCAAGACGCCCGCTGATCTCACGCAACATGGCGGAAATCTGTGCGGGTGTCGCCTCTTCTTCGAGTGCTCGCACTTCCTGGTTGGCATCACCCTCAACCATCCGCTTCCGGGTCGTCCGGCCACTAGAAGCGAGGGCCCGACTCGTCGAGCTGTCGCCGTGGATCGGCGCCTGCGAAGATGGCCAAGCCGTTGAGTCTTCAGCGACGCCGGCCGCGACGCCATCGGTTTCGCCTGCGAAGGGCGCCAGCTCGGCGCCGGCGTAGCGCTTTACCGGCCCGCGCGGGTTGCTGTGAACGAAGTGCTCCGGGTCCTGCTCGGCGAGATCCACGTCGTCGAGCACCGCCTGCATGTCCTGGTAGCGATCGTCCGGCTTAACCTCCATCATCTTGCCGATGACGTAGCTCAGCCATGCGGGGATGTCTCGACGCAAGTGGCTGGGCGGAACGATGTCCTTGCTGCGCTGCTGCTCAAGGATATCCATGACGTTGCTGCCCTCGACGTGCCGTTGACCCGTCAAGAGGTAGTACAGGGTCGCACCGAAGCTGTAGACGTCGCTGCGCTGGTCCAGCGTCTTGCCCCCCACTTGCTCGGGGCTCATGTAGTGCGGCGTGCCGACCACCATGCCGGTGCGCGTCATGTGGACTTCGGTCTGGTCCCCGAACATGCGCGCCAGCCCGAAGTCGACCAGCTTCATGATGCTGTGCCGCTCGGAATACAGGATGTTGTCCGGTTTGATGTCACGGTGGATGACACCGTGCTGATGGGCGTAGTAGAGCGCGCTGCCGATTTCACGCAGGATGCGAACGCCGAAATCCCAGGTGATGCGCCGCCCGGCGCCGATTTCGTGATCAAGCGGCAAGCCGTCAATGAACTCCATTACGATGGCGCTACCGCGAGGGAATTTGAGGAAGTCGTAGACCTTCACGATTCCAGGATGGTCGAGCTCTTTCAGCAGCATCGCCTCGTGCTCGACACGCTGCTCAACTTTCATGCCCGGCTTCATCTCGGCGCGGATGTCCTTGACTGCCAGCACCTTGCCTTTGCGGCGCGGGTCACGGCACAGGTACACGACTGCCATGCCGCCCTTGCCGAGCTGGAGGATCACGTCAAATCGCTTGGCGACCTCCGGGCTGGGCGGAATCTCTCCTTCTTCCGGGGTGTAGTGCTGTGCCAGTGCACGCTTTTCTTCCTTTTCGATCTCGGCCTGCAGCGCAGCGCGAGCCAGCTCTTTGGCGGCCTGGTCAACGGCGGTCAGGTGGCGGCGGATACGCGTGCCGGATTGATGCTCGTCGACGGGCGTCATGGCCGGCACGTCGTCGTCGACGGGCGGTGGCTCAGTGAAGGAATTGAGGCTCGGCACGGATGCGGGCTCAAGTATCGGCGCGCTCTCGGGCTTGGGCGGACGCGGGTTGCTGCGGCGGTCCTCGACGTCCGGGCGCTGCACTGCGCCGGACTGGTCCCAGCCGGGGGCGCGCACGGACTTCAGTTTTCCCGGGTACAGGCTCGCGCCCGAGCCTTCCGTTGCGGACTCCGTTGCGGTCAGGTCTTCCTGGGTCTCGGGCTCAAGCTCCGTGGCATCGCTTCTTGCGTTTCGGCGCGTAGGCTGACTTGTTTCGTCCAGGCGGTCTGACACCGGTCGATCCGTGTCGTCCTCGACTTCGGTGGCGGACTCGTCAGCGGGTTCGAAGTCGGCGGGCAAGGCGGAGTCGATCTCGGTGTCGTCCTCGCTTTCCGCCGCAAGCACATCACGCTCGAAGTCTGCGCCCGTGGCGCGCCCCTCGCCCTCCGGGGTAAGCTCGGGCACGGAGGCCGGCCTGTCGTGGCGGCCTGCGCCCCCGACAGCCGGCATTTCCTCTGCAGGTGTGGAATCTGATCCCACGAAGCTCTCCGGATTATAGGGCCAATTTACTGTAAACCGTGCCTTGGCGAAAGTAACGCCCGCCATCGCCCGCGAACCCGCATTGAATCGCGGCCGCTGGCGACTAGCATGAGGCAGGCCCCGCAAGATCCCCGGAGGATTCACTGATGCATCGCCATTGGTTGTTTCGTTGCGCTTTGTTCGTGCTGTTCACGGCGGCCGGACTGGTCATCAGCTGCGAGTTCAGCGCACAGGAAGTTCCGGCGAAGGGCGTCGCGAACACACTCAAGCCCGGTGAAATCATGCGCGTTGGCGACCGCATCATTACCGGCGAGCAACTGATCGCGCGCATGTGGGACTTCGAGTTCATGACGCAACCCAAGAATCGGGTGCTGAATGACTCCCTCGTCTACCTTCGCGACACGGCCGTCATCGAGCTTGAAGCCAAGCGTCTCGGCGGGGTTCCGCTGTCCGAAAAGGAAATCGACGAAGAAACAGACAGGCAGCTGAACGCGATCAAGCAGATGGTCAAGGAAGAGACTCACGGCACTTTGACGCTCAACGAATGGCTTGAGCAGCAGAACGTCGGAATGGATGTAGAGAGCTTCAGGGTCTACGTTCGCGAGCGCGCGCCGACATTCATCACCCGCCGCATTCTCGTGCGCTATTTCGAGGCCACCGAGCCGAGCCTCGAATGTAAGCACATCCTCGTTAAGACACTTGCAGAGGCGAACGACATCCATGACGTGCTGGATGACGTCGCCAAGGACGACATCAACACGAAGTTCGAAGACCTCGCCGTGCAGCGCAGCATCGATCCCGCCGCGGGCATCACCAAGGGCAAGCTGCCGCGAATCTATGAAAACGACGGGACGCTGGTCAAAGAGGCGGCCGAGGCGCTGTGGAAGCTCAAGGACGGCGAATACAGCAAGCCGGTACACACCCAGTATGGCTACCACATCTTCAAGCGCGATCGGACCTTCACGCCTGAGCGCAAGCCGCTGAACGCGCTGAGGGCCGAGTTGATGAAGGCGCCTGACCGCAACAACGAATCCGACTACTTCAATCGCTGGATTCGCTGGGTCTTCAACACCCAGAAGTACAAGATCGAGAGACGCCTGCCGGGCTTCGACTGCCGGCCGGGCAAGCCGAACGAGGAGAAGTGATGACGAACTGGATCATTCGATTCTGTGCGTGCGGCGCCATCGCAGTCGCCGCCGGCGCCGTTGGCTTTGTTGCAGGCGCGCAGGATGCCAAGCCGGAGCCGGTAAGGACGCTCAAGGTGAACCAGGTCGCCCGAGTCGGCGAGCGTGTGATCACGGCCGAGGAGTTTATTCAGCGGGCGCTCGAACGTGAGCGGCTGTACACGGACCCCGACCTGCGCTCCGCCAAGTGGGCGCTCGACAGCCTGGTAATGGAAGAATTGATCAACCTTGAGGCCAATCGCATCGGTGCCAGCGTCAAGGCACGCGAGCTCGACGCAGAGTTCAAGCGCCGCAAAGAAGCCTGGGAAGCCGAGTTCAAGGCAATCAATGACGCAGTCATGGAACAACAGCGCAAGAACGGCGCCGAGCCGAAGGGCTACAGTCGAGAGGAGTTTCTACGCCTGAAGTACAACATGTCGCTCAGCGAATTCGAGGACAACATGCGCCGCGCCACAAGCGACGCACTGCTTCGCCGCATGGTCGTCAACTACTGGAAGTTCTCGACCATCAGCGCAGATGCAATGGGCATCTATATGCGAAACCGCAAGCAACTTGAGGACGTCATTGCGCGCATCAACAAAGGCGAGAAGTTCAGCCTGCTCGCCCGTGAAGTCAGTGAAGACATGCATACGCGGCAGGGAATGGGTGTAATCGGCACCATCTACCCGAATGACGGCAGCCTGACGGCAGAGGTCGACGAGGCGTTCTGGAAGCTGAAGAAGGATGAGGTCAGCGACATCATCCCGACTGAATTCGGCTTCTGGGTCGTGAAGAAGACGGGTGAGTTCCCGGCAAATGAAGCACCCTTCTTCGACCAACGACCGAGCTGCATCGGCGCGGCTGACCCGACGGACTCGCTTTACCAGAAATGGAAGAACTCAACGCTCGCAAGCAAGCGCTACACGTTCGAGCGCCGGATGCCCGGATGGGACTGCCAGGCGGGACAGGACTAGCGCACAGGACCCATCACGACTAGAAACCCAGCATGGCCGGACAAGAACCGACAACCGAGCAGAGCTACCAGCCGGGGCCCGAGGACGAGGGCGTCGACGACGCCACTGCCGCCGGCGACGTCATCGCGGGCTCGGCTTTGCCGCAGGACACGCTCGCTGCAAAGCTGGAAGCATTGCTGTTCGTGCACAGCCGGCCGGTTTCAACACGACGGCTTGCGGAGTTGGTTGGCCTGACAAGCGTCATTCCCGTCAACCAGGCGCTTGAGCTGCTGCAGAAGCGCTACGACGAATTCGGCAGCGCGTTTACGCTTCAGGAGCTTGCCAAAGGCTTCCAGCTGACAACGCGGCCCGACCACGACGCGCTGCTGCAACAACTGGTGCGCGAGCGCGAGGCGCAGAAGCTGTCACCGGCCACACTCGAGGCGCTGGCGATCATCGCCTACAAACAGCCCCTCGGCCGCGGCGAGCTTGAGAATATCCGGGGTGCGGGCAGCGACCACCTCGTGCGCAACTTGCTGGATCGCGGCCTGGTCAAGGTCGCCAAGCGCGACACCAGCAAGCCGGGCAGCCCGGCGCTGTACGGCACAACAGCCGAGTTCCTGCGCGCCTTTGGGCTGCGCAGCATCAGCGAGCTTCCGAGCGAAGGTGACCTCGCTGCGCCGGCCGACGACGGCGACGAGGAAGAAGCGGAGATAGAGCAGGCGGAAATCTCCGCACCGGACACCAACGATTCCGATGAATAGTCCCGAAGATCGCTTCACTCTAAAGGGTGCTGACGGTGCACGCCTGACCGGCGACATCTATCTGCCAGACGTCGAGCAGCCTCCGCTCGTCATCGTCATACACGGCTTCAAGGGCTTCAAGGACTGGGGTTTTTTCCCTTGGCTCGGGCGCGCATTGGCGGATCGCGGGCTTGCAGCGGCAGTGATGAACCTGTCGCATAACGGCGTCGGTGACAACCCGGAAACCTTCGAGCGCCTGGACCTGTTCGAGCGCGACACCTGGAGCAAGCGCCTCTTTGATGCGCAGCAGGTGATCGACGCGGCGCAGCACGGGCTGCTGACCGACAAGGCCAAGCCCAATCCTGCACGCCTCGGCATGCTCGGCCACAGCATGGGCGGCGGGCTGGCGCTCTTGATGGCCGCCAAAGATCCGCGCGTGCGCAGCATCGTCACCTTCGCGGGTGTCAATCGCGCCAATCGAATTCCCCAGGAAGCCGTCGAGCTGGCGCTGAAGTCGCTCGGCCATGTCCCGATCGAGAATGGCCGAACGGGCCAGATCATGCCGATCGGGCGTGAGTTCTTCGATGAGTTGGAACAGCACGGTGACGCATTCGACATCCAGGCGGCCGCAGCAAAGATCCGCACGCCCTGGCTAATCGTCCAGGGCAGCGCAGACGAGACCGTTCCGCTTGAAGAAGCGCACGACCTGCTGGATCGCGCGGGTGACAATGCGCGGATGCTCACGATTGAAGATACCGGTCACACCTTCGGCGCAGCGCACCCCTTTGGCGGTGTGACTCCTGCCCTTGAGCAGGCCACCGAGGCTGCCGCCGCGCACTTCCTGCGTACTTTGTAGGGTCCTTCCCGGATTTGCCGACATTGTGCACACTATGCGCTTGTAAGCTCTGTGCAGGGAACTAGCGTCGCCGAAAACGCGACCAAGCAGCCACCATGATCCGGTTTTCGTACGACTGTCCGCCTGACCTGCAGCTTCCGTTCCGGCATTTCTCGCTGGAGGGGGACAACAAGCGCGGCTACGTACTGCTTGGCTGGAACGACGAAGCAGCGGGCGAAGGATTCGAAGAACTCGCGGACATGATGCTACAGCAGTGGTTCGAGACGCTGGGCGAAGCGCTCGATCATTGTGTTAACGAGTTTTGCATCACTCGAAACGACTGGCACGCACCGACCGTGCAACCACCCGCCGCCCATTTTGATCGCTCAGATCGCGGACGCCGCAAGGGCGAGAGCACCCTGTTGAACCCCAACGCCACCCCCAAATACGACAAGCCTTCGGGATCCACGTCCTGACTTGTCTGCCCTGCCGCTCGCGATAGATTGCGCGGGCATGACAGCAAACCCGTGGCTCATCACGATTCACCTCATCGCACTGTTCATTTGGCTCGCCCACTTGATGGTGACCCCGCGCGTCATGGCCTACATGGCTGACCAGCCGGATGCCGCTCGCGAATCACTTGCACGCTGGCTTAAGCGAAGCTGGAACCTGTCGTCGCCGGCCGGGCTGGTGGTTCTCGCTGTCGGGCTCATGATGCTGCACGGTGTAGGCATGCCAGGCGCCGATCCGGCGACTACGCTGGGGACATACCTGTCGCCGAGGCAGGTGAATGGTCTGCCAACATGGGATGGTGATCCGTCGTACTGGTACATCACATTTCACGTCAAACTGGTTTCTGCGTTGCTTCTCATCTTTTGCGACTTCTGGCTTGGGGCTCAGATCTATCGCATTGCGCGCAACGAACCGGCCAGAGGCAGCTGGGGCCTCCCAACGTTGCTGGGGATTGGTTTTGCACTGGTTGCCAACCTGCTGGTGTGGCTGGCACTCGCGAGCCTCGGGGTAGGCCCGGCATCGCGATTCATCGGCTATGCGGGAGCAATAGGTGGGCTGGTGGGCGGAATCATGGCTGGACGCAAGCTCGGGCGCGGTGACACTCGCGCAAAGTACAACGCCTTCCACGGCCTCGTCGCTGCGCTGATGGTGCTGATCGTAATCCTCATCATCGCCCGTCCGCTCGCCTATGGCGGCCACACTTTGGGCTAGATTCACTCACACCTGCAGGATGCAGAGGTGGCGCTGCGCGTCGAGTTCGGGCACTTCAAACGGCTCGACTTTCCATTTGCGGAAGCGACCCGTGCAGGCCTCGATCTCCGCTTGGACAGATTCGAGACGGCCCTTCCAGGCGAGTATACGACTACCCGGCGCACGCATGTGCGTGGTGGCCTGGACCAGTTTGTCGAGCGTGCCGTAGGCGATGCTCACGACCTGTCCGAAGCTGCGGCGGATCTCGTGAGCATCCTGCTGGAGCACCTCAACCTTTGGTACATATCGCCGGCAGGCGATCCGCAAGAACTCGCACTTCTTGTTCTTGGTCTCGACGAGCGCGAGCCGTTCCATGCCCAGCGCGATCGCCAGCGGAATGCCCGGCATGCCTCCACCGCTACCGATGTCGGCCGTAGCTCTTGACGCGTCAATGTAGCGCCAGGGTGCCAGCGAGTTCAGCAGATTCTTGATGACGGACTCACGCTCATCGCGAAAGCCGGTAAGGTTCACGTTCTGGTTGTACTCAAGCAGGTAGTCGTGGTAGCCAACGAGCCTCTCCAGCGCGCCCTTCGGCGGCTTCAGCTCAAGGGCCTTCAGCCCGGTCTGCAACAACTCGAAATTCTCGGGTTTCACGCGCCAACTGTAGCCGGGATGCACGCCCGCGCGCTAGTACTCGCGCCGGAAGATCATTGCCAGTTCGCTGTCTCCCACGGGCTGTTGATCCAACATCGAGAAATCCAGCGCACTGACGGCCTGGCAGAACTGCTCGGCGTCCCAGCGGACCGTGTAGACGGGGCCATGCCCGGTCTCCTGAAACCCCTCGTCGTCGCCGAGGGGCAGGCGCACGTAAAGAAGCCCGCCCGGCCTGAGCGCGTCATGCATTGACTGCATCGCCTTCGCAATCTCGGCTCGCGGGATGTTGGCGATCGTCGACCCGGACCAGACGCCGTCGAAGGCATTGGTCTCCACCGGCAGTTTGCGCAGGTCGCCGCGCTGGAAGTTCCCACCGGGATAGCGTCTCCGTGCCAGCTCAACCACGAAGCCACCGCCGTCCACGCCGACGGCCGAGCCGCCAAGCTCTTCAATCTGGCGGCATCGCATCGCAAGTTTCTGCCCCAGCACCACGACATTCGGAACAGGACGCCCGGTTCGCATCAGGAACGCTTCGACCCTGTCCCGCTCGTCCTCGGGCTCATCTGCATCACTTTCTTGCAGCGCTGCCTCGGCCAGACGATCGAACGTCCGCTGACTAATGCTGATGGGGTCGTCCATGCGTGCCTGTTAGCACGGACGACCCCATTTAGAAAGTGAAGTATGCGCTAGGCCGCGCTCGGTTCATGTACGTCGAAGTAGCTGCGCAGGAACGCCTTTGCGCGCGACAGGCGCGACATCACTGTGCCGACCGGAACGCTCAGGCTCTCGGCAATGTCCTTGTAGCTGCGCTCGCCCACGACGTTCATCAGAAGGACATCCCGATAGCGTTCGTCCATCACCGACAGCCCCTCACGCACTTCGCGAGGCAGACGGTGCATGAACTCGTCATTGTGGGCCAGGTCTGAGGGCAGCATCTCCATCAATTCGGTGTCGTCCTTGACGTGGCTGCGGTCCCTGACCGTGTCTTCCATGCCGGCGATGCTTGCGCCGTCCGGCCGCTTGGTGCGGCGGCGATACTGGGAGATGTAGAGGTTGAACTGAAGCCGTGCCAGCCACGCCTTCAGGTTGGTTCCCGCCTCGTACATATTGAACTTGCGCAAACCCAACGCGTAGGTGTCCTGAACCAGGTCCTCTGCGTCGTTATGATTTCTTGTCAGTTTAAGCGCTTTGAAGAATAGGTAATCCATGAGTGGCAGAGCTGCTTCTTCGAAAGCGTTTCGGTCGCGGCGTGTGCTGACTTGCCTGATCTCACTAATCATCTATGAGTCCTTTGTCTAAGCGCATCTACATCGCTGACTAACCGTCTGGTGAGTTCATTAATACTCCCTTTACGTGAGCAATCACACCAAAATCCGCCCGCAAACACAAAAAAGTTGACCGAGCGGTCATTCAGGACAAATCTCTCCGCTTTAGACTTCAAGCTATCTGAATCGTGCCGAAGCCCACACCAAGCCCTCCGGGACGTTTTCGCTCCCCCCATCCGTTAGGCAGATTGATACATTGCCGTTTTCCACCGATCCGGAGCCGAGACACCGATGAAGAACGCAGTCATTTGCGAAGCCGTCCGCACAGCCACCGGCAAGTTCCAGGGAACCCTTGCGCCGCTCACCGCTACCGAGCTCGGCGCCCATGTCGTGAAGTCCATCGTCGAGCGCTCAGGCATCAAGCCCGACAAGATCGACGAAGTCATCATGGGCAACGTGCTCCAGGCCTACCTCGGCCAGAACCCCGCGCGCCAGGCCGCGCTGTACGGGGGTCTGCCCGACAAGACGCCGGCCTTTACCGTCAACAAGGTCTGCGGAAGCGGTCTGAAGTCCGTCGCACTCGCAGCCCAGGCCATCCGCGCGGGCGACGCCCAGGCCATCATCGCCGGCGGCATGGAAAGCATGACCAACACGCCGTACGCGATTCCCAAAGCGCGTGGCGGCGTTCGCCTCGGCCACGCCGAACTGGTGGACCTGATGATCCATGACGGCCTGTGGGACAAGTACAACGACTTCCACATGGGCATCACCGGCGAGCTGGTGGCCGACGAATACAAAGTGACGCGCGAAGACCAGGACGCGTTTGCCGTGCAGTCACACCAGCGCGCATCCAGGGCCATCGCCGAGGGTCGCTTCAAGGCCGAGATCTCGCCGATCGAGATCAAGGGCCGCAAGGGCGAGGTCACCGTCTTCGACACAGACGAAGGCCCCCGTGCCGACAACACCGTCGAATCGCTCGGCAAGTTGCGCCCCGCCTTCAAAAAAGACGGCACTGTCACGGCCGCCAACGCCAGCAGCATCAACGACGGCGCATCCGCACTGCTGATCTGCGCCGAGGACAGTGTCTCTGAGCTGGGCGTCAAGCCGCTCGCCCGCATCACCGGCTATGCCACCGGCGGCGTTGAGCCGAAATGGGTCATGATGGCGCCGGTCGAGGCCGTGAAAAACCTCGAGAAGAAAACCGGCGTGAACGTCAACGCCTATGACCTGATCGAGCTGAACGAGGCGTTCTCCGTGGCCGCGGTCGCGTTGCAGCGCACACTGAAGATCGACCCCGAAAAGCTGAACGTCAACGGCGGCGCCGTGGCACTCGGCCACCCGATCGGCAGCAGCGGCTCACGCCTGTTGGTCACCCTGCTGCATGCGCTTAAAGCCCGCAAGCTGAAGAAGGGGCTCGCAGGCCTCTGCCTCGGCGGCGGCAACGCGGTCGCGGTCAGCATCGAGATGCTGTAGCGATGCGTCAAAAGGGGTCTGGCTCCCGCAGGGTGCCTGACCCCTTTTCGCAAATCATTAGGTGTGTTTCATCACTCGCCACAAGCCAGGGCCCGGGGGCAACCCCGGGTTCTGTGCATTAGCGCGCCTCCTCTCTGCAATGCGATGGACCGCCAAGCGCCGCGAAGTACCGCCAAGAACTGCAAACTTGAATGCTCACTCGCTCCCACGCCAAACCACAACACGGGCCGGGGTTGCGGCCTTTGACTTTCTTCGCGGTCCTTCGCGGTTGGCCTACGAAGCCGGCAGGTTCATCCCCGCCATCATCTTTTCCAGCCCTTCCATCATCCCCTGCGCGGAGCGCGCGGCCGCGTCCATGCTTCGGCCGCCGCCGTCCGGGCCGGGCATCAGCTCCGGGTTCGTCCAGGCCGCGAGGCGGGTCATCACCTGCGAGCCCTTGATGGCCATCTGGAACAGCGCCATCAGCGGGTGCGTGCGCCCGCGCGGGCGGCGGGTGGGCTCGGGGTCGAGCGGCGTTTCGGCCGGCTCTTCTTTCAGGACTTTGGCCAGCAGCGCGGGCTCGACCTGCTGCACGGCGCGGCGGGCGCAGGCGAAGAACTCACCCAGCAGGCAGGCCGCATCGTTCATGATCTCCAGCGCGCGCTGGTTGCTGAGCTGCCTGCGCGGCTCCACGCTGCCTGACGACGACATCGTTTCTGTAGACATGCTGATCTCCGGTTCAAAAGACCAGACCAGCATAAAAGGCCACGCGACAAATCCGGGCGATGGCGACAACCGCCCGCGAAAAGGGGTCTGGCTCCGACGAAGGAGGTGCCTGACCCCTTTTCGCCGTGCTTGCAGCCCAGTGAGAGCATCCGCAGAAACGCGGCGTAGTCGCTGGGCCCATGGGAAACAACCGCCCGGCCGTTGCCCCGTTTGATCGACTGGCGACAACTACGGCCGGATCAATCCCAGCACACTGCGGAACAACAAAAGGCTGTACACCCACATAACTAGGGCCTTCACAAGTAGCCTGACCCCTTTTTAGCTACCTTTTCAACCTTTGTAGACAACTACGTCAGGATTTTGGGTCCCTGAAAGGCTATGATCATGGTGTCTAGTTATCGCTGTAGTACCACGCTTCGTGAGTCCTTGAGACAAGCAATTGCTGTTTT
>JAGQRH010000029.1 GCA_020425605.1 Planctomycetota bacterium | reverse complement strand
GCCACGCCCCAGAGGTGCATGGTGTTCACGTCCTTGCCCTGCAGCTTGAGGTAGTAGAACAGCTGCGCCTTGTGCTGACCGAGGTGCCCGACCATGTCATTCAGGTGGTGGTACAGCGCAACCGGCGGACCGCCCCAGGGCGCACTGACCTTCTCGTTGGCAAGCCGCTCTTCGCCTGCCTCGGCGAAGGTCTTCAATGCGACGTCCTTGTCGGCCGCGAGCAGCTTCAGCGCTTCATCAACGCTGGCGACCGTTGGCATCTTCTCGGCCGTGGGCATGCCGCCGCCTTCGTCGCTGTCGCCGCCGCCCGCACCGCTCCAGTCGCCCGTCACGAAGCCGCGCGACACGCCGCCGCATGCGCTGGTGCAGTGTTTGAGCAACTGGCCGGTGGTCATCCAGTTCTTGCCGGTGGCTGGCTTCCAGTCCAGCTTGTCGTTGTCTACGAGCTTGAACAGCGATTCCGCGGCGCGGTACGTGTTCTCCGCGTCGAACTTCAGGTTGTCTACGAGTCCCATCTCACTCTCCGTTTGGTTGACTGCGTTGATCGCCGCGCCGGCCAATCCGGCGTCGACGCGGTGAGCATACCTGTACGTGCGACATTTCCCGGGCTAGGTGGCGGCAGGCTGCCAGACGCCCATCTTGTTTCCGGCCGGATCCTCGAAATAGCCGTAGAAGCCATGGCCTTCGGCGATCGCCGTCTTGGGCTTGAGTACCTTGCAGCCGGCCTGCTCGATTTCGCTGAGCTTGTCTGCCACGTCCTCGCACGCCAGCACAAGCACGGTGCCCTCGTGGCTGGGCTTCGTGTCCTGGTCGATGGCGCCGTTGAAGTTGCCCGCGTCGAAGAACTCGTAGGTCGGGCTCATCGGGCTGAACTTCCAGCCGAAGACGTTGCTGTAGAATTCCTTCGTGCGGGCGAGCTCGCCGCCTGCCATCTCGATGTGGCAGATGTTGCCGAGTTGGAAGTCCATCCGCGCTCCTTGATTGTAGGGGCAACAATCTAGCGCCCCGCAGCGACAGGCAAAGCCGAATCTACTCCATCCAGACGCCCATTCTGCGGTCGCTCATTCGTTGCCCCCGTGGGCGCCTTCCAGCAGCTTCTTCACGCCAAGCATCATCTTGAGCCAGCCGATGAAGTTGGCCTGGTAGAACTTGTCCCACTTGGCGCCGGGCAGGTAGCCGCTGTTATGGAACACGAGGCGCGTGCCGCCCTCAATTGGACTGAGCCGATACTCAACGACGGTCGGCTGCGGCTCAGATGACTTCCAGCTGTAACGAAGCAGCTTGCCGGGGTCGTTCTGCAAGATCTCGCAGACATCTTCCTTGCCTTCTTCGTAGTGCAACGTGTAGATGCCGCCGGGCTTGGCATCGCTCAGCTTCACGGCGTGAACGCCTTCCCACCAGACGTGGATCTGGTCGGCCTCGGTCAGCACCGACCACAGGTCGCGCGAGGGCGCGGCGATGTCGACTTCAAAGTGGATTGTGCGTTCCATGAATGTCCTCGCCTTGCTGCGGTAACTAGTGCTCGTGGCTGCGCTTCTGTGTTCGCCCGGTACCGGCCCTTGAATCCTGGCTGGCAATGACGCGGTCAAACAGCCAGCGCGGCGTGCGCTGACCGAGCTTGACCAGCCACCAGAACTGCCACGGGAAATTGTAGACCCTGCGCCTTCGCGCGACAGCACGAATGATCTTGCGCGTGGCGGCATCGACCTCGAGCAGAAACGGCATGTCGAATTCGTTCTTGTCCGTGAGCGGCGTCCGGATGAAGCCGGGGCATATCGTTGACACGTCAATTCCCGAACCGCGCAGCTCGATTCGCAGGCCCTCGCAGTGGACGCGCATGGCGGCCTTGCTCGCGGCATAGCCGCCGTCGCGTGGCAGGCCCTGGTAGCTCGCCAGGCTTGCAATGCTGACAAGATGGCCGCGCTTGCGCTGCAGCATTCCCGGAAGCGCGGCGTAGAACGCATTGACCATCCCGAGCACGTTGATGCGGAAGATGCGCTCGGTAGCCGCGGCGTCGAACGCGTTGCGATCCAGCTGCTGTCCAACGCCGGCATTGGCCACGACGCAATCGATTTCACCAAGCTGAGCGCTGATGGTCTGCATGGCCGACTGCACCTGCGAATACTCGGCGACGTCGGCCGTCGCGCAGCATGCCTTGCCGCCTGCGGCTACTACTTTTGCCGCGACTTCCTTCAGCAGATCTTCACGACGGGCGATCAGCCCGACACTGCAGCCCAGCGCGCCAAGTTGCACGGCCAGCTCCGCGCCGATGCCACTCGACGCGCCTGTGATTGCCACGACCTGGTGGGGGAACTTCATGGCTTAGCGGTGCGCCTCCAGCCATGCGACTACGTCCTTGAGGTAGCCGCCGTCAACGCGACGGTCCTCGAAGTAGATCTTCATCTCGGACTTGCGGCCGTTGCATGGCTTGAAGAGGTGGTCGAGGTCTTCGTACAGCCTGAACTGGACGTCACTGCACTTGCCCGCCATCAGGTTCTTCACGATCTGCCGCGCGTCGTTGTCAGGACTGACCTGGAAATCGGAACTGCCATTGGCGACAAAGCACGGGCACTTCACCGCGGCGTGGATTGCAGGCACGTCCAGCGCGAAGTGGTCATGCCACCAGGCCTTAAGCGGCTCGACCTGCTTCTTGTAGACGGCCTTGAGCGCGTCCACGGTCGCCTTGTCTTTGCCAATGATTTCAAAGTTCGGCGCGCGGTCTTCCTTCACCGCATCCTGAAACTCGCGCTGCACCTTCATGTTGCTCTCGCGCACGGCCTTGGGCAGCTTTTCCATGGCGGCGCTGGTCTGGTCGATCGTGACGTCGTAAAGGTTGCGTCCCATCGCCGCCATGAACACCACGCCCGCGATGTCGTTCCTGCCGGCCAGGATCGGCGCGGTCAGTCCGCCCTCGCTGTGGCCGATGATGAAGATGCGCGACTTGTCGATCTCCGCGCGTTCGATCAGGTACGTGAGCGCCGCCTGCGCGTCGCCGACCAACTCGTCATAGCCGAGTGTTGACGCGTCAAACCCGGCGGGGCCGGCCGGCGTTTCACCGATGCCGCGATCATCGACGGCCAGCACGGCAAAGCCTGCGTTGCTCACTGCGTCGGTCAACTCCCACGAGCCGGTGTCCAGCGCGCCCTGAAAACCGTGGCGCGTCTCGGAGCCTGAGCCGCTGATGAACAGCACCGCCGGCCAGCCGCTTTCCGGCTTGTCACCCCTGGGGATGTTGAGCGTGCCGGCAATCTCGAAGTCGCCGTCGTCGCCCTTGCGGTCGATGCTGACGTCCTCGGCGGTAAACCGGGCGTCTACCGGCATCTTGTAGACGGGCGCGCTGGGCTTGTCCTGGCTGACAACGGCGCTGCATGCGCAGAGCGTGAGCAGGGCAATGCTGAAAAGGCGGGTCATGGTCGGCCTCCGTGTGGGGAGCCTACCATACCGTGGCAACGTGGTTTGCGCGTCAGGTTTGGCTTGTTCGTGTGAGGGGGAACTCGGTCTCGACCGGGGCCCAGCCCTTGTGCTCATCGCGGGCGCGGATCAACTCGGCTTCAAGCCGCACCAGGGCAGCCTGCGCTTCGGAGAGCTGGCGACGGGTGGCCTCGACGGTTTCAGCAAGTTCTTCGGGAAGACGCTGACGAGCAACTTCGAACAGGACATCGTTGCCTGTTTCAAGCGCGCGTTGAACGGTGCGGAAGTTCTCGTCCATGCCCATAAGCGTAGCCCCCGTATAAACGCAAAGGTAGCTCAGGGGCATCCCGGGAAGCAGTCTTAATTCGGTGACCACAGTCGCCGCCAATCTCCAAGACCAGCCCCAGGCAAGGGTTTCAGCAGAATTAGAAACCTTTTCCACAGCTGAATTGTCAGTAACTTCGACGCGGTTTCGTTGGCTGCCCGCATGGACGTGTCAAGACTTCGCCCGCGCTTTGCCACCACTTGGGGTTGTTCGTCGAAGTTGCCAACAATCACTTGCAAAGCTTGCAGCACGACTCCGCACGAATATGGTGTGCGGCTTGTGCGGGACTCAACGGATTTTGTGATGGACCCGATTCCAGCAGACGAAAGCAACCCCCGCGGCCCGCTCGGTCACTACGACGCCGTGCGCCTGTACCACGACCACGCGCGCGAAACCCTGCGCCAGTTCGCGCACTCGCACGGGTTCAGGATCGACGGCTGGCACTACACCATGACGCGCACGCCCGTCGAGGTCGCCGGCTTCGACTACCTGGCGATCTCGGGCACGGTGATCGCGCGCTGCAACTACATCTATTTCTGCCTGCGTTTCAGCCTGAGCCTGCAACCAGGCAGAGTCGTGCCGCTGCCGGTAAACTTCCCGACCTTCAAGGTACGCCGCCTCGACCCGGACCGCGCCGCCGGCCTGAACTTCCAGCCCGAAGACGCGCGCATGGAAATCACGCCGGTCTGCTAGCTCGTGTTGCGGCCGTCCCGGCCGCAGATGCGGGCCGGAGGCCCGCGACACATTGCGGGCGAGACGCCCGCACCACGCGCTACGTCTTCAACATCTCCGGCAGCTTGCTACGCAGGAACTGCGCGCACGCGGCGGCCGTTTGGGTCACATCCTTCGGGTGATCGTGCCCGCGCGAGAACAGCTGCGGGTGCGTGCGCTGAAGCAGCGTGTACAGCAGCCTCGAGGCCGAGACACCATAGCGCATCAGAGCCAGCACCGGGTGAGCCTTCGGCAGTTTCCTTTTGGCGGGCTGCGCGGCTTGGGGGTCCGTGTCGGGTGCAACGGCATCGCGCACTTCGCCGGCCGGGATCGTTTCCAGCACGCAGTTGGTCTTCGTTACGACCGCGTTCAGGAAGCGCAGCACCTCGTTGAGGAAGCCACGCGCCTCGTCTTCGCCCACGTTCAGGTCGGGCAACGGCTTGGCCACGCCATCCACAACTTCGCGCGCCGGGCTCGTCGCCGTGACTGTCGCCTCAGGCGTGTCTGCAACAGCCACATCGCCGTAGTTCGCCTCCGGCTTGTAATCAGGGTTGGCGGGGTTCCGCCACTTCTTCTTCCTGCTCATCACTAGCTCCTTGCGAAAAGAGAACACAAGAAGCCTACAAGCCTATGCGACACAGATTGGACGACAGCGGCTGGAAGCCGCTGCGATTCATGCGCTGGAAGCGCATGCCACTCATTTGCTTACTCTACCGCACCCGCCAGTTCTTCCCATTTGGTGTAGGCTTCGGTGATCTGGTTTCTTACGGCCTCGAAGGCCTGGTTGAGTTTTAGGGCTTCCTCGGCTGAGGCGTCTCCTTCGTGGCTGAAGGCTTTGGCTAGCTGCTCCTCTAACTCTTTCTGCTTGGCCTCGAGCTTTTCGATCCTTGCCTCCAGCGCCTTCAGCTCGGTCTTCAGCTTGTGCTGCTCGCGCTGTTTGGCCTTCTGGTCTTCGCGTTGATGCTTGGCTTCGCTTCTTCTTTCGGCGGCTGACTTCTGGCTGTGCAACTGCAGGGTGCGCTTGGGGCCGGCCGTGGCGCTGGCGTGTTTTTGCTGCCACCACTCGGCGAAGGTGCCGTCGAACTGGACGAGCTTGCGGTCCTCCAGCTCGACCACGCGGTTCACCAGACGGTCGAGAAAATAGCGGTCGTGGCTGATGATCAGCAGCGTGCCCTCGAACTCCTCCAGCATCTCCTCAAGCTGCTCGCAGGCCTGGATGTCGAGGTGGTTGGTCGGCTCATCCAGCATCAGAAAGTTGACCTTCTCATGCACCAGCCGCGCGAGCTGCAGGCGCGACTTCTCGCCGCCGCTGAGCGTGGCGATGGTGCGGTTGATGTCCTCGCGGCTGAACAGGAAGCGGTGCAGCATCAGCGTGGCAGGCTGGAACTCGAGACCACTGATGTTCATGAACCACTGGATAAGGCTCAGCGATTCATCCAGCGCGTGCTGGTGGATCTGCGAGTAGTCGCCGATCACCGCGCTCTTGCCCGTGCGCAATGTGCCGTGCACGTGGAAGGGACCGTCCTGAACATCGACGCCCGGGTTCTCCCAGTCGGCATGGTTCAAAATCGCCCGAAACAGCGTCGTCTTGCCGGAGCCGTTCGGGCCGACGAGGGCTACGCGCTGGCCGAAGGTGATTTGCAGCGCGGCGCGCTCGAGAAGGGCTCGGGGCTTGGGGCTTGGGGCTTGGGGGGAGGCGCCGTTGCCTTGCTCCCCATGCCCAATGCCCGAAGCTCCATGCACCTGCTGCACTTCGATCGTCAGGTCGCTGATCTCCAGCGCGATGTGCCCGTGGCGTTTGCCGCCAGCCAGGTTCGCATGGAAGCGGTTCTCCGATTTGTCGGGTGCGTCGACTTTGTCCATCTGGTCGATGCGTTGCAGCATGGCCTTGGCGCGTTTGGCCTGGCCGGGGTCGTCGTAGGCGCGCGCCATGTCGAGCAGCCGGCGGGCCTGGAATTCGATGCGTTTGATCAGCCGCTGCTGGGACTTGTACTGGCGCTCCTGCAGCGCGAGCGCTTCCGCCTTCTGTCGCTGGAAGTCGCTGTAGTTGCCGGCCCAGCGCGTGATCTTGCGCGAATGCAGCTCCCAGATCTCGTTGGCCGTGGCGTCGAGCATGTGGCGGTTGTGGCTGACCATCAGCACGGCCGCGCGCGTGTTGCGAATGAACTGGATGAACCACTCGATGCCGTCCATGTCGAGGTGGTTGGAGGGCTCGTCGAGCAGCATCAGGTCGGGCTCCTGCAGCAAAATGCGCGCGAGGCCGATGATGTTGCGCTCCCCGCCGCTGAAGCTTTCGATTGGCTGGGTCCAGCTCGCGCGCGGCAGCCCGAGGCCGGTGAGGACTTGCTCGATCCTGCGCTCGACGTCGTAGCCGCCGGCGGTTTCGTGCTCCTGCTGGATGCGCTCGTACTCGGCCATCACGTCTTCGCCGTGGGCCATGCGATCTTCCAGCGCGTGCAGGCGTTCCTGCCGTTTGAAGTCTTCGGCGAACAGCTTGCGCATCTCCATGAATACGGTGCTGCCGGGGTCGTAGGACAGTTCCTGCGCCTGGTAGGCGATGTTGAGCCCGCGCTGGCGGTGGATCTCGCCTTTGGTGGGCTCGCCCTGCTGCATGATGAGTTTGAGCAGCGTGGATTTGCCGGTGCCGTTCTGGCCGATCAGCCCGATTTTTGCGCCGGGCTCGATATCGAGGGAAACGCCCCGAAGCAGGTCCGGGCCGCCGTAGTGCATGGAGAGGTTGGAAACTGTTACGAGGGGCATTTAAGTTCAATCTGTGCAAGTAGTTATGCAATTACGTCTATTCAGGAATCGGGGCAACCTGCAAAACGCCCCGGTGTTTCACAGTGGCACTTTATATAGGAAAGAAAGGGCGTAAGTCCGTATCCTGTTTCTCTACTAGTGTAGTGCACGCCTTAGCGCGCGTGCAAACAATGCAATACGGGAGAAGCCATGCATATCAAGAAGGGGCTGCTGATCGCGATGCTTGCGTTGGCCCCGGCGCTGTTCGCCCAGGATAACCAGGTCGGACAGGACGCGCCGGAGTTCAAGGCAACCGTCTGCGTGAACCAGCCAGATGCCATAACTCTGGAGCAGTGTGCCGGCGAGGTGGTGCTCATCAAATATTGGGGTACCCGCTGAGGACCCTGCGTGAAGGCGTTGCCTTCCGTAGAAGCTCTTTGGAAAAATAATAAGGATCGGGGTCTGCATGTTTTCCTGGTGGAAAGCCAGGGGGGCACGGAAGACGACCTGAAGAAGTACGCGGAGCAAAAGGGACTCACGTTCCCGATCGCAATCCGCAACTCGTGCGACTTCAACGGCTACAAGGGCGGGAACGGACTTCCGTACGCCTTCGTGGTCGGCCCGGACGGCAAGGTCGTCTGGCAGGGTCGTGAGGGCTACGGGGCAGTCTGCGTGCAGCAGCTTGAACGCATCAAGTACCCGGGGCTGGGCAAGCTGGAAGTTGCTCCCGAGTGCGTGAAAGCGGCGACCAAGTTTGCAACCGGTGACTACGCCGGCGCGAAGGATGAAGCGCTCAAGGTCAAGGAGAAGGAGGCTGACAACGAAGCCGCCCTCGCCGACGCCGAGTTCATCATCAACCGCGTTGATGCCCGCGTGACCGCACTGCGCACGAAGATCGACGACGCCAAGACCAAGCGCCGCTACCACGAGGCCGTGGCCATGCTGGAAGAGCTTTCCGGCAAGTCCTACAAGGGCCTGGAAGAGTCCGAGCACGCGGCCGAGGAATTGAAAGAGCTCAAGAAGGACAAGGACGTAAAGAACGAGCTCAAGGCCTGGGACCAGCTGGAAAAGACGCTTGCGGCCAACGAGAAGGCCAAGAGCGACGCTGACAAGTACAAGAACCTGATCAAGTTTGCCGAGAAGTACGAGGGCATGGCCGCCGCCGAGGAAGCAAAGGCGCTGGCTGAAAAGCTCTCGGGCTGATCAAGGCGATCGGGACCTACAACTGTGAAAAACGGCCCGGCGCCTGCCGGGCCGTTTTCGTTTTCGGCGCCGGCTCACGAATTCAAACCACGGTGCAACACGAATGGAGCCAAACATGACCAAGACAATGATGATCGCGGCGCTGGCATTTACGCTGGCGCCCATGCTGTACGCGGGTGGGACGCTGACGGGGCAGGATTGCCCTAGCTTCAGCGCAACGAAGTTCATCAACCCGCCGGCGGACGGCAAGACAAGCTTCGATGACTGCAAGGGCGAAGTGATTCTGGTGAAGCTGTGGGGCGTGAAGTGCGGCCCCTGCCTCAAAAGCATGCCGGAAGTTCAGGCGCTCTGGAACAAGTTTGAGGGCAAAGGCCTGCACGTGTTCATGTGCGAACGCCAGGGCCACAACGCCGAGCAGATCCAGCAGATCTACAACAGCAAGGGCCTGACGTTCCCGCAGGTGCTGGAAGGCAACATGGGCGGCTTCCCCGGCGTGGGAACCATCCCGTACGCCTACGTGATCGGCGTGGACGGCAAGGTCGTGTTCGAGGGCCACAGCGGCTACGGCGCTGCGATCGAAACCGAAATCGAGAAGATCAAGTACCTCGGCCTGGGCAAGAACGATGTCGCCCCGGGACTCGAGAAGGCGGCCGCCGCATTCAGCGCCAAGGACTACGCAGGCGCACGTGACGAGGCAACCAAGGCGAAGGAAAAGTCCGGCGACAACGAGGCCGTGGTCGCGGACGCCGACTACATCATCGCCCGCGTCGACGAGGTGATCGCACGCCTGCAGAAGCGTGTGGAAGACACCAAGGCCGCACGCCGCTACCACGAGACGGTTGCTGCGCTGGAAGAACTCAGCGGCAAGGAATTCAAGGGCATGGAAGTGGCCGACAAGGCCAAGGAAGACCTGAAAGAGCTGAAGAAGGACAAGGACGTCAAGAACGAGCTCAAGGCATGGGACGCGCTCGCCAAGACGGTCGAGGCCAACGAAAAGGCCAGGTCCGACGACGCGAAGAAGGCGAACCTCGAAGGCTTCATCAAGAAGTACGAGGGCACAGCCGCAGCCGGCGACGCACAGCAGATGCTCGGCGCTATCGGCAGCGAGAACGGCCGGGACGGCTAATCATAGCCAACCCGCGAACGGCCCGGCCCGGAAAGGCCGGGCCGTTTTCGTTGAGGGTTTGTCCGTGAATCGGCCGGCAAGGTGGAATAACCTTGGCCACAGGAGGACAAGCCATGTTGATTCGGATTGGGCTGTTGGTGGCGTTGCTGGTATGTGGCGGCGCCGCGAGGGCCGATGCGTTGAAGGTCGGGCAGGATGCGCCGAAGTTCAAGGCCGGCGGCAATATCGTGAACCCGCCTGAGTTCGATCGCGAGCTCAAGGACTGCGAAGGCGGCGTCATCCTGATTTATGAGTGGCACATCCGCGATGGCACCAAGTCAGCCCTGCCGGACATCCAGAAGTACTGGGACAAGTGGCAGGGCCTCGGGCTCTACGTGTGGACGATCCACCGGCTCGACTTCGAGAAGTTCCCGCAGGTCGACATCATCGCGCGCAACGCGGGCTACACGTTTCCGATCTGCACGGGCGGCTTCTACGACGATGCGAATGACTTCTTCGGCTACAAGGACGGCAAGTCATTCCGCACAACCGTCGTCGACAAGGAAGGCAAGGTTGCTTACTACGGCGCAGACGATGGCTGGAAGGCCGTGCTCGAGGCCGAGATGGGCAAGATCGTCTACCCCAACCTCGGCAAGGACGAAGTCGCCGACAAGCTTGAGATGTCCGCCAAAAACTTCGCCAAGCGCGAGTTCGGCAAGGCCCTGAACGACGCAGAGAAACGGCTCGGCGAAGAACTCACTGACGAAGAAAAGTCCGACGCCGAGCTGATCGTGAAGCGTGCCATGTGGATCGCCGACACGCGCAATGAGCGCATCACGAAATGGCGCGAAGAGAAACGCTACGACCTGGTCAAGTCCACTCTGGAGCTTCTGGAGAGCGAGTTCAAAGGCCACAAGATCGCCGACGACGCCAAGGCGGCGCTGAAAGAGCTCAAGAAAGACAAAGAGATCAAGAAGGAGCTGGCAGCGTTCGAGTTACTGGACAAGCTCATCGACAAGGAAGGCCGCACCGACGCCGAAAACTACATGAAGTGCCTGAATCAGTTCGCGAAGCAGCAGGAACGCATGAAGGCCGGCGAAGTCGCAGGCAAGATGGCGAGCAAGATCAAGTCGGACCTGGAGTGAAGAGCGCCGATTTCGACAACCTTCGTGAGCGCATGGTCCAGCGCCAGCTGGTCGCGCGCGGCGTGCGCGACTCGCGCGTCCTGGCCGCCATGAGCAGCGTGCGTCGCCATGACTTCGTCGATGCGCGCAACCAGCCGGCGGCGTATGACGACCGGCCGCTCCCGATCGGTTTCGGCCAGACCATCAGTCAACCCTACATCGTTGCCTGGATGACCGAGCTGCTGCAAGTCGGGCCGCAAGACTGCGTGCTTGAGATCGGCACCGGCTGCGGATACCAGACCGCCGTGCTGGCAAGGCTGGCGAGGCACGTCTATAGCATCGAGCGTATCGCGGAACTCTCGCAGCAGGCGGCCCTGAACCTGGCGCGCGCGGGCGTCACGAACGTCACGCTCGAGGTGGGCGACGGCTATGAAGGCTGGCCCGAGCACGCACCCTACCCCTGCATCATCTCGGCGGCGGCGCCGTCGGACGTGCCGGAAGCCTTGACGCGTCAACTGGATCCGGGTGGGCGACTGGTATTGCCGGTGGGCGGGCGCGGCTTCCAGGGGATGGTGCGCGTGACGAAACAGCCCGATGGCAGCCTGAAGCGCGAGTACCTGGGCACCGTGGCCTTCGTGCCGCTGGTGCACGGCGTCGAGCGCGAGTGACGCGAGCCGGTCAACTCTCAAGTTCGCGCTGAAGCCGGTCCACTTCGTCCAGCAGTGTCAGGAAGCGGCGGCCGAACGGCGTGAATTCATACTCCACGCGCGGCGGCACCTCGGGGAAGCTGTGCTTCCGCAGAATCCCGAAGCGCAGCATCTTGTTCAGCCGCTCGGTCAGCACCTTCTGGGTAAGGCCTTCAGCGCTGCGGACCAGGGCGCCCGGCCGGTTCACGCCGCCGCGGATCTGAGCCAGAACGTGCAGCGACCACTTGCATCCGACGATGCTCTCCACCATCCGGTGCGCGGAAATGTCTTCAGGGCCAGTCATCGCAATTCACACCAGTTTGTGGGTACCCAACCGCAAGGTGCGTACTTTGCGGGTCTGGCGGGCATCCTACCTTTGCGCACCGGGGGCGGTTAGTCACCAACAGGAGAATGCGATGAAAAGGAAGGCTGTGTTTTACCACGCTGGATGCCCGGTTTGCGTCGCCGCGGAAGAGCAGGTGGCGGCGGCCATTGACAAGTCAAGATACGTGGTCGAGGTGGTGCACCTGGGCGAGCAAAAGGACCGCCTGCCGGAGGCCGAGCGCGCTGGCGTGAAGTCCGTGCCGGCCCTGGTGTTGAACGGCACCGCGTTCCACATCAATCACGGGGCGGACCTTGCGGCTCTGAAGTAGACGCAGGGAGGTGCGGCCGGGCCTGCATCTCCTGCGGGCCCGGCCCGCCGGCGTCAGCCCTTGAGAACCTCGACGATCAGGCCTTGCTTGTCGATCTCGGGCGCGAGCGCCTGGGCTTCCATCCCGTGGCGCTCGTAGGATTCTTTCATGGCGCTGGCGATGGGCATCATGTCGCCAGTGCCAAGCGCGATCATGGCACCGCCCGCACCGCTGATCGTTACTCCGTATGCACCTGCCTCGACTGCGGCCGTGACGATTTCGTCGAAGCCGGCAATCCTGGCTTTGCGGTGCGGCACGTGGAGCCGGTCGTCGAAGCCGGCGGCGATCGCGTCCTTCTCGCCGGTCTTCAGTCCATAGAGGAGCGTCAGCAGTGCGCGCTGATTGCTGACCGCTTCCTTGCGGTTCAGTTTTTCAGGCAGCCAGATCCGCGTGGCGCCCGTGCTTTCCTTGAGCGTCTGGTTCGGCACCGCCAGCGCAACGCGCAGGTCTTCATGCATCTTCAGTGGTGTAGCCCGCATGTCCTTGCCGATGGACAACGAGGCCTGCAGCCCGCCGTATGTCGCCGCGGCCGCATTGTCCGGGTGTCCTTCGATCTCGGTGGCATCGGTAAACACATCGTTCTTGTCGGCTGTGCCTTTGCGCCACATCTCGGCGATTGCGGCGCCAGCCACCGTTGCCGCGGCACTGCTGCCGAGTCCTTGCGCGATGGGGATGTCGCTCTTGATCGTGGCCTTCAGCTCTTTGGGAAGATGGTACTCGGGGCCGCCGCGAAGCACGGCCTTCACGAAAGCGGTCGCCAGCAGGTTGGGCTCGCCGGAATGCTCGATGCTGAAGTCCAGCAGTGTACCGCCGTAGTTGCAGTTGGGCTCGACGGCCTTGTGCCACCAGTCGAGCGGGTCGTCGAAGTCTTTCAGGTTCACCTGCTCGGGCGACCATTCGGCCGTGACTTCCAGCCGGATGTTGAGCGCAAGGGCGAGCACATCAAAGCCCGGGCCCAGGTTAGCGCTCGAGGCTGGTACCGAAATACGTACTTTGTTCACGCTCGACGATGTCACGGTAGTTGTCCTTGTCGAGGCGAATCAGCCCCGGCGCTTGGGTTACACCTGCCAGTTTGGCGATTTCAGACAGCGCGGACATCATACGGCTTTCTTCAACCACGTCCGTAATCACGCCCAGGAAATTCTGGCCCCCGTGGTCAAGTTGTGCATGTGACAACACGACCAGGCCCATTCCCCTTACGGCATCCAACACTTCGTCCACGTTGGCCGTCTCGACCGCGAGGCGCAGGAAGTAGCACAGTTTCAGGCTGCGTGTATCGGCCAGCTGGAAGTCACCGCCTGCGCGCCTGAAGCCGGGCAGCGTGCTGGTGTCGGGCTGGCGGATCATCTTGACGATGTCGTTCAGCACCGCGCTGGCGGTCGGCAACTCGCCGGCACCCTTGCCCAGGAACGTCAGCTCCTTGAAGCCGGGGCCCTCGAGGATGATTGCATTGAATTCGCTGTCCACGTCGGCCAGCAGCTCGCCGCGGTGGACGAGCGCCGGATGCACGCGCAGGCTTAGCCCGTCGTCACCGCGCCGTGCCGCCGCAACCAGCTTGATGCGATGGTCGAGCGCCGTGGCAAGTCGAACATCCACCTGCCCGATTTTCGTGACTCCCTCGGTGTGGACTTGCTCCGGTGGCACGTAGGCGCCGAATGCCTTGAATGCCAGTAGCGTCAGCTTCTCGGCGGCGTCGATGCCTTCCACGTCGAGGGTCGGGTCGGCCTCCGTGAAGCCCTTGGACGACGCGTCGGCCAGCGCATCCTCATACTCGCAGCCGGCGCGTTCCATGAATGTGAGGATGTAGTTCGTGCTGCCGTTGATCACGCCCTTGATGACCGAGAGCTCTTCGCACGCAAGCGAACGGTCAAGCACCTCGATGATGGGGATGTGCGCCGCGGCAGCCGACTCGAAACAGATTCCGGTGTTGCCCTGCTGCGCGGCCTCAACATAGCGGCCCATGCTGCGGGCCAGCGCCGACTTGTTGGCACTGACCAGCGGGATGCCGCGTGATAGTGCGGCAACGCCCGCCTGCACCGCCAGTGTGTTGCCGCCCATGACCTCGACCAGCAGATCGATGCCGGGGTCGTTGGCGACGGCCATCGGATCGTCGGTGACTTCCACGTTGCTGAGGTCAACGCCACGCTGCTTCTTCACGTCGCGGACGGCGAGATGCGTGAGCTGCAGTTCGAAGCCGTTGGCGCGGAAGTCGTCGCGGTGCTTGGCAAGCAGCTTCACGAGACCGCCGCCGACCACGCCACAGCCGAGCATCCCGAGTTTGATGGTGCGGATTTTGCCGTCGTCAGGCACCGGCCGCTCCTAACCGCCGGCGATGGCGGGGACGATCGAGAGGTGGTCGCCGTCCTTGAGGGGCGTGGCCAGATTATCCATGAAGCGGATGTCTTCGTCGTTCAGGAACACGTTGACGAAGCGGCGCACGTTGCCTTCTTCGTCGCAGATGCGTGCCTTGATGCCGGTGTGTGCTGCCTCAAGCGCATTGAGCGCGTCACCGACGGTAGCGGCCTCAACGGTAACCTCGGCGACGTTGCCGGTAAGGTTACGCAGTGGCGTGGGAATACGGATCAGATTCGCCATGGCAAATTCCTGTGCGTGATGCGGTCCCGTGTCGGCGGGAGGATAGCAAGGCGGATAGGGCGTTCCAGTGGGGGAAACAAGCGGGCAGGAGACCTTTCGGCCCCCTGCCCGCTCGACTTCAAGCGGCCTAGTTCAGGCCGGCGCGTGCGTACATGCGGTACAGCGTGGCACGGCTGACGCCGAGCTTCTCGGCCATCTCTTCCTTTGAGAAGCCTTGCTCCTCGAAGAAGATCAGCACGTCCTTGTTGAACAGCGTTTCCATCGTCGCGTGCAGCCCGCGCTGGGCGCCCTGCGCGAGCGCGCGTCGCATGTATTCGTCGACGATCGACTTGCGTGCCGGTGCGCTGCCGTCGGCATCTGCCGCTTCCGTGTGGCCGCGGTCGGTCAGCAGGAACTGGACGATCGCGTCTTCACGTGCGTCTTCATCGGCCTGGGGTTGGATGATCACAAGGTCGCTGCCGTCCTTGCGCATCAGCATTACGCCGTGGATCTCGTCGGGCTCGCCACAGTAGGCCGCGCGTGAGACACTGCCGTCGGAGTCTTCCTGGTAGATCGTCATCGTGTCAGTCACGTCGCCGGCATCGCGTCCGAATTCCTCGGTCGTCGCGCCGCGGCGACGCACCCATTGCACAACGTGAAAGCGTGTCTGCAGGATTTCAAACAGCTTGCCGGCCTCGGCGGACTGGGGCGTCGGGATGTCCGCTGCCGCTGGAAGTCGCGGGCGTTGTCCGCGGCCTCGTGCCGGCAGGGTCAGGCTGGGCAGTTTGCGCGGGCGATCCTTCTCGAGCGTCCGCAGGAACTCGGCCGCGGACTTGACCGTATGCAGCTGTGCCGCACGAATGCCGTAGTGAAGCGCGCTTGAGGCATAGCGGTGGGCGGCTTCGTGGTCACGGAAGTGGTTACGGCAACGGGCCATCAGCAGCATGGCGCGTGCAAGGCGTTCTTCCGTTGTCGGCAACGCGCCAAGGCGGCGCAGTCGCTTGAACGCGCCTTTGTAGTCGCCCTTGGCAAACAGGCGCGTGGCGATTTCGTCGAGGTAGGCGGCGAGTGTCTTGTCCGTCACCTTGTCGAGAATCTTCTGGCTGACGTGGCTCAACAGCCAGTCCGCGCGTTCCTCTAGGTTGAACGCCCGGCTGCGAAGCAGCTCAACGCGAAGCAGGCGCAGGCGCACCCAGTGGTCGGTGTCCTTGCCGACCAGGCGGATCGCGCGCCGCATCAGGCTGTCGGCCATGCGCGGCTCAAAGCCATTTGCCATAGCTAGCGTGCGTGACGCCAGCGCGAGCCACTCAATGAACGCGGGGATGCCATACAGATCGCGTAGGCGGGTCAGTTCGTCAACGAGCGCCTGGGCCTCCTGCGTCTGCCCGACGGCCGCACACAGCGCGGCGAGCTTGGCGCGGTCAACCTGCTCAGCGGACTTGCCGCTTTCGAGCGTGATGCCGAGACCCATGGCGGCGCGCAGGATACGCAGGGCTTCTTCGTACTGCTCGTCGTCGAGGTGCTCTTCGAAGTGCTTGCGTGCAAGCTTGATTGCGCGGCGCGGGTCGCCCGAGTGAAGCAGCAACTCGACGCGCGCGTCGGGGATGTCGGACAGGTCCTGCTCAATGATCGGCAGGAGTGCGTTAGCGCCCGCCTGCAACTCCTCGGCCGTGAAGCTCTTGCGCAATGCGTTCGCAACTTCGGCGTTGACCGGCATGACTTCGTCGCCGACGGTGCGGAACAGGGTGCCGCCGGTAAGTGCGTTCACCGCGCCGGCGCCCGAGCGCGTCTCGCGTGCAAGCCGCTCAACGCTGCCCATCGCGAGCGGGCATGGCATAAGCGCCAGCGCCGAAAGCAGGCTGCCGTACTTGTCGCGCAGACCGCCGATTTCGGCTTCGATTGCGCCGAGGTTGGGGTCGGCGGGACGCCCGGAAACGCGTTCTTCGCGGCTGCCAAGTGAATTCAGCCGCGACAGCAACTCCGCTACCTTCGGCTCATCACCGCTGTTCCCGGGGACCAGCAGGACTATCTGCGGCATCGGCGGCACGGCCGCGATATCGGCAGCGGCGTCGGCACAGGCAAGTAGATCGCCTAGCCAGTGCAGGCTGGCCGGATCGGCCGAGGCCGGGTCCGCGATGATCAGTGTGTCCGCTCCACCGCCCAGCAACGTAGGGGCATCTTCGGGGGCAGACGCGCCGAGAGTACGGCGCGCTTGTGACAGGACCCAGCTGCGCAGGCTTACCGCGCCGCGCAGGGCGTGGCACGGCACGTAGATTACCTTTCGGCCGCCGGCAGATTCTTCCTGCGCGACATCGGCCGACCAGCCCAGAAGGGTATCGAGGCTGCGGTTTGTGGCAATGCGGTGAAATGTCTTGGTGCGGATCGAGTCGGAAACGCCAGTGTTCATTGTTCGCCTACTCCGGGTTAGCCAGAACGACTGCTTGCCTGCTGGTGGATTTGTGCAAACGACCTAATGCCTGAGGGCCGCCAAGCATTTCATAAATCGTGCCTTGTGTATGGGAATTGATCCTGTCCGGTCTATTCATGCTAGACTGTATTCTATAGTTGTCGCATTGGAACCAACATCCTTGACCAGGACGGCCAATCTGCCCCCACGGATCACGCAGCTTATTCAATGAGTCAACTAAACACCTGTTGAGTTGCGAATGATGCCGAAACTTGGTTGCAAGGAAACCAAAATCGCCGCAATTCGTTCGAATTCAGCACTGGGGTGACTCCGATCATCCTATGTCGATGCGCCTGTAGCGTGAGTCACTAGCGTCGCCACGGGAGCAGCCGGACGTACCAAGGGCGCTTCGGCAACTCCCCCCGTCGCAGCTTCTCGGCCTGGCGGTCGAGACTTTCGGCTGATTTCAGGTAGTGCTGATTGCCGTACTGCGCATGGTACTCCCGTTGCTGGGCGGCCTGTTCTTCAAGCATCCGGATGCTGTCCGCCAACCAATTGTCGTGGGTCTGCTGGCGCGCTGCGGCGGCTTCGGCCTCGTGCAGATCGCGCTGATGCTGATTGTTGAGTGTTTCCTGTCGCTGCCATTCCTGTTTGCGCGCCGCCAACTCCTGATCGCGAAGACTGACAACCCGCTTGCGCAAGTCCCGGTAGTTCTGCAGCGCAAGCTCAGAGCTTTCGTCTTTATCGCGCCAGGCATCTGTAAAGCGCTGCTGCCACCCGGCGACTTCGCGTTGGAGAGCATTGGGCGGTTCTTCCTTGCTTTCGAACGTGTTCTGGAACTCAAACGGCGTGAGCAGCTTGCTGTCAGGGCAAACGTGCAGGTAGGCCTGCCGGATCCGCCACGGCAGTGCATCACCGTGAGATGCGATGTATTCTTCGATCGCTGCGCAGTTGCCCCTTCCGTGGTACTGGATCAGTCGATTGATACAGGCTGTGGCCGTGCGTTCCGAGTTTGGCTCCGCGAGTAGTGGGTGGAGAAACTCCAGCGCGGCCTGCAGATCATCCGGCGGCTCGCACGCCACATCCGTCTCCGGTGCGTACACGCCGAGACGAAGTGCCGACTCGCGACCTAGTGGGGTTGCGAGCCCTCGTACAAAATCCAGATAGTTCCGGTAAGCGGCCGGAGTCTTGAAGCCCTGCTGTGCGCCGAGCAACTCCCGAATCTGGGGAACCAATTCCGGGCGCTCGATTGCGCAGTCATCAATGAACCGGAGGCACTTGTACCGGTCCTCGACCGACCAATGGTGCCGCTGGTCGAGAACCCACGCCAGCATCGGCGGCTTGAGGTACAAGAAACGATAGAGCATGACTTCGCCGAAAACGGCCCTGTCTTCATACGCCCGATCCAGTGCTGTGGTGGCCGCGCGCAGCGCGGCAAACCCGCTCTCGAATCGGCCGTTCGTGAAGGCGTAGTCCATCAACTCCATCATCAGCTTCAGTGTTGCGCCGTTGAACGAGAGGGCCAGTTCCTTCAGGACGCGCGCGGAGGGGCTGTCGACAAACAGTGCCCGGCCGGCGGCGCGGAACACGGCGTTTCGGACTTCGTTTTCGCCACTCTCGGAACGATAGAGATTGGGCTGAATCGCGCGCAGCGCGATTGCGACTTCCACTTCCGGCTCGCAATTTCCTGCCAGCCGCATCAGGCGCGCCAGCATTCTCTCACGCCAAGGGTTGATCTCGTGCCATGCCGACATCTCGGCAATTGCCGCCACGCGTGCCTCGGCCCCCTCACTCGTGAGAAGGATCCGTACACGCTGGTCATTCCACTCATCGAGGAGGGCGAGCTTCGCGCTTTCGTCCAGCTTGGCGTACTCCCAGTACATCTCCCTGTCGAAGTCGCGAGGCTCACCGGCCTTGAACATCTCGAGGTCGTGATCATCGTCATTGGACTCCCAGGCCTGCTGCTCCGTGGCGACCAAGCGGCGCTCGACCTTGGCCGCGCTGCCGCAATGCGGGCATTTCGCGGTGTCCTGCGAATTGCTGATCTCGATGGCGCCGCCGCAGCCCGGGCAGGCTGCTTCGGCCTTGCCGGTTGCGGCGATCGAGTGGGCCGGGATGAATTTCGTGCCGTGCTCAATCCCGCCGGGCTCAAGGCCTGCGGCGATCTCCAACTCGACCGTTCTGAGGCGCCGCTCGACGTAGCTGGTTTCGCGGCACCATTGGCAGGCGACGCTGCTGCTGTCCGGTTGAAGCTGCAGCGGTGCACCGCAACCAGGACACAGCGCGCGGCGGGTGAGAAACAGGGACATGGGCACGCCGGACATGGACAGGTTTTACCCGCATCGGCCCAATTCCGGTGGATCGTACGCCCGAGAAAAACCCTATTTTGTATGAAGACTCTTCGGCGTGTTCTGCGCTCTTCAGGCGATGCTCGTGACGACCGAACCAAAGACGCCAACCAACGAAGAGCTGATCCTCGCACACCAGGACAGCGTGTGGCGCTTTCTCGTCAGCATCGGCTGTGAACCAAACCTTGCGGACGACCTGACCCAGGAAACATTTCTGCAAGTCCTCGGCGACGGCTTCGAGTACCGCGGCCCGCACGAAACGGCCGGATGGCTGCTGCGCGTGGCCAAGCACCAGTTCATCGACAGCGTGCGCAAGAAGAAGCTGAAGCTGGGCGTGGACTTGGAACACGCAGAAACGCGCTGGCAGGAGTTCGAAGCAGAGTGCGCATACGCGCAGCGCGTGCAGTGGCTGCGCGAATGCATGGACGGTTTGACCGAGCGCTCCCGCGAGGCCGTCAAACAACGCTACGAGCTTGAGCTGCCGCGCGAGGAAATGGCCAAGCGGCTCGGCATTGAGCCGGCCGGCGTGAAGACCCTGCTGGAGCGGATCCGGCAAACGCTGCGCGACTGCGTGCAGGGAAAGGTGGACCGTGACCAAGCTTGAAGACAAGTTCTGGGATGCGGCGATCAAGGAAGCCGTGACGGGAAAGCAGCCGCCGAACCAAGCGGACCAGATTCTGCTGCGGCTGGAGATTCCGGACCTCGGCCCACCCAAGCCCGAAGCCGCGCCGAAGGGGCGCGTGATTCGCCTGCGCCTGTTTGTGGAAGTGGCGGTGGCGGCGGCGGCGCTGGTTGCGATCGGCATCCTCACCGGGCTGATCCCGATCGGCGGAACCGAAGCCGGCAACGAGCCGACACCGGCGCCGGAAGGGCAGCACTTCGCCAGTGCCCCGGGCACGAAGTTTGAACGCATAGACGACCGTATCGAGTTGATGGATGGATGGTTGCTGGTGACGACCGGCGCGCCGGAGGTCCATTGCGAAGGCTCGGTGCTTAACAAGGTAGACGGCCGAGTCCTGGCTCATGCGGGTGGTGCACCCTCGGATGAACAGGCTGAGGCCGCCGCAAGTTGGCTAAAGGCCAACAATTTGGAGATGGGGATGATCAAGGACGCAAAGCGCTGGATACAGGCGGCGGGCATGGCAGCACTTGTGCTGGCGGGCAGTGCGTACCTCGACGGCCAGCGCATCGAGGCGCAGGAAGACACAGGCACTGCGGAAGCCAAGTGGCACGTGGTGCGCACGGTGATGGACATCGACCGCCTGCCGGATGACGCCAAGTATGTGCAGGGCACTTATCTCAAGGGCCCGCACCTGGAGTTCCTGGCGACGCACAAGCAGATTGAGCGGCTCGACATTCGCGGCATCAGGGACCTCAGCGCGGAGAACCTGTCCGTGCTCAAGGAGTTGCCGGCGTTGACGTATCTCGACCTGCGCGACGCATCATGGTCGGGAAGGATCCAGTACGCATCTCTGGGCGGATTGAAGAGTCTGACCGAGCTGAAGCTCGACTACCCCGACACGGCAAGCAGCGAGGAGGTGGACTTGTGGGGCACCTACATCCAGCCGCTGCGTGCTATGGCAGAGCGCAAGGTGCAGGTCACCATCGGCAGCGCGGATGAACCCGACGGAACTGCTCTGGGTGAATTGCTGGCGAACGTCGGCACGATCGTCAGTCTCGACCTATTCGGAAACGGGAAACTGACAGATGCTGACTTCAAGCAGGTTGCCAACTACCCGGCACTCAAGGAACTGGGTGCGAGGGACGTGAAAGGACTGACCGAGTTGGGGCTGGCCTACCTGGCCGAGGCCAACAAGCTTGAGAAGCTCGCGCTGGATCTGCGGCTTGGCGAAGCGATCGGCTACCAGCTGCAAAAAATGACCCGGCTGGTTGCGTTCGAGTACACTTTTCCGGCGTCGACGGGGCCTTCCGGCCTCTATACCTCAACAAAGCCGACTGCAGAAACCCTCGGCCAGTGCCTGCCGAAGATGACAGGACTGCGCCATCTGAGTGTGCCGATGCTCGCGATAGTGGAGATGGATTGGCCCGAGCGACTCGAGCTCGAAACGCTGGAGATTCTCGGAGACAGCTACAGCGGGCGGCAGGGGTTGCATGATCCGACGGATGCACAGAGGATTCGCGTCCTGTCTGGCAGCGCCCGGTGCGCCCTGCATGTCAGGCTGGACCTGCGAATCGAGCCTCTGGTTCGTGACGCCGAAACGGGGTTGATCGACTTTGAGGGCATCGGCCATGGAAAGACGGATGCCGACGACTTTGTTGCGGCCGTCAAGGCGTTGAAGCCATCGGATCGTGCGAAGTCGCTTGATATCCGGCTTACTGGGTTTGGTGGTGCGAGACTTGACGGGCGCGAGATCAGGAGTTGGACGCCTGACCAGTTTGCCAAGCTTCCCGGTCTTGATTCGCTGCTGGACCACTTCACGGGCCTAACGACGTTGCGCGTTGGATGGAACTCTCAGAGTGCGGACAAGGTCGACGCGCCGCTCGCAGAGGCACTTCGAGCTTCCGCCGAGAAGCACAAGCTCAAACTGGAAACGTCGCACTGAACGCGAAAACAGAAAATCCCGCCCGGAGTGCCGGGCGGGATTTTCATTGGAGCGTCTACGCTGTGACAGCCATGTCTTCGATGGCCTTGAACTTGCCGGCCTCGGTGTCCGTCTGGCAGCGCTTGTGGGTGATGTGGTACTCGAACTCCGGGCGGAACTTTGCGATGTAGCTCTGCACCGGCATGATCAGGGAGTCCGCCAGGAAGCAGATGGTGCGGCCCTTGATCATCACGCTGACCTCGTCCATCAGGTCGACGTCACCTTCCTTGCCGTGGCCGAACTCGATGCGGTGGCACAGCTTTTCCAGCCAGCCGAGGCCTTCGCGGCAGGGCGTGCACTGGCCGCAGCTCTCGTGGTGATAAAAGCGCGCGAGGTTCAGCAGCGCGTTGACAATGCAGGTCTCGTCGTTGAAGACGATCATGCCCGCTGAGCCCAGGAAGCTGCCGGCCGCGCGGATGCTGTCGAAGTCTGCGGGTGTATCGAGTTGGTCCGGCGTCATGATCGGCATGCTGCTGCCGCCGGGAATCACGCCCTTGATGTTGCCGATCGGCCCGCCGGCCATGTCGATGATCTCGCGCAGGGTGGTTCCCAGTGCGACTTCATACAGGCCCGGCTTCTGCACGTGGCCGCTGACGCAGAACAGCTTCGGCCCGGGGCCCGATTCAGGCCCGATACCGCGGAACCAGTCTGCGCCGTTGGCGATGATGTGCATGACGCACTGGATCGTCTCAACGTTGTTGATGATGGTTGGGTACCGGAAGTAGCCCTCAACGGCCGGGAACGGCGGCTTGATTTTCGGGTATGCGCGGCGCCCCTCGGCGGCGCTGAGCAGGCCCGTTTCTTCGCCGCAGATGTACGCGCCGGCGCCGGTGATGACCGTGACGTCCAGCTCAAAGTTCTTGCCGAGCCCGAGCACGTCCTTGCCGAGGATGCCTTCGGCGTAGCACTCGTCGATTGCGGCCTGCAGGCGCTTGGCTTCGCGGGTGAATTCCCCGCGGATGAAGACGTAGGCGTGGTGGCTCTGGATCGCCCAGCAGGCGCAGATGATGCTTTCGAGCAGGTTGTGTGGATCCTTGGCCATGATCTCGCGGTCTTTGAACGTGCCCGGCTCGGACTCGTCCGCGTTGACCGCCAGATAGCGGGGCTTGCCGTTCTCGGGCAGGAAGGACCATTTCACGCCCGCGGGGAAACCCGCGCCGCCGCGGCCGCGCAGGTTGGACTTCTTGACCTCTTCGACCAGCGCCTTTGGCTCAAACTCGGTGATCGCCTTCTTGGCCGTCGCGTAGCCATAGTAGCCGCCGCGTGAGCGATACTGCTTCAGCGTCCACGACTCGGGTGTGTTGAAGTACTTGCTCAGGATCGGTTCAAACTTGGCCATGGCGGTGCCTTCCAACGGTTCGCGGGCACGTTACCACAGCCCCCCGCCGGTTCAACCTACTCGGACAGGTCAGAGGGTGTCTCCAGCGGCTCAATGCTCGCCTTGGCGCAGGCATGTTCCATGGTTCTGGTCTTACGCCTGAGCTCGGCACTGTCGCCCAGCTCGCGGAGAATTGTCGTACCTTCTTGCCAGGCTTTGGCGGCGGCTTTGGTGTCGCCCGCAGCGATGAGCAGGCGACTGAGGTCGCACAGTTCGATGCCCTCGAAGCGCCTGTCCGCGACTTCGCGGTGAATAGTCAATGCCTGCTGAAGCGTTTCCATGGCCTGATCGGGTCGACCTGTGTCGTGGTAAACTCGTGCCAGGTTGGCCATGGCGATTCCTTCCGAGCGTCGGTCGCCGACCTGCCGGTTCATTTCGATGGATTCTGTGTACGCGCCCTCTGCCAGCTGGCGACGACCGGTTTCCTCGTAGACGTTTGCCAGGTTGGAGAGCGCGATGCCCTCCAGGCGGCGCTCACCGAGTTCACTGAAGATGCTCAGCGCGCGCTGATGGGTCTCTTCGGCTTCCGGCATGCGTGAGGTTTCCTGGAAGACGCTGCCCAGATTGGTCAGGCAGATTGCTTCGAAGCGTCGGTTGCCGATCTCGCGACAGATAACCAGCGCGCGCCTGTAGAGGTCTTCGGCCAGAGGTACCCGCCCCGTCTCCTGGTAGAGGATCGCCAAGCTGCACATGGCGTTGCTTTCGGACTGCCGGTCGCCGACTTCGCGCTGAATGGCCAGAGCCGTCTTGCAGTTCTGCTCCGCCAACTCCACACGGCCCGTTTCACGCTGGACGGCGGCCAGGTTCGCCAGGGCCATACCCTCGCCCGCGCGGTTGCCTACCTCGCGGTGGATCTTGAGAGCTTGCGCGTATGTTTCTTCAGCCTGCGCAATGCGGCCGGTTTCCTGATAGGCGAGCGCGAGGTTGGCCAGAGAAAGCCCTTCAAGTTGTTTGTCAGCAATTTCGCGGGCAATGGCGAGTGCTTGCTGGTTCGTCTCCTCGAACAAAGGGACACGACCCGTCTCCCGGTACACCAGCGCAAGGTTGCCCATCACACCCGCTTCAATTCTCCGGTTGCCCGATTCACGCGCCAGCGCCAAGGCATCTTCCAGGCGTTCTTCGCCCTGCCCCGGGTCACCGGAGCGACACAAAGCGACACCGCAACGGCGTATCGCCTCGGCCCTCTTGGCACCTTCAAGTAACTCTGCCAGTTCTTTATAGGAGGCAGCGGCCGACTGCAGCCGGAAGATCGCTTCGGCACGTTCGGCCGCGCGCCGCAGGTACAAGCGAAGCTGATCACGCAGTTCGGCCTGCTTCGCGGCGCGCGCGTGGTGAACCAACTCATGCGCGACAGCATCTGTGGCGTGGGGGACGAACTTTCGCTGGATTTGCGCATCGAGAGGAACTGGTGCCGGGGCACGTCCACCGAAAGCCTGTTCAATCAGATGAAACGCAAGCTCGTGCATCTTCTCTCTGTCGCTGGGCAATTGCATCTCATATGCGGCGTCACGCAGGACTGCGTGGCGAAACAGGTAGGCAGTTTCTGCTGCAACCTCTGTCAATTGAACACCTTAGGTATGCCCCATGTCGTCTGATGCGGACCGAAACTCTGTGCATGACAGTTAGTTGTCGATTATTGTGCAAACTGCACTCGGCAAGTACACTTACCAACGGTCCGCAGTTTGGCACATGGCCAGCGGACGATGCGTCAGGTACAGGCCTTGAAGGTCTGCCGGCAACGTCCCCTGCGGTTTACAGATACGTTGAACTTTATGGATTCCCAAACGGCCACTAACGGTCGTATACGCAAGCACCGGATGGATACACCACACCCTGCCCCATGGATGGCGTCAGGGGCCGCTTCAGGCGGTCTGGTTGCTGTTGTATCTGCAGGTTTGCCAAACACTTACGTGGATGGGCCTTGCGGCCCACCGGGGCCTGCCGACGGCAGGTTGGAGTTGGCGTCCTAGCGGGATTTCCGTAGTGGTTCGACGTACCTCTGCCGCCAGTTGGCGGTGTTCGCCCTGCTAAGGGTTGGAGGGACGTCATGGAATACGTGATTGGTGCATTGTTGGGTTTGCTGGGCGGTGGGGCCGGAGCTGCGGCCGCCGTGTTCTTTGTCATGAAGGGGAAAGTCGAGGCCGCGACCAAGTTTAGCCAGGGAGAGGCTGACCGGCTGAGGGATGAAGCGAAGAAGGAAGCCGAAAACATTGTTACTGCAGCACGCCTCGACGGTCAGAATGAGGCCCTGAAGCACCGCGAGAAGATCGAACAGGAACTCGACAAAGATCGCAGGGAAATCAAGGAGATTGAGAAACGCATCGCCAAGCGCGAGGAGTCCATCGAGCAGAAGTTCGAGTTGCTCGACCGCAAGGCTGACCAGATCGAAAAGCGTGACCAGGAAATCGCCAAGACCCAGGCGCACGTCGAGCAGCTTCAGCAGGACCACGAAGTCCTGATTGAGGAAGTGCGGGCCAAGCTGTCGCAGGTCGCGGAAATGACGCCTGAGGAAGCCCGCCGCGAATTGCTGGAGCGTCTGGACGCACAGCTGGTGGGCGAAAAGGCTGAACGCCTCAAGCGCATGATCGATACCACCACTGAGGAGGCCGACGAAAAGGCCAAGTGGACGATCAGCCAGGCCATCTGCCGCCTCGCCTCGGAACACACCGGCGAGACAACCACCAGCACCGTCGAAATCCCGTCAGACGAAGTAAAGGGCCGCATCATCGGCCGCGAAGGCCGCAACATCCGGCACTTCGAAAAGGTCACCGGCGTGGACGTCGTAGTCGACGACACACCAGGCCTGGTTGTGGTCAGCTGCTTCGATTCCGTACGCCGCGAGATTGCGCGCCGCACACTGGAGAAGCTGATCCAGGACGGGCGTATTCACCCGGCGCGCATCGAGGAGATTCACGAGCTCTGCACCAAGGAAGTCGACAAGGAGATCATCGAGGCGGGCAAGCAGATCCAGTTCGACGCCGACGTGCACAACATTCACCCCAAGGCTCAGCGCCTGCTGGGCCGCCTGAAGTTCCGCAGCAGCTACGGCCAGAACAACTACAAGCACAGCGTCGAGGTGGCGCATATCATGGGCATGATGGCGGCCGAGCTTGGGCTGGACGTCAAGCTCGCACGCCGCTGCGGGCTGATGCATGACATCGGCAAGGCGATCGACCACGAGAAGGAAGGCGGTCACCCGCTGGTCGGCAAGGAGTTCCTGATCACCATCGGCGAGCGCCCGGAAGTGATCGAGAGCGCCGGCGGCCACCACGACCAGCCGATGCACCACAAGTACCCGTACGTGTCTCTCGCAGCAGCGGCCGACGCGATCAGCGCCAGCCGTCCTGGTGCCCGCCGCGAGAGCATGGAACGCTACGTCCAACGTCTCACGGCGCTGGAAGCGGTCGCCAAGAGCTTCGACGGTGTCAGCGAGGCCTTCGCCATGCAGGCCGGCCGCGAGCTGCGCGTGCTGGTGAACAGCAAGAAGGTCACCGACGAAGAAGCCCTGCTGATCTGCCGCCAGATGGCGGAGAAGATCGAGGACGAGCTAACCTACCCGGGCGAAATCCGGGTAACCCTCATGCGCGAAACCCGCGTAACCGAGTACGCGCGCTAGCCTGGGGCTGACAAAACCACAGGAAGAACGTCGCCTGCGGGCGGCGTTCTTCTTTTTTCAAGTCGGCGGAATAGCCGAAGTCAAGCAATGGTTCTATGTAGAACTATTGTGGTCGGACAACCAACGGAGACAATCATGGCGGGCGAGAAGATAATTCTGATTACCGGTGCAACCGGCCAACAAGGCGGCGCGGTTCTGAAGCATCTCAAGGGACGCGGCTTCAAGCTGCGGGCGTTGACGCGCAACCCGGACAGCGACAAGGCCAAGGCGCTCGGCAGCGGCGTGGAAGTCGTGAAGGGCGATCTCAACGACGAGGCCTCATTAAAGGCCGCGCTGAACGGCGTCTGGGGCGTGTTCGCGGTCCAGAACACCTGGGAAGCGGGCGTCGAAGGCGAAGAAGAACAAGGCAAACGCCTGGCGAAGCTGGCCAAGGAAGCCGGCGTGCAGCACTACGTTTACACATCCGTGGGATCGGCCGAGCGCAAGACCGGCATCCCGCATTTCGACAACAAGTGGCGCGTTGAGGAAGTCGTGCGCGGCCAGGAATTCCCGAGCCACGTGATCCTGCGCCCGGTGTTCTTCATGGAGAACCTGCCGTCGCCATGGTTCCTCAACGGCGACAAACTGGTCACCGCCATGAAGCCGGAAACCAAACTCCAGATGGTTGCCGTAGACGACATCGGGCGCGTAGGCGCACGGGTGTTCGTCGCAGCGGATGACTTCAACAAACGCGAGATCGAAATCGCGGGTGACTCGCTAACCATGCCGGAAGCCGCAAAGATTGTCGGCAAGGCGCTCGGCCGTGAGCTTGAGTTCATGCAGATCCCGATCGAGGAAGTCCGCAAGAACAGCGAAGACTTCGCCCTGATGCTCGAGTGGTTCGACAAGGTCGGCTACAACGCTGACATTAAGAAGCTCGACCAGGAGTTCGGCCACATGCAGCGTCTGGACCAGTGGGCAAACAAGACCTTGAAGAAGGCGTGAAATTTGCGCTGACTTCGCAAGGGCCGCTACCGTGGGGGGCGGCCTTTTGCATTTCAAACCACGGATCTTCACGAATTGACACGAATCCATTATTGAAGACTCGTGGTTTGCTTTCTCCGTGGCCTCCGTGTTCTGCGTGGGTAAAACGCATTCCACAGGAGGCGGCCATGCCAAGCATCTTCAGCAAGATCGTTCTCGGTGAGATTCCCTGCCACAAGGTGTGGGAAGACGAAAAGCACCTCGCGTTTCTCGACATCAACCCGTGGACCTACGGGCACACGCTGGTAATTCCCAAGGCCGAGCACGACTACCTGTTCGACATGCCGCCGGCCGACTATGCGGCGTTGCACACGGCCGCGCAGAAAGTCGCCCAACTGCTGAAAGACAAGCTGGGGTGCAAGCGCGTGTGCAGCATGGTGGTGGGCTACGAAGTACCGCACGTTCACATACATCTGCTCCCGACCGACCAGATGAGCGACTTCATTCAGCCCGGAACGATGGGCATGAAGGAAAAGCCCGACTTCAACGGGATCCTTGGCAAACTGCGCGTCGCAAGCGACCTGTTGGGCCAGTTCGCCACGGCGTTCAACGCGCGTGACATCGGTACCCTGAAGGGCATGTTTGCTGACGACGCCACGTCACAGGTCGTAGGCTCGCCGTTTCCTGAAGAGCACGGCATCGAGGAAATCGTCGCCAAGTCACTGAGCCACATGCTGGACGAAGACACGCCGCTGACCGCGTCCGTCGCGCAAGTGGACGGCAAGGGTGTTGTGCTGTTTCGTGAGGCGGCTGGAAAGCTAAACGCCGCGGCCTGGGTCAGCGAAGCAGGCGGCAAAATCACCCGAACCGAATACATCACTGAATGGCACAGTGCCGAGCAACTGCAGCTCATTGAACTGAAGTCCCGCACGCAATCCGGCTAGCGATCATGCCCCCCAAAGCCCCCAGCCCCAGCCGGACCACCGCCGCGTTCTTGCGCGACGCCGTCGGCAACTTCGAAACGCGGCTTGATCGCGCCTGCGAGGCTGTGCCCGAAGCCGAAGGCGTCCACGCATTGCGAGTTGCCTGTCGCAGACTGCGCTCACTTCTGTCCCTTTTCCGTGACTACCTCCCCGCCGAGGCGTCGGTTGTTCGCGAAAGGCTGCGCGAACTCGCTGCGTCATTTTCGGCCGTGCGCGACCTTGATGTGCTGCTGGTGCACCTGGGCGACTGGCGGACCGAGTCGGGCAAGCAGGATGCAACTGCGATGAAGCCGATTGTCGCTCGACTGGCAGGGCGGCGCGTAGATCTGCTTCGGCCGGCAATGGCAGCCCTCGAAGCCTGGCGAAGCTCGCCGGAGCGGCAACAACTTCGCGCCCTGACGCAGCCGGGGGCGAAGTGGCCGGCGTCGTCGCGGCGCAAGATCGACACCGTTGCGCCCCTGCTGCTGGAGGCCGCACACGGCAAGTTCCGCAAGTCGCTCGACCGCGCCCGCCGCCGCGGAACGCTGGAGCGTTACCACAAGCTTCGCATCAGCGGCAAGAAGCTGCGCTATGCCCTTCAAGCGTTGACGGGTCACTATGGCAAGCCGGCGAAGCCCGCCGTCAAGGCGCTCATGGCAATCCAAGACGGCTTCGGTGAGTACCTTGATGCCAGTCGGGCGGCCGACGTGCTGACAGAGGTCGCACTCGGTGACGATTGGAAGTCTGTCACGCGTCATGCGTGCATGCGGTTTATCGCCGGTTGCCGTGATCGTGCGTTGGCAGAGCTCGAGGCAATGCCTGCCTTGCTGGAGAAGCTGGACGAGAAGCGCTGGGCGGCCGTGCTTGATTCACTCACCCGGCGAAAAGGGGAGGCGAATTGATCGTCTACATCGTTCGCCACGCGATCGCATTTGAGCGCGACGACAGGAAGTGGCCCGACGACAGTGAACGTCCCCTGACTTCCGAGGGCAAGGCGCGCTTCCGCTTGGTCTGTCGAAAGCTGCGCAAGCTTGGAATTGGCGTAGATCACGTCCTGAGCAGCGGCTTCGTGAGGGCGATGCAGACCGCCGAGATCCTGCACCAGGAATGTGAATGGCCGACGCCGGAAAAGCTGGCGGCACTTGAGCCCGGCCGAAACCCGGTCGAAGTCATCAAAGCGACCGCCCGTCGAGACGCAGCCGCAATCGCGCTGGTTGGGCACGAGCCGTCTCTTTCCGAGCTGCTGGCCTGCATGCTGACGGGAGTCGGGTCGCAGGCGTTCGGCAAGTTCAAGAAGGGCGGCATCGCCTGCATCGAGTTCAAGGGCAGGCCTGCCGCAGGAGGCGGTGAGCTTCGCTGGCTGGCGACTCCCGGGCTTCTGTTGGCCGAGGACTGAGCACCGCTGGACGCGCGCGCCAAAATGCCGATAACTGGCGCAGGAGGCGCAGTTGAGTGCAGAGGAATCAGGACGCAGGCTGGGGCTGTTTCGAGCCACGCTGGTTGGCGTCGGTGCCATCGTCGGTGGCGGCGTGCTGGCGCTGGCAGGCACAGCCTTTGCCACGGCCGGCCCGGCCGCGATTCTTGCATTTGCGATCAACGGAGTGATCGCTTTCTTCACCGCCCGCAGTTTTGCGGGGATGTCCTCGGCGTTCCCGCTGTCGGGGGGCTCATACACGTTTGCCAAGATGGTGCTGTCCGTGCGCTCGGCATTCGCCGTGGGCTGGGTGGTCTGGTTCGCGAGCATCGTCGCGGGCGTGCTCTATGCACTGGGCTTTGCTGTCTACGCCGTGATCATCGCGCGCGATGTTTACTCGCTGCTCGGGCGAGAAGCGCCAGGTTGGCTGTCGAATCACTACACGGTCGTCGGACTGGCGGTGATGGCGACCGGCATGTACTCGCTGCTGCTAATGTTCAAGAGTGCCGGCGGCGGGAACTTTGAGACGATCGGCAAGGTCATCATATTTGTCATTTTCATTCTCGCCGGTCTCGGCGTACTGATCTTCGGTTCGCGTGCCGAGGCGACCCCGGTGACGTTTTTTCATCAGGGTGCTACGGGGCTGATCGAGGCTATGGGTTTTACGTTCATCGCGCTGCAGGGGTTTGATCTGATCGCGGCCGTCGGTGGCGAGGTCAAGCAGCCGAAACGCAACATACCGCGTGCCATGTACCTGTCGCTTGCGATTGCGCTGGTCATCTACATGCCACTGTTGTTTGTCGTGATGACGGTCGGTGTGCCTGAGGGTGACAACATCATCTCAATGAGCAGCCAGTCGCCGGAATCGGCGGACGCGGTCGTTGCCATTGCAGCGCGCAATATTCTCGGCGCGCCGGGCTTCTGGATGATCGCGGTGGCTGCTCTGCTTTCCATGCTGTCGGCCTTGCAGGCGAACCTTTTTGCGGCTTCACGAATCGCGCAGGCCATGGCGCGTGACCGCACGCTGCCGTGGGAAGTAGGAAGAGTCAGCGCGAAGCGTGGCACGCCGGTGGGGGGAGTGGTCACCAGCTCAGCGCTTGTGGTGCTGATCCTGCTGCTGATCCCCAGTGTCGCGGCGGCGGGCGCCGCGGCCAGTTTGATCTTCCTGCTTACGTTTGCCCTGGTGCACTGGACGAATCTGCTGGCGCAGGTGCGCGGCGCCGTGCCGGGTAAGTTGATCTCGCGCATCGTTCCGGTGATCGGCGGGCTCGCGTGCCTTGGCTTGGCGGTGTTCCAGAGTATCGCTGTGCCCGAAGCCGGCGTAATCACCGGCGTCTGGATGGTAGTGGGCATCGGCATCTACGTGACGCTGTTTGCGCGCCGTGCCGAGGCCGCCGACGCCGCCGATGTGGCGCGCAATCCGCTGCGCTCCGTGGCGCGCGGCGAGAACCCGCTGGTGCTACTACCAATCGCGAACCCCGCGAGCGCGCAGGGGCTGGTTGGAATTGCCAACGCGCTAACCCCGCCGGTGACCGGCCGAATCCTGATGTTGTTCGTGATCCGCAAACCGGAGGGTGATGCCACCGAAGCGTTGAAGCGGACGCAGGAGGTGCTCGGCCAGACGCTGGAAGCGTCTTTCCAGCGCGCCATGTACCCGGAAGCCCTGACCACTGTGGCCGGCGACCCATGGCTTGAGATCGCGCGGGTGGCGCGCACACGCGGCTGCCAGAGCCTGTTGATGGGCATGAGCAAGCTGACAGAGAACGAGCACGGTGAGCATCTTGAGAAACTGATGTCGAGCGTGGATTCGGATGTCGTGGTGCTGCGCGCCCAGCCCGAGTGGCAGGTGAAGGATGCCAGGACGATTCTGGTGCCGGTGGGGGGCAAGGGTGCACAGGATGAGCTGCGCGCCCGCATGCTGGGCAGCCTTTCGCGCGAATCGCAGCGGGAAGTGATCTACCTGCGCGTGATCGGTAACACGGTCTCCGACCCCGAGGCGCTCAAGATCGAGGAAGAACTGGAGCGCGTCGCCATGAGCGAAGCCCCCGGCTTCGGCAAAGTCCGAATCATCCGCAGTGACAAGCCGATCGACGAAGTGGCGCGCCAGTGCGACCAGGCCGACCTCACGATCATCGGCGTCCAACGAATGGGCAAGCGCAAGAAACACTTCGGCCGCTTTGCGATGGTGATCGTCCAGAAGACAACCCACGCAGTAATGCTGATCAGCCGGCGAGGCTAGCTGGCATTAGCGTCCCACTGACGACCTCCGCGTGCTGGACGCGAGTGGCGGTCAGGACTGGCGGGCCTGGTATCGGTATGCGATCAGGATGCTGGCTGCGACGGCCGCGTTCAGGCTCTCGACCTTGTCGGTCTGCGGGATGCCGACCTGAATGACGTCGCGGGCATTCCAGAATGGCTGCACGCCTTCGCTTTCGCCGCCGATGATGAACGCCGTGCGCGGCGGGTAGCTGATCGTGAACGCATTCTGGCCCCTGGTGCCCGTCACGTAGGGCCACACGCCGGCGTCGGTGAGTTTGCTCATCACGTCTTCGGGGGTCAGGTCGGCGAACACGGGAACGTGGAAGATGCCGCCCATGCTGGCGCGCACGGCCTTGTGGTTGTAGGCGTCGACGCAGCCCTTCAGCAGCAGGAGCCCGCCGCAATCGAATGCCGCGGCCTGCCGAACGATGGTCCCGAGGTTGCCCGGGTCGCGCAGATTGTCGAGCACCAGCAGCGTCAGGTTTGGCCGAGCAAGCAGCGCCGTAAGGTCCCAGGCGGGCACGCCGTAAACACCGAGGATGCCCTGGCTGTTTACGGTGTCGCTGGCAGCCATGAACTCACCGGCGTCGGTCTCGAATATTTCGACACCCTCCTGCTTGCAACGCTCAAGCAGCTGCTCGACCTTCTCGCGTGTGCTGTCGATCAGCTCGGGGCAGAAGACCACATAGCGGGGGAACACGGCTGCCTTGAAGGCTTCCTCGATCAGCAGCGGGCCCTCGGCAACGAACAGACCCTGCTCTTCGCGGGACTTGCGCAGCTTCAGTGCGCGCAACTGCTTGGCGCGGGATTTGGACAACGCTTCCATAAGCGGGCTATCTACCAGCGGGCCGGGATGCGGCAAGGTGTCGCTAGGCGTCTTTGTCGGCGGCGTCCTTGACGGCAGCCGCTTCGTCGTCCTGTTCCGGCGGGCGCTTGTGTTCACCCGTGACCGGTTGCGGCGTCATTTCCGGCTCGGCGTGCAGGATGATTTCGAGCGCGCGGCGGATGTCTTCAACCTGGTCGAGCAGCAGCTTGGGGTGGGCCAGCGTCGGCTCAAGCGGTTCTTTCTCGTCCCACAGCTGCTTGGTCATCATTGCCATGTGGGCGCACAGGACCGTCTCGAGCGAATTCAGCCAGGCAATCACCCAGGCACGAAAGGCCTGCTGGTCGTATTCGGCGTTCAGCTTGCCGCGCGGGTTTACGATGTGGTCGAGGCGCACCATCTTGAGTGTCTCGATGGTTTCCTCGGCCACGAGGCCGCGCAGCTTCAGGATGTGCTGCCTGAGGCCTTCATCGTCGATTTCTGGTATCGGCAGCCGGTCACTCACTCTTGTTATTCCTCTTCGCCCCTGCCGCGCTTCTTCTTGGGTTTGGTGTCTTCCTCGTCCTTGTCGCGGGCCAGGTCGTATGCGCCCTCTTCGCAGGAGACGATGAAGTGCTCCAGGCGGCCTTTCAGCCGGTCCCAGTTCTTGCGAAGCTTCTTGGCCTCGTCCTCGTCAATGACGCCGTCATCGGTAAGCGACTTTTCGGCCATCTGCATCAGGTCGGCGAAATCGTTGAGCGCCGTCACGGTCGCGGTCACGAAGCTGTGCCCGGCCTTGGACTGCAGCGCAGGGTTGGCGGTGTAGTAGCCGCGGGCGATCTTGCACAAGAACTGCACCACCTCGAGGTCCTCGCTCAGGTGGAAGATCGTGACGAGCTTGTCCAGCGGGTTGCGCGCGCCACTGGCGCCGGGATTCTTTTTGGTGCGCGGCGGCTGCGTCCACTTGTAGACAAGGCTCAGGCTCACATCGAGAGCCCGTGCCACGCGCTTCGGGCCGGCGCGGTCCACGGCCTGTTTCAATATGCCGTGGGTATCCTCAAGCAGGTCCTCAAGAACCTGCTCATCGGCGAGACGTTCTTCTTCTTCGAGTCGTTCCTGTTCGGACGACGCGTCCTTGCTGGCGCTTGTCTTGGCCATGCGAGTACCCTGCCCCATTGGGAAAACGTGACAACTACAATATAGATTCCCGCCCCCGATAAACACAGGATGCGCCCATGACGCTACCCCGGACAGTCGATTGGCAGGGAGATGCGGCCACAGGCCGTCTCGTGATCATCGAGCAGACCCTGCTTCCCGCTGAATTGAAGCTCATTGAGCTGACTGAGCTTGAGCCGGTGATCGAAGCGATCCAGCGGCTGGCCGTACGAGGCGCACCAGCGTTGGGAGCTGCAGGCGGCTATGGCGCTGTGATCGCGCTTCGCAGCGGGCTTGGCGATGAGGGGCTTGAGAGGCTGGCAGCGGCGCGGCCCACAGCCGTGAACCTGCGGTGGGCCGTCGAGCGGGTGAAACGGGTTGCCGAGGGCGACCCCGAGCGCGCACTTGAGGAAGCCCGCGCCATCGATGCTGAGGACGTCCGTACCTGCCGCTCAATCGGCGAGCACGGCGCCTCGCTCATCAAGGATGGCATGGGCGTGCTGACACACTGCAACGCTGGTGCGCTGGCCACCGCTGGAATGGGCACGGCACTGGCGCCGATGTACGTTGCGCATGAGCAGGGCCGCAAGTTCCATGTGTACGCCGACGAAACGCGCCCGCTGCTGCAAGGCGCGCGGCTGACGAGCTTCGAGCTGGCCGAGAACGGTGTAGACGTGACCGTGATTTCCGACTCGATGTCTGCCGTCGTGATGCGCGACAGCAAAGTCAATCTGGTGATCACCGGGGCAGACCGCGTGGCCGCCAACGGCGACGCGGCCAACAAGATTGGCACCTACGGCGTCGCGACGTTGGCCAAGGCGCACGGCATCCCGTTCTACATCGCCGCACCGAAGAGCACGTTTGACGCCACGCTGGCGTCGGGCGACTTGATCCCGATTGAAGAACGCAACGACCGCGAGCTGCGATTCGTGGGTGATACCCGGACCGCGCCTGACGCTGCAAAGGTCTACAACCCGGCGTTTGACGTCACTCCGGCCTCGCTGATCGCCGGCTGGATCACGGAGGACGGCATCCTGAAGGCCGCAGATATCGCGGGTTGGCTGGCCTCCTCACCTTGACGCTGCAACACCGCTGCGTTAGCTTTCCGAGCGGATCGGGGCGTAGCGCAGACTGGTAGCGCGCTTGCTTGGGGTGCAAGAGGTCGTGAGTTCAAATCTCATCGCCCCGACCATTTTCGAACGCCTGTCCAGCAAAGGGCAGGCGTTTGTCCGTTTGGCCCAAGTACACTATCCTGCGCGAACTTCGAGGCAACGGAATGAGAGCCATGGGAAGAATCCTGCCTAGCATGCTTGTCTGCATGATGCTTGTCCTCGCCGCGTGCGGCGGTGCCGGCAATGACGCCAATGCCAACAGCGAGGACCAGGCCTTCATACCTGACCTGTCCACGCCCGAAGGCGCCACGGAAGCATTCGCGCGCGGGATTGAGACCAGCAACCTCAGCCTGCTGTCACTGACCCTCAATGACGAAGAGCGCGACCAGATCCTGTCGGACTACAGCCACAACTTCGAGGAGTCCCGCAAGCAGGGCATCAAGTGGACGATCGAGGTTGTCGACACCGACATCGTTCCTGAGAAGGAAGCCCGGGCGCTCTTCAAGTACATCGGCAAGAAGAACGGCAAAGAGGAATCCGTCCAGGGCTCCTGGGCCGTGTTCCAGAAGAAGCCCGACGGCTCCTGGAAGTACAGCCGCTCTGCAAGCCTTGCGTATTCGGCCGAGCAGAAGCGATTGCAGGACGAAACCAACGCACCATCGAATGGCGAAGGCCCACCAGATAATTCGAAGTCCGGCGACTAGGCATCTTGCCTGATGCGGACAGACCCCTAGCATGCGCAACCCAATGCGGGGGCGTATTGAGAGGAGTATCCATGTATCTGCGTTTTCTGCTGCTGCTGGTGCTGATTTGCGCGCCGGCTTCACTCGTCGCCGATGAGCTGACCACAACCGACGGCGACACGTTTGTCGGCAAGTTCGAAAAGCTCGAAAACGGCGAAGTGCATTTCACCAGCACATCCGTGGGCCTGGTCAAGGTGCCCGTGGCAAAGGTCGCAACGATGGACCTCGACGAAGAACGCAAAGTTCGCGTCCGCACAGGCGAGAGTATCAAGGACCAGCAAGACGCCACGATCAGCACCGAAGATGGAAAGCTGAAGGTCAAGCTGGAAGCTGGTGAACTGGACGTGGAGTCCCTCGAAGGCATTAAGGGTATCGACGAGACAGTTCCCGATGAGCGCCCGGAGTGGTCTTTCGATGCTTTGTTGAGCTTCGGCTGGACCGAGGGCAATACCCGCACCTACAACCTGGGCTATCGCTTCGACATCAAGCGCACCACCAAGCACAACTACATGACCCTGTTCGGCCGTGGCAGCTACTTCCAGGACCGCAACCTGAAAGAAGACTCAGTCCGCGAGCGCCAGCACCACTTCGGCTACCTGTATCGCTACATCTTCGACTTCAACCTCACCGTTGAGGTAACCGAAGACCTCTATATGAATGAGCTGGCCGGCTACCACTACCGCAGTATCACAGGCGTGGGTCCGGGCTACTACATCATCCGCAAGCCGAAGATGACCTGGTACGTGGCGGCGCATCTCACTTACACCAAAGAAGACCTGATCAACCACACTGATGACCGCGGCTTTTTCGGTGCCCGGGCAAAGACCGAGTTTGACTGGGTCACGGCCGCCGACATGGTGCACATCAATGCCAAATCCGAGTTGCTGCTTGATTTCGCCGAGTTCAAGAACCTGGTCGTCAACAGCTCGTTGCTGATCGAGCATCACTTCGCCTCATACTTCACGGCGGGCCTGCTGATAGAGCACTCTTGGGACAACATCCCGGCTGAGGGCTTCAAACACCACGACTTCCGCTTCCTGTTCACGCTGGGAATCAGCTGGTCGGGCCGCGGGTTCTGATGGCATTCCAATCGGCAGCCGATCCGGGCAAACTGTGGCCATGGCAGATCCCGGCATCAAGCAACTTCGGCGCAAGCTGGGCTGGCTTTCCGCGTTCTCACTCGGCGCGGCGCTGGCCTTTGCTGTGCTGCTGGGTGTGATGGCAATTGTCCCCGGCGCAGGCAACAACTTCGTTGTCTGGGGCACTGTCCTGGGGTTTTGCCTGCTTGTGGTGCTCGTGTTCGCGGCCGTATCCTGGCGAATGGCGTCAATCGAGCGCGCCGTAATCTCCAGCCGCAGCGACCTCAAGAATACGGGCCAGCTGCTGGCCGAGCAGGTTGCAAAGCGCGAACAGGTAGAGGGCAAGCTCAGGGAAGAGCTGCTGTTTCCGCAGCTCAACCCGGGCCCAGTATTGCGTTTTGACGCTCACGGCATGATCACCCGCTGCAACCACGCTGCGATTAGCCTGATCTCGGGTGAATCTCCAACCGGCAAGGACATCTGCAAAGTCGTGCCCGGGCTGACAACCGAGCAGGTGGATGACTGTTTGCGGGGGGCTGCACTTGAGCCTGTGGAAGTCCAGTGGGGGCGGCGCTGGTACATCTGCCATATGCGCGGTGTGCCGGAGGCTTCGGCCGGGCTGCTTTACGCCAGCGATATCACCCAGACCAAAGAGCTCGAATTCGAGCTGAGGCACCAGGAGAAGCGTGCCCGCGCCATCCTGGACGGCGCTGCCGACGCGATCTTCATTGTGGTGGTCGGTGGAATTGTGCAGGCCATCAACCCGGCCACTCGAAAACTGTTCGGCTGGGAATCTGAAGAAATCGTCGGGCGCAATGTGGACCTGCTGCTGCCGGACCTGTTCGAGCATCGCGGCGGCGACCGGCTCTGGATATTGGCCGAGTATGCCCGTCGCCGCTCTACGGGCCCGATCGAGCGTTCCCACTATGCCAAGCGCAAAGACGGCACGCGCTTCCCGATCTCGCTGTCGGTCAGTGTCTACGATTATGAAGGCACTCCGCGCGTGAGCTGCATCGTGCGCGACATCTCAGACCGGTTGTCCGCTGCCGAAATGGAGAAGCAGCAGGCCCAGCAGCTGCATGCGCAGAACGAAGAACTCGAGAACCTCGTCAATGAACTGAACGAGTTCAACTACGTCGCCAGCCACGATCTGCAGGAGCCGCTGCGTACCATGAGCACCTATTGTGGCCTGCTGAAAGTTGACCTCGGGGCAGAGTTGCCCAAGCGGGCGCAGGAGGACATTTCCGCCATCCTTGAAGCCAGCCTGCGCATGCAGCGGTTGATTACTGACTTGCTGGAATACTCCCGTTCCGGCCATCGAGAACTGAAGATGGTCGAGGTTGACCTTCAGGAAATCATGAAGCGGGTCACTGGTGACCTGCAGGCGCGGATTGTCGAAACGGGTGGCAAAGTCGAATACAGCGACCTGCCGAGCGTGGTCGGCGACGACATGCAGCTGGGCCGGGTGATGCAGAACCTCGTGGCCAACGGGCTGAAGTTCCGCCGCCCGGGCGTAAAGCCGCTGGTCAAGGTCAAGGGAGAGCGCGTCGGAGACGAGGTCAGTGTGGAGGTTACCGACAACGGCATCGGCATTGAGGGACAATACCTGGACCAGATCTTCATGCCCTTTAAGCGACTTCATGGCATAGGCAAGTACGAAGGCTCTGGAATCGGGCTATCGGTATGCCGTAAGATAGTTGAGCGCCATGGAGGTAAGATTCAGGTTGAATCGACTCCGGGCGAGGGTAGTCGTTTCAGGCTTACGTTGCCTGCAGTCAAACAGGCGACGGCCGCCACGCAGTCGGGAGCGGAATGACCGAAGGTACTCAAACGCGCTCGTTCACGATCCTGTTGGTCGAGGACAGCCCCGTCCAGCAGGCGTTGACGCGTCGTGCCCTTGAGGACTCGACGCTCGATGCCGACCTTCGCGTAGTGGACGACGGCGTTTCGGCTCTGCAGTACCTGAAGCGCGAGGGGGACTTCAGCGATGAATCCAGCAACCCGCGGCCGGATATTGTGTTGCTTGACCTGAACATGCCGCGCATGAACGGCCACGAGTTCCTCGACAGGCTCAAGGCCGAGCCCAAGCTTGCACAGATTCCAGTGACGGTGCTGACCACCAGCACGGCCGATGCTGACGTTACGGCCAGCTATGCACGTGGGGCGAACGCGTTCGTCACCAAGCCGGCCGAGTACGAAAAGTTTGTCGAGCTGCTGAACGCGCTGGGCCAGTTCTGGGCTCACTTCGTGAAAGCACCGCCACCCAGCGACAACTAGCATTCCACGGCGATCTGCCCGCGTTGACAGCAGCCATGCACCACCCGCCGGAGGCAGGCGAATGCGTGTTGGGCCCACATCCGAGCCAGAAGTCTATTTCCGCGACGCCGGTGATATCCGGAAACACCGCGGACGCATCTGGTGGAGCAGCGTTCTTGGTGCACTTGGCGTTTCGCTGGTTGCGGTCGCCGCGACTGCGGGCGGGATCGACTCCGTGACGATGGCGTGGCGGATGCGCCTGGGCTATGTGATGGGCTTTGGCGTCGCGTTCTGTGGCGCTTCCGCCTTGCTGCTGCCGCTCGCGTGGATCAGCTTCGCCGCGATGAAGCCGATTCGAGGCACACGCGAGCGTGTAGGGCTGGGCGCGAGTTTACTGTTCGGTGCCGCAAGCGTGGCCCTGTGGGTCCTGATTGCACTCAGTTGGAAGTAGCCGGCCGCAAATGACAAAGCCCCCGCGCGGACGCGGGGGCTTTGTTTTGATTGAAATTACTTGCGCGGCGGGATGAGGCTGCTGCGCTCGACGGTTTCGCCCGAGGGCTTGTCCGTGCCGGCTGTGCTCGGCGCGTCTCCGTGCTCCGGAAGCAGTACCTGCTCGCCACCCTTGAGGCGGTCGCTCCAGGTCAGTGTCGGGTTGGCGTCGATGATCTTGCGGAACAGGTTGCGTGCGCCGTAGTACTCGATGGCGAGGCTGAAGGCCGTGTCGCCGGCCTCGGCTACGACCACGCGCTTCGGGTAGAAATCGCCAGTCTGCTTCGGCTCGGGCTTGCCGGCATTGGCCACGGCTTCAGCGCCCTTTTCACCTGTGGGAATCTTGATGACCTGCCCGACGCGGAGCTTGGATGCAGTCTCCTTGTTCAGGCCGTCGTTCAGTTTGTAGATGTCGTCGCTGCTGCAGCCGTACTTCACGGCCAACTTGCTGATCATGTCGCCGGCCTGGATCGTGTAGTCGATGACGCCGCCTGCGGTCTTGGTGGCGGCCACGGGCTTGGTTTCCGTCGGCGTCGGTTTTACTTCCGGCGTTGGTGTCGAGATCGGCTTTGGCGCCTCGATCGGTGGCACGTCGATCTTGTAGTCAAGTACGCTGGTCATCTGCACCGGCTCGGCCTTTTCGGACTTGGCAGTGTCAGAGTTCTGGTCTTCGGTCGGCTCTTCTTTGCTGGGTGTAAACAGGGCTGCAGCGAGCAGTCCGACCAGCACGAGTCCGGCCGCTGCAACGATCATGGATATGCGGCTTCGGGTCATAGGGTCCTCCTAGTCAGATCGTCTTGCGACGTTTGGTGGCGTATCGGCCCCCGGACCACGGGTCCGGGCGGTAGTCCTGAATTCGGCACCAAGCGTTTGCTGACTTTGAAGAAAATGCGCCACAAGGCGATTTAGAGCCGTTACCGGACGTAGTTTACGCAAAACAGCCGGGCGCGAAGCCCGGCCGTTGTCTGTCAACTCTTATGTCTACTCGACGAATTCGATCAGTTCAGAGCTGCTGGTCGTGACTCCGTCTGAGGTCACCTTGACGATCAGCTGCGGATACTTCCTGGACGTCCACATTCTGGTTGTCTGGCCGTTCGCAGTGATCGTGACGACGTTGCAGTCAAACTCGCCGGCTTCGACCTTGATTGTTTCCTCGGTGACCTCCGCATCGCCGCGTGGCTTGCCGGTCTTGAACTGTACCTTGGATTCGCTGGCCGGCAGACTGCCTGGCTTCATGTCCTTGTCGAGCAAGGTCACGCGAATTTTGGCCCAGCTTCCGGACGCGTCGATCACTTCGGTCTTCGCGTACTGGATGACAGGGTCCATGCCCGCTAGCCCCGTTGTCAGCTTGACGGTCCAGCTTCGGCCGACCTTCTGGTACAGCGAGAAGAGCTCTTCAACGGTTGCCGGGTCGCCCGATTCCGGAGAGGTACCTTCGCCTGCATTATTGATGTACTCGTAGGTGCTTGAGAACAGCGCGATCAACGCGGCCCAGAATTCGTCCTTGCTGAGCTTTCCGTTCTTGTCCGTATCGAGCGTCTCGTAGGATGATTCGTCCAGCGGCATTGAGTCGTACTCGGACTTTTCGACGGCTGCATCCTTGTCGGAATCAAGGTCGGACCAGATCAGCTCCATGGCCGCGGCCTTGTCGTCGGAGTACAGCTTGTGCTTGACCGAGTGCGGCTCTTCCTGTGTGAACAGGTAGTACTCGCCCAGGATCAGCTTCTGGTCGCCGGTTGAGTCCATCGCAAGGAAGCGGACATATGCGCCCCACCAGTACTGCTTGCTAGGGTTGATCGCCTGGCAGACGGCTTGGAACTCGGCCTTCGTGACTTCGCCATCGCCGTTCGTGTCCAGGTCCGCGAACTCCTTCTTGATGGCAGGCGGGACGTATTCGGGATTGATGTCGGATGGGCCCTCCTCAAGGTCATAGGCCGCGCGCAGCAGCCCTCGGTAGACCTGCTTGTACTCGTCGGTGCCCAGCTTGCCGTCCCGGTTGATGTCCAATTCCAGCCAGCCGGCTTCGTTGACCTGCTTGTTGGCAAGAGTCTCGCTCTTGCTGAGGAAGCCGTCCTTGTTGGTGTCGTAGACCTTCAGGTTCTCCGCGACATAGAGCGTCAGGTACTCCTTCTCGAGGACGCCCCAGTCCTTTCGGCTCAACCGCAAGCGCTTGCCCTTCTCGTTCAGGTCGGCGACGTATGTCCTGAACTCGGCCAGGCTGACAAGCCCGTCGTCATCTGTGTCTGACACGACGTGGTCAATAAGGAAGGAGCCGAATGATGTGAGCTTCTCCAGCGTAGTGGCGCCTGCCTGGAGCTGCGCATCGGATGCGACTCGCATCTCTGCTGTCGTGAGGTTGCCATCCTTGTCAGCGTCAAGGTTGGCGAAGTAGGCGCCGACCTTGTCGTCCGGCTCGGCGGGGGTCGGGTTATCCTGCGCGAGCAGGCTGCCGCCCAACAGCAACACCATGAGGCAGACCAGCAGTTCTGATTGCATCGACCTCTCCGGTGCTAGTCGTCAAACTTGATGATCTCGGTGACCTGCCTGTAATTCTCGCCCGTCACAACCTTGCGGACCATCAATCCGGGCCACTCCTGCGCGTACCAGGCCGAGGCCTCACGCCCTTCTTCGTCCTTGAACGTATAGACATCGCAGGTCATCAGCCCGACCGGGGTGATGCGGCGCTCGACGCGGTCTTTGCGCGAGCGCTCTTTGGGTTGCAGGTTGTCCTCAAAGCTGTCGTCGAACTTGATGATCAGCGTTTCTTCTTCCTCACCTTTGATCTTCTGCAGCAACTGGCTGAGCTTGGTGACTTCCACTTCGCACTCTTCGTCGCTGACTTTCTTCACCTCGTACTGGGTGACCTCGATCGACCGAGTGCCGCGCTCGCCGCGGGTAGTGTCGCTCTTCAAGATCCACTTCGCGCCCTTGTTGCTGAACAGCTTTTTCGGGTCGGTCTGCTCGTCGTCTTCCTTCTTCTTCTTGCCGGTTCCCTTGTAGCCGGGATCGCCGTCCACCCACTGGAATTCGATCAGGATCGACGTGCCGTACGGGTCGTCGAGCTTTACCACCAGGCCGGGGAAGTCGTTGCTGCGCCACATGTTTGACGCGCCTTCGTTGCCGTTGGCCGTCCAAAGCGTGCAGTCGAATGTCCCGGCGTCGGTCTTCACTTTCTCGATCTTGCTTTTCTTGTAGCCGATGGGGTCCTTGAACAGGAATCCATCCTCACTGAACTCGACGTTCATCTTGGTCGGGACGTCGGTCGTCAGTTTCTTTGTCTTGTCGTATGAGTACTGCTCCACGTCAGCTTTCTCGTCGTAGCTCGCGACGACTTCGAACTCCTGATAGTTGAGCTGGTTGTTCTCAAAGCCCTTTGAAGCCTTTGGTGAGCGCTTGATCATCCACTTGCGACCGGCCACCCGGAACAGGATGTATGGATCAGCGTCGGCCTTGGGATCATCCTTGGCGTTGGCGGGAACGGCGGCCGTCAGCGCCAGCAGGGCGGCAGTCAGCATCAACAGTGCAGTTCGCATGGTTGGCCTTCCTTACTATTCCTCGAACTTGACGATTTCCGTGAGCTGCTTGAAGTTCTCGCCCTGGATCGTGCGACGTACGACCAGCCCCGGCCATTCGTTGTCATACCAGACGCGTCCATCACGACCTTCTTCATCTTTGAAGGTGTAGACCGTGCACTTCATGAGTCCGACGGCCGTGATGCGCAACTCCGTGCGCTCCTCGCGGCTGCGCTCAATGGGCTCGAGGTTGTCGTTGAACGTGTCGTCGAACTTGATGATGCGGGTCTCGGAGTCTTCGCCTTTGATCTTCTGCAGCAACTGGGTCAGCTTGGTGAGTTCAAGCTCGCACTCCTCGTCGCTGACCTTGGTGATTTCGTACTGGGTTACCTCGATGGTCTTGGTACCGCGCTCGCCGCGTTCGGTCGTGGTCTTGAGGATCCAGCTTGTGCCCTTGCTGCTGAAGAGCTTCTTCGGATCGACCTTGTCGCCGGCCTCGTCGTCGCCCTTCTTCTTTTTCTTCTTCTTGGAGGTGCTCTTGAAGCCGGGGTCGCCATCGACGAAATCAAACTCGCAGATCTCGCGGGTGCCGAACCGGTCATCCTGTTTCACGATCAGCCCGGGAAAGTCGTTGCTGCGCCAGATGTATGCATCACCGTCTTCGCGGCCCAGCGAACTCCAAACCGTGCACTCGAACGTGCCTGCGGCTGTCTTGACCTTTTCGATCTTGCCCTTCTTGAAGCCGATCGGGTCTCTGAAGAACAACTGGTCCTCCTTGAACTCGATCTTGATGATGAACTCATCGCCCTCAACTGCCTTCATGCCTTCATCGAGAGTCGTCTGAGCGTACTCGGCCCGGTCATCCCAGACATTCAGCACTTCAAAGTGATGGTATGTGGTGAACGTGTCGCCGCCTTCGTTGCCCTGTTTCGGTGTGCGCTTGAGCGTCCACTGGCGGCCTGCGACCCTCAGCAGCCGGAACGCATCGGCCTCCGGCTTTGGGTCGTCCTTGGCGCAGACGTCTTCGGGCGGCGCGATCAAGGCGCACGCCAGCACGGCTGCCAGACATATGAAGATGATTTTGCGCATGGACTTCCTCTCCGGAATCCCGGCTGAACCCTGATCGCCAGGGGCCCCCTGCGCCGCACCGCGCACTCGATTGTGGGAGCCCGCATCCCCTGCTGCAAGCCAAGACTTGCAGATCGCACAGATGTGCCTGCCGCCTGCCTCGCCGCTGACTGTTGAAATGTCAGTTTCCGTTGCGGGTTGCTGACATATTTTGTGGAAAGCGCAAGTCATGCTGGCGTCGGGTGTTATCCGCAATTATCAGATGCATTCAATGGCCACAACGGGACGGCTATGGTTAGATGCGGATCGGGTTGTTGAAAGCTCAGGGCAGTCACCATGCTGAAGAAATCCGCCGACCGTGAACACGTCCTGCCGATGCTGGAAGAGCTTGGCGGCGTGACGGAAGAAAACGTCCGGACCGTGAGCGAGAAGACCGGCGTACCCGAGGCCGAAATCTGGGGCGCGGGAACGTTCTATACGCTGCTGAAGGGCGGTCCGCGAGTCCGCGTGTGCAACGGTCTGAGCTGCAGGGTCATGGGCAGCGACCAGCTGGTGGCCGACCTCAAGGCAAAGGGCAAGGACGTCGAGGAAGTCAGCTGCCTTGGCCAGTGCGACCGCGCGCCCGCCGCGCTGGATGAAGCCCTCAAGGTACTGGACTTCGCAAAGCAGAAGCGGGCCATCACGGGCGACGACGCAAAGCTTCCGATCAACCTGGCCGGCAAGCAGAGCTACGACTTTTCCGCGCTGAAGAAGGCGCGTGAGCTCGGCACTGACGGCATATTGAAACAGATCGAAGCTTCCGGGCTGCAAGGCCGCGGCGGCGCGGGGTTCCCGGCGCACATCAAATGGAAGGGCGTCGCGGGCCAGAAAGACCCGACGCGCTACGTAGTGTGCAACGCCGACGAGGCCGAGCCCGCCACCTTCAAAGACCGCGAGACCATGCTGCGCCGCAGCGACAAGATGATCGAGGGCATGGCGATCGCTGCGCTGGTTGTCGGCGCAAAGGACATCTACTTCTACATCCGTGGCGAGTTCAACGCGGAAGCGGCGGCCGTGCAGGAAGCGCTGAAACGTGCAGGCGACCACGTAAAGGACTGGAACTGGCACTTCCACCGCGGGCACGGCGCCTACATCTGCGGTGAAGAAACTGCGCTGCTCGAGAGCATGGAAGGCAAGCGCGGCATGCCACGCCTCAAGCCACCGTTCCCGTTCGAGTTCGGCTTCCGCGGCAAGCCCACGCTGGTCAGCAACGTCGAGACGTTCGCCTGCGTCCCGTACATCATCAACGAGGGCGGCGAGAAGTTCAAAGCCTGGGGCAAGACGGAGGCCGGCAGCAAGCTGTACTGCATCAGCGGCCACGTGAACGCCCCCGGCGTCTACGAGCTGCCCCTGGGCTCAACACTCGAAGAACTGGTTGCGGCGGCCGGCGGCTACATGGGAAACCCGATGGCATTCAGCCCGGGCGGCGCGAGTTCAGGCTTCCTGCCGATCGAGCAGCGCAACCTGCCACTCGACTTCAAAGGCCTGCAGAAGGCAGGCAGCATGCTCGGCAGCGCCGGCGTGGTGGTACTGAACGACACGGTTGACATGGCCAAGGCCGCGCAGTGGCAGCTCGAGTTCTTTGAAGATGAGTCTTGCGGGCAATGCGCGCCGTGCCGCATTGGCAGCCGCTACCTGCACAACCAGGTCACCAAGTATCTCGAAACCGGCGACCCGGCAGCGTTGAAACACGCCAACGACGTCGGCTGGGAAATGGAAGAAGGCAGCATCTGCGGCCTGGGCATGGTCGCCCACAAGCCGCTGGTCGATGCGCTGAAGTACTTCCCGCAGGCGTTCGAGAAGCGCTAGCGGTCGGATAGATGCGCGCCTTATGTGTTTTGTTATAGTGAATGATCGAGGCCTGTAGATGAGCGAGACGTTCCTCATCAAAATTGACGGCAAGGAGTGCACAGCGCTCCAGGGCGAGACCGTTTTGCAGGTTGCCCGCCGTGAAGGCATCGAAATACCCACACTGTGCGACGACAAGCGTCTCGACCCGGCCGGGGCCTGCCGCGCATGCCTAGTAGAGATTGATGGTCAGCGCCGGTTGCAGCCGAGCTGTGCGTGGAAGGCCGCCGACGGCCAGAACGTCAAGACGCACCAGTCATCGGACCGCGTGCAGCGCCACCAGGACGTGCTGGTCAGCCTGTACATGTCGGACCACAAGCTCGACTGCGAAGGCCTGCCAATCGAAACCGGCAATGGCAACGACCTGCGCGCGTGGGCCAAGGACTGCAGCACACTCAAGCTCGACCCAGTGAACGCGCCGCGCGTCGCTCGCCCGGGAGACAAGAACCCGTACATCGAGTTTGACCCAGAGTTGTGTGTGCTTTGTGCACGTTGCACCCGCTACTGCGACGAAGTTGAGGCCGTAAACGCCATCACACTGACAGGCCGCGGCAGCGAGACCACTATCGGAACGGCCGGCATGCGCGGGCTGCTCGATACCAGCTGCGAGCTTTGCGGCGGCTGCATCGACACCTGCCCGACCGGCGCGTTGATCGAGAAGAAGGCCGAAAAGGCGCTGCCGGAAGAAGTCACCAAGGTTCGTACGACCTGCAACTACTGCGGCGTCGGATGCCAGATGGACCTGAACGTCAAGGACGACGAAGTCGTGCGCGTCACCAGCCCAGAGCCAGGGACAACCGTCAACGACGGCAATCTCTGCATCAAGGGTCGCTTCGCATACGACTTCATTCATCACAAGGACCGCTTCACCGAGCCGATGATTCGCGGTGAAGACGGCCAGCTGCACGCGACCACGTGGGAGAAGGCAATCGCCTTCGCGGCCGAGGGCATGAAGAAAGTTGCCCAGCGCCACGGGCCCGACGGCATAGGTTTCGTTTCATCGAGCCGCTGCACCGGTGAGGAAAATTACCTGATGCAGAAGATCGCGAGAGCGGCCTTCAAGACAGGTAACATCCACCAGTGCAGCGCCACGTGACATGCTCCAACCGTGGCCGGTCTGGTCAAAATGTTCGGTGCAGGCGCGATGACGAACTCGATCCCGGAAATCCGGGACACGGAAGTCATGTTCGTCATCGGCTCCAACACGACGGAAGCGCATCCCATCATCGCGATGGAAATGAAGGTCGCCCGCCAGCGCGGCGCGAAGCTGATCGTTGCAGACCCGCGCAAGATCTGGCTTGCCGAGCATGCGGACATCCACATGCAACTCAAGCCGGGCACGGACGTGTTCCTGCTGAATGCTATGGCCAAGGTTATCGTCGACGAGGGCCTGGTAGACCAGGAATTCATCGACAAGCACACCGAGGGCTGGCCTGCGCTGCGCGACAACCTCGCGAAGTTCACGCTGGAAGAGGCCGAGAAGATCACGCGTGTTCCCGCGGCGTTGATCCGCGAGGC
>JAGQRH010000028.1 GCA_020425605.1 Planctomycetota bacterium | reverse complement strand
GGGCACGCAGCCAGGTTACCGAGTTCGAGACACGAGCCTCACGATGGGTGTAGTAGACACAGTCCTTCGTTTCTTCGTCGGCACGCGCAATGAGCGCCTGGTGCGGTCGATGAAGCCGAAAGTGGACCAGATCGTCTCCCTGTTTCCCGAGACGAACAAGCTGACCGACGACGAGCTCAAGGCCAAGACGGCCGAGTTCAAGCAACGCCTCCGCGATGGCGAGACGCTCGACGATCTGCAGGTCGAGGCCTTTGCCTGCGTGCGTGAGGCAAGCTGGCGAATGCTCGGCGCCCGGCGCTGGGTTACCGACCCGCGAACCGGGCAGGAGATTCCCTACAAGGCGCATTTCCCCGTCCAGCTGATGGGCGGCATGGTGCTGCACAGCGGGCTGATCGCCGAGATGGTCACCGGCGAAGGCAAGACCTTCGTTGCGACGCTGGCCATGTACCTCAACGCACTCGAAGGCCGCGGCGTCCACGTCATCACCGTCAACGACTACCTCGCCCGCCGCGATGCCGAGGAACAGGGCCGCGTGCTCGGGCTGCTGGGCATGACGGTCGGCTTCATCCAGTCCGACATGGACAACGAAGAACGCCGCGCCATGTACGGGCGCGACGTCACCTACGGCACCAACAACGAGTTCGGCTTCGACTACCTGCGCGACAACATGAAGGTCGACCCGCGCCAGCAGTGCCAGCGCGACCTGCACTACGCCATCATCGACGAAGTCGACAGCATTCTCATCGACGAAGCCCGAACCCCGCTCATCATCAGCGGCAGCCCAGAGGGCACGGCCGAGCTGTACGCCCAGGCGGACAAGATCGCCAAGACGCTCGAGGGCGTCGACGCCGAAGAGCTGAAGGAAAAGCTCGCGGACAAGCACGGCAAGAACGTGATGATGCAGGACAAGAACATCTACATCGACGCACTCACCGACTACGACTTCGAGAAGAAGGAAAAGGAAAGCCAGTGCCTCCTGACCGAGACGGGCGTCAAGAAGGTTGAGAAAGCGCTGGGCATCAAGAACCTGTACGACGGCGCGCACATGCAGTGGCCGCACTTGATTGAGCAGGCCTTGCGCGCGAATTTCCTGTTCCACCTTGATAAAGAGTACGTGATCTATGAAGGCGACGAGGGGCCTGAAGTCGTCATCGTCGACGAGTTCACCGGGCGCATGCAGCACGGGCGCCGCTGGTCTGACGGGCTGCACCAGGCGGTGGAAGCCAAGCATAACCTGAAGCCCCGTGCCGAGAGCTTCACGCTGGCCACCATCACCCTGCAGAACTACTTCAAGCTCTACAACAAGCTCGCGGGCATGACCGGCACGGCCATGACCGAGGCGGCCGAGTTCGCCAAGATCTACAACCTCGATGTCGTCGCCATGCCGACCAACCGGCCGCTGGTGCGCGAAGACCGCGAAGACCTGATCTACGGCACGGGCGACGAAAAGTGGAACGCCATCGCCGACGAGATCGCCAAGATGCATGAGATCGGGCGTCCGATCCTGGTCGGCACCACCAGCGTCGAGAAGTCAGAAACGCTCTCACGCCTGCTCGATGTGCGGGGGCTGAAACACAACACGCTGAATGCCAAGTTCCACGAGCGCGAAGCCGACATCGTCGCGCAGGCCGGCAAGAAGGGCAGCATCACGGTCGCCACCAACATGGCCGGCCGTGGCACAGACATTCTGCTCGGCGGCAACCCGAAGTACCTCGGATTGCAGGATCTCAAGAAGGAAGGCATCAGCGTCGAGTCGCTGCTGCCGACCGAGATGCAGAACGTCCCGTCGTGGACCATTCCGCGCGACGTGCTGCTGAAGGCCGAGGTCGAGTTCGACGACATGATCAGCGAGCGCGCCAAGAAGTACTCGCCAGAGTGCGAGGCCGAGCACGACGAGATCATCAAGGTCGGCGGCCTCTGCGTGATCGGCACTGAGCGGCACGAGTCGCGCCGAATCGACAACCAGTTGCGCGGGCGTTGCGGTCGTCAGGGCGACCCGGGCTCAAGCCAGTTCTTCCTGAGCCTTGAGGACGACCTGATGCGCCTGTTCGCAGGGCCGCGCATCAAGGGCCTGATGCAGACGCTTGGCCTGAAGGACGGCCAGCCGATCCAGGCCAAGATGGTCAGCAGCAGCGTCGAGCGAGCCCAGAAGAAGGTTGAGCAGCGCAACTTCGACATCCGCAAGAACCTGATCGAATACGACGACGTAAACAACGGCCAGCGCAAGGCGGTTTACCGCATGCGCCAGGTGTTCCTTGCGGGTATGAGTCGCGGCGATTACTTCGAGCTGGAGAACCAGGTGCGCAAGCACGTCCGTGCTCGCATCAAGGAAGTCGACAAGCTCGAGACCGTCACGGACAAGACCCGTTTCTCGGCGCGCGTTGCCAAGGAACTCAGCGAGTGGGCCGACAAGGAGCACGAGGCCGAGATCAGCGAAGACGCCCTGCGCGACATCATGTGCGAAGAGGCTGTCTTCAGACTTGCCCAGACGATCCGTGGCAAGATCCACGGTGAAAAGCTGCGCGAGGCCGTCGTCGACCGCGTCGACAACGTCATCCAGGCGATCCTCGAGAAGAACGTGCTGAAGGACGTCGAGCGCAAAGAGCTGTGGAACCTGCCGGAAGTCGCGGCCGAGTACCACAAGGCGTTCAACGACAAGATCGACGTCGACACTCTGCCGAAGGGCGAGGGCGGGCCGGAGCACGCGACCGCGCTCAAGAACCACCTGCTGGACCAGGCGATTAAGCTCTACGAGGAACGTGAAAAGAAGATCTGCAGCGACCCGGAAGGCAACCCGCTCAAGACACCCGCGGGGCGGCCTGCCAACGGCCGCATGCGTCAGCTTGAGCGCTATCTTCTACTGCAGAGCATCGACGAGCACTGGAAGCAGCACCTTCGCAACCTGGACGTGATCAAGGGCAGCATCCACTGGGAAAGCTACGCCCAGAAGGACCCGAAGGACGCGTACAAGAAGAAGGGCCACGAGGTTTTCGAGATCATGCTCGACCAGGTGGACATGGAGGTGATCAGTACCCTGTTCCGCATCGAGGTCAAGTTCGAGGAACCACCCAAGCCGCAGCGCGCCATGGACGCCGGCGCGGTCGCCAACAAGCCGGCCATCAGCACCGGCACAAGCGGCATGACCACGCCCGCGCCATCAGCTGCACAGGCCGAAACGCGCCGCCAGATGGACGCGGCCGCGCAGGGCGCAGCAACCGCCAACACCGGCTACCGGGCCCGGGAAAAGAAGAAGCTGCCCGGCCCCAATGAGCCCTGCTGGTGCGGCTCCGGCAAGAAGTACAAGAAGTGCCACATGGCCGAAGACGAAGCCAAGACGGCGCGCTAGCTTGAGCCACAAACAGAACTCGCCCGGCAAATGCCGGGCGAGTTTGTGTTGATAGCCGTTGCTATTCCATGGCGACGTCGAAGCTGTCTTTGAATACGACGCTGCCACCGTGTTTGACCTCGACCCAGAACTTCATCTTGGCCGGGATGTCCTTCGGCATTCCTACGTGGCAGTCATAGACGCCCTCGTCTTCTACCCACGCGCCTGAGCCTCGCGGGGAAAGCTCTTTGCCGCTGTCGTCACCGACCCATGTCGCGATTGTGGCGTCTTTGACGTTCTCGCCGCCCTTCTGAAGATGTACTTCGAACACCAGCTCGCCGCCCGCTTCCGGGTCGCCGATCTGCTTGGCGCCGTAGTGCCAGTCGTCCTTGGTGCGGTGGCCGAGGTCGTGCTCTTCGCCCTCGTGGTGGTGGCCGCCGTCTTCATGGCTGTGCCCGGCTTCGTTGCCGCCCGTGTTGGCTGCGTTGCCGCCGCCTGCGTTGTTTGCGCCGCCGCCGCATGCGGCGAACGCGAACGATGCCGCGAACATCATCAGTACCATCAGTCGATTCATGTGCCCTCCTTGATAGGCATGTCTTCCGTGGGTTTCAGGTTCACTTCGCGCGGGCCGATCAGTGCATAGCCCGCGGGTACAACTACGAGGTTCAGGAACGTTGACGTGACAAGACCGCCCAGTACCACCACGGCCAACGGCGCGAGCAGCTCGCTGCCCGGCTCGCCGCTTGCCATGGCCAGCGGCACAAGGCCCAGCACGGCTGCGAGCGCGGTCATCAGGATCGGCACCAGTCGCTCGCTTGAGCCCTTGATGATCGCTTCTTTGCGGTCCATGCCCTCCAGCTGCAAGTGCTTGTAATGCGCCACCAGCAGGATGCCGTTGCGCACCGCGATGCCGAACAGCGTGATGAACCCGACCATGCTCGCGATGCTGATCACCGGTGCGATGTAATGCCCGCCAGTGAACAATGCCATCAGGTTGGTCCACGGGTTCGGCGATTCGCTGATGAAGATTGCCACGATGCCGCCGATCAGCGCCAGCGGCAGGTTCAGCATCACCAGCACGGCAGCGCGGATCGTTCCCAGCGCGATGTACAGCAGCATCAGGATCGCAATCACCACCCCGGCGCCCATGATGTAGATGGTGCGGCTGGCCGATTGCTGCGCCTCGAACTGTCCGCCGTAGTGCACCGCGTAGCCGTACTTGTGCACGATCGGGTCGACTCGTTCCTGGACCTGCTCGACAAGGTGGCCGAGGTTGTAGCCTTCGGCAACGTTGAGCGAGATGACAGCCTTGCGCTGGCCGTTCTCGCGGGCGATGAGGTCGCTGGCCTGCTCGACGCCGATGTCTGCGACTTCGCGCAGACGCACATGCGCGCCGGTAGGGGCAACCAGAATCAGCTGCCTTACCTGCTCGATGTTGGTGCGTTGCTCCGGGTCCAGGCGCACGACCATTTCGTAGCGGCGTACGCCCTGGTTCACATCCGCAACCTTCACGCCATTGAATGCTGCCTCGACCTGCGAGGCCGCGTCGCCGGGTGAGAAGCCGTAGCGGGCAAGGTCGGCGCGCCGGTAGTGAATCGGGATGGTCTCGATCATCACTTCGCGGTTGGCGGCGATGTCGCGTGCGCCCGGCAGCCCGGTCAGCTTGCCTTCGATCTCCTTGGCGATCTTGCGCAGCGTGTCCAGGTCGTCGCCATACACGTTGATTGCTATCGCCGCCGGCGTGCCGGACAGCAGGTGGCTAAGCCGGTGCTCAATCGGCTGGCCGACCATGGAAGTGATCCCCGGGATTTTCGACAGCACCTCGTCGATGTGTGCCCGCACTTCTTCCTTGGTGTAGCCGGGCGCGACGCTGACTTCGATTTCGCTGACGCTGACGCCGTGCGCGTGCTGGTCACGCTCGGCGCGCCCGGTGCGGCGCACGACGTGCTTAACGCCCTCGATCTCGGCGAGGCGCTTTTCTACACCGACGGCCAGGCGGTCGCTCTCGTACAGTGACGTGCCCGGAGGCGCGTTCAGGAAGACGGTGAACGTGCCTTCGTTGAACTCAGGCAGGAAGCGCGTGCCGTACGTGCCGGCGAACGCGATGCTGCCGACGGTGCCGGCCAGCGCCAGAACCATCACGAGTACTCGCAGCTTGATCGCGGCCCTCAGTGTGGGGGTGTAGAGGCGCTTCAACCCGCGCACCAGCGGTGACTCCTTCTCGTGTCCCTTGGTGCTGGCCTTGCGCAGAAGCAGCTTGCACATGGCGGGCGTGACCATCACGGCAACCAGCAGCGAGGCAAAGATCGAGATGATGTAGGCCAGCCCCAGCGGCCTGAAGAAGCGTCCTTCGAGACCCTGCAGGAACAGCAGCGGTACGAACACCATCACGATGATCACAGTTGCAAAAACAACGCTGCTGCGGATCTCGTTGCTTGCGGAGCCCACGACCGCCACGTGGCCGCGCTGCATCTCCGGCGGCAGGGCACGGTTTTCGCGCAGTCTTCGGAAGACGTTCTCTACATAGATGATCGCATCGTCCACCAACTCGCCGATTGCGACGGCCAGGCCGCCGAGGGTCATTACGTTGACGTTCAGGTCCATCATCCAGAGTGCAAGTACGGCGACCGCGAGGCTCAGTGGCAGCGCTGTCAGCGTGATGATCGTGGTCCGCACGTTCATCAGGAACAGCACCAGCAGGATCGCGACGAGGATGGCCGCATCCCGCAGCACGGTCAAAACGTTGCTGACGGCCAGCCCGATGAAGTCGCTCTGGCGCATCACGTTACGGTTCAGGTGGACTTTGCCGGTGCGCCCGTCGGGCAGGTGGATGGTGACGGTCTCGAGCAGGTTGCCGTTTTCGTCCCGGTCATAGAGCCCGTCGAGCACAACGTCCATCTGCTTGGTCAACTCAAGGGTGTTGGTGTTGGGCGCCTTCTCGACGGTGATGATGACGGCCGGGTTGCCCGCGTCCGCGCCGGTGCCGCGCGCTGGCGCGGCGCCAAGGTCCACGCCGCCGGGCTTTGTCACGTCGCCGATGGTGACCGGAACGCCCTCGTGATACTTGATGACCGTGCCGCGGATGTCCTCGGCCGACTCGACGCGCGCGTTCTGGCGCAGCGGCATTTCCTTGCCTTCGACATTCGGCAGATAGCCTGCGGACGATATGGCGTGGGCTTTCTCTGCTGCTTCGACGACGTCCTGGATGGTCAGGTCGTAGAGCGCGAGGCGCTCCTGGTCGACGTTGATCTGGTATTCGGGAAGTTGGCCGCCGATCACCACGATCTCTGCGATGCCGCCGACCGTGAGCAGGCGATTACGCAGCTCGAACTCGGCCCAGCCGCGCAGCTCAAGCGGGCTGACCTGGCCATCGGGGCTGCTGACGGACAGCAGCATCATTTCACCCATGATGCCGGCGATGGGGGCGATCTCGGCGTGCACGTCCTCGGGCAGTTGCTCGCGAGCCTGATCAAGGCGTTCGCTGACGAGCTGGCGGGCTCGGTATATGTCTTCGCCGAACTCGAACTCGACCCAGACGATGCTGAGGCTCATTGCGCTGCTGCTGCGAACCCGGCGCACGCCGGGCAGCCCGTTGACGCTGCTCTCGAGCGGGAAGGTCACGTACTGCTCGACCTCGTCGGCGCTGAGCCCGCCGCACTCGGTCATGATCGTCACGGTGGGCGCGTTCAGCTCAGGGAACACGTCAACCGGGATGCGGGGGATGTACACGCCCGCCGCCACGATCAGCAAACCCGCGAACAGCAGCACCAGTGAGGTGCGCCGCAGTGCGAATGCTGTCATTGCCTGGAACATGCTATCCCCTAGTCGTGATCCGCGCCTGCATGCCACGTGCCGTCGGCGTGGAAGTGCCCCTTGCCGAGCGGCTTGCCGCCGCCGGTCAGCTTCAGCTCATACACGCCCTCAATGACCACTTCGCTGCCTTCCATGACGCCGGTGTCGACCACGGTCCAGCGGCCGTCACTCACACCGAGCGGCGAGACCGTACGGATCACCTTGTTGTCGTCCTTGTAGTCTCGCACGAAGAACACCTGGTCGAGCCCGTCGCGCACGATGGCACGGTTCGGGATCGCTAGTTGCGGCTCGGTCGTTGTGTTCCAGACGACTTCGAGCTCGCCGCTGACGCCGGGGCGTGCCCAGTCCGGCACGCTATCGAGCACGGCCAGCAGGTCGATCATGCGCTCGCCTGGGTCGGCTTCGACCGGGATGTACAGCGTGCCTTCGGCCGGCGTAGCGTTTTCAAGGCTGCCGCCCTGCGGGGGCACTACGCGTGTGGGAAGACCTTCCTTCAGAAGGCCCAGGTCGCTCTGCAGGGCGCGCCCGCGGAAGCGCAGGTTGGTCAGGTCAACGGTCGCGATGATCTCGGTGTTGGCCTCGACCCATGCGCCAGTGCTCGCGTGCACGTGGTCCACGGTGCCGACCGCGGTGGCGCGCACGGTGAACGTGTCGAGCGTGCGCCACGCGTCGCCTTCAGCCAGCGCTTGCGCCGTCATGCCAAGTGCGCCCGCAGCCGACTTCAGCGCGCGCTGCATGGCGTCCCTCGCGTTCACGATCTCGGCGTCCTTGGCCGCGATGTGCGAGTCGATCACCGGGATCGCGAGCTCGGCGGCTGCCTTCTCGGCGTCGAGGTTTGCGCGTTGCTCGGCCAGCCCGGCGCGCTTCTCCTGCTCTTCGGCGAGGCCGACAAGCGCATTCTGCAACTCGGCGCGCGCCTCCGCCAGCTCGGCGGCCTTGCCTGCGCCGCGCTTCTGCAGCTCCTCGATCTGCGCCACGCGCTCCAGCCAGTTGTCGCGTGCTTCCCCAAGTCGCATCAGGTGATCGTCGCTGGCGTCCATCAATGCGCGCTGCGCATCGATGCGAGGCGGGAAGGACTCGATCGCCTTCACGGCCGCCGCGCGCTCTGCGTCAAGCACGGAACGGTCGGACTGCAGGGTGCTGATTGCCACGTCGGTCGCCGCGAGGCTCTCCTGCATGCGTCGCCACTCGGGCGACTCCAGGCGGAACAGCTCCGTACCGGGCTCAACCAGCTGGTACTGCTTCACCAGCACCTCGACGCGCCCGGGCAGCATGGTGTGGTACTCGCGGCGCGCTTCGGGCGGGCTCTCGAAGTTGCCGGGCACGCGCAGGGTTTGCTCGACGCGGCGGCGCTCGACCTTGGCGAAGGTGATGCCGAGGTTCTGCACGACCGCGGGCGGGATGTCGATGCGGTTGGTGATCTTGACCGGCTCGCCCTCGCCGCCGCCTGCAGGCGGAGTCTCGCCACCGCCTCCGCCGCAGGCAGCAAGCAGCAGCACCGGCAGCAGCAGGGTCCATTTCTTACTCATCTTCACTCTCCTTCGGCTCCGGCTGATACGTCGGGCCGAGCAACGCGAGCACCTGCTCAAGCGCAAGTGCCTCGGTCAGTGTTGCGTCCAGCACCTGCAGGCGCGCCTCGTGGCGGCGCGTCCAGGCGTCCAGCTGGACCAATGCGTCAAACTCGCCGACTTCGGCAAGCCGCTCGGCGTCGGCGATCTGTTTGTCCGCCAGCGGCGCAAGCTCGCGCTCAATGTACGAGTGCAGGTCGTGTGCAGACTTCAGCTCATTGCCCGCCTGTGCCAGCGCGTGCAGCAAAGTCTCCAGCTCGCCTTCGAACTCGCTGCGCACGGCCAGGCGCTCGGCGCGTGAGCGGGCGATGCCTTCGCGGTTCAGATTGATGATCGGGATCGGCAGCCCGAAGCCGATGCCGATTCGCGACTGGCCCTCGTCGATCTCATAGCTCGGGCCGATGGCCAGGTCCGGGTATTGCTTGTGGATCTCAAGCCGGAACTGCTGCTCGGCAACCTCATACTCCGCGCGCTTTACGGACAGCGCCGGGTTGCGCGCCAGCAGCGTCTTCTCGGCGCTCTTCGGCATGGCGGCCTCGGGTGTGAGCTGCAGGTTGAGCTTCAGCGGCGCCTCCGGGCGGAGCCCCATCAGCTCATGCAGCTTGAATTCGTGGCCACGCAGCTCTGCCTGCAGGCCCATCAACTCGGCGCGTTGCGAGACCAGCTCCAGGGCGAAGACGCGCGCGTCGATGTTCGTCAGCTCGCCGGATTCGGCTAACCGGTCGGCGATTTCCTTCACCGACTCGATGCGCCCGATGAAGTCGCGCGTCAGCCGGATGCGCTCGGCTGCCGCCGCGGCGTGGTTCCATTCCACGCGCAGCTCGATCAGCGTCTGCCACTCTGCTGCGACGACCTCGCGGTAGGTCACGTCATAGCCCGCGAACGCGAGGTCGCGCTCGACGCCCGGCGTGCCCGAGAACGGTATGGTGAACGACAGCCCAGCGCCAAGCGCCCAAGGCTGCGAGATGCTGGCGATGATCCAGGCGGCGTCGACGTTCAGCTCCGGGTCTTCCCAGTGCCCGGCTTCGCGCGCGCCGGCCAGTGCGGCGTCGGCGTGCAGGCGAGTGGTGCGCAACGCGGGATTGAAGAACAGGGCAATCACCTCGGCCTCGCGCAGTGATGCGCCGTCGCCGAGGTCGTACTTGCCGCGCGGTTGCGAGTCCCGCTCAGCGAGACGCTTGGCGTACGCGACGACGGTTTCGCTGGCCGGGTCGCGCTCGGCCCATGACTTCAGGTGCGCGTCCGGGTCGAGCGGCAATGGCTCGTAGGACTGGCATCCCGCCAGCAGCGCGAGGCCGAAGATGATCGGTGTGTACTTCACGATTTCGCGTCCTCCCTTGCGGGTTGGGGCAAGGCAATTCGGGCCTGCAGATCGGGCGAATGACGCATTCATGGCTCCTGGACTGGGACGCAAAGCGCGTACGCACGGCGCGACGAATCGACCGTGGTTCCAGGATCAGCTAGACAAGCAGAATGGTTGTGCCGACAAGCGGTGGCCCGGGCGGTGGGCGCGGGTCGTCTGTGCCTGTGACCGTGGCGGTCGCGGGTTCAACGTAGCTGTCAACAATGAAGCAAAGTGCGGGGTTCGGCAACTCGATCGTTGAAGTCAGTTGCACGGCCGGCATCCCGCCGGAATCGATCGGCAGGTTCTGCAGATGCGGGCAGTTTTTCTCCGGTGCCTGCTCTTGCTTCTCGTGGTTGCACGGGCAGTCCTGCGCGTTGGCGACGTGTACTTCTGTCTGCGTCTGGATGTAGCGGCACAGGTCAGCGGCGTGCAGCAGCCGGCCGACGTTCATGCCGGGCGCGAGTGAAACATATACGACTGCAAGAATATTCAGCAGGTTCAGCATGCAGGCACAAAGTAAACCCGGACGGTGCTACCGGTGCAAGCTTCTTCGTTCGGGCTGCGGGCGGAATGACCACGCCTTGACGTGCCCATTACGGAACATGAGTGCTGCGAGAACGCCAATCCCCGCCGCGCGAATCGGCCAGGCGGACCATTCCGGAAGTACGCCGCGCAGGCTGAAGAGCGCGTGAGCGGGCGAAGACTGGAGACCGATCAGGTCCGGCAACTTGAACCAATAGAAGATCGCCAGCGCCAGGAATGCAAAGAAACGCGGGGCGCCGCCGCGCCGGACTCGTGACACAACCAGATACAGCGCCAGCGTTGCCAGCATGCCTACCACCGGCAGCCCATACGCAACCAGCACCGCAAACCCTGTCGACCAGCCAGGTTGAAGGCTTACGAGAAACCACCCCAGCACGAAGCCGGGAAAGCCGCCGACCAGCAGCGTCGGCATGATTTTCGAGCAATTTGCATTCAATGGGCTCACGCCGGCCGTCGAATCCCGGCATGTTGCAGTGCAGCCGCTGCACGCGCTGCACTGCGCGTTCTTGACGGTCACCTGCGGGCGCGAGCCGTACAGCAGCTCAATCGGGTGAAGCGGGCACAGGCCGGAGCACCAGGCGCTCTTGAGGTCGAACACGAAACCGAGGCTGAGGGCCGCAATCGCAAAGCCTCCAAACATCAGCGCGGTTGCCATGCCGGAGTGATCCAGCAGCAGGGGGCGCAGCGGTAGAATCAACAGCAACAGCACAATACCGCTGCCCAGCAGACGCGTCTGCCACGTCCGCGAAAGCGGGCGGCGGCGCGAAAGCCCGGTTCGGCTTGGTAACAGCGACAGGCTGGCCAGCGGGCAAGCGTTACGCCACGCTCCCGGCGCGATGACAAATAATAAGGGAAGCAGCGGGACGGCGACGTCCCACAACAGGTGCAGCCCGGTCTCAGGCGCGGCCAGCAGGGCTGCAATCAGAGCTGCCCCGGCAGTCACCGCCGCCAGCTGGACCAGTGTCCAGTGCCGGCCCGCAGGTGTCGCTTGCAGATTGGTCGCGCCTGCCATGCCCCCTCCGGTTGGAGGAATGCAAACCGCGTGCCGGAATTGAGGAGTACTCGGATCTGCTAGTCGCCGCCAGGATTGGCGAGTTCGTCACGCGCCGACTCGAGCTTCTTGATGAGCGCCTTGGCGTTGTTGGGCTTGCCGCTCCAGGCTTCACTGCCGTCCGGGTTCAGGATCACCACCTGCGGCGACTTGCTGATGCCGTAGCGTTTCTTGACGTCGCGCGGGAGATCATCGCCAAGCTGCACGCCGACGGTTGCGCAGTCATCGAGCAGTTTGCCGACTGCCTCATCGTCGAGCACTTCGCGTTCGAACTCCGTGGAGGTCTCTGTGCCGCGCTTGTCTTTCACATCGCGCGTGAACACGAACAGCACGATCAGCTTGCCCTGGTTGAGGCTCGACTGCACGCTGTCGATCACCTTGCCGTTTTCGCCTTCCACCACCCGGCCCTCAAGCCAGCGCGGCTTCTCCAGCCCCACGCGCCGGAAGCCCGCGGCTGGGTGGACATCGCCGTACTTTTCGTTGATCAGCTTCAGCAACTCTTCGCGTCGCGTGTTGTAGATATCTTCCGTGACGACCTTGTTGTTCTCGGCGACGACGTCCTTGTCGGCCTTCAGGTCGAAGGTGTAGGCGTAGTTGTCCTTGACGGTGTTGCCCTTGATCTCGCCCTTGTTCTTGCCGCCGAGCTGAACCCACGGGCGCAGCTTCGCCTCGGTCCACTGGGTGTAGGCGACGTTACTGAGGATCTTGCAGTCCTGAGCATCAAACAGCGTGACCCCGTGCCAGTGGCTGGTGTTGATCACGTTGCCCTCCACCAGGAAGCCGATCAGCGGGCCGTCGAAGCAGCCGATCGCCTGCATGTCAGCGAGCCACGGAAGCTCTTCACTTTCGCGCATGATGATCAGGTTCTCGCGGATCGTCACGTTGCGTACGGTGCCGGTTCCCTTGTTGAAGAGAAAGCACTGGATGGCGTCGTCGTGATTGTCATCGCCGTCCTTGGCGCTGACGCACACGTTGCGGATCACGTTGTGCTGAACGACCTGCCCGTCGCGCGTGGTGCGGATGCCGTCGCCGGAGAAGTGCGAAACCACGTTGCCTTCACAGGTGGAATCCTCGGCGCAGAGCGCGATGCCGAAGCGCGTGTTCATCACGTAGTTGTTGCGCAGCAGGTGGCCCTTGCCGTAGCGGCCCATGGTGATGCCGCTGTTGCACTTCATCCACTGCTCGGCCGTCCACTTGGATGCGTCGAGCGCGCCGTAGACGAAACAGTCTTCGACTGTGATCTGTTCGCTCTCACCGCCGTCGGCGAATTTGAGCATGGCGCCGTCGTAGGGGTCGCCAAAGCTGGCGCTGATCGTGAGCCCCTTGATGTGCCATTTCGTGCCGCTGGTGATTTCGAGGTAGCTGAGTTTCGGCCGGCAACCCTCGTCGGCCGCGATCGTGATGAAGTCTTCGTTCCTGCCGCTGAAGACCACGCGGCCGTGCATGCCGTCTCGCAGCAGAATGGTGTCGCCGGGTTGGACATCGCGCAGGTGGCCGCCGTTGACCACTGCTTCCAGCGTGCTCCACGGCGCGGCCTTGGAGCCGTTGTTGGATTCCTTGCCGCGTGCGGGGTCTACGTAGAAGGTTGCGGCGCTGAGCGCGGACGCGAACAGAAGCACGAGCAGTGTTACGAGGCGCATGGTTGTTCCCTATGGACCCCTTCAGCCTACGCGGTTTGAACGCAGTGCTACAACTGCAATCTCGCACGGAGAACACAGAGCGCACGGAGAAAAGCCGATCTCTGCGCTCTCTGTGTGGGCTAGCCTTTCTTATCGATGAACGCCGTGCGGCCCTGTGCCCGGCCGGCCTTGCGGGCTTCGTAGCGGGCCTTTGCTTCCTTGTTAAAGCGCCTGTCGCGGTCGGTCTCGAGCTCGACTTGCGGGATGGGAATCGGCTTGTTGCCTTCGCCGACGGCGACGAAGCTGAAGAAGGCTTCGCACACGAGGTCGCGGTCGCCGCTGCGGGGTTCCTCGGCGTAGGCCTCGACGTAGATTTCCATGCTGGTACGGGCGGTGAAGTGGACGCGCGAAGTCAGGTCGAGGATGTAGCCGTTTCGGACCGGCGCGACGAAGTCTACCTTGTCGATGCTGACTGTGACGCAATCGAGCCGCGAGTGCCGCAGCGCCGCCATCGCCGCCACGCGGTCAGCCATCGCCAGCAACTGCCCGCCGAACAGGGTTCCGTGGCGGTTCAGGTCACTGGGCGTCACGATCCAGGCAAGTTTGCTTTCGCTTTCGCCGGCTTTCTTGGATTCGGTCATCGCATTCTCCAGTTGCGCGCTGCTGTGCTGTGAAGAAGATAGCGCCATGGACGTATCTGCGCATCCACTGATCGAGGGCCTGAAGCAGGTCTGCGCACGGGCCAACGCCGAATTTGATCGCGGCGCCCGCGTGCATGGCGAACGTATCCACTGCGCCCCAGGGTGTTCGTCTTGCTGCTCGCAGATCTTCCAGGTCACCGAGGTCGAGGCCGCCCGCATTTCCGCCTGGGTAGCTACTTTGCCAGACAAAGAGAAGGTTGCGCTGCAGGCGAAGGCACGGGCCAACCTGACCCAGCGGGCGAGGCTGTTTGATGGGCCTGAGCAGTGGGGGAGCACGGTCGCGCGCGGCAAAGGCACACCCTGCCCGGCGCTGAATGACGCCGGAGCGTGCGGAATGTACGAGGCACGCCCGATCATGTGCCGCAAGTTCGGCGTACCAATCTTCAACCCCGAAAAGCCGGACCGCGTGCTCGCATGCGAGCTCAACTTCGCCGACGGCGAGGCAATCGAGGACCCGGGCCTGGTTGAAAACCAGACCAGCCTCTACCGCGCGCAGCAAAATCTGCAGGCCGAGTACAACGACGCCGGCGGCCGGCGTGACGACAACCCCATCTGCATCGCCCGCGCGATCGTTGAGGACTTCACGGGCTATTTACCCTAGTCGCACGGGCCGCCGGGTGGCAGCCGACGCTGCTCATCGCCTGGAATGCGATGCTACGCCGCCCGCGTGCCGGCTTCGGCCGAGTCTCCTTCCTTGTGTGGGAGGGCTTCGTCTGTGGCCAACTTCTGCTCCGAGCTTGCGCGCCCTTGATCGGCCGATTGCGCGTCACGTGCGAACTGGTCGGCCGCGTCGCGCACGAGCGCGTAGCACTCATCCATCAGCTCTTCGCGACGCTTCTGCAGGCGTTCGACCTCGGCCTGCAGGCGCAGGATCATCTGCGGCGAAACGGTCCAGCGGTGGGGGTGTGGCTCGTCTGCCAGCAGCGCTTCCGCCTCTCGGTCGTGAATCGCGAGCAGGCGATCGGCGCGCTTGATGGCGGCGTCGATTCGCCCGCCACCGCGCTCCGTGAACAACTCTTCGGCCGCGCGCTGAAGTTCTCGTACGCGCTGCAGTTCACCTTCCTGACGTGACGGTTGCCGCGTCGACTGATGCCCGCCGCGGTCCTTCATCTTCGGCCTGACGTTGGGGTAGCGTGACATGACAGGTACCTCGGTTGAAAACCAGCGCGACATCCGCGCTCGACCCGTTCAGGCTACAAGTGGTTGCGACAAATTCGGGGCGGGCCGGAATTGGGGTGGTGGCCAATCTATACTGCGCCGATGGGCCAACTGATCCACTTGCGCTGTGAGCGGTGCGGCGCGCCGACTGAAGCCTCTGATCCTCCATGGATCCGCTGCCCCAGCTGTGGCTCGATTGCGGGCTTTGACTTCACCAGCTCGGCCGAGTCGCCCGAATACGCCGAGTTCATGCGCCGCAGCATGAAAGACCCGCAGGGCTACGTGAAACGCTGGCAGGATCACGACGCGGCCGTTGTGAAGGCCGCACAGACATTCCACAAGTCGCCGGAGAAGGGCTTGAAGCAGGCGGCCGAGGCGGCCGAGTTCCTGATCGACGAAACGCCCTGGGCGATGCCGACCGCCGCGAAGCATGATTCCGGGAAGCGCGAAGCGTACAAGCTCTGGCTCGGCTTCGAGCTGATGCAGCACAAGCTGCCGGGCAAGTATCCCGGGCTGCAACTGAAACTGAATGAGGCTGCCGCGGCCGTCGGCTTCGGGGCCAACGAAAACCCGCTGCCCGCATTCGAGAAGATGCTCGACGTGCTGCGTGAAATGAGCGACGAGCGCGAGCGCCTCGGCGGGCCGCCGGACCCCGAGGGCCTGAGCGTCGAAGGCCGGCTGCGCGTGACGGTTTCGCAGATGGTGGCGGGCTACATCCGCATGGTCTCGCCCGATTTGCAACTGGCGCTTTTGCGGCGCATCTACGGCGATGATGCCATCAGTGCGGTCGACATCAGCGGGCAGGACTACTCGGTCTACTTCGACTGGGAATGCCCGCAGTGCGGCCTGTTCTCACCGCATGTGCCCCAAGCCGACAAGCTGACCTGCCCCGGCTGCTACTGCACGCGGCGGGTGGACTTCGAGAGCATGGACGCGGTCGCCGTGATCTGCCACGGCTGCGGCAGCAGGCTGGAGCTGGCGGCGAAACAATTGAGCTGCAAGTGCGAGTACTGCGGCTCGCAGGTGAAGCGCTTCGTGCGCCAGGGCGACGCCCAGCGCGAAGTCATTGCCGAGGTCAAGCGCGGCATCGCGGCCGCGAACAATTTCAGCTACGAAGAGATGATGGCCGAAAGCGACGGCTTCGGCGTCACGCCCGAGAATCGGCTTGAGCGTCTGCGCGACGGGCTGGTACGCATCGCCCAGTGGTACAACTTCGGCATCACGCCGACGCGTATGGCCGGCTTCGCGCGCGCCAGCCTGCCGGGTGAAGATGCTGTGAACGTCGATGCACTGCTGGCAGACGCGCAGGCCGTCGCCGCGCACGAAGTGCAGCAGGGCCACGGCGACCCGAAGGCCGTGAAGCTGCTTGAAATGGCCCGCCAGCGCCTTGCCGGAAAATAGGCCCGGGGGGCAGACCCGTGTCGCGCCGCCTGTTATAAACTTCGCGCCATATCGCAGGGCCGGAAGAGACGGTCGGCTTAGCGCAGTCCAGCCCACGCCTGAGCGCGGTCCTGGCCGCCAAGCGCACTCTTCCCCGTTGGCCATGCTGGAGACTGGATGGAAATCAAGAACGGCATCCCGGTATCGCCGGGCGTGGCGATTGCGCCCGCTTTGGTGCTGGATTCGGAATCATTCCGGATTCCGCGCCGCTTTATCCGCAAGGATGAAGTCGACACCGAGCTGAAGCGATTCGAGCTCGCCCGTGCCAAGGCGCTGGGCGAAATCTCCGACATCCGCGACAGCGTTCACTCTGTGGCCAAGGAAGAGGTCGGGCTGATCTTCGATGCGCACATGCGCATGCTTGAAGACCCGCTGATCACCAGGGAAATCCCCGAGAAGATCAAGACCAAGCGCTACACGCCTGAGTACGCCGTCTCGCGCGTGTTCAAGAAGATCGTCAAGCCGATCAAAGAGCTGAACGACGCCTACTTTATCCAGCGCGTCAACGACTTCTATGACATCCAGAAGCGCCTGCTGCGCAATTTGCTCGGCCAGCGCGCGCACGACTTGACCGAGCTTGACCGCAAGGTCGTGGTCGTCGCGCACGACCTGACGCCCAGCCAGACGGCGACGCTCGACAAGAAGATGGTTGCCGGCTTCATCACCGACGTCGGCGGCGCGACCAGCCACACCGCAATCCTGGCCAACGCGCTCGGCATACCCGCCGTAGTCGGCCTCGGCACCATCAGCAGCGACATCAGCGGCGGTGACGTGGTCATCGTCGATGGCAAATCCGGCCGGGTGATTGTCAACCCGGACGACGCGACGCGCGAAAAGTACGAGGTCCGCGGCCAGGGCTACCTCGACCGCGAAAAGCGGATGTTCGAGGCCGCGTCGAAGGCGCTGCGTACGACCAAGTGCGGCGAAAAGCTCAACCTGTTCGCCAACATCGAGTGGGATGACGAGATCGAGCTTGCCAACCGGCTTGGTGCAGACGGTGTAGGGTTGTTCCGCACAGAGTTCATTTACAGCAAGTTCGGTGCGCACCCGACCGAGGAGCAGCACTACGAAGTCTATCGACGTGCGCACACGATGCTCGAGGGGCGCACGCTGACGCTGCGCACAATGGACTTCGGCGCCGACAAGTTCGCCAGCGAGGTCGGCCTGGAGCGTGAGGAGAACCCGTTCCTGGGCTGCCGCAGCATTCGGCTTTCCCTGCGTGAGCCACACCTGCTGATCACGCAGATGCGCGCCGCGTTGCGCGCAGCGGCCCACGGCCCAACGAAGCTGATGCTGCCGATGATCGGCAGCATTGAAGAGTTCCGCGCGGCCCGGCAGATTTTCGAGAACGTGAAGACGGATCTGAAGCGCGAGGGCATTGAGCACTCGACAGAAGTTCCGCTGGGCATGATGGTCGAGGTGCCTTCCGCAGCCGTGATGATCGACAGTTTCGTCAAGGATGCCGAATTCTTCAGCATCGGCACCAACGACCTGGTGCAGTACACACTCGCGGTCGACCGCAACAACCAGTACGTCGCGAACCTGTTCAAGCACACCAGCCCGGCCGTGCTTCGGCTGGTCAAGCAGGTAATCGATGCGGCCGTGAGTCACAACCGGCCGGTCAGCGTGTGCGGTGAAATGGCGGGCGAGGCTCGCTTCGCGGTGATCCTGCTCGGCTTTGGATTGCGCGATTTCAGCGTCGGGCCGACCGCACTGCCGGAGTTGCGCACGCTGCTGAGCCGCGTCACCGTGGCCGAGGCGTGCGAACTTGCGGGCAAAGCCATGGAGCTGGATGTCGCCGACGACATCGCGGACCTTCTGGATGAAGAGGTCAAGCGGCTGCTGCCAAGCGAAGAATTCGGAGAGTAAGGGGCAACGGAAAGACTGATGCAAACAGCCACGCGAATCGCACTGATCCTCACCCTGATGTTGTTGCCGTACGCGGTTGCCGCCCAGGACACAGTACCTCCACCCGACGAAACACCGGCACCCAAAGAGCTTCCGGCTGTCCCGACTGCGCCGTACGTCAAAGAGCACGTCGAGGCGCTGCAGGCTCACGTCGATGCGACGCAAACGCAGATCGACCAGCTCAACGCCAAACTCAAGGAACAGAAAGAAGCCGCGGCGCAGGCGGACCTTTCTGAAGAAGAAAAGGCCGCGCGCGATTCCGCCGTGACCGAGACCGAGAACTCCATCAAGGCTCTCGACGGACAGCTGAAGGTGCTTCAGGAGGCGGTCGCCACGGCCAAGGCCGGGCCTACAAAGGCCGAGCTGGATGCCCGAGTTCGCTACGACGCAGCGGTGACTCTCGCCGAGCAGGTGCTGCGCGACCTGTCCCTCGCCGTCGATCGTCACGAGGAATCGGAGATCGCCTCCACGCCGGACGGCGCGTACGCCAAGGCAGTGCGCGACGCGGAGGCCGAGCAGAAGCGGATTGCGCAGCTCGCGGAGAATTCCGAGTCATTCGAGTTCGCCAAGAGCCGCGTATATGAAAAGTTGTCGGACCTGGAGAAGCTCGACTATGAGCTGCGATGGGCCGGTGAGCGCCTGCAACTCTCCATCGACGCCTACAACAACATGAACGACAAGTTGTTTGAGGCATACAGGGCCTACGGGGCACGAGCATTCGCGGGTCTGGACGCCGTTGCCTCCGCAAAGGAAGCATGGACATCGTTCGAGAAGTCGCCCGCCCGCACGATGGAGCTTCCCGCCGTCGCCCGCGATGTAAAAGAGCTAGATGGGCTGCGCAAGAAGATCGAAGCGTTGTACGAGGGTCGTTCGGGCCAGCTGAACGCCATGGTGGACGACCTCGTAATCACGAGCTTGCGCGGGCGGCTGCAGGCAATCCAACAGCAGATCGACATCCGCGAGGACTACAAGGAGCGCCTTGAGGCGGATGCGGAACGACTGAAGAGCGCGCTCGCGGATACGGGCGGCGCAAAGGCAGCGGCCGCTGACGACGAGGCACAGTCCAAGCAGGACGAGCTGGAGGACTACCAGAAGCTCAGCCGGCAGATTGACGACTACAAGCAGGCCCTGAAAGACAACCGCGAAGAGATTGACCGCCTGACGGCCGAGCGAGTGGGTCTGCAGAAGACTCGGGTATCCAAGGACGAAACAGAGAAGACCGTCGAGGCCGAGATCGATGCGACCCAGGCGACGATTGAAGCCATCGAGCTTCAGTTCGCGAAGCCGGATCCGAATGGCGACGAGCCTCGCAAGCCGAAAGTGGAAGTGCCGCAGTACAAGCGCCGCCCGGCGATCGTTCTGTTCACGCTGCGCGAGAGACTTAAGGCCGAGCAGGAACGCCTCAGCAGCGCAAAGCGCGATACCCGGCAGGCGCAGACGCAACTCGACATTGTGGACCGGCGCATTGAGCGGCTGAATGAGCGCAACTCGGAAATTGAAGCAGAGCTGTTGCCCGAGACACGAAGCCAGTACTACGAAGAGATCGGCAAGACAAGCGGCATCCGCGCGGCAAAGGTTCTCGCCGTGCTGCTGGTCGCATGGCTGATGCTGTTCCTCATCCGAAAGGTCGGCCAGCCTCTCATCGACCGCATCGTTCGCCGCGCTGACAACAAGCAGGCATTCAGCGCCGATGAGCAACAGCGCGCCCGCACGCTGATGACCGTCTTCATGACCACAGCGCGTGTGGTGGTTTACATCACCGCCATCCTGTTCGCCGTGGCACAGTTCGATGTGGACTACGGCCCGTTGCTGGTGGCTGCCGGCGGGCTTTCGCTGGCCGTTGGCTTCGGCGCCCAGACGCTGGTGAAGGATTTCTTTGCCGGCTTTTTCATCCTGCTGGAGGGCCAGTTCAGCATCGGCGACGTGGTGGAAATCAACGGCAAGACCGGCACGGTCGAAAACCTGAACCTGCGTACAACGGTGATCCGCGGTCTGAACGGTGATGTCCACACGATTCCGAACGGCGAAATCTCGGTGACTACCAACCAGACCAAGCTGTGGTCGCGCGCCGTTGTGGACATCGGCATCGGCTATGAGGAGAACACAGACGACATCGGCGCCGTGCTGGAGATCGTTGCCAAGGACATGCGCGATGACGAAGTGTGGGGCAAGAAGATCCTAGACGCGATCCTGATGGGCGTGACCGAGCTGGGCGACAGCGCCGTGACCATGCGCATGCTGCTCAAGACGCGCGCCGGCGAGCAGTGGGGGGCATCGCGCGAGTTCCTGAGGCGGTGCAAGCTCCGGTTTGATGAGCTTGGTATCGAGATCCCGTGGCCGCAGCGCGTCGTCAGCTACAAGTCGTACGCAGACAAGGATGAAAAGGCCCGTGCGCAGGATACCCGCAAGAAACGCGCGAACTTGCTTCGCTACGTGCGCAAGATGCGCGGGGAAATGACGGAAGAAGAGATCGCGTTGGCCGGCGTTTCCGTCGAGGAGCGCGACCGGGCAGAGACACTCGCCAAGCGGGAAGTCGAGCTGGCTCAGGAGAAATCCCCGGAGAAGGCCGAAGCGACGGACGCGGCCGAGGGTGAGCCCGACAAGTCCGCGATGGCCCAGGCCGCGGCGGAAATCAAGCAGGACGACTCTCTGTCGGATGCGGAAAGGCTCGCGAAGAAGCTCGCAACCCAGCAGCTTGCCAAGGAAGATACCGAGAGGCGGCAGGCCGAATCACAGCCTGGCACCGGCGCGGACGAACAGCCAAAGAAGGACTGATCGTCAGCGCAGGCGCAAACCACTCGTCAACACGGCATCCCCGGGTTTGACGTAACGCCTCGCGTCACCGATCATGGTAGGGCAGGCTCAAGTCCGGAGAACCATGGAACGGCCGAGCATCAACGAAGCATCTGTCACCGACTTCATCGTCGAGCGCAACCGCAGCCAATTTGAGCAGGTCTCGTGGGAGGGCAGCTACCTTGAGTACCTGAACCAGGTCTGCGCCGACCCGTACAAGCACACTCGCACGACCTATCAGCTCACCTTCGACATGATCCAGCATTTCGGCTCGGACACGTTCGAAGACAGCGGCGAGCAGGTGCGCCGCTACAAGCTGTTCGATGACCCGTTCAGCGGTGGCAAGAACGCGATCTACGGGCTTGAGCGTACGATCAATCGGCTCGTTAAGTACATCCGCGCCGGCGCACGCGAAGAGGGCAAAGAGCGCATCTTCGTCCTTCATGGTCCGGTCGGCACGGCCAAGACCAGCATCATCGATCTCATCGGCCGCGGACTGGAAGCGTACACAGGCACCAACGACGGCTCTGTCTACAGCTTCGCCTGGCGCTTCGGCAAGGACTTCCACACAGAGGACGGCGGCGGTTTGGGCTTCGGAAGCGCCAAGCCGGATTACGCAGGCACGCACAACCCGGTGGCCGTGCTGCCCAGTCAGATGCATGAACACCCGCTACTGCTGATCCCGCGGCAAGGCCGTCGCGAACTGCTTGAGAAACTGTGGAAGCAGAACAACCTGGATTCGAAGTATCCGATCCCGCACAAGGTCCTTGAGGGCGACCTCGACTATAACAGCAAGCAGATCTACTCGTTCCTGCTCAGGCGCTACAAGGGCGACTGGCTGAAGGTGATGGATCACATCGTGGTCCAGCGCATTGTGTTCACCGAGTCAGGCGGCATCGGCATCGCAAAGATCCCGCCTGAGGGAAACGTCGAGACCGCTTCTCAGCCCGTGACGATGGACGAGAACTTCAAGTTCATCGCAAACCTGCTGAACAGCGTTAGCCTGGTGCGCTTTTTCGGAAAGTACGTGCGTGGCAACCGCGGGCTGGTGCACTACTCGGACATTTTCAAGAAGCCGAGCAACTACCTGCAGCACCTTTTGAGTGCCGTGGAAGAACACAAGATGGACTTCGGCGAGGTTGGCTGCGACATCGACGTCATGATCCTCGGCACCACCAACCTGGCTGAGTACCAGGCCCTGCGCGGCGACCCTCTCAGCAAGGCGCTTCGCAGCCGTATGCGCAAGATTGATGTGCCGTATCTGCTCAATTACGTCGACGAGGAAAAGATCTACAACCGCGGGCTGCGCCAGGCCAAGCGCTACCACCGCATCGCGCCCCACGCGACCGAGCTGGCAGCGCTGTGGGCCGTGATGTCGCGGCTGGAAAAGTCCGATCTGCCGAACGCGAGCGATCTGCCAGAGGAAGCGCGGCAGGTGCTGAGCAAGTTGAATCCACTCGCCAAGTCGCTGGTGTTTGCCGGTGAGTACCCACAGTTCCTGACGAACCGGGAACGGCAGACGCTGTCGCGCGAAGTCCGCAAGCGCCTGCGCAACGAGTTCGTATCCGAGGGCATGGACGGCATTCCGACACGCATCCTGCAGAATGTGTTCGCCGACATCTGCGAGGACGACGCCGTCGAGTGCATCACGCCGTTCGCCGTGTTCGTGCTGCTCGACAAGGTGGTCGACCAGGGCCCCGTGAATTACGATTTCCTGGCCCGGCAGCGCGATGACGGCTACCACGATTTCCGCGCCTTCACGGCCGTGCTGCGCCAGCGCTACGACGAAATCCTGGCCGGCGAAATCGAGAACAGCATCGTCAACGTCAACGCAGTCGACATCGAAAAGCGCATTCGCGGCTACCTGACACACGTGACGGCCTACAATCGCAAGGAGAAGGTCAAGAACGCGGTTACCGGCGCCGATCTCGAGCCGGACCAGCAGATGATGCGCAAGGTCGAAGACCTGATGAACGTCGAGGATTCCGAGCGTGACTTCTTCCGCTTCCGCATGGTAAGCCGCCTGACGAATGCCATGACCACCGGCACGCAGAAGATGAAGGCGGGGATGGATCCGATCGGCATCGACCTGCAGGAAGTCTACGCCGACGTGTTCAAGGAGCTGCACCGCAGCCTGTACCGCGAGATGCGTGACAAGGTGAACTGGAGTTCCATCAAGCGAAATCTGGAGCGCTGCAAGACTCGGGCTGAGCTTGATAAACACCTTAAGGCAGAGGGCGAAGGCGAAAACGGCGCTACCCTAAACCTGATCGAGAACATGGACCGCACCTATGGTTACTGCTACGAGTGCGCCAAGCCGATCATTCTCTACTTCATAGAAAAGCGACTGGGTTAGCGCGGCACGATGGCGAAGCGGTCGGACAAGAAGCAGGCACCACCTGTCACCGACCCCTTCGAGGACGTGCAGGCCAAGACCATTACCGAAATCGAGGCCGACCAGCGCGTCAGCCTCGAGCGTGAAGAACTTCCGGCCGCAGCCAAGCTGACCGACCTGCCCATGAAGTGGGTGCTGATGACGCTGCTCGTCTGCATCAGCGTTCAGGAGCTCGCACAGCGGGTTGAGCGTCGCCAGCTGATCCAGAGCGCCGAGAAATCCGGGTTGATCAAACAAGAGGAAGCCGACCAGGCCCGCAAAGCCGACGAGCTGGTGCGCGAGCGCGAGAAGATCCAGGACCGCATCCGCGAGCTGCAGGAAAGAAAGAAAAGAGCCGACAAGCTGGTCAACGGTCCTGACGCCGAGGCCGAAGCCGACGCGAAGATTCCACTCACCATGGAGGCCCTGCGCGCCGAAATCCGGCGTATCGCCGGTGACCAGTTTGATAGCTACCGCAAGTTCGCCACGCTGATTGCGCTGCTGGTCGGCGGGATCGGGCTTATCCTCATGGCCGTGTTCGTGCGTCTGCTGGCGGCTGCGATCCTGGGTGGAATGGTCGGCGTGACGCTGTTTTTTCTACAGGTCGACCCATGGATCATGTGGGCGAGCACGGCCGCTGGCGCCGCGTTCGGCGCGTGGCTGGCGCCCCGGCTGCTGCTGGCCAACATGCTGTTCAACGTGGCGCTGGCCGGGATGATGATCGGCGGTGCGTCCCTGGGCGGCGGTGTCTACCTCGCGACCATGGATGAGCTCTACGCCATATTCGGCCTCGGTGTCGGCGTGGTGCTTGGTGCGCTGCTTGGTTTCAAGTATGCGCGCCCGCTGTTTCTGTGCGCGGTGCTTGCGAATGCCGCAGGCTTTGCCACCCTGATCCTGTGGCTGGGTTGGGGTGAGTTGTATCCCCATTTCTGGCCGGTGACTTTCGGCGGCCTGATGATTATCGATGCCGTCGCAACCCGCATCTTCCACAAGGTGCGCTGGGGATCGGCAGCCTGATGGACGTTGACGAGCTATTGCAGGAAGGCCTGAGCAAACACCGAGACGGCGACGTGGCGGGCGCAGCGCGCATCTACGGCGAGATACTGCAGCTGGACCCGATCCATCCGGCGGCGAACCTCAATCTCGCCAGCATCGCGCTGGACCAGGACCAGCTGCACGAGGCGCGCAATCTGCTGACGACGGTGCTCGCGCACGACGAGGACAACGGAGTTGCGCACCTGCTGTACAGCCGCGTCTGTTTCCTTCAGGGCGATCACGAGACCGGCTACCCGCACATCTCTGCAGCCTTTGAGCAGTTGCCGGAAGAAGAAGGCGTTGCGGCTGAGTTCGTGTCGGCCATGCGACGCAAGTACTTCACGTTCGAGCAGGAAGACTACCTACAGCTATTCGAGGCGGCCCAACAGGGATCACTTGCTGACGAGCGCCTGCAGCGCCTGGCGCACCTGACCTTCATGCGCATCATGCGGCCGGAGCTGATCCGGCTGGTTGTTGAGCCCGGGTTGCCCGTCGATACGCCTGACGCCATCACGCGCTGGCTTGAGGAACTGCCGGAAGACTCACGCCCCGAACTCGCGCTGCTGGCGCGCAATTTCGCACAGGCTGTGGAGCTTGTCCGCAGCAACCCACGCTATGAGCCGCAACGCGCCACGCTGCAGCTCCGGGTATTGCCGGACGAGGCAGGGCCGGAGACGCGCAGCTGCGAGTTGCTGGAGGATGCGGATTCCCTGACCGGCGCGACGATCGAGATCGTGCGGAACAGCGAGCTGCAGTTCATTCCATTCAGCGAAATCCGCAGCATCGAGTTTGCACAGCCCGCTCCCGCAACCGGGGTGCTGATCGAGCTGCGTGAGGGTGAGCCGATCAGCGGACTGATGCCGTTGTTCTACCTCTTCACGGAGTTCGCCGAGGCGGAAAACGTGCGCCAGGGGCGTAGCACTCTGATTCGACCGCTGATTGCCGACATCGCGGCCGGCGTCGGCCTGCGCGCACTGCGCGTAGACGGCGAGCCGCTGCCCATCGTGCGGATTGAGAAGATCGAGTTCGAGGACTAGTCGACATGAAGCTGATTCAGGTGATCATCGCGCCCGAGAAGCTGGACGCCGTAAAGGACGCGCTGGCCGACGCGGAAGTGTTTCGTTTCACCATCAGCGAAGTGCTCGGAACGGGCCACCAGCGGGGAGCAGCCGAGGCGGGCGAGAGCAAACTGGACATCGAGTTGTTCAAGAAGCTGAAGCTCGAGATCGCGGTCAACGACAGTTTCGTGCAACCGACGATCGACGCGGTCATGAAAGCAGCCGGTGATGACGTCGTCGGCGCAGGCAAACTGCTGGTGATCAAGCTCGATGACGTCATCCGCATTCGCACCGGCGAACGCGGCAGCGACGCGATTTGAGACTTCCCTAACCACGAATCTACGCAAATCATCACGAAATCGGCGGAGCCGGCTTGAGCCTCTTTGTGCCGACTGGTGAAGATTCGTGGCTTCGCCCCTAAATCAAATTCACCAAAGTTCACACGCCAAGGCTCCGATTTCAGGAGGGCGCGAGTGATCGCGTTGTCTTTATCGGTCATCTACGGAGCTCATCATGTTCAAGTTCGTCACTCGCATCTTCCGCAAGAAAAGCACGCCGACTGAGACCCCGTACGAGCTGCCGAGCGACGATCCCGAGCTGAACCCGATCATGGTGGAAGACCACGACGAGATTCCGGCCGAAGAAGTTGTGATGCTGAACAGCCGCCTGCTCGCAACCGTGAACCCGAACGACCCTGCCAACATGTCCGCGCGCAGCCGTGCCGTGGTCGAGATCAAGACCGGGTTGAACGATCTGGGACAGCACATCCGCATGCTCGGCCAGCGCCTGCATGCCCAGAGCATGGGTCAGTCAAAGCTGATCGAGGCACTTTCGAACCTGCCGGCCACGCTGAAGGAAGTGCTGCCGAACGCAGAGGAGCAGAACCGGGCACTGGGCGCGCTGAAGCTCGCGATGGACGAGCAAACGGAAGCCAACCGTACGTTCGTCGAGGCGCTGAAGCCGCTGCCGCAGTTCGTGCAGGCGGCCGCCAACCTGCCGGAGACCGCACGCAAGCAGATGTGGGCGATCAACGAGCTGACCAAGCAGCTGGAGGAAGGCAACAACGCCGCCAAGGACCAGAGCGAGCAGGTCAAGGTCATGGTGGAAACGCTGGCGCAAGGCAACGAGGTGAAGTCGGCCGAGATCAAGGCGGCCGTGGAGGAGATGGGCAAGTACCAGAAGGCGCAGCTGAAGCAGGCGTCGCTGGCGGTCAAAAGCAGCGAGCTGGCGCGCCGTAGCCAGCGCCGACACCAGACGGAAGTCGCGCGCACCCAGCAAACTCGCATGAACGCCATGGCGCGCGAGCAGGCCCGCCATTTCAACCGCATCGAGGAACACTTCAAGCGCACGTCTCGGACACAGTTCGCGCTGACGGGCGTGGCCGTAGCGATGGCCGTCGCCGCGATCACGTTTGCCGTGCTGTTGCGCTCGGGCATGCCGGCGCTGGAAGCTTTGCGCATCGTCAAGAAGATCGTCGGCAACCGCGCCATGCAGGAAGTCATCCAGGGCATCCACGACAGCATCGTGGAAGGCACAGACATCAGCACGCCGATCAAGAAAAGCGGCATCTTCCCGCCCGTGGTGGGCTACATGGTGGCGGTCGGCGAACAGACCGGCGAGCTTGAGCAACTGCTTGAGCGCATCGCCCACGCCTACGACGAAGAAATCGACATCTCCATCGCCCGCATGACCGGGCTGATCGAGCCCATCATGATCGTCTTCATGGCGGTCGTGGTCGGCGGCATCGTCAGCGCGGTCATCATCCCGCTGCTCCAGATGTCCACCAGCGGCCTCGGCTAGGCCACTAAACTGACATACCCTTATGAGAAACAGGCTGCTGATTGTGGCTTGCGTGTAGAATATACTCCGGCCTTCGGAACTGAGACTTCTGCAATTTCATGGGGGCAGTCATGTGGCGTATCTCGCTGTTGCTGATCATTGGTGGCATCGCAGCGCTGGTGTTTGGCGGGCATAAGTTGATGGTGGCGATGCGCAATTCGTCGCCCGTGCAGATGAAGTATGCCGAGTGGCGTCAGTCCCCGCCCGATGCCGAGTGGCTTGAGCTCAGCGAGGTGCACATCGACTGGTCTGCCAGCACGCGCATCGATACTGAACACAAGCGCAAGGGCATCACCACCCACACTACGCACGAGTACTACGTCGCCTGCTGGGCCAGTGAAGACGACGAACAGCCTGTCTGCGCGTTCCTGAAAGTGGATGACGACGGCAAACAGAAGCTGATGGAAGAATGCTGGGCGCACGACGAGGACTGGCTGGTCGCAAACATCGACCGTGTCTACGAGGTCAAGACCGTACGCGGCCTGGTGCAGACGGGGCTCGACCTCAGCAGCGAAGACCAGCGCCTGCTGCGCGACATGGGCCACGTCGAGCAGGACTTCAAGATCATCGAGCTGAACAAGGAGCCCGAAGGCGGCTTTGGCGCGATCCTGGTGGTAATCGGCATCCTCGGTGTGCTTGGCGGAGGCGCGATGTTCTTCGTAGGGCGCAAGAAGCCGAACAAGCTCCACTACCCGCCCGCAGGTGCCGCGAACTATCCGCCGCCGGGCCACGGCCACATGCCGCCGCCGGGAGCCATGCCGCCCGCCGCACCCAACGCCATGCCGGCCGGCCCCGGACGTGCACCCGGCCCACCACGGCCTCCACAAGCTGGTCCACGACCTGCCGGCCCGCGCCCCGCAAGGCCGCCGCAACCGCGACCGCCGCGGACGTAGTTGCCAATTGGGATGCACCGGACGGTTGGTTGCCTAGAATCGCAGCACATCGTTCTGGGGTAGACACGTGAACCAAAACAATCGCAAGCCGACCAGCGGCTCCCGCCGTCGATTCCTTGCATCGAGTGCCGCGGCGGCCGTGCTGGGGGCCGGTTGCGCTGTGTCACCCAAGCCGAAGCCCGAGGGCGAAGGCCCCAGGGGTCCCTACAACATCGTGCTGATTACCTAGGACCAGGAGCGCTGGTTTGCGCGCTGGCCGTTCCCCGTGCCGGGGCGCGAGCGTTTGCGCCGCATGGGCGTCAGCTTCGACAACCACCAGATCAACTCCAACGTATGCTCGCCTTCCCGCTCGGTGATCTACACGGGCCGACACATCCAGCACACCGGCGTGTTCGACAACGTCAACACGCCCTGGCAGACCAGCATGTCGACCGACGTCCCCACGCTGGGGCACATGCTGCGCGACGCGGGCTACTACACGGCCTATAAGGGCAAGTGTCATCTCTCGAAAGAGCTGGAGGAGGCCAACGACGCCGACTCGCCCCAGAAGCTGCTGACCGAGGTGATGGAGGGCTACGGCTTCAGCGACTATTTCAACGTCGGCGACATCATCGCATCGACGCGCGGCGGGTATGAGCATGACGGCATCATCACCGCCATGGCGCTGGGCTGGCTGCGCGCCAAGGGTCGCCCGATGTCGGATGATGGCAAGCCGTGGATGCTGGCGGTCAACCTGATCAACCCGCACGACATCATGTACGTCGACACCGACCTGCCCGGTGAGAGCGTGCAGAAGCGCGACGAGCCGGTCATGGAAATCACGCCGCCGCCCGACACCGACCTCTACCACGCCACTTGGGATGTGCCCCTGCCGCAAAGCCGCCACCAGGCCTGGGACGCGCCCGGGCGCCCGCAGGCGCACTGGGAGTTTCAGCGGTCGCGCGAAGTGCTGCTCGGCACCTGGCCCGACGAAGACCGCCGCTGGCGCCTGCTGCAGGACTACTACTTCAACTGCATCCGCGACAACGACCGCCACGTGGTGCGCATCCTCGACGAGTTGCAGACGCAGGGGCTGCTTGAGAACACGATCGTGATATACACATCCGACCACGGCGAGCTGTGCGGCGCGCACCAGATGCACGGCAAGGGAAGCTGCGTCTACCGCGAGCAGAACCACGTGCCGCTGGTCATCGTCCACCCGGAAGTGCAGGGCGGGCAGCATTGCAAAGCGCTGACTTCGCACGTTGATCTCGCGCCCACCATCCTGCGCATGGCCGGTGCCACGCCGGGCGACGCGCTGAAAGGCCGGGACATTGCGCCGCTACTGGAAGCGCCCCGCGACGCCGGAGTGAACGAGCTGCGCGACGGCAGCCTGTTCAACTTCAACATGCTCGGCTACCTCGACGGAGAGTTCCTGCGCGCCATGAAGAAGATGCGCGCCGCAAAGAAGGCCGGCAAGGCCGTGGCCGCGGCCGACGTAGCCCGAGTCGCGAAACCCGCGCTGGAGAACCGCGGCGCGATCCGGAGCTGGTTCGACGGGCGCTACCGCTTCTCGCGCTACTTCTCACCACGGCAGCACCACCTGCCGGCAAGCGTAGACGAGTTGTTCGAGCGCAACGACGTGGAGCTGTTCGACCTGCAGTCCGACCCGCACGAAATGACCAACCTGGCAACCGAGCGCGACAAGCACCACGACCTGCTCGATCGGATGAACAAAAGTCTCAACAAGCTGATCGATCAGGAGGTCGGCAAAGACGACGGCAGCATGCTGCCCCTGTCCAAAAAGATCGACTGGGATCTCGACGCTATGGACGCCTGAACCCCCATGACATGGGTTGCCGCGAAGCTATATTCGCTCGTGATGATTGAAGGGGTTATGTCTTGAGCACCCATACCGAACATGCGGAACACGGTGGCGATATCCGGTCGATCATGACCGGCGAGGCGCCGAAGTCCGCCCGCGACAACGAGCGCAAGCTCAACTTCTGGGAACGCATCTACCTGATCGAGATCTTCAAGGGCCTCGTCAACACCTTCAAGATGATGTTCCGCCCCAGCACCACCATCGATTACGTTGGCGAGAAGTCGCGCGACAACCAGCGCCACATCCCGGCCGTCGGCTACCGCGGCGAGCACTACCTCAAGGTCGACGACAGCAACAACATCAAGTGCGTCGCCTGCTTCATGTGCAGCACGGCCTGCCCGGCCGAGTGCATCACCATCGTCGGCGACCAGACCGACGTGGACGAATTCGGCGCGCAGCGCTTCAAGGCGCCGGATGTGTTCGAAATCGACATGCTGAAGTGCATCTATTGCGGCATGTGTGTAGAGGCCTGCCCGAAAGACGCCATCGCCATGAGCACGACCTACAACCAGGTCGGCACCAAGCGCGGCGACTTCATTTTCGACAAGGCACGGCTGCTCAAGAACAACGACGAGTTCATGGAAAGCCTTGGCCTCGCCCGCAGCGGGAAGGACAAGGACGGGCGCTACCCGCTCAGCCCCGACGGCTGCGGCCCGGACGTAACCCACGGCGTGCAACCATACCGCCAGGGTCTGCGGCAAGACGGCGCCTAGCGAACAGTCCACGGAATACAGTCACGGCCGCCATTCGGCGGCCGTTGTCTTTGCTACTGTTGCTCAAACGCTTCAAGGGCTGAGCAGACGGTTCGCAACGAGGAACGTGAGCTGGCCGCCGAGGCGGCTGCCGTAGCCGGATTCGGAAACGCGCGAAATCTGTGATTCGCCCGGGCCGTTCAGTTTCGCCGCCGCTTCATTCTCGAGTGCGAACACCACAACGTCGCCGATCACTTTCACATACGCCACGTATACGTCGTCAACCTTGTCGTGCGAGTCGACGCGTGAATAGCGCAGGATCTGCTGGGTCTTCTTGAAGCCGTCGGCCCATTCCAGCTCGTCGATCTGGGCGAAGCCTTTGCCCAGAAGATTCTCGGCGATCTTGTCTGCGATCGGCTGTGCGGCGGCGGCCTCGGGCGCCTTGATCAGGAACAGTGCGCACGACTGCGGATACTCTTGCGTCGCGACTGCGTCCTTGCCCTCTTTGCCCGTCTCGATGTCGTAGCCCATCGACCGGTAGGTGGCGGCCACGGCAGGCATCGCCGCGTCCTCTGCCCCTTCTGCCGAAAGCGCCGCATTGGCCGCGTCCCAGCCCCCGTATTTGACAGAGTTCTTCTCCAGTGCCGGCTTGGGAAGCAGCCGGGCAAGGTCACCGTGCAGCTTGGTCGGCGCGAGTTTCAAGTCCACGGCCGGCTCAAACTCAAAGCCGCCATCGTCGCGCCGGTCGCCTTCGAGAGAAGCGACCTGGGGACCGTCATTCGTCGGCTCATTGCCACCGCCGCAACCGGCGGCGCACACGGCAACGACAAGAAGACAAACGGCAATGCCAGTAACCGCAGGAATCGGCGCGGCAGCAGTGCCCTTCAATTTTGAATTTTGACCCAGCACGTTTGCCTTCCGCCGCAGGCGGCCTATTCCCACTCGATCGTGGCCGGTGGCTTGCTGCTGATATCGTACACCACTCGGTTGAAGCCCCTGACCTCGTTGATGATGCGATTGCTCATCTTACGAAGCAGGTCGTAGTCGATGCGTGCCCAGTCGGCCGTCATGCCGTCCACGCTTTCGACTGCGCGGATTGCGCAGGTGAACTCGTGGGTGCGCTCGTCGCCCATCACGCCGATGCTCTTGACCGGCAGCAGAACAGCGAACGCCTGCCAGATTTGCTTCTCCAGGCCGGCGGCGCGAATCTCTTCTCTAACGATTGAGTCGGCGTCGCGGAGAATGCGAAGTCGCTCTTCGGTGATTTCGCCCAGGCAGCGCACGGCAAGCCCGGGGCCGGGAAACGGCTGGCGCCAGACCAGCTCTTCGGGCAGCCCGATCTCGGCGCCGACTTCACGGACTTCGTCCTTGAACAGGAAGCGCAGCGGCTCAACAAGCTCGAAGTCCATGTCTTCAGGCAGCCCGCCGACGTTGTGGTGGCGTTTGATCATGGCCGTCGGGCCGCCGTGGGCGGCGACTGACTCGATAACGTCAGGGTATAGCGTGCCCTGCGCAAGGAACTTGGCGTCTTTGACCTTCCGGGCTTCGACCTCGAAGACACGGATGAACTCTTCGCCGATGATGATGCGTTTCTTGTCCGGGTCGGTGACGCCCGCCAGTTTCGTGAGGAAGCGCTCGCCGGCGTCGGCCACGATCAGGTTGACCTTGAAATGGCCCTCGAAGGCCTTGCGTACTTCCTCGACTTCGCCGGAACGCAGCAGCCCGTTGTCCACCATGATGCAGGTGATCTGGCCCGGGATCGCCTTGCTGATCAGCGCCGCGACCACGCTGGAATCCACGCCTCCGGACAATCCGCAGATCACGTGGCCCTTGCCGACCTGCTTGCGGATGCGCTCGCACTGCTCGTCTATGAAACTGCTCATCTGCCAGTCGCCCGCGCAGTGGCAGGCGTTGAAAAGAAAGTTCTTCAGCAGCAGCTTGCCCTGCGCCGTGTGCTTGACTTCCGGGTGGAACTGCACGCCGTAGAACGGGTGTTCCTTATGTTTAACCGCCGCGTATTCGCACGTCGGCGTGCTGGCGAGGGTCTCGAAAGCATCCGGCAAGGCCGTCACCTTGTCACCGTGGGACATCCAGACGCGCAGCGCGTTCTTGTCCTCGGCGACGCTTCGGTTGAAGCCCGCCAGCAGCACGTCCTCATGCTTGATCTGCAGGTCGGCATGGCCGAACTCGCGCTTGTGCCCGCCCTCGACTTTGCCGCCGAGCGCCGTGCTGCCGAGTTGCATGCCGTAGCAAATGCCCAACACCGGCAGCCCGCAGGTGAAGATTGCCGGGTCAACCTTCGGTGAGTCCTCGCCGTATACGCTGGCCGGGCCACCACTGAGGATGATGCCCTTGGGCTTGCCCTCAAGCAGCTTGGCCAGGGGTGTAGTGTGCGCCTGGATCTCGCTGTACACGCCCAATTCGCGCGTGCGACGCGCGATCAGCTGGGTGTACTGCGAGCCCATATCCAGTATGACGACGTGTTCGTGTGCCGCCATGAAGCCCTCCAAATGCAAAAGGCGGAGACGACAAGCCGTCCCCGCCGGGGCAAAAGAAGAGTATAGGCAGGCAAAAGGGGCCTTCAAGCGCAATCGGGGATTGCAATTCAAAGCCAGGCCTGCAGGTCCCGGCCTATTGCTCGCGCGGGTTGCGGCGTTCGGATTTGCGGTTGTTGCGGTCGGGGACCATGCGGGGCGGCGCGTCGTTGTTGTCGCGCGGGTTGCGCCTTTTCTCTTCCTTCCACTGGTCCTGCAGCGCCTTGCGGATCTGGTTGGCCGCATCCTCAAGGCTCAGGTCCTTCAGCTCCGCCATCATCTCGGCGCGCTTTTCCGGCTCGAGCCGTTGCAGCAGCAGGTCCAGTGTGCGCAGATCCGCCACCAGGTGCTTCAGCTCCCTGCGGGCGTCCTTGTCGCCGTTCTCGGCCGCTTCGCGCAGCTCGGCAAAGCGCGGGTAGATGCCGGTCAGCTCCTCAAGGCGGGCCTTGCGGTCTTCAGCGATCTTCCTCAAGCGCTCTTCGGGCGTCATGCTGAAGAATTCGCGCTTCTGCTCGGGTGACATGTTGCGGGAGAACATGTTCATGCGCTGTTGCATCATCATGCGGCGCAGAGCCTCTTTGTCGCCCTTCTCGAAGGCCTCGCGCGCTTCCTTGCCGCGCGGGCCGTGGGTCAGGGCGTTCAGCTCTGCGGCCGTGGTGTAAAGGCGTATGCGCTCCAGGAAGCTGAGCTTCTTCAGCTTCTTCAGGTTCTCGCGCTGCTTGTCGGTCAGGATCGGCTTGCCGTCCCGGGCCGCCTGCAGAATCTGCTGCTGACGCTCATTCGGCAGGTGCTTGAATGCACGAAAGCGCTTCTTCAGCTCTTCCTGGCGGTTCTTGCCCAGGCCATTGAACCACTCCCGAAGCTGTGTCTCGCGTGCGCCCGGTTTCGCGGCATCCGACTCCTGCGCATCAACGGGGTTTACGCCCAGCACAAAGGCCAGCGCCAGCGCGGCAAGGATGGGTGACAGCCACTTCATCACTCTTCCTCCGCCAGTTCGGTCAGCAGGTCGAGGTCGTCGATCACCTGCATGTCTTCCGGGCGTTCAAGGTCATCCAGCGGCAGGAACGCCGATGCATCCAGCTTCTTCATAAGCTCGAGGTCTTCTGCGCTGAGCTTTTCCCGCTTCGGCTGGTTCGCATCCGGCACCGTGTCGCCGATCACATAGCTGTACTCATCCTCGGCCCAGGTCACTTCAAGCTCGGCCGGCTGTTCACCGGCGTCTTCGGTGCTGGCAGTGCCGTTGATCGGGGCGGGGCTATCGCCGTTGTTCACAAATACGATCACGCCGATCGCGATCAGGATTGCCGCGGCAAGCGGGCCGACCATACGCATCAGCCACAAGGCGCGGCGGCCCTCCACCACACGCTCCTCGCCGAATTTGCGCCAGAAGCGGCCCTGAAAGCCCTCACTCAGCTCCGGCACTTCGTAGTACTCGAGCCAGCGCTCAAGCGTGCGTTCCTGCTCGAGCGCGTTCCGCAGGGTTTCGTCTTGCTGTGCCGCCGCCAGAATCTCGGCCGCACGGTCCGGCTCCAGCCGTCCGCGGATCAGCTCCGGCAGGTCTTCGCGATATTGTTCGTATGCACTCATGTGTTTGCCTTGCAGCCGCTTTTTGCCGACTAACCACGGCATGCAACTGTTAAACCCATGTACCCTGAAGGGGTAGCGGAATTTTCGGAAGGCAATTTGGCCGATTCGGGCAGCAACCGGAAGTACGCGGTGGTCGGCATCCTGCTCGGATTGCTGATCCTGGCCGGCGTCTGGCTGTTCACAGACTGGCTCATCCAGCCATCAGGCAACCGGCCGCACGTCGGGCCCGCCTTCAACGACACGGTCGTCCAGCGTAACGCCCCTCCACCACTGGAGTTAGAACCAGACAGGCCCGCCGATCCCGAACCGGAACCAGAGCCCGACAAGCCGGTCATTGAGCGCGGCCCCATTGAGCTTCCGGCCCTGACCCGCTTTCGAGCGCTGACGCTCGAGGCCGACAGTGTGCTCGCCCTGCGCGACCGACCGGATCTGCCTGAGGACGAACTCTGGGAAACCGCCAGCACCCTCGACCAGCTCAATTCACGCTTCGCCCCATACGCGATTCTGGCCTACAACGGCCACGCCGAGGCCGCGGACCGCGTGCACTTCGAGTCCGACGCCACTCGCAGCTTTGAGCGCCCGGACGTCGCCAGTTCCAGCTACCTCGTCGAGGCCACCGCCCGCACGGCCATCTGGCTCCGCGGCGGCGCCGAGTTGCCCGGGCCTGAGCCCGTCCCCCCGGCGGTCGGCGTGCCCCTGACCCGCCGCGCACAAGAGAAAGTGGACACGGAAGTCCTTGCCGGCTGGCTGGCCGCGATCGAGGGCGAATACGGCAAGGCTGATTTCGGCGAAACCGGGCTTCCGCTTGATGTCGTGCTGTTCAAGAGCCTCGACGAATACCTCAAGTTCTCAAGCAAACGGCTGGACCTCAACGTCCCGCAGTGGTCCGCCGGCTACTACAGCACCAAGTGGGACGTGATCTGCCTGCCCGTGCTCGACAACACCAGCACGGCCGAGGTCATCCGCCACGAGATGTTCCACGCGGTGCAGGCACACAAGGCACCGCAGAGCCTGCTGGTGCCCTGGTTCGCCGAGGGCAGCGCCGAGTGGCTCGACAAGGCGCCGCCGGAAGCGCAATTGCGCACGCTGCCCACGTTCGCTTCGGCGGCGTATGGGTACCTGCGTACGCTGATCGGGCAGGGTTTGAAACTCGATTTGAACGAGTTCCTGGCACAGGACCTCGAGACGTTCTACCAGAATCCTGAGCTGAACTACCTGATCGCCTACTGCTTCGTCGACTTCGTGCGCGCCAACGAGGACCTGCGCACCATCTACTTCGAATTCTGGAACCTGATGGTCGACGGCGTCGGCCACGAGAACGCGTTCGCCCGTACCTTCGGCGGCCTGGACATGAATGAGCTGCTGCGCCGCTTTCTCTCGAGAATCAACGGCTTTCCGCAGGTCGACACGCCACCGCGATTCAGCCACGACGCGCCCGAAGAGGCGTTCGGCCGCGTACCTGCGACGCTCGATGGCGGGGTTACACCTGCGGCCAAGGAGGGCGGTGTCAGCGACGGCTGGTTCGAGGTGCTTGGCAAATTGCAGGCACGTGGCTTTGACACGTCAAGAGCCGGCTACCTGAAGGGCGACTATGACGTGGTGATCGTCGCGATCGACAGCAGCGAAACCATGTCGCAGGTGATCGACACGCCGAACTTTGATTTCGAGGCACTCTCGCGCTGGCTGTTCAGCCTGCGCTACGCGGGCAGCCTGCAGTTCACGCGCAAGTCGGCCGACGGCAGCAGCGTTGAGGAAGTGCCCACGTCCGTGCTGCTGGCAATGGTCGACGCGGTGCTGACCGGGCGCGTGGACGAGTTCACCGAGACGGCCGGCGTGAAGGTCGGCGACGAGCTGCAGGGCGACATCAAGAAGAGCTACAAGCAGTTCGAGTTGAGCGGCGAGAAGCTGGCGACGCTCAGCAAGCGCGAGGTCGCGCGCCACACGGCCGAGAGCGTGGTGTGGTACTGGGGCACGCGACAGGACCAGGCGAACGTGGTGGTGGTGGACTACAACCTCGACGTGAAGGTCGAGAAGGAGAAAAACGCCTTCGGCACAAAGGGCTTCAACAGCAGCTCAAGCCCGATCGCGCGACTGTTCGCCAAGACCGCGCCGCACAAAGCGCCAGAGGGCAGCAACGGCGCGGACACGGACTGGTGGGGCGCGCTTCAGGGCGTGTTGCAATCCGCCAACGACATCAGCGCCGGGCGCATCGCCTGCCTGTTCTTCACGGACGGGCCAAACAGCATGGGCTTCTACGGGCATCTGGAAAGCGGGCGCGACGACACCCAGTACATGCTCGACCAGGAAAAGCTCGCGATTGATTTAAAAATCCAGTGGGACAACGCCGGGCTAGGCTACGACACACAGCCCAGCATCCTGCAGCTCTTCTCACTGCCCGGAGCCGAAGGCCAGGGCCTCGACTACATCCCCCAAAAGCTCCCCCAAGCCAAACTAGACGAGTGGACCACCCACTTCCTGAAGCCGTAGGCGTCAGCGCAAGCGGCTCATTGCCCCCTGTTTTGAATTTCTTGTGTCCCCTGAGCCGCATAGCCTAGGCATTGGCGTTACCGGAGGCCGCAAAATGCATGTCTTTCAGTCAATCATGACCGGCGTGGTCCTGTGCGGGGTGACTGCCGCGTGCGCGACCAGTCCAGCCGTAGAAAAACGTGCAGGGGCGGGAGAGCCGGCGCCTTTCTGGCGAGTCGAAGTCAAAGTGCGCGAAGGCCAGACCGACGATGGCTATCGCGGCCTGCTCGCTTGGCTCGAACGAGTGTCGTTTGACGCCCCAGAGGACATAACCTCTGCGGTCGAGGCGGCCGTCGGGCCACGCGAGTTTATGTCTTGGGGGTTCGGCGGACACTTCATTGGAGTGAGCAAGAGCACACGCATCAAACTGGAGAGCGACGAACTCCGACATGTCGTCACGGCCACTATCATGCAGCTGCCGACGATCGACGAGTTGGCCAAGGACATGTCGGAAGCCGACCGTGCCGTGCTGAAACTGGTCGATGCCTCTCCCTCATTCCATGAGCCTTATTCATGGAACCCGGCAGCGTTGATTCGCGCTACGAACGCCCTCTGGCGCTTGGGCAAGAAGCGAGCGCTGAAGCTGCTGGACGAGTACCTGAAGTTGGGAACCATCAAGTATGAGGGTGCCAGTTCCGGTGCAGACGAGGAGTTCGAATACCGGGCGTTCCCTCTCCTAACAACACTGTTCAGCGGCGATCTGCTTGGAATTGGGCCGGGACTGGGGGGCACGTCGAGCGCCCTGTGCGACAGCTTTGGCCCAATCTGCACAGTTGACGGCGTGCCATTCGTAACCCACCTCGGCTACACCCTCTTGGGCATGCCTGAGTTGCTGCCAATGTACGTCGAGCGAATACAAAAGGACGGGCGTTGGCGCGAAGCCGAAATGGCTCCCGCAGGCAGCCCCCTTGCCGCCGCTGTCTTGGTCGAAGAGCGGCATCGCGAAGCGGGCAAGAAGGATCATCCTGACGATGCATACGGTTGGATGTCAGGCCGAATCATCATGAGCTATCGGTTGCAGGCGCTTCGCTGCCTTGACCAGGACCCCCTCGATCCAGGCTGGGGTGGAAGCCAGTGGCGCACATGCGAGTGGATCGCCGCCGACGCGCAGTTCACTGCGTTGCGGAAGCACTACGACGACCTCGGCATCAAGTGGGATTTAGACACAGCCAAGTTCGTCATCCCGTAGCTGAACAAGATAAGCCCGGCGCTTCCAACTTCGCCAAGGCTGCGTCGGATATGTACGCACCGGGCTACTGTACTGATCCAGCTACCGCGGCATTTGTTGGTAGTCGAAGGGGCTGGCTCCGCAATGGGGGCAGGCGCGGCGCATCTGGAGCTTGCTCTTGGTTCCGGTCACCAGCCCGCCGCATTGGCGGCAGGTTACGCTCATCTCTGTGCCGACGGGTCCGCCCTGCTGGTTCCCCTGCTGCGGGTAGCCCTGCGCGGCCGGCGGCTGCTGGTTGTACTGGTTGGGCGGCGGTGCGCCGTAACCCTGCTGCGGTGCACCGTAGCCTTGCTGCGGCGCGCCATAGCCTTGCGGCGGGCCCTGCGGCGGCACGCCCTGCCCATATGGTTGATAGGGAGACTGCGGCGGCGGCGGCGGGTAGACCCCTTGCGGCGGCTTTGTCAGGTCTTTGGCCAGCAAGGCGGAAATCAGCGAGCCGATCCCGCAGCAGAATATCCCGATCAGCAGGTGCGCCACAATCTGGCCTGTGCTGTGGCCCTTGCGCGAAATAATCACGGCCGCCGCGATTCCGCAGATCAGGTTTATGCAGCCGCCACCGCCGACAAACGGGTTCGAGCCCGGGTCGTAGCGTGTATGCGTCTGCGTCTGAAGCAAGATCATCAGGTCAATCATGAGGTCGCATAATAGCAACCGGGGCACTGCTAACTGAAACGTGAGTTCGAGGAAATGCGCGGGCGGTTAAACACGAAAGCCTCCGCGAGCGGAGGCTTGTGCCTTCAGGGGTTTGAGCCCCCGAAGAGTGTGCTGTGGGCCGGTCTCGTGAAGGACAGCCCCTTCACTCGGACGCGTTTCAGGGCGGCTATTCCCTGGAACACGTGGCGGGTTTTGACGCCCGCCGGCGGTTGCGCGCCGTTCGACTGCGCGAAAGCCTGGCCGGTGCGCCCGGGGTTTTCACCCTCGAGCGGGGAAAGCGTCGCCACTTTCCCGTGAGGTCTCTCGACCTCTATTCGCCTTGCCCCGAAGGGCGGGCCCTGCTTCGGATGAGCGAATCGCAGCTCGTTCATCCTCAACCCGGTGCTGCATCACCGCGCTGCACAAGAGAAAGGTACCCCGCCAAAACCGCTTGTCCAACGGTGTCAGCGGATAGTTGATATGGGGACAAAATCGCGTTTGCCGACACACCCACCAACTTCTGCACGGCTCTTCCGGGCTTGATGTGACGCAAAGGGATCATCCTGGAAATGAATCGCGAGGGAGATCGTCCTTTTCGTTGACCTCCTCATCAGACGCCAGAAAACTGCGACTCGCAAACGATGGGAGACCGACATGCCCACCCAGGACTACCACGACGCCTATTCCTACCCGGGACAAAGCCAGGCGGGTGACAGTGACGCAATCGACTTGGACAAGGAGCCATGGAACGACCTTGAAGGGGGATGGCAGAAACTGGATCAGTACTGGCATGACCCTCGAGTCCAACAGCGACCACCACTTCGGGAAATGGTCCGATTCTGGCAGAACGCCTGGAACTGGAAGATAGCGCAGATTCAGTCTCGATTACCCCAAATCAGAGAGGCCGCCGGACTGGCCAACTGTTGCATTTGTCCTGAATGGCTCATTGCGGTCTGGTGGGACGAGCGATCCCGCATGGCCGGCGACGAGAACTTTCAAGATGACCTCGGAGACGCTCTTCACCTCGACACATCGACTGGGCCCTTCCAGATGAAGGGCAAGACAGCCGCGACAGTCATCAGCACAACCCCAGGATATAGAGCCTGGATCACTGCAATGAATTTCGACCAGCTTCAGGATGAAATGCAGGATGACTTCCAAACCGCCGCTTATCTCGCCGCGGACTGGATGTGCCTGATACTGGCCGGCTACAAGGCCGCAGGCTGGGATCCTTGCAAACCTGGCAGCCTGAGCGCTATTGAGTTGGTCGGCACTCTCTACAGCAGAGGCACGGGCCACCCCAACCCAAACCCGCAATCCATCGGGCGTGGCAGGCAAATCGGCCAGTGGGCCGCGGCGGCCAAACGGGCCTTCAATCTGCCTGCGTGCAACTGCGACTGCAACAATCGCGCGCGGAAACAAAGGGACTAGCAACACTGTCCGATCCCGCTACGAGCGTTCATGCGGATTCACGCTTGCTCATTGGGGCTTCCGGTAGTTGACGGTTTGGCGGCGCGGGCTACCTTACCCAGCGTTGTGCGGCCAATAGCTCAGTTGGTTAGAGCGCCTGATTGTGGTTCAGGAGGTCGCGGGTTCAAATCCCGTTTGGCCGCCCACTTCTTTCCAGCACGGCCCGCCCGCATGGCGGGCCGTCTGCTTGCCCTTGCGGGGCGCAGCCGACGCAGTAGCTTGTGATTGAGAGGAGTTCCTGTGCCCGACTATCGCACCTTCACCGTTGAAGCCGGCCTCGACTTCAAGGACGAATTCCGCAAGCTCGAACGCCGCATTGAACGCCAGGATGCGTTGCTGAAGGCCTACATCCGCGCCGGTAACGCGGAGAAAGCCGCTGACGCGGCCGAGCGCCATGCGGAGTTCGTAGACGCACAGGACGACCTGCTGTTTGAAGAAATGCACCGGCTCTGGATCAACGCGCGCCAGACCGATGAAAAGCTGCCCCTGCTGCCCGAAGCCTGGGAGCCAGAGGCAGGCGGGCGCGTCATCCGCTTCAGCTTCTACGAAATCGAAGCCTTCCGCGGGATCTGATCGCACCCAGCTTCAGAGCTTCAGGCCCCAACGCTCGAGTTCTGCTTCAAGGAATGCGCGCAGTCGACGCAGCCTCACGCGGTCGTTTTCTACGGACTGCAACAGGCGCTCGCGTTCACGTGCGGTTGATTTGACGACGTCCGCCAGCTCGGGGGGCAATGCCTTCTCGAGGTACTGGCGCACCCGACTGGATATCAGCGGCACCTGTCCCTGCGTGCTGATGGCCAGCCGCAACTCACCAAAGCGCGCGACCGCGGGTACATAGAAGTCACAGTTCGGCGGGTCGTCCACGGCGTTGACGAGCGCATTGTGCTCATGTGCGCTGATTCGGATGCGCGCGTTCAACTCGGAGTCGCCGGTAGCGGCGACCACGATCAATGCGCCGGTGCAGTCGTCCGGCTCCCATTGCCGCTCGTGCAGCACCAATTTCGCCTCGGCGGCGAGCTCGCGAAGCTCTGCGCAGACTTCCGGCGCAACAACACGCACTGCCGCGTCCGCCTTGAGCAGCGCCTCAACCTTGCGCCATGCAACGCGGCCTGCGCCGACAACCAGCACTTCGCGCCCCGCGAGCTTCAGGTAGATCGGATACATCTCAGCCATAGTGCGCCATCCTACAGAAAGGCCCCGCGCATTTGCGCGGGGCCTTTCAAATCTGCCGGGATTACTTGCCCTTCAGTGAGCGCACATAGGCAACGAGTGCCCAATGATCATCTTCGTTGCCGGCCGGATAGCCAAGCATGGCCGAAGTCGGGTACGCCTTGCTGTTGTTCGGATCGGTGATACGCCAGAAGATGTACTGGTCGGTCACCGCGTCCTGGAATGCCGCGCTGGTCAGGTCGGCCACTTTCGGGTCGGTGTAGTTGGCCGCCTGCGGGCCATCACCCTTGCCGGCTTCACCGTGGCACATGATGCAGTTGGCCTTGGTGGCGTCGTGGTAGAGGTCCTTGCCCTTGGCGATCAGGTCGGGGTCCGTGAGCTCCTTCGGCGGCTTCTTGTCTTTGAATTCCGCAGGCACCGGCATGCGCAGAACTTCAGCTGACTTGCCACCTCCGCCGCCTGCCTTGTTGCCGCCGCTGTTGCCGGCCTTTCCGTCACCGCCGCACGCCGCCAGAGTGACGCACGCGCACATTACGATAAACAGTCCCAATGTCGTCCAGATCTTCATGGCTCTCTCCTCGTGTTTCAGAATCCTCGCCCAACACGCTTTTCGGACGCCACGGACGGCTTGTCAACCTGCATGGCGTAAGGCTTCGCGGCCGGTGTGTCCGTTAGTCGTGTGACGATTGAGACTTAACCCTGCGCACTGCCCGCAAGGCCGCTACCACGATCACGATGAACAGGATCCCGCCGACCAGCGCGATTCCGCCACCGGTGCCCATCACAATCAGTCCGGTGTAGCGCTTAGTAGTATCCACCACTTGTTCTTTGCCATAGACCTTGCGCTGCGCACCTGCGATCGCGAGCCCCGCCGCGAAAATTGTCTGCCCTATACCGAACAACAGCGGCTGCCATGTCGCCAGTTTGCGCATGCGCAGAGACGACAACGGCCTTCCGAACTCCGGCAGAAGCGTCAGAAGCAATGCCATGAAAGCTGCCGACACCGCGCCAATCGCTACATGATAGTGGGCCGGTATCAGCGTGTCCGAGCCACGTATGCTCGCGCCCAGCAGGTAGCCAATCACCGTCATGGCGGCGCTCGTGCAGAAGCCGACGAACGCGGGCGACTTCAGGTCGCCGGGGCGCAGGCTCGCCCTGGCTCGGAACACACCCGCAAAGCACCAGATGATGAATACGCTGACGGCCGGGAAGATCCCGAACTGCATCATCCGCGTGAACCAGGTGCGGTCGTGTGCGCCGAAGCTCAGCCAGGGTCCGAACGCCGTCGGCAGCATCAGCAGAAGGAACAGGCCGGATGCCGCACCCACCGGCACAGCCGATTTGCGAATCACACGTGACAGCAGGATCAGCCAGGCCGCGACCATCGCCGTTTCATTGGCAATCTGCAGAACGTGGCCGCCTCCCCAGAACAGGTACTCGAAGTAGGCCTTGACGCTCTCAATGTACTGCACGTCCGTCGCGGCGGGCTGCCGCACCAGGAGCGAGTCCGCATTCGTGGCGTAGGCGCCGGCGAACGTGATCATCGCGCACAGATAAATCAGCCCGGCCGCGCGCAGACCGAACCGAGCCTCCGGCGGCACATGCGGTGAAGCGACCGCGACAGGCAGCATGCGCGCATCCAGAAAGTTCAACGCTACTCCCACGCCGAACAAGGCTATGCCCGTAAGGAATAGCCAATGATGAAGAGCAGGCACGTAGTTACAGAGAATCGGCGTGGCCGACGGCACAAAAATGGTGCTCACGAACAGCAATGTGCCCAGCGTGGCAAGGGCAACGGCCAACGGCGAAGTGCGAATTTTGCGCGCCCCCGGCAACAGGCAGAACAGCCCGGCCAAAAACGAGAAAAACCAGACCGCCAATGCCAGGTTGACGTGTACCACCAGACTCCGCTTGGCGAAGTCGACATCGGTAATCACGATTTCCGAGATGCCGGGCAGCCGACCTACTACCAGCACGATCGCCAACGTGCCTGCCACAGCGATCGAGGCCAGCGCCAACGTGAACCAGCGGGCTGCGTCGCGCTGGCCGGGATCAAGACTGGCTGGCATTGCATTGGCCGGATCGTTGGCCATTGCTTCCTCTATGTGGAGCCAGATCGCAGTATGCTTTGTGACGCGCGACCGCATACCCCGGGGATGGCCATCTATGGACAAGCTGCAATTCGACTGGAAGCAGGCCGCCGCACACGTCGGCAGGCGCGACAAACGCATCGGCGTGGTTATCAAGCGCCAGGGCCATCTGCGCCTGGAGCCGCGGCCGCTCAAGAGCCCATTCCATGCGCTGATGCGCGCGATTATCTACCAGCAACTGAGCGGCAAGGCGGCCGCGACGATCCATGGCCGCCTGATGGACGTGTTCGGAAACAAGCGCGACGTGACACCGACCAATCTGCTGAAGCTGAAGGACGCTCAGATCCGCGGCGCGGGCGTATCCGGCAACAAGATGAAGGCGCTGCGTGACCTCGCCCGCCGTACAGACGCCGGCGAAGTGCCAACGTTCGCGAAGCTGCGCCGCATGGATGACGCCGAGATCATTGAGCGCCTTACGGCGGTGCACGGAATTGGCCGCTGGACAGTCGAGATGCTGCTGATCTTCCAGCTCGGTCGGCCGGACGTGCTGCCCATCCATGATCTCGGCGTGCGCAAGGGCTTTGCCATTGCGCACAAACTAGCCGAGATGCCAACGCCGGACGAACTAACCGACCTGGCGGAGAAGTGGCGGCCCTACCGAACTGTGGGTTCCTGGTTCTGCTGGCGCGCCACGGAAATCTGATCGCAATTTGCTGCAGGCAACCGCGCTATCCGTAACGGTTAAGCATGTGCGGGAAACACATGGCCCGGGATCGACTTGAACGCTGTTTCGACGAATGCGCCCAGCGAGCCTGGCGTTTGGCCGTGCATTGGCTGGGTGATGGGCACGAGGCGTTTGATGTGGTCCAGCAGGCGTTCGTGGTCGCGGCCACCAAGCCACACGCAATCCCCGCCGACAACATCTGGCCCTGGTTCAGGCAGGTGGTGATCAACGAGGCACGAAATGCCAGGCGCAAGCACCGCCCTGCGCCGAGCGAGCAGGAGAATCAGATGCCCGACCCTGGCCCGAACCCGGCCGAGACGGCCGCGAGGACTGAGACGTCCGCCGAACTGAGGCAGGCCCTCAACACACTGCCGGAGCGCGAGCGCGAGGCGATCGTGCTGACGCACCTCAACGGCCTGACGCACGCGCAGGCGGCCGATGCGCTGGGAATCCCGGTGAAGACGCTCAGCAGCCACGTCTCGCGCGGGATGGATCGACTGAAAGGCAAGCTTGGCGGCAGGGGCGAAACCATGTTGGCCAGTCTCGCTGCGGCGCCGCTGATGACTCCGCCCGGCGGCTGGGAAGGCGCGCTGGCGTCATGGAAGGCAGCAGCGTTCGGATCACTCACAACAGGCACGACTGCAGGTGCAGTCGCGACAGGAGCGTTGATGATGAAGAAATCACTGGCGATAGCAGGAATGATTGTTGCGCTGGGCATCGGTCTCGGCGGCGGGGCACTCATCACGCAGAGCAGCTCGAACCCGCCGCCGCGGACTGATATCGCGGCCGCACCAACCGACAGCGGCGAGAAAAAAGGTCCCACACCGCTCGAAATGGAAGGCGGAAGCAACGCGGGGGACAAGGAAGATGCTCTCGCAGCCAAGATCGCCGCGGCGCGAGCTGCCGAAAAACAGGCTCATGAAGAATCCGACGCGCTGCGAGCGAAGTTGAAAACGCTCGAGGGCGAGCGCGATAACGCGGTTGCCAGTGCCGAGAAACTCGAAGCCGAGCTTGCGCCAATCCGCGCCGCGCAGGCCGAGCGCGGGCCGACGTTTACGTTCGGCAAGTACGGAACCATTGAAGGCGTGACCGGCTCCAACTGGAAAGAGCTGGCGGGCGCGTCACATGAAGTAATCACAAACCTGCGTCTGCTGCGCGAGGCCCAGCTCAAGGGCGAACAGCCCTCACGCGAGGTGTACCTGAAGATCCAGGAAAACACCGAGAAGATGCGGACGTACGAGTACGACACCATCGGCGTACTACCAACCTGGGCCAAACACAACGGCGAGTTCACGCATCCGATCAGCCACAGCAACCTGATTGCCAGCGAGCTCAAATCGGCCGGTTTGCCGCTGAGTGAGACGCAGATCGCTGAGATCAAACGCCTCGGCCTACAGTGGGAAGCTGACTTCGACGCGGCCCAGAAGAAGTACAACGACAACACGCCACGCGCCGAGAAGATGCTGGATGAGTACCTGCTGAAGGGCGCGTTCGTGGATGCAGTTTGGGACGTGCTGACCCAGGAACAGCGAGACGTGTTCATCGACCCGAAGTGGCTGCACGTATCTCACGTTGATCTGTACTGCACCACGCTGATGATCATCCACACTTCGCCGATCCTTACCGGCGCGGACATCGGCGAAGTACGGGGCAAGCTGCAGCAGATGCTGGTCAAGAACTATGCGATCCCGGAAGACCAGATCGAAGCGCTCGGCCCGATCCTGGACACCTGGCAGTCCGACGTGTCGGGCATCATCGCGCCGGTGCCAAAGGCGCAGACGCAGTTTTACACCTACGACCAGGGCGCAATCGCAGCCCGCGCGACGGTGAAACTGGTGAAGGCAATTCGCGATTACGGAATGCTCGACGACGAGCACCGGGCGCTGCTGCTTGATGCATACGACTTCTACATCCCGCGCGTGATCATAGCCGATTGAGTTGGAACCGGCAGCGGAAGCTGCCGGCGGCGCGACCCCAAGTAGAAATACCTCCACGTCGCCCCGACCTGCCGGTCGGGGTTCCCACTTGGCCTACATATGGATCGTTCGCCCGGCGACGCCGAGGGCGGCTTCTTTCACGCACTCGGCCAGCGTCGGGTGGGCGTGGCATGAGCGGGCGATGTCTTCTGCGCTGGCACCGAATTCCATGGCGACGGCGATCTCGGCAATCAGCTCGCCTGCGCGGGGGCCGATGATGTGGGCGCCGAGCACGCGGTCCGTCTGTTTGTCCGCCAGAATCTTTACCCAGCCCGTCGTGTCGCCCATCGCGCGCGCACGGCCGTTGGCCATGAAGTTGAACTTGCCGACGTTGTATTCAACGCCCGCGTCTTTAAGCTCTTTCTCCGTCTTGCCGACGCCCGCGATCTCGGGGTTGGTGTAGACGATGCCGGGGATCGCGTTGTAGTTGACGTGGCCGACGCCGGTCACGATGTGCTCGACGCACGCCACGCCCTCGTCTTCAGCCTTGTGCGCCAGCATCAGGCCCGGGATCACGTCGCCGATGGCATAGACGCCGGGCATGGCCGTCTCAAAGTGCTCGTTCACCTCGATCTGTCCGCGCTTGTTTGTCTGCAGGCCGATTTTGTCGAGCGCGAGCCCGTCCGTGTTCGCCCAGCGGCCGACGGCAACGAGCAGGCGGTCGCACTCCATGTCGTCCATGCCGTCGGCACTGACGACCACCTTCTTCTTCTTGACCTTCGCGCCGGTCACTTTCGTGTTCAGGCGGAACTCGAACCCCTGCTTCTTAAAGATCTTCAACGCGTCCTTGCTGATCTCGTCGTCGAGGCCGGGCAGGATGTGATCGAGATATTCCAGCACCGTCACCTTCGCGCCGAGCCGCAACCAGACCGAGCCGAGCTCCAGTCCGATCACTCCCGCACCGATGATGACCAGATGTTCTGGCACTTGCGCGTAGCTGAGCGCCGTCGTGCTGTCGCCGATCGAGTCGCCGTCCATCTCGATACCACGCAGCTGTGCGACCTTGCTGCCGGTGGCGATGATGATGTGCTTCGCGGTCAGCTCGACGTTGTCCTTGCCTTCCACCTTGAGCGCGCCCGGCCCGGTAAAGCTGGCCGTGCCCTCATAGCGGGTGATCTTGTTCTTGGTGAACAGCCCGGCCACGCCCTTGGTAAGCGCGCTGACGGTCGAGTCCTTGTGCTTGAGCATCGCGGGCAGGTCCAGCTCAACACTGCCGACCTTGACGCCGTGACGCTTGAGTCCGTCTTTCGCTTCCTCAAAGTGATGACTGCTTTCGAGTAACGCCTTCGAGGGAATGCAGCCGACGCGCAGGCACGTGCCGCCGAGCGCAGGCTCGCGCTCAATGCAGGCAACATCCAGCCCAAGCTGCGCCGCGCGGATAGCAGCGACATAGCCCCCGGGGCCGGCGCCGATGACGATCAGGTCGTGTTGTTTGGACATAGTTGGTAGTTGATGGTTGATAGCTGATGGGGCGAAGTTGTTGCTACCAACTTCCAACCATCAACTATCAACTGCCTCAAATCTCCATCAGCATCCGCGTCGGGTTCTCGACGCAATCCTTGATGCGCTTCAGAAACGTGACGGCTTCGCGGCCGTCGATGATGCGGTGATCGTAGCTCAACGCGACGTACATCATCGGCCGGATCACTACCTGGCCGTTTACCGCCATCGGCCGATCGACGATGTTGTGCATGCCCAGGATGCCACTTTGGGGCGGGTTCAGGATCGGCGTGCTGAGCAGGCTGCCGTATACGCCGCCATTGCTGATCGTGAAGGTGCCGCCCTGCATCTCGTCCGGCGTGATCTCGTTGTTCTGGGCGCGCCGCCCGAAGTCGGAGATCGCCTGCTCGATCTCGGCAAAGCTCAAGCGCTCGGCATTGCGCAAGACTGGCACAACCAGCCCGCGCCCACCGCCAACCGCGACGCCGATGTCCTGGTAGTTGTGGTAGACGATATTGTCGCCTTCGATCTTCCCGTTGACCTGCGGCACGAGGCGCAGCGCGTCCACGACGGCTTTCACGAAGAAGCTCATGAAGCCGAGCTTCACGTTGTACTTCTTGAGGAAGTCCTCTTTGTGTTGGCTGCGCAGCTCCATCACCGGGCCCATGTCGACTTCGTTGAACGTGGTCAGGATTGCGGCCGTCTGCTGCACCTCGACCAGCCTCTGGGCAAGGCGTTTGCGCAGGTTTGACATGCGCACGGTTTCGGTATCGCGCATGCCGCCCTGCGGCACTTCGATGTTGGTCAGGTCGGCATCAGCGATCGCGGGCTTGCGGCTGCTGACTTCCAACGCGCGCTGAACGTCTTCCTTGAGGATTCGGCCGCCGGGGCCGGTGCCATTGACGTCTCCGACCTTGAGCTTGTTCTCTTCCATCAGGCGCAAGGCAGCGGGCATGATGCGCGATTCGCCCTTGGATTTCTTTGCGGGGGCCTTGGGCGCCGTTGACGCGGACCTGGCGTCCGCGTCTCCCCGCGCTTCCGCACGGGGCTCTTGTTTGCCGTTCTCGTCGATGATGGCAATGACTTCGCCGACCGCTGCCGTTTCGCCTTCCTTCTTAAGCAGCTTCTGGATCGTGCCACGACTGGGCGCACCCAGTTCCTGGCTGGCCTTGTCGGAGTCGATCTCAACCACAGGCTCGTCGGTCTCGACTGCGTCGCCAACGTTCTTCATCCACGTGCCGATGATGACTTCCTTGATGGATTCACCGACGCTTGGAACTTTCAGTTCAATTGCCATGAATTCGTCCGCTTTCTTGTCCTCGAGCGTTCACTCCGCATCTGCGTTCCCGATCGCTACCCCAGTGCCCGGGCTACCAGATCGGCCTGTTCTTTCTTGTGCCTGCGGGGGCTGCCGGTTGCCGGGCTGGCCGCGATGCTTCTTGCGATCCATTGCAACCGGTTCTCACCTTCGAATGCCTTGTCCCAGTGCCAGCGCATGTGCACGCAGGGGCCCATGTTTTCGGGCTCTTCCTGTACCCAGTACACCGGTGTGCCTTCCGGGCAGCTGTTGACGATTTCATGCAGCGTCTCGTCCTTCAACGGATACAGCTGCTCGAGACGAACGATCGCCACATCCTTGCGCCCGTCTTCCTTGCGCTTTGCGTCGAGGTCGTAATACACCTTGCCGCTGCAGATCAGCAGGCGTGACGGCTTCCTGTCCGCCCACGCATCCGGGATGAACTTCTGGAAACGCGCGTTGCTGAAGTCTTCCAGCGGCGACACGCACTCGGGGTGGCGCAGCAGGCTCTTCGGCGTCATCAGGATCAGCGGCTTCAGCCAACTGCGGCGCATCTGCCTGCGCAGCAGGTGAAACAGCTGCGCGGGCGTTGTCACGTTGCAGACCTGGATGTTGTCGTCCGCGCTCAGGTTCAGGAAGCGCTCAATGCGCGCGCTTGAATGCTCCGGTCCCTGGCCTTCCATACCGTGCGGCAACAGCATCACCAACCCGGTCAGGCGGTTCCACTTCTCTTCGCCGCTCACGATGAACTGGTCGACAATCACCTGCGCCACGTTCCAGAAGTCGCCGAACTGGGCTTCCCAGAGCGTCAGCACATCCGGCGCGTCGAGGCTGTAGCCGTACTCAAAGCCCAGCACGGCCGTCTCGGACAGCGGGCTGTTGCAGATGTCCACCTGCGCCTGCCCCTCCACCACGTGGTTGAACGGGCGGTAGACCGAGCCGTTCTCGCAATCGTG
>JAGQRH010000027.1 GCA_020425605.1 Planctomycetota bacterium | reverse complement strand
CTGGCCTGCCGACGGATCCATCGAACGTCCGACGAGCCCGCCTTCTGAAAAACTATGGCGGGCAGCGTTCGCGCCTTCAAACGCGTGAAGGCGCGAACGATGGTACCGGGAGCGGGATTCGAACCCGCACTGCCACGGCTCTCGACCGTGTGCCTCCTACCCAGTTGGGCTACCCCGGCAGATGCGCCGTTTCAGCGACGCCGCGTCTGGCCTGCTGGTCGAAACCTGGTGGGCGCTGGTGGAATCGAACCACTTGCCCTCCACCCCTCTTTCATCTGGCAATCGGTTTACAGCCGACCGAGGGGGACAGCGCTCGCGCTGCACTCCCGGCCGATGCTGGTCCACTGAAGGACTAGCCACCGGCCGACAGGCTTCGCGCCTTCAATCCAGCAATTGGTAGCTCCGGAGGGATTCGAACCCACACTGTCCTGATTCTGAGTCAGGCGACTCCTACCCGATTGGTCTACGGAGCTGTGAATGTCGCGGGGCGCGCGCAACCGCGCCCCGTGATGTGAACGCACCAGTTGTCAAAGAGAAAAGCCCGCTGCCTTGTGGGCAACGGGCCTCGTGTTTCATTTGGCCGCAGCTACCCCGTACCAATACCGTCACCCAGGCTTGTGCCTGAGCAGGTAAGTGTGGAATACGAAGTGCGCGTTGCCATTGCCTTGCTCCTTGCCGTGACTTTACACGTCAAGACTTGACCTGTCAACTCATAGAACGCCATGAAGCCGGAAAGATTTCAGGGAAATAGGAACGGGGCCCGCGCGATCGCTGGCCCCGTTTGCTTGTATGACTACTTGGCTAGCTCTTCAGAGGGCTCGTCACTGGACTCTCCGGCGCCTTCGGCCCTCTCCTTGTCGGCTTTCTCTTCTTCTTCGCGCTCGGCCTTGATGCGCTCGTACTTCTCTTCCGCTTCTTTGACCTTGACTTCGTCGCGCTTCAGGCTGCCGTCTTCGATAGCGGCGCGGGCCTTGGTCGGGTTGTAGGTGTTCTTGCAATCCGGATATCCGCTGCAGCCGATGAACGGCCGCCCCCGGAAGAACTTGACATTCATCGGCTTGCCGCACTGGTCGCAAGACAGCCCCGCGAATTCAGCCTCGGTCTTGAGCTGGCGGAGCGACTTTTCGCTCTCGAGGCTGCGCGTGCCACGGCAGGCCGGGAACGTGCTGCAACCCAGGAACGGCCCGCGGCGACTCATGCGCACCACAAGCTCCTTGCCGCACTCCGGGCACTCCAGGTCTTCCTTCTTCACGCGCAGGATCTTGCCGTCGCGATTGAGCGGCACGGTTCCCTTGCAATCGGGGAACTTTGTGCAGCCGTAGAACTTGCCAAAGCGGCTCCAGCGCTCGATCATCTCGCTGCCGCAGACCGGGCAGGGCATCAACTCGCCGTTTTCATCCAGTGCCGGCTTGCCCTTGACCTTCTCGATGTTGACTTCGGCTTCGGCCAGCTCTTCGGCGAAGATGGCGTAAAAATTCCGCAGGACCTCAACCCAGTCGAGCTCGCCGTCTTCGATCTTGTCGAGCTGCGCTTCCATCTTGCTGGTGAAGTCCGTCTGCATGATGCGCTGGAAATTGCCAACCAGCATGTCGTTGACCAGCATGCCCAACTCGGTCGCGAACAGGCGGCGCTTGTCCCCGCGCACGTAGAAACGGTCCTGGATCGTGCCGATGATGCTGGCGTAGGTACTCGGCCGGCCGATGCCTTCTTTTTCCAGCGTCTTGACCAGGCTTGCCTCCGTGTAGCGCGGCGGCGGCTGGGTAAAATGCTGGTCCGGCTGGACGCGATGATCCGTGAGCTTCTCGCCCTCGTGCAGCTCCGGCATCAGCTGCTCGTCCTTATCCAGCTTCACGCCTGTGATGCGAGCGTGACCGTCAAACAGCAGTCTCTTGCCGCTGGTACGGAACAGGGCATCGCCGGCTTCAATGTCGATGGTGGTGACTTCATAGACAGCCGGGTTCATCTGGCAGGCAACAAAACGCTCCCAGATCATCGTGTAGAGGCGAAGCTGGTCCTTCTCAAGGAAACGCGCCACGCTGTCCGGCGTGCGTGCGACGCTTGAAGGGCGGATCGCTTCGTGTGCCGCCTGGGCGCGTTTGCTGCTTTTGTAGAACACGCCCTTTTCAGGGAGATAGCGTTCGCCGAACTCGCGCTGGATCATTTCCCGCGCGTCATTCACCGCAAAGTCCGACATGTGCAGACTATCGGTTCGCATGTAAGTGATCAGACCGGTCGGGCCGTCTTCGCCGATTGCTATACCTTCGTACAGGCGCTGCGCGATCTGCATGGTCTTGCGTGCGCCGAAGCCCAGACGCGTGCTGGCGGCCTGCTGGAGTGTGCTGGTAATGAACGGCGGCTTCGGGCGATCTCGACGTTCTTTCTTCTCGATCTTCGTGACGGCGAAAGCCTTGCCGCTGATGTCCGCCAGCAGGGCATCGACGTCTTCCTGGCTACCCAGCTGCAGCTTCTCACCCTTGTACTGCTTCAGGTCTGCATGGAAGACGCCTTCCGGCAGCTTTGGTTTTTCTTTCGGTGCCTTGTCGGCCTGTTCGGCTGCGTCGTCTGTGTCTTCGTCGTTGTCGGACTCAGGCTTGTTGTCGGCAGCTTCTTCCTCTCGAGTCACACCGTGGTAGGCAGCGAGGAACTTGGCCAGCGCCTCCTTACCGTCGTCGTCGAGTTCCTGCTTCCCAAGGAACGCGGCAACGGTCCAGTATTCCTCAGGCTTGAACGCCATAATCTCGCGTTCACGCTCGACGACCACACGCAGCGCAACCGACTGGACCCGTCCGGCACTGAGGCCGCGAAACACTTTCTTCCACAGCAGCGGGCTAAGCTTGTAGCCCACCAGCCTGTCCAGCATGCGGCGGGCCTGCTGCGCGTTAACCAGGTTCGTGGCAATCTCGCGCGGGTTCTCAAATGCGTGCTGGATCGCCTTCTTGGTGATTTCATTGAACGTCACGCGCTTGGCGCGGACGTCATCCAGCCCAAGCGCTTCCTTCAAGTGCCATGCAATTGCTTCGCCCTCACGGTCAGGGTCAGGCGCTAGGTAGACGACTTTGGCCTTGGCCGCGGCGGTCTTGAGCTCCTTGATGATGTCCTTCTTGCCGCGGATGGTCAGGTACTGCGGCTCGAAGTCGTGCTCAACGTCAATGCCAAGCTTCGACTTCGGCAAGTCGCGCACGTGTCCAACGCTGGCCTTCACAATGTAGCCGTCGCCGAGGTAGCGGTTGATCGTCTTTGCCTTGGCCGGCGACTCCACAATGACCAGCGGCTTGCCGCGGCGGGTGGCCTTGCCCTTTGCGCCCTTCTTCTTCGATTTCTTCTTGGCGGTCTTCTTCTTCGCCGCAGGCTTCTTTACGCCGGACTTCTTTGCGGCAGGCTTCTTCTTCGCGGCAGCCTTCTTTGGCTTTGCGCCCGCAGAATCTGCATCCGCCGCCGGAGTTTCCGGCACGGTTTCTTCCTTATTGTTCTCGGGCTCGTTCATGGGCGGGGGATGATAAGCAGGGTTTTAAGGAACTGTCAAACGACCTTACTCGCCCGGTTGTTCCCCAGACCCCCCGGAACCCGCTTCATCTGCGGCTTTGCGGGCCGTGAAAAATGCCTCAAGGATCAGCTTGGCAGCGACCGCGTGGACACGCTGTTTACGCTCAGAGGGTTTCATGCCCCCTTCGATGAGCATGCCCTCTGCCTCCCAGCTGCTGAGGCGCTCGTCAGCGTACTCAACGGCCAGATTCGAATGCTCGGCCAACCGCGAACCGAACTCGCGGCAGAGGCGCGCAGACTTGCCTTCGGAGCCATCCATGTTGATCGGCACGCCCACCACGAAGCCGACGATGCCTTCGGCCTTTGCAAGCTTGCTCAGGTCAGTCAACAGGGTTTCGTCCGGTTGGGCCGAGATCGTCTTGAGTGGCATTACAATGCTCACTGAGTCGTCACCGATCGCCAGTCCGACGTACTTGCTGCCGAAATCAACACCGAGCCAACGGCCACGTGGCTCACTCATCAGCGCGCTCCACTTCGTGCGCAGCCCTTTTGACGTCCTGTCCAAAGCCGCGCTTGAGCACAAGAACCTTGCCTTCGCTGATCACCACCAGCAGGTTTGACTCCCCCACCACGGCGACGCTGATTGCCTCGCCTGCAGCGTAGTTATCCGCCCCGCCGATGCTGATTGCCTGCTGGGCAGTGCGGCCGGACTTCTCCAGCCGCGCAAGCAGCGCATCCCAGGTGCCGATGTCGTCGAAGGCGGCGTCGAGTTTGACGGCTCGCAGGTTGCCGCTCTTTTCGATCAAACCGAAGTCGATGCTGATTGCATCCAGCTGCTGATAGTCCTGTTCAGTAGGCTCGCCCTCGACGGCCGGCAACAACCTTGTGCTGTGCTGAGGCAGGTGACGGCGCATCTCGCGATCGAACGTTTCCAGTGAGAACAGAAAGCATCCGATGTTCCAGAGGTATCCCTTTGCGGCGAACTCGCTTGCCTGGTCCTTCCCGGGTTTCTCTTTGAAACCCTTTACGTTGAGCACTCCATCAGCAACGGGGTCGCCCGGCTCGATATAGCCAAAGCCACCTTCCGCACGGGCCGGGTTTACGCCGAACACGTGAATCGCGTCGCGATATCCCGGCTGCCCGCGGGCGAGCGTCACACCGGCTTGCAGGGCCTCGGCCGGCTCGAGCAGCGTGTCGGCCGGAAGAACCAGGACGTCGGCATCCGGCTCCAGCGCATAGACGCGCTTGCAGCCGAGAGCGATCGCGGCGGCCGTGTCGCGGCGAGCGGGTTCAACGCACAGGTTCGCAGCATCCATGCCGGGCAATGCCTCGCGCACAAGGTGCGCCTGCGCGCCGGAAGTGACGACGATGATTCGCGACGCGTCCGTACACTGGGCCGCACGCTGCCAGGCGGAATCAATCAGCGTTGTGTCGCCGTCCGGCTTCAGCAGATACTTGGGGTGTGTATCGCCGGAAAGCGGCCAAAAGCGCGATGACGCGCCGCCGGCAAGTATGATTGCGTAGAGGTCGGGCATGTGGCTCCGATGATCAATGATCGCCGACCAATATCAATGGACGGCGCACGCATTGATCACTGAAGGTGCTTGAGCACCGCGTCGCCCATTTCCTTGCAGTTCACCAGCTTGAATCCATTTCCGCGGTTGATGTCGGCCGTGCGATAGCCCTCTTCCAGCGCCTTGGCGACCGCGTTGTCGATCGCCTCGCCAATTTCGGGACGCTTGGCTGCATGGGTGAAGAGCATTCCGACCGTGAGAATCATGGCCAACGGATTGGCCTTGCCGGTGCCCGTGATGTCGGGCGCACTGCCATGAACAGGCTCAAACAACGGCACACCCTCACCGAGGCTGGCACTGGGCAGCATGCCGAGGCTGCCGGTCAGCTGCGCGCCGATGTCGCTGAGGATGTCGCCGAACATGTTGCCGGCGACCACCACGTCAAAATCCTTGGGTGAGCTCACGAGCTGCATGCAGCAGTTGTCGATGAAAATGTGCTTCAGCGCGATGTCTGCATAGTCAGCGTCATGCAGCTTCTGGATCGTCTCACGCCAGAGCTGCATCACCTCAAGCGCATTGGCCTTGTCGGCGCTGTGTACGCGCTTGCGGCGGAGGCGGGCAGCCTCGAACGCAACTTTGCCGATGCGGTCAACTTCCCAGGCGTGGTAATTCATCGTATTCACGCCGTAGCGGCCCTTTTCGTCCTCGAAGTAGCCGCGCGGCTCGCTGAAGTAGAGCCCGCCGGTCAATTCTCGCACGATCAGGATGTCGGTGCCCTCGATCAGTTCACGCTTCAGCGGGCTGGATTCAATCAACGCCGGCACCGGCTTTACGGGGCGCAGGTTGGCATAAAGGTCGAACGTCTTTCGCAGCGTCAGCTTGGCGCGTTCCGGGCGCTCGGCCGGTGGCGCGTTGTCCCAGCGCGGGTCACCAAAGGGGCCGCACAGGATCGCGTCCGATTCCCGGCAAAGCTTGAGCGTCTCGTCGGGAAGCGGGGGCAGGCCCAGGTCCACGGCCGCTGCCGCCGCGGGCGCGCTGTCATGGGACAGCCCGAGCCCGAACTTCTTCGCGGCCGCCTGCATGACCGCCACGGCCGAGTCCGTGATCTCCGGCCCGATGCCGTCGCCGGGAATGACCGCGACCCTCAAGTCCTTCATGCGATACTCCGCTGATTTGTCGGCGTCTTCGGCATAGACGCCGAACCCGCCCAACTCGCCGAGCCCCATGGGGTCGCCGGCTGAATACGATTCTTCCTTCACGCGCTTCAGGGCCATGAAATCTCCACAAGGCCGAGGAAAATAACCGCAAGAGGATGAGCAGGCAACCGCAATGGGAAGCGGGAGCCGCCGGGTGACGTTACAATGGGGAAGCAAGGAGTGACGTGTTCAACATTCTGGGCATCCTGGTTGCGCTGATGATCGCTTCCCTTTCGAGGGGCAGCGGGATTCTCGTCGGCTGGGAAAGCCTGGTGGCGGCGGGTGCGGGCGTGCTGGTCGCACTCGCATTTTCCCACGGCGTCGCCTCGCACCTGATCGACCGCTTTGAGCTTGCCAAGCACCGTCTGAAACTCCTCCAGCTCAATCACGAGGCTCATCCGGAGATCGACACATCCGACCTGCGCCGTTGCCTGCTGGCCGACCGTGAGCTCTTGCTGCGCCGGGTTCCATTGTTCCGGCATGGCGTAGATGCGTTGATCCTGGCGCAGTTCGGGGCCATCGCCTGGGTGTTCGGATGGTCCGACTTTGTTGCTGACGTGCTGCACGTTCCGCCCTATCTGGACATCCTTCCGGCGCTGCTGCCCTACTTCCTGATGCTCGCGGCGAGCTGGTGGGGCCAGTATCGCATCGAGCGCAAAGTGCGCGGGGCGGACTGGCGACCTATGCGATTCATAGGTTTCCAGATCAGGGCAAACGGCATGACCATCCTGCCGATTGCGCTGATATATGCGGCCTTCTGGGGCGTCACAAAGTACGTGCCGGGCCTCGACGACCTTCGCCATTCATTCCTGTTTCTCGATATCGCGCTCCAGATGGGGATGGTGATCGGCGTTTCCTTCTTCATTCCGTTTGCCGTCCGGATGATCCTGCCCGGCGGGCCCCTGCCCGAAGGCCGATTGCGACGTCGACTGGAAGCCTATGCGCGCGACAACAACTTGCGAGTCAGCCAGATTCTGGTCTGGCGCACCGGCTCGAGGATGTTTGCCACGGCGTTTGTAATCGGGCTGATTCGACCGTTCCGCTACGTGTTCATCACCGACTCACTGATGCGGCGCATGAGCGAAGACGAGATCCTGGCCGTGTTCGCCCATGAAATGGGGCATGTCAGGCACAGGCACTTGTGGTGGCTTCTGGCCTTCATTCTTTCTTTCACAGTGGTACTGCTCGGTCTCGCCCACGGGATGTCCATGTTTGTTGCCGGTACCAACGGTGAGCTGATCGCGACCGGTTTGCTACTCTTGTACGGATATCACGTGTTCGGCTACGTCAGCCGCCGCTTTGAGCGTCAGGCCGATGCGTTTGCCGCCAATACGACTAGCCCCGAATTGATCTCTCAGGTGTTTGTGAAACTCGGCATGGACAACCCGGCGGCGATGCGCAAGTCGGGGTGGAGACACTTTTCGCTCGACCGCCGTGTGCGCGAGATCGTCCTGGCGCGCGCACATCCCGAGGTGAAGCGAATGTTCAACCTCGAGCTGTGGCGCGGGCTCGGATTGGGAATCGCCGTGACGCTGGGCGCCGCGCTGCTGCTGATTCAGCCGGTAAGAGAGGACGTCGTTACCGGGCTTGCCACCTACAGCCTTACGAAGTTCGATCGCGCCCGCGTCTCCAACGCCGGCGACGCCAAGCTTGATCAGTTGCGCTCCCAAACCATTGAGCGCAGCCGTGCAATGGCCCAATTGAGCGACGAATATGAAGCGGTAGCATTCTGGTATGAAGGCGTTGTCGAGGGGCTTTCGGGTGAGTACCCCGAAGGACTTGATCAGCTTGCGGCTCTGGCCGAGAAGCGCCGCGAAAGTGCAGATTCCGCCGCGGTTCGCGAGGCCGGCACTCGGCAGATGCAAAACGTTGAGGCCACGCGCATCGCGATCCGAAAAGCGCGCGAGAACGGTACTTCCTTCTTTGATGAGTACGACGCCGAACTGCTCCGGCGTGGTCTAAAGGCCACAGACTCCGGTGACTAGGCCGCGGCGTGTTCTTCCTCGTCCGGACGCGCCGGTGAGGCCTTGGTGAAGTTCTTGTGGAGCGGCTTGTCGCCCTTCACGACGTCTTCGTCGACTGTGTAACGCCGCGGTTCCTTGATGCCAGGCAGCTCAAACTGCGTCTCCAGCATGATCTTTTCGACAATGCCACGCAGCCCGCGGGCGCCGCTCTTGCGTTTGATGGCCTGATGCGCAATCGCGACCAGGCCTTCGCGTGTGAAGACCAGCTCGTGGTTCTGCATGCGGAAGAGTTTCTGGAACTGCTTGGTGATCGAGTTCTTGGGCTCAGTCAGAACGTTAATCAGCGCAGCTTCATCCAACTCGTCGAGTGAGCTGATCACGGGCAGTCGGCCGACGAACTCGGGAATCATGCCGTACTTTACCAAGTCTTCAGGTTCGACCTTTGCCCGCAGCTCGTTTCGCTCGTCGATTTCGCCCAGGCCGTCGGGCATGCCGATCGCCTTGACTTCCTTGACGTCGCGCTTGGCGTTGATGCGCATGGTAGTCCCACCGAGCCGCGTCTTGATCATATCCTCGACGCCGACAAACGCGCCGCCGACTATGAACAGGACGTTCTCGGTATTGAACTGGATGTAGGGCTGCTCGGGATGCTTGCGGCCGCCTTGCGGCGGGACGTTTGCGACCGTGCCCTCCAGCATCTTCAGCAGGCTTTGCTGCACGCCCTGCCCGCTGACGTCGCGGGTGATGCTGACGTTGTTGCTGGTGCTGTGGATCTTGTCGATCTCGTCAACGAAGATGATGCCCATTTCCGCGCGTGGTACGTCGAAGTCAGCAGCCTGCAACAGCTTCAGCAAGAGGTTCTCGACGTCTTCGCCGACGTAGCCGGCCTCAGTCAGCGTGGTCGCATCGCCGATCGCGAACGGAACCTGCAGGATGTCAGCCAGTGTACGGGCCAGCAGCGTCTTGCCACAGCCGGTCGGGCCAATCAGCAGGATGTTGGACTTCTCAAGCTCAACGCCGTCGTCATCGCGGCGCTGCAGAAGGCGTTTATAGTGGTTGTGGACGGCGACGGTCAGGACCTTCTTGGCGTGGTCCTGCCCGATCACGTGGTCATCCAGCATACCCTTCAATGCAGCGGGCGTCGGAAGTGTGTTCAGCGACAAACCGTCGAGCGTGCCCTTTGTGTTGTTCTTTTCCGCAACGAGGATCGAGTTACACAGGGTAATGCACTCATTGCAGATATAGATCGTGGGTGGGCCGGCAATCAGGCTGTCGACCTGTCGACGCGACTTGCCGCAGAAGCTGCAACGCTCCACTTCGCGCGCCCTGGTTGAATCGCCTGACTTCGCCATGCCTGCTCCTGCTTCTTGAATTCGGCCGTTGTTGCCGCACACATGCTAACAAACCCTGCGACAAACGGACCAGCCCCCCACCGGTTGAGGGCCTTTCGGGATTATCGGCCCTTCGAGCGCCTTGGCTGGAACAAACCTGCCGTGCTACTCAAAGGGCGCGAATCCGGCCTGCGCGCATGCTTCGCGCATCTCGGTGACCTCCGAATCCCCACCGCCGGGACCCAGTACACGTCGGAGAAGGCCAATACCCTGCATCCAATAGCGATGGGCAGAGTCGACATTCCCGCGGACAAGCTCAACCAGCATCATGTCGCACAGCGCCTTGCCTTCGCTCACGGAGTTGCCCACTTCGCGGTGGATCGCCAGCGCTTCTTGCAGATCCGCGACCGCGCCCTCCAGGTCGCCGGCCTTGCGTCGCGCGTTGGAGCGGTTTGCAAATGCCAACCCCAAACTGCGTCGGTTGCCAGCCTTCCTGTGCATGCGCATCGCCTGGTCGGCGATTTCCACGGCGCGCTGGTACTCCCCTCGCGACGACTCGCGCAGTGCCAGATTGTTCAGAGCGATGCCGTGATTGGTGTAGTCATCCACGTCCTGATACACAGCGATCGCTTGGTGCAGCAGGCGTTCGCCCTTCGCCGCGTCGCCGAATTCAATTTCAAGGCCGCCCAGATTCTGAAGAAACACACCCTCGTTTTCGCGATCTCCCGCTTCACGCAACAGTTCAATGGCGCGCTCATAGAGTTCGCGCGCTTCGTCAATCATGCCCGACTGCTCATGCACCATACCGAGCATTCCGATGGTGTTGGCTTCGATGCGCTTGCTCGTGCCCTGTCCAAAGAACTCGGCGGCCTGCTCCAGAAGACTGCGGGCCCGCTTGTGGTCGCCCCTGCCCCAGTGGATGAGCCCCAACTGGCCAAGGCTGACGACTGTCTCCTCAATGCCGCACTCCTCAGTTGCCAACTGCCGAGCCGCTTCTGCGACTCGCTGGGCCTCGTCGGCGCGACCAAGAGCGCGACAGGCTTGTGACACACGATGCAGCGCCCAGAACTTCTGTTTTCCCGCTGCGATTTCTGAAAGCCTCCGCCAGAAAGCGATCGACTCATGATGGTCATAGTTCGCCTCGGCATGGCTTCCGGCGCGTATTAGAAACTGAGCCTCTCGGCGACGCAGCAGCTCAAAGTTGGCGTATGGCTCGTCCTGGGCGAAGCGCGCGTGGCGGGCGAGCTCGGCTGCGACGGCGTCCATTGGAAGCGGTTTGGTCGCGAGATTCGGGCCGGCCTCTGGCAAGACGGTGTCGAAGTGCGACTCCAGCAGCTCCAGCGCAATGCGGTGAAGCGTCCCACGCAACGTAACGGGATGCAGCAGGTAAGCTGCATCCCGCATGATCGCGTGGCGAAACAGGTAATGCTCGTTGGCTTGCATGCCGGCTACTTGCCGGGGGCGTGCTCGATCACGTCGTCGATAAGCCCGTACTCTTTGGATTCGAGAGCCGACATGAAGAAATCCTTGTCGGTGTCCTTTTCGACCTGGCTCAGCTTCTTGCCAGAGGCGTCCGCCAGAATCTGGTTCAGGATCTTCTTGAGGCGCAGGATTTCCTTGGTCTGGATGCTGATATCGCCGGCTGTGCCGCCCGCGCCACCCCAGGGCTGGTGGATCATCACTCGCGCGCTGGGCAGGGCGTGACGCTTGCCCTTGGTACCAGCCGAAAGCAGGACCGCACCCATGGACGCCGCCTGGCCGATGCAGACCGTGCTGATATCGCACGAGACGTACTTCATTGTGTCGTAGATCGCGAGCCCGGCGTTTACGTCGCCACCCGGGCTGTTGATGAACATCTGAATGTCCTGATTCTTGGCTTCCTTCTGCAGAAACAGCAGCTGGGCAACGACTGCATTGGACATCATCTCGTGCACCGTGCCCTGGATGAACACGATGCGGTCTTCCAAGAGGCGCGAGTAAATGTCGTAGCTGCGTTCTCCGCGGCTGGTCTTCTCAATGACGTACGGAACCGGGTAACCCATGATTGTCTCCGTCAGGCGCGCAGCCCGTCTATTCTTCCTTGGCGGCCTTCTTGGCTTCCTTCTTTGGCTTCTTGGCGTCGGTTTCGGGCTTGGCCCCTGGATCGACGTACTTGGCCTTCTGTCGCAGCAGCTTTAATACCTTCTTGGTCTTCATTTCTTCCCGCATCCCGGAAAGAGTTCCGTTCTGCTGAAACTGGGCGTAGACCTCATCGGGCGTCCGGCCGACCATCTGGGCCAGGCGTTGAACTTCACGCTGGATTTCGTCTTCAGTGACCACCAGTCGCTCCTTGCGGGCGATGGCGTCCGTCACGAAGGCGCGCTTGAGCATGGTTTTGACTTCGTCCACGCCCTTGTCACGGCTGCTGTCCAGGAACTCGCGGATCGCATCTTCGCCGGCGCCTTGCTGGTACATGCGATAGGCCTGCTGCTGTACGAGCTCGGCGGCCTTGCGTTCGCTGAACTTGTGCGGCAATTCCATTTCCGTCTTGTCGGCTACGCTGCGCAGGGCACGCTCTTCCATGACCTGGTCAAGCTCACCTTCCTTGCCCGAAAATAACTTGCCGCGAATGCTTTCGCGCCATGCCTCGACGTCTTCGAAGCCGCCTTCTTTGGCCAACTCCTCAAGCGACGGACCTTCGTAGGCCAGTACGTCGGTGACTTCCAGCGCGATGGTTGCCTGCTTGCCGCGCACGTCTTCACGCCCGAAATCATCGGGCAGCTTGGCCTTCATTTCCTTGGTATCGCCCTGCTTTAGACCGACAAGCTGTTCTTCCGGCTTGGCCGGCTTCAAACCGGCAACCCAGCCGAAACCGACTTCGAGCAGTCCGCGCTCCTGGCTGAAAAGCTCTTCATCGTCGGCGGTAACTTTCACGTTCGCCCTGATGAATTGGCCCTTTTCGGCCGCCCCGTCGACTGATTTCAGCTCGCCCTTCTGCATCTGCTCGCCGCGGAGCTGGGCGTGGATTTCGTGCTCTTCGACCTTGGCGACCGCGCGCTCAAGCTCCAGGCCTTTGTATTCGGGCAGCTCAAACTCAGGGTACACCTCGGCCTCGAGCGTAAGGGTAACGGGTGCGCCCCCCTTCAGCTCACCAGCCTCGATCAGCTCTACCTGACCCAGGAGTTTCAACGCGTGCTCATCAACGGCACCCTTGACCACTTCGTCGGCCAGGGTCTGGCGCACGTCATCAGCGACTTCTTTGCCGAAGCGCTTTTCAAGCACGTTGCGCGGCGCCTTGCCCTTGCGGAAGCCGGGGAACTGCACCTGTTTGTTGATGTCGCGGAACCCTTCGTTCAGCTTGGATGTGACAACATCGGCGGGAACTTCGGCTTTGATGATGCGTTTGCAACCGCCGGCGTTTTCGACTGTGATCTGCATGTCCGTGACCTTCCGAGCCATATTTCACGGGCTTTTGCCCGTTTCGCCCCTTCTGGGCGGGCGCGGGATACTAGCACTTTCCCCCCCTGCCACAAGCAAGCGGGGAGGTGCGCGATTCGCGTTTTGATTCTTTAATTGGCGCCTGATAGTCTCAGTTGCTCACACACCCAAAGCACCAGGGGAGTCGCCGGATGGCGAAGGCCAGAGTCCGCATCGTAGACGGCATAGATGCCGGGATTGAGAAAGAACTCCCCGAGGAGGGGACTGTTACCATCGGCCGACGCAGCAGTTGTGATCTCGTGCTGCGGGTCGACTCGGTATCACGTGAGCATTGCCGCATCGAAAAGAACGAAGGAGCATACTGGCTTCACGACAACGGAAGCAGTAACGGCACTCTGCTCAACGGCTTACGTATCGAGAAGGCCAAGCTCGTCCACGGCGATGTGATCACGCTCGACCGCGTCACACTTGAATACCTGGAAGAGTCAGACAGCGCCCACACACGCGAAATGATCCGCGAGTTCGTGGTACAGAATCGGCCCGATGTGGACGGCACTTACACGGCCGAAAACAGCCTGATTGGCAAGACGCTTAAGCACTACAAGGTCCTGTCAGTGATTGGCGAAGGTGGCATGGCGCTTGTCTACAAGTCCCGCGATGAGCGCAACGGTGACATCGTGGCGCTCAAGGTCCTCAAGCGCGGCGAGACCGTCGACCAGGAAAACCTGCAGCGCTTCCTGAAAGAGTTCAAGACCGGCAGCAAGCTGAACCACCCGAACATCATGCAGGTCTATGAGATCGGCGAGGTAGACGGCACGTACTTCATCGCCATGGAGTACATCAACGGCAGCTCGCTTCAGGAAATCCTGGACGAGAAGGGCCGACTGTCGGCCGAAGGAACGCTCAAGATCGGCATCCAGGTCGCGAAGGCACTGGAGTTCGCCTTCAGCCAGAGAATCATCCACCGTGACATCAAACCCGAGAACATCCTGATCAGCCGCGAAGGGGAAGTGAAAATCACTGACCTTGGTCTCGCGAAAGAACTCAAGCGCTACGTCAGCGTGAACATCACCAAGACCGGCGAAGGCATCGGGACACTTCATTACATGTCGCCCGAGCAGGTGGAAAACACCCGCGACGTGGACCAGCGCGCCGATATCTACAGCCTTGGCGCAACTCTCTACGAGTGCCTGTGCGGCCAGCCGCCGTTTGACGAAGTCGGCGTCTGGAAATTCGTCGAGGCAATCAATGAGAAGCCGCCACCGAACCTGAACGACCGTGTGCCCAACCTCCACGCTGAGGTCTGGCCGGTCGTTGACCGCGCGCTTTCCAAGCGACCTGAAGAACGACAGCAGACCCCAACGGAGTTCCGCGAGGAGCTTGAGAGGTTGTTGACTGTCGTGAAGGCGGACCGGTCCAAGAAGGTGCCGTCGCAGGAGGCATAGTGGTCAGGCAGAACACCGGCAGAAAGCGCGATGCACAGCGGACCAAGGCCTCGATCCTTCAGGCCGCGATTGCAGAGTTCGCGCAGCGCGGGCCTGCCGGTACGCGCGTCGACGAAATTGCCGCCAGGGCGGGCGTCAACAAGAGCCTGATCTATCAGTACTTCGGCAGCAAGCAGGAACTGTACGCGGAAGCACTGAATGCGGTTCTCGAAGAAATCACCGAGAAGAGCGCCAACTTCTCAAAGTCGCTGGGCCGGGCGGAGAACATAGACGACCTGCACGATCTCGTGCACGGCTACCTCGACAAGCACTTGTCGCTGATGGAAACAGTCCCGGAATGGCCGCGCCTGCTTTCGTGGGAGAATCTGGAAGGTGGGCGGACGCTTGCGCGCTTACCGGTCCAGCACACCTATCGCGTGTTCCTCGAACGTATTCAGACCGTGCTGGAGCCGGTCAGTCGCAAGGGGCTGCTGGCTGAGAATTTTGAGCTACGCTTTGTCGCCCAGTCCGTAATGGCGCTAACGCACTTCTTCGTAATCCAGAAGGGCACGATCCAGCACCTTTTCCAGATGGATCCCACCGCAAAGGAGACGCGCGCAGCCTGGCTTGAGTACTGCACTTCGCTGTTCCTCGCCGCGCTCCGTACGCCCACCCAGCCGCGCTCAGAGTGACGCAGGGCAGGGACCGGTCGCTCCCTATATGTTCCAGTAGCCGCCTGAGCGACCTACGCCCAGCCGGTGCAAACACATATGCGCCAGCGGGTAGACGAGCACGGCCACCGGCGCGCTCGCGGCCGCGATGCTTGCACACCGCACAAGCGCACGCGACCATCCGACCCCGTAGCCGCTGATCACCAGCATCCCGTGGTAACCGAAGTTGACCAGGAACGTGCCGATCAGGCACATGATGAACACGTTGAGGAGCTTGTCCGGGTCAAGTTTGCGTCGCGCGCGCCCGGCCGCCTTGTGCAGCAGGCTAAACAACACGGCGTAGCTTCCGATCAACCCGATACTGAAAAAATCGCGGATCAAGCCCAGAACCAGGCACGGGACGTAGCGGCCCTGCCGGCTCGCAAACAGTCCCAAGTAAAGCGCAAACACGGCATAGAGGTCCGGGGTAAAGTCGCCCAGTTTCAAACGATGTAGCAACAGCGTGTGGATGCAGGCAAGCACAAGCCCACCGCCCGCGACGATGCGCCAGCGGTAGCGTGGGGTCTGGCTGCGTACTCGGATTGCCTGGATCATTTCTTCTTCAGCAGGGCGAGTGCCTGCTCTTCGATTTCTGGACGCTTGTGCTGGAGTACCTGAACTACCTCAAGCGTCGACAAGTCAAGGCTGGCTTCGATTCGCACTTCGAGGAACCCAGCTTGCGGTATTGTTTCGCGCACGACGCCAACGGTCAGCCCAAGCGGAAACTGGCCGCTGTAGTCATTCGTAATCACGTGCATGCCCGGCTTGACTTCGGCACCAACAGCAACGTCCTCAAGCTCAAGTCGCGGGAAGAGAGGCATGGCCGAGCCGTCGCCACGAAGCACTCCACGCACGCGATCCGCGGCTACCTCGTTGGGGTTGTCGGGATCCACGATCAGGCAACTGCAGGCGAAGCCCGGGTCGCTGACCAATTGCACACAGGCTTCATTGTCACCGACCATGAACACACGGCCGATCAGAGTACGACCTGCCACGACCGGCATACCCTCTTCAATGCCGGCCTCGCGCCCTCGGTTGATCCAGCACGAGCTGCGCCACGAGCTGCTGTCGCCGTGGAAGATGACCTGGGCGTTGACGGCCGGAGGCATCGGGCTCTTGGCGAAGTCGGAACCCGACAGCGAGTTCGCATCCTTCAGAGACTGCAAAAGACGGGAGTTCTCTGCGGTAAGCTCAGACACCCGCTCGCGTTCCCGCTGCAGGTCGACCCGAACACGCTCGTCTTCAGACAGCTCTTCATAGGGCGTCTCGCTTACGTCGCTGCTGGCGTGAGCGAGCGGAAGAAACGTCAGCAGTTTCAGTCGTTCACCCACTCGCAGATAGGGCAACACGATCGTGAGCGCCAGCAGAATGCAGGTGGCGACCAGCGGGTGACGCAGCAGCCATGCGAGCGAGAGTTTTTCCTGCGGGCGACGCATCGAGAACCGTCCGGTGTCTGGTATCAGGAGCCTGGCGCCAAATGCGCAGAGCCCGTCTGCTTATCGGCAGACCGGCTCTGCGATCTTCGGCTGCAGTTGAAGCGGGACTCCGTTGCTTGCTAGATGTCTTCGGCGCTCTCAAGCAACTCGGCAAAGTCATCGATGTTGGCGAGGACGGCTTCGGTCCCGCGCACAACGGAATAGAGCGGCTCTTCGGCGCGGCGCACAGGTAGATTGATCTCGTGCTCGAGGTAGTAGTCCAGGCCGCGCAAGCTTGCGCCGCCGCCCGCCAGCATGATGCCCTGGTCAACCAGGTCGGCTGCGATTTCAGGCGGTGTCTGCTCGAGTGTCCGCTTGATGCTGCCCGCGATCAGCTTGACCGTCGGCATCAGCGCCTCGCGTACCTGGATGCTGTTGATCACCGCGCGCGAAGGCAGGCTTGTGGCGATGTTGCGCCCGCGGATCTCCATCTGCATCTCTTCGCCGCCGAGCAACTCGAGCGGCACAACGCTGCCGATGGCGATCTTGATCTTCTCGGCCGTCTGCTCACCAACCAGCAGGCCGCACTGGTCCTTGATGTAGCCGATGATGCTCTGGGTCAGTTCGTCACCCGCAACGCGGAGGGTCTCGTACGTGACCACGCCCTGCAGGCTGAGCACGGCAACGTCGGTCGTGCCGCCGCCGATGTCGACGATCATGCTGCCCGACGGGTCATTGATCGGCAGTCCGGCGCCGAGTGCGGCGGCCTTCGGCTGCTCAATGAGATATACGCTGCGGGCACCTGCGCGCTCGGCTGATTCGATCACGGCGCGCTTTTCGACACCGGTGATTCCCATCGGAACGGAGATAATCAGGCGCGGCTTCAGGCCCCAGGCGCGGTTGTGAACCTTTCGGATGAAGTAGGACAGCATGGCCTCAGTGATTTCGAAGTCGCTGATGACGCCATTCTTGAGCGGACGAATCGCCTCGATGTTGCCCGGGCATTTGTCGAGCATGTTCTTGGCCTGGTTGCCCACGGCCTCGCCGTTGTTGAGCACTTCGGTCGTGCCCTTGCGGACCGCGACTACGGACGGCTCACACAGGACGATGCCCTGGCCACCGACGCAAACGGCGGTGTTGGCAGTCCCGAGGTCGATGCCCATGTCCAGGCTAAAAACGCCCAGGAGCCTTTCGAAGATGGTTGGCATGGCGCAGTCCGTCCTGTGATAGAGGAGAAGCGAGAGCCGATCTCGCCATGGGGGTATCGGGCAAAGGCGCGCCATTCCTTGAGTTAAAGAGAAGAAGTTGCACCGCATGCCCACACCAAATGAAAACAGGCGGCCCGAAGGCCGCCTGCTGGTCTTATGCCTGACTATTCGGCTTTGACCTCGTCGACACTCATCTTCTCGACGGCGATCTTCAGGCCGTTGTTGGTTGATACGCCGATCTTGCCACTACCGGTCCCGGCTTTGTTACTGCTGAGCAGCTTGTGGCCGTTGAAGCTGGCGGAAACGGTTTCGTCGCTGAAGGTCACGACCACGTCGTCATAGAGCGAGTCGCGGTCCCAGCGCGGAATGGGCAGGAAACCGCCCTTGTTGTCCCCCACCAGTGCCTTTGGCACTCCGTTGCTAACGCGAAGGATGCGGTAGAAGCCGTCGCCGCGGATCTGCAGGGCGCAGTAGTTGCTGGCATTCGTGTAGCGGAATACGACGTCATAACCCTTGCTGCCGTCGCCGGTGTTCCGGGTATCGGCCTCATCCATGTCGCGCCAGACCTTCAGGCGTATCTCGCCTGACGATATGTTCCCCAGGCTCTGGAAGCCCTTGTTGGAGCCGATTTCAAGCGCACCCGGCACACCGGGAGTTCCCTTGGATACACTAACCCCACTGGGCAGCCAGTCCCACTCGTAGCGCGGGCTGTCAAAGTCTTCGTCAAAGTAGTTCGCGGGGCGGCCGGGCTTGGCCGGCGTCGGCTTCGGCCGCTCATACGCGGGCCATTCCGATTTGAATGGGTCGTCTTTGGCCGAAGGCACCGGCTCCGGTGTCGGCAACGGCAAAGGCTCAGGTGTGGGCTCCGGCGTCGGTTCCGGCGTCGGTTCCGGCGTCGGTTCCGGCGTGGGTTCCGGTGTAGGCTCAGGCGTGGGTTCCGGTGTCGGCTCGGGCGTCGGTTCCGGGGTCGGCTCCGGCGTTGGTTCCGGCGTCGGCTCAGGAGTGGGCTCAGGAGTCGGTTCGGGCGTTGGTTCCGGTGTCGGTTCCGGCGTCGGCTCAGGTGTCGGCTCAGGCGTCGGCTCGGGTGTTGGTTCCGGGGTCGGCTCAGGAGTCGGTGTGGGAACGGCTGGCTCATTCACCGGTCCACCGACCATCTTGGCGACGTCGTTTAGCCACGGCGCATCTTGCAGACCAACGGCTTCACGCACCTGAGGCACGTAAACCAGAGCGGCAAACGCCGCGATATCCAAGAGCAGGAACAGCAGCAGCGCCTTGATCAGCAGGCCGCCGCCCTTCTTCTTTTCTTTCGCCGCACCGATCTCGCCAGGCTTGCCCGCCTTTACCGGCAGCTTGCGACCTGTGTCCTTCTTGTCGAGCTTGCCCGTACCCTTCGGAAGCGCACCCTTGCCCGGTAGTTTGGGACCTTTGCCCGGCAGTGCAGCCTTACCCGCTAAAGTGGCCTTGCCCGGCAGCTTGCCCTTTCCTGGCAACTTTCCCTTGCCTGGCAGCTTCGGCCCGCTGGACTCTTCTTCAACTACACTGTCGTCGTCGGCCGCATCATCGACGAGATCGTCATCAACGTCGCCCGGCGGAATGTCCGCGATCGTGTCTGGCGGAAGCTGGTCAGCCACGGTGTCGCTCGAATCACCGACAACCATGTCGACGGCGGTATCGCCGCTGGTCATGTCTAGTGCGGTATCGCCGCTGTCAAAGTCGATTGCCGTTTCATCACCGTCGTGAACGGTATCGCCGGAGTCCGCGAAGTAGCCGCCCTGACTGTCCCCGGCCGCGGTATCGCCCCACGTATCGCCGATCGTGTCTTCGCCTTGCGGCGCGGCGGGCGGCAGAACCGTTTCACCGAAGTCAACGCCGCGGCTGGTTGGCGGAACGGCGGTCTGGAAATCATCTACGTGCATGTCGGCCGTCGCGAATTCATCCGCATCCGGCTGACCGCCCCACTGGGTGGCGAAATCGTCACCGCCGGCGGCAGTCGGTGCCTGTGTGGCGAACTCGTCCATTCGCTTGCCGGGCATGACGCGCGCGGGCCCCGACGGCCCGGCAATCGCGGGTGCGTCAGCCTGGGTCTGATCAACGGCATCCTGGGCGTCGAAGTCGTCAGCCGTCGGTGGAGCAGAGGCACCGCCGACGCGGAACACGCTCTTGCAGGACTTGCACTTAATGCGCTTGCCGAACAGCTCGTCGGGCAGAGTGAACTCTTTGTTGCAGTTCGGGCAGTTGGTGGCGAGAGGCATGCGTCCTCCAGGCTAATGACTCGCGGAAGCCCAAGTTTAGAGATTTCGGGCCGCGCGCCAAAGGGGCATCACGGCAATTTCGACCGGTTGCAGAAGTATGACAAACCCACCCACGACTCGAAGATCACGCAATTGGCGCTGAATCCGGGGGGCAAATACGATCGGGGCCGGGAATGTTCCCGGCCCCGCAGAGTAGCGCTTTCGAACACGAACTAGCGGTTTCCCTTCAGTTCTCCGGGAACCTCGCTGCTGAAGTTATCGAGCCCGCGGAACTCTTCAGGCCCGCGCTCCAGCACGCTGATTTCGTAGTTCGGGCCGTAGCTCACGGACATGCGGTTATAGCGCGTGGCGAATTCGGCCAACTGGTCCTTGGCATCTTCCTTGCGGCGCTGCTGGATCATGTACAGCAACCGGTCACTCGTGCGGTACAGGTCCTGCGCCTGCCGGAAGTACTCGTCGTAGGAATCGTAATCGTTGTTCATGCGCGGCGGCTCAAATCGCGCCAGCGCCTTCGTGTATTCGCGCAGACGCTCAGCGTCGGGCACCGCGCCTTCGTAGTTGGCGCCGATCACGGCCTTGTCGATGCTGCCGACTTCCTTGCGGATCCAGGTCATCGTTTCGTCGTAGCTGCGAGGCTCAAGGGCCAGGCGCACTTCCTGCGACGACGCGCAACCGAACGTCAGGAACGACAGCACAAACAGGACGAGCAACGAAATCGTCTTCATGGCAAGAACCGTCAGTACTTGGGGGTTCCGTAATGTAGCCGCAGCGCGCACAGTTACAAGCGCCGCGCTGTCACGGCGAAGTCACGGGCGCGGCCAATGCCTTTGCGAAGCCATCTTTGAGCATCTCGACCGTGTCCACAAAACGGTAATTCTCAGGCTGGATAATCGAGGCAACCGTGCCATCCGAGTGCAAGAACACAGTCGCCGGGCGCACGCCGTCCTTGCCAGGTATCGCATCTTTGTGGCGCAATCCGTAGGCATCCACGGCCTTGAATTCGGGATCGGCAAGGAACGGAAAGTCGAGCCCCAGTTTACCGGCGGCGGCCTTGATCTCTTCGGGTGTACCGGCCGTGATGGCGACGATCTCGCCGCCCTGTGCCTTGATTTCAGGATAGATCGAGTTGGCGACCGCCAGCTCCTTCATGCAATACGGTCACCACACGCCTCGGCCGAAGATCAGGATCACCGGTTTGCCGCGCAGGCTGATGTCGCTGACGGTGTGGCCATTCTGGTCCGGCAACTCGAAAGCCGGAGCAGGCTTGTCGGCCGGCAGGTCGATCGGCGCCGGCAACTGATAGCTGAAATCCAGCACCCACCAGGCGCCGAGCCCCGTGCCACCCAGCGATACCAGCAGCATCAGGATCAGCATCGCCTTGGCCATGAACCCCTTGCCGAAGCGCATGAACTGGATGGTGCCAAGCAGCGTCCAGCCGGCGCCCAGGAACATGGTGATCAGCAAGGGCCAATCGCCCTCGCTCAGGATCGGCACCTGTGGCGCGCTCGGAAAGAACAACGCCAGCCCGATCCCGACCAGCAGGGTACCCAGCAGCGCCAGGATGACCGCAATGCCCACTATTCGTCTTCCTCAATGACGGCCCTGTCGCCCACTTTGATCGCGCCGCCCTTCACGACCGCGCACATCCAGCCCACGTGGCCTACGAAGTGGCTGACTTTTACGCCGTCAACAGCCTCCGTGAAACCGGCACAAGGCGAGCGGGGCGTGACAACTTCGACCACCGCATCGCCAATGTTGATCCGCTGCCCCAGATCAAGCCATGCAAGGTCGAGTTCGCGTGAAACCACGATGTTCTCGCCGAAACCGCCCGGCAGGCTTAGCTCGCGCCCGAAGTTGCGCTCGAACCACTTGTAGCTGCGCTCAGACAGCAGATTCACCTGCCGGCCGTGGCTCTTGCCGAACTTCTTGTCACCCTCGACGCCCTTGCCCTCGACCAGCATCACGCTGTCACGCGGCTCACGATAAATCGGCGTCTCGTTGCCCTCAGGCCCGATCGCCAGTCCCAGCACCTTGGCTTCAGCCATATGCGCACCCTTCCTTCCGCACATAGTTAGCAGCACGGACAGCGAGGATGGAAGTGGAAAAACTCGACGGCGCCATGGCTGCTTGTCCCGGACACGACCCCAGCCTCTTGTAAATCGATATCTATATCCGATAATCTGATTATTTCGGCCGGCAACGATCAGCCCGGCGCCGCCACGATCAAGGATCTCCGTTGAAAAAAGTCTTGTTCACGAGCGTCTGCCGGCCATTGGGTGAGGCCTATGGCGACGCGCCCAGCGTCGGCTACGAGCTGCTTTACGGGCAAGTTACGCGCGCGCAGGGAATGTTCAGCCCGCGCTCTTTGCATACCCAGTTCTCGCTTGAATACATCGCGGTCAACCTCGAAGCACCCACGGTGGTGCTGCAGTACCCGTCACGGTCCGAGCTGATCCACGAGCTGAAGAAGGGGTACGATTACGTCGGCATCTCCTTTATCCTTGCAACCTTCCACATCATGGAGGAAATGGTCGCGCTCGTGCGCGAGCACGCGCCAAAGGCCGAGATTATTCTCGGCAGCCACGGCACTGTGCTCGACGATGAAGTGCTCGCACCATACGGGGACCACATCTGCCGCGAAGAAGGTGTAGCGTTCATGCGCCGCCTGCTGGGTGAGCCCGAACGCGAAATGCCCTACACCCACCCCACCGTAATCAACCCGCTCCGCGTGTTCGGCCAGCACGTTTCGCAGACCGGCATCGTATTCGCCGGTCTGGGGTGCGCCAACGGTTGCGACTTCTGCTGTACTTCGCACTACTTCAAGCGCCGTCACATTCGCCTGCTGCCCACTGGCAAGGACATCTACGACGTAGTGCGCAAGTACCACGAGATCGACCCGGACATGAACATCATGATCATGGACGAGGACTTCCTGCTGAACCGCCAGCGCGCGATGGAGTTCCGCGACCGCGTGATCGAGGGCGGCAAACCCATATCGGTATTCTGCTTTGCGAGCGTGCGTGCGCTCAGCCGCTTCACTGTCACCGAGATCATGGAGATGGGCATCGACGGAGTCTGGATCGGGTACGAGGGCACACGCTCAGGCTACGACAAGCAGTCCGGCCGTCCTGTGGACGAAGTTTTCAACGAGTTCCGAGAACACGGAATCACCGTGCTGGCCTCGATGATCGTCGGCTTCCCCTACCAGACGCCCGAGATCATCCAGGAGGAACTTGACGGCCTGCTGGCTCTAAAGCCCGCGTTCTCTCAATTCCTGATCTATGGCCCGGTGCCCGGCACGCCGTTCTTCGAGCGAGTAAAGGCTGACCGACTGTTCCACCAGGAAATCGAGGACGACCCGAAGACTCACTACTGGCGCAAGGGCACCGGCTTCTACTCGCTGGTGAAACACGAGACGATGACGGCCGCCGAGATCGAGGCGCATCAGGCCGACTGCTTCCAGCAGGACTTTGAGCGGCTCGGGCCATCGATCTACCGCGCCGTCGAGGTATGGCTGAACGGGTACCTTAAGTGGAAGGATTCGCCCATCCCGATCATGCGCAAGAAGGCTGAGCTATTCGCAGCGTTCGTGCGCAGTTCATACCCGGCATTCTTGCCCGGGCGCCTGTTCGGCCCCACTCGTGAAACACGGCGAGCGTTGAAGCAGCTGGAACGGCGAATTCACAGCATCCTCGGCAAGCCAACCATGAAAGAGCGTGCGCTGAGCGCCGGCGCCGTGCCCGCCGCCTTGTGGACTGCGCTAACGTTGAAGCTCAACCTGTTCCAGCACCCCAAGCTCATTCGCCGCGAGTTCCGCATGCCGAATCCACGTCCCTCGCCACCCATGCGCATCTCGGCCCAGGGTGTGCCGGCGCCCTTGCAATGATCAAGTCAGTGGGAAGTCGAGGCCGGGCGAAATGGGGCGCCCAAGCAGGCGGCACATGGCGGCAACCTGCCCCTGGTGCTGGAAGATGTGCGTCTGTGTACGCAGGATGACGTGGGCGGGCACGAGTTCAATCTCGCGCGGCCCCCACGCGGTGACCTTGCGGCGGGTGTTCAGTTCGGTTTCGTCGGCGGTTTGCAGGTACTCGACAGTCTTGGCGACGACGCGTTTGCGATAGGCGCGCAGAGCGTCAATGTCGGCCATGTCGGCCGGGTCTTCATCCACCAGCATCTCGCCCTGCAGCACTCCAAGCCAGTAGTGCTCAGCCCCTATCACGTGGTGCAGCTGGTGGCGGATCGACGGGTAGCCAAAGCCATCGATTTCGCGACTCAACTCTTCCTGAGAGAACCCTGCACAGTGATCCACCAGTTTCTGCAAGCTCAGGTGGGAGCGCTGGTGGATGTCGAGCAATCCGGAAGACGCGAACATGTGGTTCCTCAACAAGAACGGGGTCGGGCACATAGTACCCGACCCCTCGACAATTCGATCGATCGGCTACTCGTCTTCGCCGCCGGATTTCTTTTTCTTGCCCTTCTTCTTTGAGCCCTTCTTGTCGCCGCCTACTTTCTTGGCGTGGCCTTCGAGGCCTTCCTTCATCAGGGTTTCCACGACACTGTCGGCGTGGGTCTCGGCTTCCGCCTGGTCTGCTTTGTCGAACGCGTCGGCTTCGTTCATGATCTTCACGACGCTGCTGATCTCGTCGCCGTCCTCGACCCGCATCAGGCGCACGCCTTGCGTTGCCCGCCCGATCTCGCGCATGCTGCTTTCGGTGACGGCCGTGCGCAGCACGACGCCGCCCTTGGTCATCAGCATGATCTCATCGCCTTCGAACACGCTCTTGGCCGCAACGACTTCGCCCGTCTTGTCCGTGATCTTGTAGTTGATGATGCCCTTGCCGCCGCGGCTCTGGATTCGGTACTCGTCGTAGGCTGTGCGCTTTCCGAATCCCTTGCCGGTCACGGTCAGCAGTGCGGCGTTACGGTTTACCACGGCCGCGTCCATGACTTCGTCGCCCTTGCGCAAGCTGATTCCTCGCACGCCGGCGGCGACGCGGCCCATGGTCCTGCAGTCGGTTTCATTGAAGCGGATCGCGTATCCCTTGCGGGTCGTGATCACCAGCTCGTCCTGGCCGCGCGTGAGCATCACATCGATCAGGCGGTCGCCTTCCTTCAGCGAAATGGCGCGGATGCCCTTCTTGGTGACGTTGCTGTAAGCGCTGAGCTCGGTCTTCTTGATCTGGCCATTTTGCGTCACGAAGACAAGGTTCTGGCCCGTGTCGAATTCACGCACCTTGATGCACGCGCTGACCTTCTCGACATTGCTGATGTTCAGCAGGTTGATCAGGGCGCGCCCCTTGGCCTGTTTGCCGAATTCGGGCACGTCATAGACCTTCAGCCACAGCAACTTGCCCAGGCTGGTGAACACCAGCAGGTAGTCGTGGGTGCTGGCTATGAAGAAGTGCTCTACGTAGTCGCCCTCTTTGCTCTTGCTGCCAGTTGAGCCCATGCCGCCGCGAAGTTGGCGACGATACGAGTCCAGCGGCACGCGCTTGATGTATCCCTCGGCGCTGATCGTGACGACCATCTGCTCGTCGGGAATCAGGTCGGTAATGTCGAAGTCCTCAAGGCCGGCGGTCTGGATTTCTGTGCGACGCTTGTCGCCGTGACGCTTTTTCACGTCTTCGAGGTCGGTCTTGATGATGCCCAGCACGCGCTCATCGCGTGCGAGGATGTCCATCAGGTCCGCGATTTCTGCCAGCAGTGCCGCGTATTCCTCTTCCAGCTTGTCGCGTTCAAGACCGGTCAGCTTGGACAGCGTCATGGCCAGGATCGCGTCGGCCTGTACGCGAGTCAGCGTCTCGTTGTCGACGATCGTCAGCCCGCCCTCGGTCTTTACTTTCTTCGCGAATTTCAGAGCCATCAGCTTCTCACGGGCTTCCGGCACGTCCTTGGAAGCACGGATCAGCTTGATGATCTCGTCCATCTTGGTCAGCGCGAGGAGCAGGCCGATCACGACATGCTGGCGGGCGCGGGCCTTGTTCAGCAACCAGCGCGTGCGCCTGAGAATCACTTCCTTGCGGTGGTCGCGGTACGCCTCGCAAAGCTGCTTCAGGTTCAGGGTGTGCGGGCGGCCCTCGACGATGGCGATGTTGATGATGCTGAAGCTCTGTTGCAGCTGGGTGTGTTTGAAAAGCTGGTTCAGCACGATGTTCGGGTCGTCGCCGCGCTTGACTTCGACAACAAGGCGAATGTCCTTCTTGCTGTAATCGCGGATGTCCGCCACGCCGGTGATACTGCCCGCACGCACGAGCCCTGCGATCCGGTCGATCAGGGTGCTCTTGTTAACCTGGTAAGGGATTTCCGTAATGATGAGGTTCGACTTGCCGTGGTCGCCCTGCTCGATCTCAACTTTGCCCCGCACCGTTACGATGCTCCGGCCGGTCTTGTAGGCCTCGCGGATCGGCTTCACGCCACAAATCACGCCGCCGGTGGGAAAGTCCGGGCCTTTGACGATCTTGCACAGCGCCTCGACTTCGCAGTCCGGCTCGTCGATCACATGGGTAATCGCGTCGCAGATTTCGTTGACGTTGTGCGGCGCCATTGAGGTCGCCATGCCGACCGCAATACCGGAAGTTCCGTTACACAGCAGGTTCGGGAACTTGCCCGGCAGCACCATTGGCTCTTTGCGCGTGCCCTCGAAGTTGTCGATGAAGTCGACGGTGTCCTTGTCGAGGTCCTCCAGCATGTCCGTGGCGGCGCGGGTCATGCGCGCCTCGGTGTATCGCATGGCGGCCGGCGGATCGCCGTCGATGGTGCCGAAGTTGCCCTGCGGATCGACCAGCATGTAGCGGGTGTTGAAGTCCTGCCCCATTCGCACCAGCGTCGGGTAGACGACCGATTCGCCGTGCGGGTGATAGTTGCCCGAAGTATCGCCGCAGATCTTGGCGCACTTGCGGTGCTTGCTTGTGGCGCTGAGGTTCAGGTCGTTCATCGCGACCAGCACGCGGCGCTGCGACGGCTTAAGCCCGTCGCGCACATCGGGCAGTGCGCGGCTGACAATCACGCTCATTGCGTATGTCAGGTATGACTCGCGCATTTCGTCCGCGATGTTCAACGGCTCGATACGTCCGTCGGACGGCTGCGTGGGCGGAGTAACTTCCTTCTTTGCCATGTGTTCCTCTGTGCTGCGAAATACGCGCTCGGGCCAAATGCCGCGAGACGCCGCAATTTAGCCGCTTTGGCCGACTACACAAGCAGTTTCGCCCACCTATAGTCAGCCGCAAACCCGCTTTGCGAAGCGGATCACAGCCTGTCGAGAAGATTGGGATTGAATGTGGAACAACGGGCGAATTCCGTGCTCAATGTACGCCGCTTGTATGCAGAAAACGGGCGATCTCGCTCTCAAGCTGCTGCTCAGATCTGACTTCGGACTTGAAAGGAAACTGCCGAGCCCGGCCATCGGCATCAACAAGAACGAGACGGCCGCCCGCCGCATAGAACGTCGTGCCCGCAACCTGTACCACGTCGCGGGTGACGCGCGCAGAGTCACTTCCGGGCAATTGCATGGTCCATTCCTGCTGGGCGTGGCTGTATGCGCCGGTGGGCGTCATTGGCGGCAGCACGACCAGCACCATGCCCAGCGAGTAATCCCTGCGCCTGCGAAAGGTCAGGTTGGTGCGCGTACGCCGATCCACCACCGCATACCAGTCCCATGCCGGCACAGTCGCTACCGCTACTCCCGTCTGCCGGGACGGCTTTGCGCTGTTGCTCCAGGCGCGTACCGAGACGCGATCGCGCAGGTAGACGTCTTTGCCAAGGATGAACAACCCTGCAACGCAGGAGCCCAGGGCGGCCGCCACAAGCACAACTATCAGCACCCAGGTGCGACGCCCGCCGGCCGAGTGATTGGCCGCTTGTTCGGGCAGAATGATGGATGGCGTGGGTGTCATGAAAGACCTGCTCGGATTGTTGCAGCAGGGTCCATGGAGCGCCATTGGCGGGCCGTCAGATGTTGAACTCGATGCTCGAGAACAGAAGTTCTTCGGCCTGCGCTGGCGCAACCGGTCGACTGAACAGGTAGCCCTGTGCATAGCGACAGCCATGGTTGTACAGGAACTTGAGCTGGCCGGTGTGCTCGATTCCTTCGGCGATCACACGCAGATTCATGGCCTTGGCAAGCGCGAGGATGGAAGTGCAGATTGCCACATGGTCCTTGTCGTGCGGCAGGCCAGTGATGAAAGTGCGGTCGAGCTTGATGATTTCAATCGGCAGCTTCCCGAGGTAGCTGAAAGAGCTGTAGCCGGTGCCGAAATCGTCGATTGCAAGACCGACTCCCATCGCCTTTAGCTCGTCTAGCGCATTCACCTGGCCCTTCGCGTAGTCGACGAATACGCCTTCGGTAAGCTCCAGCTTCAGGCACGAGGCCGGAAGTTTCGTGTCGTTCAGCACGTCGCGAACCATGCTGACAACATCTTCTCGCTGTAGCTGATACGCCGACAGGTTTACGCTGATTACCGTCGGCTCGCCAAACTGGTCTTTCCAGGCGCGATTCTGTCGGCAGGCCATGTGCAATACCTGGCGCCCGAGCGCGCAGATCAGGCCGGTCTCCTCTGCAAGCGGGATAAAATCTGCCGGGCTGACCATGCCTTCGCCGGGTCGGTTCCAACGAACGAGCGCTTCAAACCCAGCCACAACACGCTTGCCCAGGTCCACGACGGGTTGATAGTAAACAACGATTTCGTCGCTGCCGATGGCGCGACGCAGCGCCGTCTCCATGCGCATGATCATCACGGTCTTGCTGTGCATCTCGATGTCAAAGACTTCAAACCTTCCGCGCCCTTTTTCTTTGGCGCGGTACATTGCGATGTCCGCATGGCGCAGCATTTCCTCGGCATCGGAAGTGTCGTCCTGGTCCAGTGCAATGCCGATGCTGGCATTCGTCTTCACCGGCGCCCCTCTGACGTTCAGCTCCGGCTCGAGTGCCTGCAATATGCGCTCGGCCAGCTGGATGGCATTTCGCAGGTCATGTACGTCCTCAACTATGATTGCGAATTCGTCGCCGCCGAGGCGCGCCACGGTGTCTGAAGGACGCACGGCTTCTGTCAGCCGATGAGCGACGTCGATCAGCATCTGGTCGCCGGCCGCGTGGCCCATGCTGTCATTGACCATCTTGAAGCGGTCCAGGTCCACGAACAGTACCGCGCACCGGTGCCCCCCACCTTCCTCGCGCCGTTTGAGCGCATGACTGATCCGGTTCATGGCCAGAGCGCGATTGGGGAGGCCCGTCAACCTGTCATAGAACGCGTCATGCAACAGTTGCCGCTCAATCCGTTTCTTTTCGCTGATGTCCCGGATCACCGCAATGTAGAGGCGTTGCCTGCTACCTTCCACTTCGCTCATCGTAACTTCGGCGTCGAACGGTGTGCCGTCCGCACGGGTCGCAACGAACTCGCGAGGCGCCCGCAACTGCTTTCGTACGTCACCTGTAGTCGCCCGGCCGGGGAGGGGCAGAAGCGGCATGCCCTCTTCTGTTGAAAAGAGGCACCCGACCTCTGCACCGACGAGTCTGTCGAGACTTCGACCATACATCTCGCAGATCGCGGCATTGGCGGTGATGATCCGGCCCTCCCGGTCGAAGGTCGCGATACCGTCTGCGGCCGCCTCAAGAATCGCCTCGGTCTCGATGGTGTATTGCAACAGCGCCGCCTCGACCTCTGTGAGGCGACGACGCGTGCGCACGACCTCGAGCGCGCGGGCAAGTGCGGGAGGAAGCTTGTCGAGGAATTCATGGTCCTTGATCACGTAGTCGACGGCGCCGCGCTTCATCAGCTCGACGGCCAGCGACTCGTTGCCCTGGCCCGTTGTGATGATGAACGGGTAGCTCCGCCCGTGGCTGTCCAGTTCCTGCAGCAGTTCGGTCGCGTGCATATCGGGCAGCACGTTGTCGATCAGCAGCAGGTCGGCGTCATACTGCATGAGCCACTGCACGGCCTCACCACCCGTGGAAACGGTGACCGGCTGGCAATTTAGCTTTGCGACGGCATTGCTGACCAGCTTGGCGACGCCGGAATCGTCTTCGATGATCAGAACCTTGGGGGCGTCCATGCGCGACCTTCCTCTCGGGTTGACGATTACTCTTCCAACGGTGGCACACAGACGATCTGCAGGAACATGCCCAGCCGGCGGATCACCTCGACAAATTCGTCGTAGTCGACCGGCTTGGTGATGTAATCGTTGCAGCCCAGTTCATGGCAGCGCCGCACTTCCTGCGGCTCGTCGGTGGTGGTCAGCATTATCACGGGCATCAACTGCAGCCGCGGGTTGTTCTTCACCTGACGCAGCACCTCATCGCCGCTGACTTTCGGCATGCGGATATCTAGCAGCAGCATGTAGGCGTTTTCGTAGTCAATGTGCTCTCCGCCGTTCTCCTTCTCGGAGAGGAAATTGAGCACCTCCTGCCCGTCCTCGAAGTGGCGGATCTTGTTCTGAATCCCGACATTGCGCAGATTGCTTTTCACCAGCGTGGCGTGGCCGCTGTCGTCCTCAGCGAGCAGAATTTCCATCGTGTGGGTCCTCCGTTTTTGAACAGGCATCTGTTGTGTCATCCTAGTTGCTCCCTGTTGGCGTCTGTCGAGGACCCACCCTGAGCGGTGCGGGCACGGTGACAATGAACCGACTTCCGCTTCCCAGTTGCGACTCGACACGAATCCTGCCCCCGCTGCGTTCCAGGATGCGGCGCACTGCCGCAAGCCCCAGCCCGTCACCATCCTTGCCGTCCTTGGGGTTCAGACGGTGAAATACCTCGAAGATGATCTCGCCGTGGTTGGCGGCAATGCCGAGCCCGTTGTCGGCAAACACGTACTCGACCATGCCGTCCACTTCCCGCCCGCTGATACGGATCTCGGGAGCCCGCAACGGCGAGCGGTACTTGATCGCGTTGTCGAGCAGGTTCGAGCAGACCTGGTTGAGCTGGTCTTCGTCCATGAAGCAGGGCGGCAATGGATCCACCTGCACACTTGCGTCGTTCTGGGTGATGACGAACTGCATGGCGTCGATCACTTCCTGCATCAGCTTGTTCGCGTCCACCAGCTTGGGGTGCAGCAGCACGCGCCCGAGGCGGGAAATCTTGAGCAGCCCCTTGATCAGGCGGTCCATCTTGCGCGTGCTGGAGTCGATGTAGCCGAGTGCTTCCGGTATGTCCTGCTCGAGCAGCGGCAGGACCTCTTCCCGCAAATCGTCCGCCAGCGCGCCGTTGCCGAGCAGGCGGTCCAGCTTGCTGACCGATTCCGCCATCTGGCGGCTGAATCCCTGCAGGTTCACCAGCGGCGAACGCAGATCATGCGAGGCGACGTAGACAATGCTTTCCAGCTCCTTGTTCACCTGCCTGAGACGATGTTCGCTCTGGAGAATCGCCTGCTGCGCCTCGCGTCGTTCGGTTATGTCGCGCACGGACGCCACCACCATCACGTGACCCGACATCCTCACCGGGCTCAGGGTCACTTCGACCGGCACCACTGCCCCGCTCTTGTTCAGCGCGTACAACTCGCGGCCTACCCCCATCGCGCGTATTTCGGGGTTTCTCAGGTATGCTTCACGCTGACCGACGTGTGCATCACGCAGGTGCTCCGGTAACAGCGCTTCGACCTTCATCGCCAGGGCCTCGTTGCGGGCCCACCCGAACAGGTGCTCTGCCTGGCGGTTGTACTCGACGATGTCTCCCTGCTCGTCCACCATCACCGTGGCGTCCGGCGCCGAGGCAACCAGGGTCTCAAAGCGCACGGCATTTTCCTTTGCCGCCGCTACGGCTCGCTCGAGAGACTGCGAGATTTCCAATCGTTCCGTGACGTCGAGGGTAATCCCCACGACCTCGACCACTCGCCCCTGTTCGTCACGCAGGGCTGCGCCGGTGACGTCCACCCAGACGGTTCCGGCGTCCTTGCGGATGTAGCGCTTGACGTAGTTGTACGACTCGCGCTTGCCCTCCTTCATCTCCGCAATAAAGCCGGTCGTCTTGCCGTCGTCTTCCGGGTGGTTGAGCTTGCGAAAGCTCTTGTGCATCAGCTCGTCAACGCTGTAACCCACGATTCGCGCGAATGCCTCGTTGCATTCGGTGAAGACGCCGTCGGGGCTCACGGCCGTCATCCCGACCGAGCTGCAGCCGACGAGCGCGGAGTAACGCGCCGCAAGCTCGCGGTTCCTGGCCACCAGCGCCTTCAGCTCGCTGACGAGGCGCTCGCGCTCTTTCTCGGCTTCGCGGCGCCAGGTGATGTCGCGGATGGTCCAGACGTACTTGGTGCCGTCTTCGGACTCAAACTCGCTGACGCGAATCGCGGCGGTGAACGGCGCACCGTTCACGCGCTGCGCCTGTGCGTCGAAGCTGCCCCCGGTCAGCGCGTTCATGCCCTCCACCCGCCGCGTGTCCCGGAGCTTTATGGCGACTGCCTCAGAAGGAGACAGAAAGTCCTCGACGTTTCGCCCAAGCAGATCCGCCGTGGACGCCGCGAAGATCGATTCCGCCGCGGGGTTGGCGTCTTCGACCTTGCCGTCGCCCGCAACTGTAAACACCGCGTCGGGCAATGAGCCCACCAGCCTGGCCATGCGCTGGCGGCTGCGCTCAACCGCGCGATTGGCCATTTGAAGGTCGACGCTGCGCGCGCTGGCGATGACCGCAAGGTGCGTGCTCAGCGCCATCAGCAACGCGACCAGTCCGCCCGCGCCCGCCATCGTCCATGGCAAGGCCGTCTGGCGGCTTCTGACGTACGCCAGCGTCGGCGTCATCCTCAGTTCCCAGTCATCGCCGCCGGGGTGGACGTGGGCGACCAGTTCGTCGTCCGCCAGCTCGGGGACACTGCGCAGGTACAGTTGCCGTGCGCCATACTTCAGACTGATGGCGAAATCGCGCATGGTGGACGGTGACAGCGCACGGTTCAGATAGGCGGGGAGGTCGAACAGCGCCAGTATGCGCAGCTGCTGTCCATGCGAGCCGTGCGCCGCTGCCGCGACATAGAAGTGCGCTGTTTCCCGGGCGGTCGGCAGCAAGCCAAGTTCTCCCCGCGCGTCGGGCCCCTCACCGGCAAAGGCAATGTCCCAGGCATCCGCATGCAGCGTTCCCGTGTATCCCGGCACCGACGCATGGCGCCGGCTGCCGTTGCTCTCGAGCTCGAAAGCGAGCAGACCGGGCAGGTCGGTCAGGTAGCCTTTCGTGGCGGCAGTCCATTCCTCCTGCGTGATGTCCTGCTGCTCGGCCAGAATCGACGCGATGCGGTAGACCGTGTCCTCCGTCGCGCTGAAACGGTTTTCCAGCGCACCCGCCGACTCTTCCACTTTCGCGGAAGCGAAACGGATCGCCGTCTGGTGCTCAAGGTTGGAGAACGAGTGAACGGTGACCGCCGTCGCCGCCAAAACCGCAACCGCAACAGGCACCGGGAACGCCGCGGGATAGCCCGTCTGGCCCTTTGGTGCCCTGCGCCATGCAAGGGCAAGTTGTGCACCCCCCAGCAGGGTAAGGCACAACGCCGTTTGCGCGCTGGTGCCGTGGTGGCGGCCCCAGTCCAGGCCCGTCACATGGCTGGCGAGGAACCCGATGACGGCCGTCGCGCCTATTCCCAGGGCAATGCAGGCGGCGACGGCGGCGGTGGTCGTCTGCCACGAGCGCCGTGCCTGGCCCGCCAGCATGAAGACCGACACCGCTATCCCGAGCAGCCCGGCCAGCGTAAACAGCGAGCTGCGACCGGGCGGCGAGAAACGATCCGCGACGAAGGGTGTGCCGACGAGGGTGTCGAGCCAGATTGCTGTACCCGCGAGGTAGCCGTAAGTCGACCAGGCGCAAAGAAACACCAGTGCCACGGCAACGCCGAGCTTGGCGCGATGGGCGCCGAGCTGCGCAAGGAGCACGGCACAGGCGGCGATCAGCATGCCCAGCGCGGTCGAAAACTGCATGACCGCCTCGCCCGGGCCGAGTCGCACGAGCCACTCCACGTGCAGCAACCAGCCGGCCATCGTGAGGGCGGACGTCAGGACGACGATGCCGGCGGCAATCGAGTCGTTTGTGTGTTTGCGTCCCAACGTGCCCCGGTGCACTTAGTGCGAGTTGCTAATTGACCAGCTGTTGAGAGTGCCTTCCGAAGAAGCTCACTTTCCCGCGCAACAGTCTAGTTTCACGCCGTTTGTGGCGATACACAACATCTCGAAATTGATATCTTCACTGATGTTACAAGTAATGTGCGGGCGTACCCGCTTTGTCCGGCCCGGGCATTCAAGCCAGAGGAAGAGGGCCGCACCGATCTTTCAAGTGGCTCCTGCGCCGGTTCAGAATTGGTGCGGACCCGAAGAGATTAGCGATTTTTGCACAGATTGGCCATTCGAAAGTATACGTGGTGTCATGTAATATTCCGTTGCGACACCGAATTCAGTGACCTTACGCATTGCATAAAGAATTTATCGACCTTCCTGTAGCATCGGGTACACACCGATGAACATAAGCACTTTATGTAAAGGATTTGTGGCTCTGGCGTGCATTAATGAGCATTGCCCCGCACTTGCGGGGCAATGCTCATTAATGGCGCGAAATCTTACAGCCCCGTTCAGAGTTCGAGGCGAGGCAGCAGGTAGTCGTGCAGGTCGTCGATCGCCACGCGCTCCTGCGCCATGGTGTCGCGCTCGCGCACCGTCACCGTACCGTCCTCGAGACTCTCGAAGTCCACGGTGATGCAGTACGGCGTGCCGATCTCGTCCTGGCGGCGGTAGAGACGGCCGATACCTGCGCTGTCGTCGTAGACCGTGCGGAAGTGTTTCTGGAACTTCTGCTTGATCGACTTCGCCAGCTCGACGATCTCCGGCTTGTTCTTCTTCAGCGGGAACACGGCCAGCTTGATCGGCGCCAGCGCCGGGTGCAGGCGCAGCACCGTGCGGGTGCAGTCTTCCATGAATTTCTCGGTCGGCGGGCGGAACTTCTTCACCGGCTCGAGGTTCTGCGCGCCCTCATGATCGAGCGCCAGCAGCACTTCATCGAGCGAAGCGGGCAGGCGTGCGACAACATCCTCAAGCTGCGCGAGGAACGCCTCGACCTTATCCGGCTGGTGCTTGGGCTCCTTGCCGGCCTCGATGTCCTTGCGCGCTTCCTTGACCTTCTTCTCGGCATTCTTGCGGATCATCGCCGCATCGGAGCGGATCTGGTCGATCTCCTGCTTGGTCGGCTCCTTCACCAGCTCTTCGTGGTAGGCCTCGCACAGGAACGTAAGCAGCGCACGGGTCGCGCCGGCCGAGGGCTCGATCACCCAGGGGATGTAGCGGGCCTTGGCGTCCGGGTCGAAGTAGTCGAACTTCTCGTTCGAGTCTTTGTTGACCTCCAGCTTCAGGCGCTTCAGGTCTTCTTCCGGCACGTCCTTGCTGTGGGCGGACAAATCGAAGTCGGTGCGGTTGGCCACGCCCTCGATCTCGCCCCAGCCGAGCGCGCCCGGGAACAGGTACTCAATGTCTGTCGTCGCCTTGGCGTAGTGAGCCAGCTCGTCGGCCGCCTGTGCACGTTTGCGGAAGCGGGATTCAGTCTCTTCCATCTCGACGTTGCCGGCGGACGGCGGCGTGGCATAGCGCAGCCACCAGCGGTAGCGCTGCTGGACCCACTCCTCGTGCCACTGCTCGTCGTTCTTTTCGCCTTCGGCCACGAACTGGGGCGGCTTGATGAAGAACTCAATCTCCATCTGCTCGAATTCGCGGGTGCGGAAGATGAAGTTGCCGGGCGTGATCTCGTTGCGGAACGCCTTTCCGATCTGGGCAATGCCGAACGGAACCTTGCGCGCCAGCGAACGCTGCACGTGCGCAAAGTTCATGAAAATGCCCTGCGCCGTCTCCGGGCGAAGGTAAACGCGCGCGGCCTTCTCTTCATCCGTTCCCTGCGCAGCGGACACAGGGCCGACGTGCGACTGGAACATCAGGTTGAACTGGCGGGGCTCAGTCCAGTCTCCCTGTTCACCGTTCGCCGGGTCGATGACTTGCGCGCTGTGCAGCTGCATGGGCGCGTTGCCTGGCTGGCCCATCAACGCGTGAACCAGGCCCACGACGTCTTCGCTGCCGGTGGCCTCGTACAGGGCCGCTCGGACTTCGTGCGTCTGCGCCTCCAGCAGATGATCAAGCCGGTAGCGCTTTTTCGTCTTCTTGTTGTCGACCAGCGGGTCGTTGAACGTGGCTTCGTGGCCGGAGTGCTGCCAGACCTTGCGGCTCATGAGCACGGCGGCATCGAGACCGTCCATGTCGTCGCGTGCGTAGACCGCGTCCTGCCACCAGGCCTTCTTCACGTTGTTGAGCAGTTCCACGCCAAGCGGGCCGTAGTCCCAGAAGCTTGCGACGCCACCGTATGCGGCACTGCCCGGAAAAACGAATCCGCGCCGCATGCAGAGGTTGCGCACTTGCTCAAGACTTTTGGCCGGCATGGCTGGTTCCCGTCTACGTCGTCGAGGCGCTTAGCTACCAGTGCAGGAACGAATTGCAAGGGGTGAGGGTTGCACGTAGCCCCCGGCGTAAGCTGAGGGCAGGGCTGCCGGTGCCTCCGCGACGGCGTTGACGCCCGCCCGCTGAAAGCTGCCGACCGTGGTCCCAATGCCCGCGCCTGACGATGCGGGCTACAGTTTCGCGGTAAACACATACCAGTAAGCCGCCGCAGCGGCACTGCCGACGACGAGCACGCCGATCAGTTCGGGAAACACATAGACCAGCGTCCGAAAGCTGATCAGCCGCAGGCAGGCCGAATACAGTGCCAGCTTGATGATCCGCCCGGGCTTCGCGCGCAGCGGCTTGCTGGTCGCATTGTATTCCGGGTCGAGCATCAGGCGCACGTCATGAAACACGCCGTGTTCGCGCGCCTGGCGGTTGAGATCGTGCAGCAGGCCCTGGATGTTGCGCAGGGAAAGGATCGAAGTAACTACGAAGTAGACGGTCAGCCCGGTCAAAACGAGGCCCAGCACGTAGCGATAGCTAGTGTAGGGCTCGGCACTGCGCAGAAACTCGGCGAGGTCTTCCATGTTCACCCAGGCGCTGGCGACCGTCCGGCCGCTGTCTATACTTCGGCTATGTCAGACGCACTCCGCAAGGAAATTCGCAAGGTCCTCACGGACTGGGACTCCGGCAAGCTCACCGCCCAGGCGGTGCAGCACTGGGCCGCAGCCACCAGCGCCAAAGACAGCGACGCCTACACCGAAAAGGTGATTCACCAGCTGCGAGGCCTGGGCGAGTACCTGATCACCGTGGACGACATCGCAATCTACCTTGAGGGCCTCGAGTTGCCCGCCGAGCTGGGCATCAAGCACCTCGAGCTCGAAGGTGCCTCCTTCGACGTCAAGGCCCGCGCCACAGACCTCAAAGACGACCCATTCTACGGGCCCCACACACGCGCGATTCTGAAAGAGCTGAGTTAGCAGGCCTACGTAACCGGCGGCAGGAAGCCGCTGGCGTCGCTGCTGCCTGAGCGCGGGATCACCGTGATCTTCATGACCTGGCCGGTCTGGGGCGTTACGCGGGCGCGGTGCGCGATGGTCTGGCCGCACACCACCAGCACTCCGCTGCTGTCGCACACGAGCGGCGTCACGTCACGCTGGTCACGCGGGACTTTGTTGTCCACTAACAGATCCTGCAGCTTCTTTTCGCCGCTCAGGCCCAGCGGCCGTATCCGGTCGCCATCCTTGCGGGCACGTACAAACAGCGGGAACAGCACGGCCTCGGCGTTCAGGTACTCGACTTCGTCGCCCTTGGATTCCATCAACTCCTGCACGCCGCCGCCGGGCATGGCCATCATCTCGGCCGTGATGCGTGCGATCGGGCCACGGTCGACGTCGGCCACCCAGCTGCCGTCACGGCTGATCTGGAATTCCGCAGGAGTAATGAACTCAGGTAGCGTTGTCGTGTGGGCCAGCTTTACGACCACGTCGTGGTCATCAAGCAGCACGCTTGCACCGTCGGACAGGCGCACTACGAGGCCGCGCCGCTCACTGCCCAGCAGGTCGCGCACGCGTTCAACACGGCGGTGGGTCACTTCGCGAATGGGCATGCCGGCCGACTGCAAGGCCGCGCGCAGGATGTAGCGCTGCGCCAACGGCCCCTGCCCGCGAAGCTTCTCGATCGGGACGCGCACAACGGTTTCGCTGCCGCGCTCCTTCGGCGGATCAAGAAAACCTTCGGCGAGCTGCGACAGCTCCTCATCAAGCTCCTGCGCCTGCTGGCCGAGCGCGGCAAGGTGGCGCTTCGTGGCCGGGTTGAATTCCTTGATCAGCAACGGCATCAGCTTGTGGCGCACCTTGTTGCGGGCGTAGCGCGGGTCCTCGTTGGTCGGGTCCATAAAGACCGGGATTTTCTCGGTCTCGACCCATTCGTCGATCTGGTCACGGCCGATGCGCAGCATCGGGCGCACGACTTCGGCGCGCGAGTTGCGGCTGAGCGGCCGGCGCACAGGGATGCCGGACATGCCCGTCAGCCAGCTTCCGCCGATGGCGCGCATCAGGACGGTTTCGGCCTGGTCGTCCAGCTGGTGGCCGGTCGCGAGCTTGGTGATGTGTTTTTCCGCGCAGGTCTCTACGAACAGGCGATAGCGCTCGCGGCGGCCGAGGGACTCGATGCTCATGCCCTTGAACTTGCCTGATTTCAGCATCTCCGGGATGCTGACCTTGCGCACGACGATCGGCAGCTTGAAACGATCTTCTGCCATCAGGCGCGCGAACTTCTCGTTTTCGTCCGCATGCTCACTGATGCCGTGATTCAGGTGCGCAAGCACGATGTTCCAGCCGTACTTGTACGTGATGCTGATCTGCGTCAACGCCTCGGCCAGGAACATCGAATCCGGCCCACCGGAGAACGCCACGAGAATGCCCTCACCGCGATCGAACAAGTCGGTCGTGCGGATGAAGGCATGCACTTCGTCAAAATGGCGGTTCAAGGCAGGTTTCGGGTTACAGGTTTCAGGTGACCGGTTTTAGGTTTCGGCCGTCGATTCGGCACCCTCAAACCTAGCGTTTGCCGGAGCAGATGCTGTGGACGACCTTGATACAGCTGTCTACGAACACTTCGATGCCGCGTTCGCGAAGTTCGTCTTCGACACCAAAGCCCCCGGCATTGAGCTGGAACCAGACGGCCTTCGGCAGCGGGTCCATGGCCAGGACTTCGGCGCAGACTTCGTGCTCGTGCTCAGCGGCCCGGAAGACATCCACGATATCGACCGGCTCAGAGATCGCTTCCAGCTTTCGGTAACAGCGCAGGCCCTCGATATGCTCATGGCCCGGGTTGACCGGCACGATCTCAAAGCCTGCGCCCTGCAGGTACATCGCGATCGCATGGCTGGTGCGGTGCGGCTTCGGCGACATGCCGAGCACGGCAATGCGGCGAGCGGATTCGAGGACTTCGCAGGCGGTGTTCATCTGGTTGCCAGTTGTCAGTTGTCAGTTGAACTGCAGTAGTGCTGACAACTTACAACTCCCTAGTAGTGGTCGCCGGATTTGCGCACGTGCACCCAGGGCTCGCCTTCCTTGAGCATGCGGCCGCCGATGATTTCGCCCACCACAAGATTGTGCTCGGTGCTTGGCTCCAGCACGCGCATCAGGCGGCACTCGAGGAAGCCCAGAGCTTCAGGCAGGTACGGGGTGTTGTTGTCCGTGCGCTCAATGTTGGCTTTCTCAAACGGGTCTTCGTTGATTTCGAAGCCCTTGGCGAACTGCCCCATCAGCTTCTTGTCTTCGGTGCCGAGGATGTTCAGCGCGAAGTGTGCCCCTCTTGAGAGCTGGCGCATGATCGGGCGGTCCTGCTTGATCGCCACGCTGACGGCCGGCGGAAAGAACCCCGCCTGGCACACCCAACTGGCAAGAAACGCTGCCCGCTGGCCGTTGTTCTCGGCCGTCACGATGTAAAGCCCGGTCGGCACGCGCCCAAGGGCCTGGATGTCCGGTGGTGAATCAGCCATGGATAGCCTCAGTGTCGGTTATCTGTTGTCGGTTGTCAGACTAGTTCGATCAGCCGCCGGCCTGACAACCGGCAACTGACTACTAACTGTAAACGCGTGCAACGCGTCGTCCTAATCCGCACAGGATTTCATACGGGATTGCCTCGGCCCATTCGGCCACTTGCGCGAGGCTGATTGCGTCGTCGCCATCCTGCCCGATCAGCGTGGCTTCGTCGCCAACCGCGGCGCCGTCCACCAGGCTGACGTCGATCGTCGTGTAGTCCATGCTGACGCGCCCAACTACCGGGCAGCGCACGCCGCGCACCAGCACTTCGGCCTTGTTGCTGAGCGACGTGCGGTAGCCGTCGTTGTAGCCGACGGGCAGCGTCGCGATGCGCGCGGGCGCGGGCGTGTAGTACGTGCGCGAATAGCCGATCGGCGTGCCTTCCGGGACGTCCTTAATGAACAGCACGCGGCTCTTGAGTTCCAGTGCGGGCTTGAGCTGATCCGCGTTGCCCTGGGCGTCGCCGGGCAGCAGCCCCCACATGGCGATGCCCGTGCGCACCATGTTGAAGTAGGCGTCTTCACGCCCGAAGATCGCGAGGCTGCTGCTGCTGTGTAGCGTGAGGTCGCGATATCCCAGCCGCTCGGCCACCTCGACCGCAAGATTGAAGTGCTCGATCTGGCGGGTGGTGAAGGCCGGGTTGCGCTCGTACGGCAGGCTGAAATGCGTGCACATGCCCACCAGTTCAAGATTCCGCAGGCGCCGCAGGTTGTGAAGAAACGGCACAGCCTCGAAGGGCTGCATGCCGAGGCGGCCCATGCCGGTGTCTACCTTCAGGTGGACGCGAACGTTGCGTTGCTGTTTCAACGCCTCGGCATTGAGTTCTTCGGCCATCTGCACTGTGTGCAGGTTGACCTCGATGTCGTTCTCAACCACGCGGGGCATTTCGCCCGGGATGATGCCGCCGACAATCAGGATTGGCGCCGAGATGCCGGCGTCGCGAAGCTCCAGAGCCTCCCCGCTGTCGCCCACGCCGATGGCGTCGATCTTCTCGGCCACGAGCAGCTTGGCCATCTCGACTGCGCCGTGTCCGTAGGCGTTGGCCTTCAGCACGGCCATCACGCGGGTATCCCCCACGCGCTGCCGGATGGCGCCGAGGTTGTGGCGCACAGCGGACTTGTCGATCTGGGCCCAAACGCGATGCATGCGAGGATTTTGGATTCTAGATTTTGGATTCTGGATTGATCTGCAATGCCGCCCGGGTGGCGCACATGCGCCAATCCAAAATCAGAAATCCAAAACCCGGAGTCGGGTTAGCCCTTCTTCGCGGCCTTGCCTTCGACGATCTTGCGCTTGCGGGCGTTGGCGATCTTGCGGCGCTTGTTCTTCAGGTGACCCTTCTTGCTGCTGTTGTAACCCATGGCTACTCCGGTTTGATGGTTGCTGGATACGGCTTCATGATCTTGCTCGCGTCCTCGTTCCGCACGAGCGCGACAAGGATGTATGTACCACGTTCGTTACTTACGCAAGCGGCCCACTTGTCATTTGCTTCATTGTGGACGTAAAGCGCCACGCCGGACATCTCACGTACGCCGCTGCCGTCAAAGCCGGAAATGAACGCCGCGCCGTGCTTCTTAAGCGTTGCGACCGGGTCGTCCTTGGTCTTGCTCGCATTATAGATGAAGACGGCCGAGACGGTGTTGCGCCAGTCAGTCCATTCCTCGTCCGTTCCGCTGCTTGCATGGGGCGCCGGCTTGTCGCCGTACGACTCCAGCAGGCTGAACGCGGCGTCCGGCTTGAGCAGCAGATCGTACTTGTCGCTGCGCAGCTCGGCCTGGCCGTCCTTGGCGAGCTTGTCCCAGCCCTTGGGCGTGGGCATGACGATCTTCTTCCAGAGGTCCGGGTCTTCCTTTGGCGTGTCGTCGGGCTTGTTGGTCTTGGCGCTGCCGCCATCGCCGCCGGAAGTGTTGGCAGGCGGCGCGGAACTGTTGTCAGTTGTGTTTGAGCCGCCGCCGCAGGCCGCGAGTGCAAGGATCATCGCCAGGCATACGCCCGCCACAAGAAATCGTGCCATGCCGAACCTCCTGAAGATTGGGGTGGGCAATCCTAGCCACGAATTCGAATTGCAAAAGGCAAAATGCGGGATGGGGCGGGCCTAGAACTCGTCTTCGTCGGAATCATCGGCAGATTCTTCGCCCGCCTTCTCGGCCGGCGGAGCAGGCCTGGCCGGCTCCGGCTTGATTGGTGTCGGCGACGTCGGATCTGGCTGCGCCGGCACCGCGGGTGCGACGGGCGTTTCCTGCTCGAGTTGCTCAGTCCCGCATTGGTCGCTGCTGAACATCCGCCGGTCGGATTCAATCTGTCGCCACAGGTGAACGCCGCTGATCGCAATCACGATCAGGATGATCATCCACGAGCCGCCGCAACAGCGGCGCGGAGCACATGAGTTTGGCACGCCAACCCAGCAACCGCGCCCCCGCCGGCTGACGTCCGGCTGTTTGCGGTCAGGAAGCGGCGAATTATAGAGGCCCGAAGCCGGCTCGCCCGGCACATCCAGCACGGATGCGCATTGCGGGCAGCGAATACGTTTGCCCGCATAAAACTCGCTGAGTTCACGCTGCCATCCGCAATCGCATTGTACCCGGGCTCTCATGTCACCAAGTATACCACACGCAGCGACCTGATGCGGGCAGCGAGTCTGCAGCCCCTTGTGCGGCCGCGCGTGAGCGCTACAATTTCCGGCCGTCCGCGTGAAACCGCTAAAACTAAGGCATCCAGAGGCAGCAACCCGATCGTGCCCAATAACGCCAATGACGATGCAGGCCAGGTCTTCGAGGAAGATGATCACGACCTCGACCTGTCCGACCTCCACGACGAGCCGCCGCAGCGCGAGACGGTACGCGAACGTCTGCAGCGCGCAGCCAAGCGCCGCACCACCAAACAGCAGGAGAAAAACTGGCACGACACGCCGGTGAATGTGACGCCGTCGGGCCGCCACGAAATCGTCGAAGATGAAGACGTCATCGAAGATGACGAGGACCTCGATGTTGGGGGCGTGGTGATTACCGGCAGCGGGCGGCACGAAATCGTGGATGAGCACGACATCGACATCGGCGACCTGGATGAATCGACGCTGGATGCCAACAACTACGACGCGTCTTTCCCCGGGCCTGCCACGCGTATTGAGGAAGAGCTCGATCTTGCTGGCATTCGCGAAAGCCAGCCGATCACGGCTGGCCCCATGACGATGGCCGCCTACGACATGGAACAGTCTGAAGAAGACGGTGCCGAAGAACATCGCCATGAGCAGACCCGAGGCGACACGGAACGCATCGTGGCTTCTGCGCCGGAAGACCGGATTGAAGCTGGCTCCGGGCCGATGACCATGGCCGCGATGGAGATGGCCGGCGCCGAAGGCGACGACCCGTCGGATGACACGGATGTCCCAAGTGTGGAGCTGACCGGTGCGTCGATGGGTGACTCAGATGCGCTTGGGGGCTCCGGCCCGATGACTTTGGCCGCAAGTGAAATGGAATCTAACATCGCGGAAGATGCTGGTACGCAAGGCGATAAAGTCAGCGGGCATGCAGAAAATCCCACTGGCGAAACTGTGGATTCACTGATAGATAACAGTCCACAACGCACTGACCTGGAAGACTCAGGCGCAGCTCCCCCCGCAGCGCAGAACCCGGCAGCGGGTGACTCGAATTCGGCTCCTGAAGAGGATGCCATCGAGGATCCCACCCGGGGTGTTTCGTCGGCGCAAGGGGAGGAATCGCGCATGAGACCGGACGGCAGCGAAGAAGACGAACTGGACTTGAACGCCGCGGGCGATAGCGGCGAGATAACAGACAACGAATCCGACGAGCTCGACCTGGGGGCTGCAGCAGGCGAGGAAGAGGATTCAACGTCCGCAGATGATTACGCGGGCGATACGGGCGACGACGATTCCGGGGCGGTCTCGGAAGACTCGGTGCCTGCGGAACCAAACGAAGCTTATTCTGAACAGCCGGAGGTATCCACCGTGGGTGATGATTCGGGTGCGCCGCTCGGGCGCGGCTTGGACGTGGGAACTGCGAACCTTGTCGCGTCCCGCATGGATGAAGAAGGCGGCATCGAGTTCTTCCCTGCACGCAATGCATTCCTTGACGTGCCGGAAGACCCGTACACCTTGAAGATGCTGAAGGGACAGGGCGTTCCTTACATCAAGCGCGAGAACAAGCTCTTCATCATCGGTGAAGACGCCTTCGAGCTGGCGAACATCTTCAACCGCGAAATGCGCCGTCCGATGAAGAACGGCCTTATCAGCCCGACCGACGTCGACGCCATGCCGATGGAAGTAGAGCTGTTCAAGAAGATCCTCGGCCCGCCGCGCGCGGAAGGCGAGATCGTCTACTACTCAATCCCGGCTGACCCGGTCGACTCGACGATGAACATCGTGTACCACACGAACATCGCGAACGGCCTGCTTGACCGCCTCGGATACCGTGGCCACCCCTTCAACGAAGGTCAGGCCGTCGTGTTCAGCGAGCTGGGCGACGACGACTTTACCGGCATCGGCATTTCGTGCGGTGGCGGCATGGTGAACGTCTGCGTGACCTTCCGTTCGATGCCGGTCGTCAGTTTCTCGACGGCCAAGGGCGGCGACTGGATCGACCAGCAGGCGGCACAGGTGATGGGTTGCGCGGCCAGCAAGATCACGGCCGTCAAGGAACGCGGCGTCGACATCAACGCGCCGAAGACCCCGGAAGAAGAAGCAATCGTCATCTACTACCGCCACCTGATCAAGTACAGCCTCGACAACATCATCAAGAAGTTCGAGACCACGAAGGACATCCCGAACTTCCCCAAGCCGGTACCCATCGCGATTTCGGGCGGCACGTCGAAGGTCGGCGGCTTCGTCGAGGTGTTCAAGGACGAGTTCAGCAAGATGGCGGCCCGCTTCCCGATCAAGGTGAGCGACATCCGCCGCGCGGAAGACCAACTCAACGCCACCAGCAAGGGTTGCCTGCTTGCGGCGCTGAGCCACGAGGACTAGAATTTCTAGCCTTGGCAAACCGTGACGCGCGCCCGGTTTCCACCGGGCGCGCTCTTTTTTGGTCCACAAACGGTGATGTGGCATGGCTGACCTTGCAAAACTCGCGAACCTCTCCAAACGCCTGAAGTCTTCGACGCCGAAGGTTAACGATGAGCAGTCCCCGCTTAGCAGCGGCGCGGCACCATCAGCCGTCGACGACGAGCCGGTCAGTTCGCCGGAGCCAAGAGCCGCTGCAGTTGCCCAGGCAGCCCCGGCGGTTTCCAGCGGAGGTGGTGGCGGAGGCGCACCGGCCAAGGTAACCGTGAACATGGACCTTGGGCCGGTCACAGACATGCTCGGCCGGATCCGCGACGAAATGAAGAGCATGCGCGAAGAGATCAAGAAGACGCGCGAAAAGGGCATGAAGGTCGAATTCGGCGACGCCGCCAACGAGCAGATGGACCAGGTGCTCAAGCACCTTAGCAGCGTCAGCAAGGCCGGCCGTGAACTTACCGAAAAGCTCGTCACCAGCCTGCCGGAGTCGCGCTGGTACGGCGACCTGCTGAAGCTTGGCACCGAAGTCGGCGAGGGCATCGTGGCCGGCGGTGGTGGAGGCGGCGGTGGCAACCCGGAAGACATCAACGCAATCAAGGAACAGCTAGAGATGCAGAAGACGCAGCTGACTGCGATTCTGAGCATCCTGCAGCGCCGCTAGCCTGGCTTTGAAGTCGGAAGAACTGAGTTGCGGTCTATTGGCCGCAACTCTTGCTTTAAGCGGCCGCTACAGCGAAAGTCTGCGCCATTGGAAAAACCGGAACCTAGAGCCGCAATGCCAGTCCATCCCACCGCAATCATCGACTCCAACGCGCAGGTCCACGAAAGCTGCGAAGTCGGACCCTACTGTGTCATCGGCGCCGGCGTCGTGATCGGCAAAGACAGCCGCGTCGGCCCGCACACAGTGATCGAGGGCCCGACTACGATTGGCGAAAGCAATCGCATCAGCAATCACTGCAGCATCGGCGCGCCGCCGCAGGATCTCGGCTACAAGGGTGAGCCGACAAAGCTGGTAATCGGCGATCGCAATTTCATCGGCGACTACGTCCAGCTTTCACGCGGCAGCAACAAGACCGAGCACAAGACCACCACAATCGGCGACGACAACTTCCTGATGGCCTATTGCCACGTCGGTCACGACTGTGAGATCGGCAACCGCGTGATCGCCGCGAACGCAGTCCAACTGGCGGGCCACGTCACAGTTGAGGACCGGGTGGTATTTGGGGGCCTGGTCGCGATACACCAGTTTGCGCGAGTCGGCAAGTTGGCGATGATCAGCGGCGGCAGCGTCACCAGCCTGGACGTACCGCCATTCACGAAAGCATTCGGCTACGGCTGCGCAGTGCACGGATTGAATGCCGTCGGTCTCGAACGAGCCGGAATTGACCGCGCCGCCATCAAGCGCCTGCGCGAGGCCTACAAGGTGTTGTTCCGCAGCGGCACACCGCTTGAACAGGTGCTTGCGAGACTTGAGACCGAGTTCTCCGACAGCGCCGAAGCCCAGCACTGGGTCAAATTCTTCCGCGAAAGCAAACGCGGCGTAGTCCGCGACCGCGACGCCAAGTAGTCAGAGCTGCAGCACAAATGTCTGCGTCTTTCCGTGTAGCGCCTTCGCACCTGTAATGTCGAGCACGGCCGAAACAAAGAAGCCGTTCTTGTGGCCTGCCGGCATGTAAGGGGCCACGATCGCAAGAATCGGGACTGCGATGCCGAGGCGATGTGCGAGCGTCAGCCGCAGAATGACATTCTGCTTAGCTTGTATCGCTCTCTCCAGCTTTTCGTCCGCAAGATCCAGCTGCGTCGGGTCGATCAGGCTCCATGACTTGGGTTTGCCCGACAAGATTTGCTGAGACGAGTGCCCCACAATTCGCTCCATCGAACCGCTTAGGTGACGGATCGTGTAGTTGGGATCATTGACGCTGACTACGAACGCTACCGGTAACACTTCAACCAACCACTCGCGATCGAGGTCCGGGGGCAAGCTCGTTCGCTGGTTCCAGTTCGGCGCGTCCGTGCCGCGGGCCAGCACGCCCTTTTCAACTTGAAGCTCCGGCACGCCACCGAGCTCGATCAACACACCTGAGACCCCGACTCGTTCGCCCCCGTCATACAACCCATGACTCGCAAGCAGGCACGGTATCGGACCCCGATCACGGTCAATGATGTCGAGTCGCGAGATGACAGGACTATGCTTCAGCCACACTGCCTCCCGATGCGCGCGGGCTACTTCGCGGTCCTCTGCACCCAGGAACTCATTGCTCAGGATGTGTTTCTTGCCAAGTATTGACTCAATGGGATATCCGAACAGTGTATCGTCGACTCCTCCCACAACGCGAAGTGAGCAGGCCTCGTCTTCGGCCGCAAAGTATGACTTGATAGGAATGTGCTGAAGCATCCAGCCTGCGCTCGGGATCGACATAGTCGCCTCCTGCCTTCGCGGAGGATACATCCGTCACCTTTCTAGTACATTGCCTGATTATCTACCTGACAAACCCCGTTGGGTGCGGTGTTCCCGCTCGTCTGGGCGAATTCCCATCACAGCGTCGGCCTGCTCTCGCGTCATGGCCGGACGGTGCGGCTGTGGTGGTAACTGGCCTGTTGCGCGCCTGACGAAATCTGCGCCCCATTGGCGGGTGAATGCACGGCTGTGGTCGTTATGCCGCAGCTCGATCTTCAGGCCCTGCTGCATGATCTTTGCCCCGCACTCTTCCAGGCGGTACTCGATCAGCTCAACGGCCCGGCCGAAATTCCGGTACGCCCGATCGCAGCCGACGAACGCCGCAGCCGGGATGCCCTCCAGTCGACGCTCTTCCTGCAGCAGATCGGCCATGCTCTCGTCGAAAGGCGACCAGTCGGCGTGGTGATCGCCATCGCCCCAGGTTGGCTCTCCCAGCAGGATGGCTTGCGCCTCAAGAAGTATGGACGCGTCAAGACCGTAGGCGTTGTAAGCATCCACTTCGGCACCGGCACCTGCCGCACCCTCTGCCGCGAGTTCAGCAGTCTCTTTGGTGTTTCCGCCTGTGCTGGCGTAGACAATGACCAGCTTCAGGCTCATTCAACACGGCTCAGAATCTTGGATGGCCCCTGCAGGTCCGGGGCATCGCGCAAGTCCACCAGCAGAGTGATGAAACTCTGCAGCTCTCCCCGCTCGTCAAATTGGGGGCGCGAAACGTCAAGCACGGGGACTTCACTGCCATCAGCCGCGATCAGTCGATATCGAACCAACAGAGTTCGCGGTCCCTTCGCATGGATGCCGTCGGCTACTTCCAGCAGATCAAGATCGTGCGGGTGCACAACCGAAGCGGCCTTGTATCGGGAATTCTCAAGAAAATCCGCGATCGAGTAGCCCAACAACTCCGCTGCCTGCTTGTTCGCAAAGCGCAGTGTGTAGTGCTCATCGTGCGCAACATTGATCAGCGCGGCGGGCAAGCCCTGGATCAGCGCCATCAGGTCTGGTTCAGACTGGGTCATGTCCGGATCATAGCTGTGGGCACGAGCACACAATACCTGCTACTGGCCAAGTACGCCGAAAGAGCCCTGCAGTGCCGGAATGTGGCGGATGTCCAGTACTCCGCCCGCCACTCCAATTTCGGCGCCAGGCGGCCTGGCGCCACGCGCGAACACAATGACGGGAACCGACTCACCATCCGAGTTCACGAGGCGCAGCCTTGCCGCCACCTGCTCCCCTTCTCGCGACGACGCGAGTTCGATGTACGCATCGGCAATGTCCACGTCGGCCGGATGGGTCGCGCTGGCAGGCTTGTACTTTCGGGCGTTTGTGAAGTCTTCGGCCGAGTAGCCCAGCAGTTCCTCGACTGAGCCGTAGCTCTTTCGAACGGTGAAGTGCTCGTCGTTCTCAACGAAGAACGAGGTAATTGGCAACTCATTCGCGGCCCAGGCAGTGTCAATCTCACGCGGGCGCTGTGTTGCTGGCCTCTGGCGCGCGGGCACGCGCAATTGAGAGAGAAGACCGGGTGGCCCTTGCAGCGCCGGTACACCACGAAGATCAACGCAAACTCCCGCGAGGGCTTCAATGCTGCCACTGGCGCCCCGCACGGCCTTGCTGACCAGCAGAACCGGCACCGGCATACCGTCTGCCTGTACAAGCCGATAGCGGGACACCACAGGCGCGCCGCCACCCACCGCCTGCTCCGCGTGTGCGTCGACAATGTCAGCGTCTTCGGGGTGCGTCGTTGACGCCGCGAAGTAGTGCTTGTTGTCGATGAAGTCTTCGACGTTGTAGCCAAATGCCGCCCCACCGCCGAAGGTGAGGAAACGCATCGAGTAGAATGCGTCGTTTTCACAAATGAACGAGACGAACGGCACGTTGGCGAGAAGCCAGTCAGGCTGGATGGCCGTTCGGTTTTGGTCTGCGTCGCCCATTGCCTAGATCGCCCATCGCAAGAGGGCGTAGTATAGTCACATAATGTGTGCTGAAAAGCGCAGACGGAAATCTTATTCGCGCTGGGCGCGGACCACTGCCAGGCCGTCGTCGTCCCAGGAAATGTCCAACACGTTCGGCACGCAGCAGACGGGGCAATCTTCGACGTAATGCTGCTGGCTGCCTGCACTTGGGTCGAGGCTAACCTCGATCTCTTCACCACAGCTGTCGCAGATGTACGTGCCGGTTTCGTCCATTGGACAGGCTTAAGTTTGAAGCCCTCGCGGGGCAATCACGAGGGCTTCGCTCAATCCCCTCCCGGGCTAAGAGGGGTTGGGTAATGCTCAGATTTTGTCCTTGGGCTTGCGCCCGTTGACTCCCTGAACCTACCCTGCGGAGGCGAAAAAGCAAGACAAACTAGACCCAGTTTATCCACAATCAACGTGCAGCGACCGATCCTCGTGAGGACTTCAGCCAGACGCGCAGCACAGTCAGGTCGCCCGGCCCGATGCCCGGAATCCGGGCGGCTTGGCCGAGAGTGAGTGGTGCGACACGAGCCAGTTTCTCGCGCGCTTCCTTGCGCAGCGGATCGATTGCGGCGTAATGCAAACCGGGCGGCAGCCGGAAGGATTCCAACTCGCGCAGACGCGCAACTTCGGCATCTTCGCGGCCCATGTAGCCGTCATAGCGCGCGTCAATCTGCAGCGTCGCCAACGCCTCTATATCGAGCGCCGCCAGCCCCGGGGCAAGCTCCAGCGCCTTTGACCACTCGAACTCCGGCGTGCGAAGCCGGAAGTACAGTGTCTTGTCGCCATGCATGGTGCTTTTCAGCAGTTCTTCGCCGCGCCGATAGTCGCCCAGCTTGGTCTCGAAGCGCTCTCGGCGGTCGCCATCAACGCACCCCAGCTCAATCCCCAAGGGCGTCAGGCGGCGATCCGCGTTGTCGGTGCGCAGCCGCAGCCGATATTCGGCGAGGCTGGTGAACATGCGGTAGGGCTCATCTGTGCCACGAGTGGTCAGGTCATCGATCAGCACGCCGATGTAGGCCTGGTCGCGTCGCAGCACGACCGGCTCTCCCCCGGCCAGCGTCAGGGCGGCGTTCAGCCCTGCCATCAGGCCCTGCGCGCCGGCTTCTTCATATCCTGTGGTTCCGTTGATCTGCCCTGCCAGGTACAGCCCGCGCACGAGCTTGGTCTGAAGCGTCGCGTCAACTTGCGTGGGCGGCAGGAAGTCGTACTCGACCGCATAGCCGTAGCGCACGATGCGCGCGCGCTCAAGCCCGGGGATCGTCCGGACCAACGCGTCCTGCACGTCGCGCGGCATGCTGGTGCTAATGCCGTTCGGGTAGACCTCGCCGCTGTCGAGCCCCTCCGGCTCAAGGAAGATGTGGTGCGAGCCACGGTCCGGGAAACGCTTGATCTTGTCCTCGATCGATGGGCAGTAGCGCGGGCCAACGCCGACGATTTGCCCGCTATAGAGCGGGCTGCGTGCCAGGTTGTCGGCGATCACTTTGTGCGCCTTCGCATTCGTGTAGGTGATGAAGCAACTCACCTGCGGCCGGGTAATCTCGCGCGTCATGAACGAGAACGGCACCGGCGGGTCGTCGCCCGTCTGCTCGTCGGCCGCGGACCAGTCAATCGTTGACGCGTCAAGACGCGGAGGCGTCCCTGT
>JAGQRH010000026.1 GCA_020425605.1 Planctomycetota bacterium | reverse complement strand
GGTCGGGCTTGAGCTTGCCCTTTTCCATCAGGAACTTGCGGGCCTGCTGGCGCGTGGCGGCGTTGAAGAAGAACGCGAGGATGATCGGCGCCGGGCCGTTGATCGTCATGCTGACGCTGGTGGTCGGGGCACACAGGTCGAAGCCTGCGTACAGGATCTCGATTTCCTCGACCGTGAAGATCGCCACGCCGGATTCGCCGACCTTGCCGTAGATGTCCGGGCGTTCGTGCGGGTCTTCGCCGTACAGCGTGACACTGTCAAACGCCGTGCTGAGGCGCGCGGCCGGCTGGCCTTCAGAAACCAGGTGAAAGCGCGCATTGGTGCGGGTGGCCGGGCCTTCGCCCGCGAACATGCGGGTTGGGTCTTCGCCGCTGCGCTTGTACGGATACACGCCGGCGGTGTACGGGAAACGTCCGGGGACATTCTCTTCCAGCAGCCAGACCAATACGTCACCCCAGTCGCGGTACTTCGGCAGCGCGACCTTGGGCAGCTGGGTGCCGCTGAGCGTCTTCGTGTAGTTCGCGACATGAATTTCTCGGCCGCGGACTTCGTAGACGTTCTCTTCGGCCGTATACGACTTCTGCAGCTCGGGCCATGCCTGCAATTCGCGGATGCAGGCGGGGTCCAGCTCGAGCAGCAGCTGATTGTAGCGCTTGCGAAGCTTTGCGATTGCTGCGTCTTCGTGCTTGTCGGCGATCTTCTCGAACGGCTTTGTGGCCTTGTCACCGAGGTCCTGCAGCACGCTGTAGGTCGCACCGAGCTTGCCCGCGATCACGCGCTGCTCAGCGATCCACTTGTGGTAGCCGCGCACGCTGTCCGACACTTCGGACAGGTAACGAATACGCTTGCCGGGCACTACGGTCAGCTGCTCAGGCCCCTCCGGACCCGCCACTTGAGTGAAGTAGCGAGTCTCCAGCTTGCGGCCGGAAGCTTCAGACAGGCGAACCAGCAGGTCCTGATACAGCTTGTTCACGCCAAGGTCGTTGAACTGGGCGGCAATCGTCGGGTAGACCGGCATGTCAGTCGGCTGGTCATTGGCCGGTGCGCCCTTGTTGCGCCAGACCTGCTTTCGGATGTCGCGAAGGGCGTCCTTGCTGCCGCGGCGCTCGAATTTGTTGAGCGCCACCATGTCGGCAAAATCCAGCATCTCGATCTTCTCGAGCTGCGTGGGCGCGCCGAACTCGGGTGTCATAACGTAGAGGCTGACGTCGGCGAACTTGGTGATTTCGTCGTCGCCCTGGCCGATGCCGCTGGTTTCCACAAGGATGAGGTCGTAGCCGGCCGCCTGACAGATCTCGATTGCTTCATCCAGCGCGTCGCTGATTTCACTGTGGCTTTCGCGTGTGGCCAGGCTGCGCATGAACACGCGGTCGTTGTTCAGGGAATTCATGCGGATGCGGTCGCCGAGCAGCGCACCACCGGTGCGTTTGCGCGTCGGGTCGATACTGAGCACTGCCACGGTCTGGTTGTCGAAATCGAGCAGATAACGCCGCAGCAGCTCGTCGGTCAGGCTCGACTTGCCGCTGCCGCCTGTTCCTGTAATGCCGATGACCGGCGCGAGCGTCTTGCGCTGCGATTTCCGCTGGCGAATTTCCTGCGTCAGCTTGTCGTGCTCTTCAGTCGGCGCGTCGCCATTCAGCTCAGCGAGGCTGATCAGCCGTGCGACGCTTCCCTTGTGGCTGGTGTCAAAGTTCGTCAGCTCGCCGTTCAGGTGTGCGGCCGTGCTGAAATTGCATTCGGCCAGCATCAGGTTGATCATGCCGTCGAGGCCAAGTTCGCGGCCGTCGTGAGGGCTGAAAATGCGGTTGATGCCATAGGCATGCAGCTCGGCAATTTCTTCAGGGACGATTACGCCGCCGCCGCCCCCGAAGATCTTTATGTGGCCTGCGCCCTTTTCGCGCAGCAGGTCGTGCATGTACTTGAAGAACTCCATATGGCCGCCCTGATAGCTGCTGACGGCGATGCCCTGGGCGTCTTCTTCGATGGCTGCGTTGACAATTTCCTCGGCGCTGCGGTTGTGGCCGAGATGGATGACTTCCGCACCGTGGGCCTGCAGCAGTCGGCGCATGATGTTAATGGACACATCGTGACCGTCGAACAACGACGCGGCCGTCACGAAGCGAACCTTGGTCTTGATCTGAGTTGCCTGTTTCATGTTATCGCCGCAAAGTCACATGCGCGGCCGCGGACAATGCCGCTCTCGCTGCGCAGGGCTTTTGCAGCCTTCTTTATAAACCGGATGGGCCTGAGTTAGTAGACCTCAAAGGTCCGAAAGCGGCCAAAGGGTTGGCGCACGCCAACCCTATGATCTTCCTGATAGGCAGTTTGCGACAGTTGAAGCAGATGAAATACAACGGGAGGCCCGAGGGCCCCCCGTGTCTTGTATTCGCGTGAAACTACTCTTCGTCTTCCCGGCTGGGCAGTACGGCCTTGCCGCTTTCACCGGGGAGCAGGCCCGGCATCGGCGGCAGGCCCGGGTTGATGCTGTCGCCCTCCTTGGCGCCCTTGTCGTCGATACCGCCGCCCTTGCCGACATCTTCCGGGCTGAGATTGAGGGTGAAGTCGACGAACTTTTTGTCGAGGTCGTCCCAATCCTTGTCGTTCTTGATGCCGAAGATTTCCTTGAACTTGACGATACCGGTGTTGTCGCTCCAGTTGCTGGTCTTGATCTCGCCTGTGTAGCTCTTGCCGAGGTAGTCCCACCACTTGTCCCGATACGGGTACTTGCCGCCCTCCTTGTAGTTCTGGAAGAAGTAGCTCATCTGGCAGACGGTCGGGTAGTACACGCCCAGCGCGGCCTGCTGGAGCCACAGCGGGTTCAGCTTCAGCTTCAACTCCGCTGCACGCTCAAACGCCTTGTTGACGCACTGACCGTAATGCCGGCAATCGAGGGCATCACGCACACGGTACAGGAGGTTCTTGCCCAGCAGATCATAGATGTGCTGGAAGTCGCGCAGGCGGATGTGATTCAGCTGCAGGAACTCGTACGTCGCGTTCAGCCCTTCGCCTTCGCGGGAAAAGCCGGAAACAGAGTCCGTCAGGCCTTCCTGAACCAGAATGTTCGGGTAGCGCGGACGAGTCTGCATTTCGTCCTCGTCGAACATCGGGTTGGCCGCGTAGAAATCCGAAAGCATGTGGAAGCTCTCGTGTATCAGCACGGACTCGTTGAACCACTGGGTGTCGGGGCTCATGTCGGCGGTGTCGTCATAGGTTACGACGCGCTCATTGCGTGGTGAGTAATAGGCTCGAACGCCCGGAGGCGCGGGCTGGCCAGAAGAGTCTTCATAGAACTGAGCCATCGTGGCGCTGTCCTTGAAAACCACGATCTCCATCGGCCAGCCTTCTTGCTCGGCGCGTTCGGCATCGTGTTCGGGCTTTACGCGCTGAAGGTTGTACTTGTTGATCAGGTGCTCACTGAACCAGTCGTACTCGTGCTTGAGCAGCGCGGCCTTGCTCTCGAGAGACTCAATGAAGTCCGCATCGAGATCGTCCTGACCGATGCCCCTCTCGACGTACACCATGAAGGGCTTCCAGTAGGTGTAGGTCCAGATCTGGTCGATGGACTCGCTTTCGCGGCCCATGGCCTTTGCGCTGAAGCTGCGTTTACCCTTCTGGCGGTCCACCTTGCCGCCGCCCTGCTTCTGTTTGAAGCGGAGCCAGGCCTGCCGGGCGCGGATGGCGAACCCATCCTTTGCATCCAGATCTTTGAGCGCCTTCAATGAATCGAGCGCCTTTCCCTCAAGGTCCTTGAGGGACGAGATCATTTCCGGCGGATACAGTTCAACGTCGCGGAACACCTGGTCAATGTCGAGGTACGCGTTGTTGTATTCCTTGGCGCCTTCACACTCGTACAGTTGCGCCTCATCCATTTCGATGGGCTTCTTGTAAGGCATCCAGCCGAGGCGCTCCACGATGTCTTTGAACTTCGGATTCGGCTTGAGCGTCATGTGCTGACGTCCGTCCGGGTCCGTTTCCTTGACCTCGCGAGTTGCCTTCTTGGCTGTCTTGAGCGCCTTCCAGGCGGTGTCGAGCAGGACTCTTGAGCCGGGATAGCCGTCCGTATCCAGCATCAAGGCGATGTCGGCCAGCTCGTCTGCGTTGCCGCTCGAGTCGGCCTTGCGGGCGAGGGCCTTGGCCCAGTCAGACTGCTGTGCCTTGAACTCGGCGTTGTCTTTGCGCTTGCCGGCCTCGACGTAGTAGTACTTCACCTGGTCGGCCGTCAGGGCTTCGTAGTTGTTGTAGTTCTTGCGCATCTCGGCAAGCAGCTGCGCGTCGGCATCCAGCTTCGGTGTGCCTGCACTGCCGTCTGCGCCGGCCACATCACCGTCGGTACCAGAGCCGTCACCACCACCACCGCCGCCGCCCGAAGATGCGGCAATAATCACCACAACCAGGATCAGGGCCAGCACGCCGCCACCGATACCCAGCATCATCGGCATGTTGTTCTTCTTGGCAGGCGCTCCCGGTCCGCCATACGGCGACGGTCGCCCCGGGTTCGGGCGGCCCGTCGGTCGCCCACCAGCAGGCGCGGGACGCGTGCCGCCGCGCTGCGCAGGGCCGCGAGTTCCAACATTCATCGGCGGGGCACCGATTACGGTTTCTTCCTTACGAAGGACGCTCTGGCCGCCGCTCATGTCCACGTCGGATGCGCGGCCGGCCTCCACGGCTTCTTCACGGGCTGAGGCACCCGGATCGATGTCCGCGCGGCGAATGGTGCGGGTTCCGCCCACGATTGTGGGGTTCGCGACCTGCGGCGTTGGCACTGTCACGGACGCGCCGCACTTCTTGCAGGTGGTTTTCTTGCCTGCATGGTGCGGTGAGACGCTGTACTTCGTTCCGCATGCCGGACATGGAAATACGATGTTGTCGTCTGACATCGTGGTCTGCTCCCTGCTTTTTGGCGTTTTCGTCGATTGGTTACTGTATGACTTTTCACCGCCATCTGAAAGGCGCGGCCCGCCCTCATTGCTGAGTCCCGCAGCCCTATCTGCCGCTGCCTTCAGGACTTTGCGGTCCACGGCAGGCGGCGGTGTCGGGCCACGGAAGCGGTTTCCTATCGGGTCCGTGTTGCTCATAGGTTTGTCGTTTGTAGCCATTCACGCAGCTTCTCAAGTGCAAGCCGGTGGCGGCTTTCCACCGTCTTGGTACTGGTCTGGAGAACGTCCGCAATGTCCGCAAACTTCATCTCGCCGTAAATCCGCAACAGCACTACTTCGCGCTGCTCCTCGGGCAGGCGCATCAGCGCCTCATTCAATTGTTGAGCCTCTTCGCGGGAGGCCACTGTGTCCCTGGGCCGAATCAGCGTGATCGCATCGGTCTGGCCCAGGGCGTTCACTTCCCTCTTCTTGCGTCGAAACTCGTCCAGCACACGGTTGCGAAGGCTGCGGTACAGATATGCCCGCACGTTCGCGACCCCGGCGAGGCTCTCAATGTTCTCCAGAAAGCCCAGCCATAGCTCCTGTACTGCGTCGGCGGCCGGCGCTTCCTGGCGATAAAAGCTCAGCGCATAGCCGAAAAGACCATGCCGATGGCGCTGATACAGCCGCGCAAATGCGTCAGCATCGCCTCGGCGGAACCGGGCGACCAATGCGTCGTCGGATTGCTGCTTCGTTTCCAGTTCCACCACACTTGTGACGCGTTAGCCGGGCAAAAACCTCAAGGCATTCTGCATTTTTCTGGGTGCACCAGTACAAAAGTCCCCGCTTACCAATGAAAACGGCCCCTACGGGGCCGGTTGGCGGGACTGGTGGAGACTTCTTTCAGACTACTCGACCTTGCACAGTCCCACGGTGATGTTGTCTGTGCCGCCCGCCGCGTTGGCGGCTTCAATCAGGGAAGTTGCGATGACATCGAGCTTACCAGCACCGGCCGCCACCTTCTGACTGATCTCTGCATCAGGGATCAGGTCCGTCAGCCCGTCACTGCAAAGCAGGTATAGGTCACCGGACTTGACCTTCTCCCACTTCACGTCGACTTCAACCGTTGGCTCCATCCCGAGAGCCCGGGTGATAATGTTCTTCAACGGGTGGCTGCGGGCGTCTTCTTCACTGATCAGGTTCTTTTTCCGCAGCTCACCGACCCAGGAATGATCCTCAGTGACCTGAGCGAACTTACCGTCACGCATGCGGTAAATGCGGCTGTCACCCACGTTCGCGGTTACGACGTAGTCGCCTGCCAGCACGGCTGCGACGATGGTGGTACCCATGTTCTTGAGTGCCGCATCAGCGTTGCCGCGGCGGTAGATTTCTTTGTTGGCCGTCTTGATGCACTTGGTGAGCAGCTCGGCATCCCTGCGCTCATCCTGGCCGTTCTTGGGGCGGTTCTTGAAGGCCTCGGACACGGTCTCAATGGCAATATTGGACGCGATCTCGCCTCCGAGATGCCCGCCCATGCCGTCGGCGACAACGCACAACCCAGCCTCTTCCACCACGACGGAAGAGTCCTCGTTGTTCTTGCGCTGCATACCGACGTCTGTAGCCGTGACCATTCGCACGACCATGACGCCGTCCTTAAAGCCGGCATCCGTATGGGGCATAGACAGCTGACCCCCCGTTCAAAGCCGGGATCAAAAAATTCTCGGACAATCCATCCAAACTACCAGCCACATGGCGGGTGTCAATCAACACTGGCTGCCCGATGAGTCCAACCATTATCTCCCGGATTGCACAGGGATCAAGCGCCCGTTGACGGTAACCTTTCACCCCCCCACAATCAGCCGCTTGACGTCGGGACCAATAATGCTTGAAGCCGCCAGGCGATCCTCTGCCCCACTCCTAGCCCACCTGTTGCTGATGGTGCTGGCGACCGCGCTGGCTGCGCCACTGGTCGCGCAGCCGCCCCCGCCCAACGGCGGCAATGGTGGGGAAGTCAAGCCGGAAGACAAACCCAAGCCGTCCGGCCTGAGCGAAGAAGACATCCAGCGCATCATAGATGAGCGCCTCGCCGAGCAGCGGGAAGGCTACGAGCAGTACCTCGACGAGAAAGTCGACCAGGCCGTCCGTCGCCGCTTTGAGGACTTTGCACCGATCCGCTCGAGACGTGAGCTGTTCATTGAGTTCTCCGGCGGGCTGACCGTCAAATACCGCCAGTCCCAGAAATCAGCCGAGGGCGACCAGCCTGACGGCGGCCATCGCGCCCCGAGCGGTATCGCACTGGGCAGCGCGTGGCTGTCGTTCTTTGCCGGCTACTCCGACGTCGTCGAGTCGGAACTGACGCTGCGCTACAACGGCGACTACACGCTGCTGGATGAAGAGATCTTCGAAATCACCCGAGGCGTGATCGTCTACAACCGCCCCTTTGGCCAGTTCGTACCGGGCGGCGCATTCATCGACAGCTTCCTGTTCGGCATCGACGGGCACTTCTGGCGCCAGAGCCACGGCAGCGAAACCATGGCGCTGGGCCAGCGGGCGTTTCACCAGGACGAAGTCGCACAGATCCGCTACACCGCTCGGATCATGAAGAACCTGTACGTGATCGGCGCTCTGAGCGACGGCAGCCTGCTCGGCCGCGCTCAGGTCGATGACAGCAACAACTACCCGCTGATGCAGGACGACAAGACCCGCTACATCCGCGGGCTCGGCGACACACGTGAAGTAAGCCGCTACCTGCAGGTTGAGTTCGGCGGCGGATTCATCTGGGATTTCAATACGTCCAGCTTCCTGAACAGCAACGCCCACTTCGACCCGGGCAAGTGGACCAGTGAAAATACGAACTTCATCAACGTACTGGCGTGGGGATCGATCGACCGCCTCAGCTACAACGAGATCAGCCTGATCGAGGGCATGCAGCGCCAGCCCTTCTTCGGGGGAACGCAGGACAACCCGGGCAAGCGTATCCGAAAGGCAAAGTGGCGCCTTGGCGCGAACCTGGACTTCGCGTTCCGGATCGCCGGCGGCGACCTTTTCGTCCAGGGGCATTTCATCCACGGTGAGGACGGCCGATTCGTGCGCAACGCCTGGGGAGTGGAGGCGCGCTATACCTTCGAGTTGCCGCGCATCCCGTTCTTCCTGCGGATCACGCCGATGTTCCGCTACTCGGAAATGGTTACCAACAACAACGACAACCCACTGGATTCTACCGACCCGTTCGGCAGCCCCCTTCGCGTCAGCAGCGGGGCAGTCTCCGGCTTCACTCTCGCCGACGCGGCCGGCTTTGCGGCCAGCCGGCGCGAGTTCATGATCGGCGTCAACTTCACGCTGGCGCGCAACGTGACGCTGGGCTTCGAAATCATCTTCAACGAGGAGGATTTCAAGCAGACCCGCAACGTGCCCAACGACATCCCGAACACCTTCTACATGCTGCGGATCGCGGCGGAGTTCTAAAGGGGTCTGGCTCCGCAGCGAAGCGGAGGTGCCTGACCCCTTTAGAACTCGGGGATCGCTATCGCCGCCAAAGGGGTCGGGCACCGCAACCTCGCGGAGCCTGACCCCTTTGGCTATCTTGCGCCCATGCCTGAGCCCCTGAGCCACTCCATCATCGTGACCGTGCGTTTCGGCCACAGCGACCTGCTGCAGATCGCGTGGCACGGGCACTACGTGCAGTGGCTGGAGGACGCGCGGCAGTCGCTGGGTACGGCGATCGGGCTGGGCTACGAAGACCTGATCCGCGAAAGATTCGCCGCGCCGATCGTGGACATGAGTCTAAAGTACAAGCGCCCGGCAAAGTACGGCGACAAGCTGCTCGTGACCGCCAGTATGATCTGGCAGCAGGTGCCCAAGCTGGTGCACCGCTACGAAGTACGCCGGGTGGGCGACAACGAGCTGCTGACCACGGCCGAAACAACGCAGGTGCTGCTGCACCCGGACGGCAACCTCGCGTTGAACTTCCCGCCGTTCCTCGAAGAACTGAGGAAAAGATGGCAGTCCGGCCAGATCAAGCTGACCGACAAGCCCACAGAGTCGTGGGCCTAGGCCGCACCCTTGGCGCAACCTCGCCCCACGACTAACCTCCGCACATGCTACACAAGCAGGTCGAACTGATTCTGTCTTCCGCAAGCGTTTCTGGGGGCGGGCTGGCAGACATATGGAAAGCGTTCTCGGAGCCCCTCCCCAAAGCCGGATGGGAAGGCTTAGAGAACGCAGTCCGGACAATTGATGGCAGAAAACTTCGGGCGTTTGTCGCAACAACCAAGGGGTTGATGTCTGACGAGGGACCCATCCGACCCTTTGATGGAGTTGCATTACCCGGACTGACCATTGTCAGTAATGCTTGTGTTTCCGGCGCGCAGGCTGTCATTGAGGCCACGGAATGCTTGCTGGACGGCGATTGCGATGTTGCGACCATTCAAGGCTGTGACCGCATTACACCGTTCATCAGAGCGGGATTTGCCGCGCTACAGGCTTCGACAAACGACACCGTGAGGCCTTTTGATCGCCGTCGCGACGGGCTCGCACTAGGTACGGCGAGCATGATCGTTCAACTAAGGCTGGTCGGCACTGCATCCCATCGCCCGCGGATTGTTTCCTATGGGTGTAGCAACGACGCCAACCATATCAGCGGGCCATCGCGGGATGGGTCGGGGCTGGCGTTGGCGATTGAGCGGGCGCTGGAAGGTATCGACCGGTCGGAGATTCGAGCCATCTGCGCTCATGGTACGGCCACCGAATACAACGACGCCATGGAGGCTCGGGCGTTTCACACTGTCTTCAATGGCAACCCGCCGCCGGTGTTTGGCATCAAGGGGGCCATTGGCCACACGCTTGGTGCGGCCGGGCTGATTGAGGTGATCATCAGTGCGCTGGTTGCAACCGAGGGCGTGATTCCTCCCACCGTGGGATTCGAGCAGGGTGAGGAAGACTTCGCGCTCGACGTCGTCCACGGCGAGCCTCGCAAGATCAAACCCGGCTACGTGCTCACCACCAACTCCGGCTTCGGCGGCATGAACACCGCCATCATCGTCGGCCCGGGGGGCGCATGAGCGCACGCCTGATCGCCTACGGCCGTGTATCACCCTCCGAGCTGCTTTCATGGGGACCGGGCGGCGCCCTGCACACGTCTTGGGAAGAACTGAACGCCGGGCCGGTGGCCGAGTACGGCACGCCGAAGCTGCGCGCGAAGTTCTTCTTCGACGCGCCGTTCACCAAGTACGGACGCATGGACCCGCTCTGCAAGGTCGCCGTCGGCGCGGCGCAACTGGCCTTCAAGGCCAACGGCGGGCTGACCGGGCTTGAGCCTGACGAAGTTGCCCAGGTCGGTGGCACGATGCTCGGCTGCCTTGAGGTCGACGCCCAGTTCGAAAAGTCCCGCCAGGCCGGCGCGCCGTCACCGGCACTGTTCGTCTACACGCTGCCGAGCATGTTCCAGGGCGAGATCGCCATCCAGTTCCACCTGCGCGGGCGCTGCACGCTGCTGTCCACGGGCGAGCTTTCGGCCATGACCGCGCTCGCCACCGGCATTCGCTGGATCGAAAAGGGCCGCGCGAAACACGTGCTGGTGGTCGCAGCCGACGCGGCCGGGCCCGCCGCCGCAGAACTCGGCCCGGATTTCGGCGCGCAGTCCGCTGCCGCCGCCTACCTGCTGAGCGGCGATGGTGAGGGGCGAGCGCTATCGGATTCACGTTTCGATGGCGAAGCGGGTGATGCCAAAGAACTGACTTCCGGCGAGCTATCGTACGGCACAACCTTCGTCGACACGCTGGAGCCCCTGCTGCTTGGCAGCGAGAGTATGCGCGTACACGCCTCGCGGGGCACCCGGGGCGTGAGTTTCAAGATTGGATAGTCATTCGGTTGCGGCGCGGTGGTTCTTCCACCAGTCGCGGATGGCGATCATCTGCCGCCGGGCATCGCGCTTTGGAACCTTGTTGAATGCGTCCACGGCTTCGGCGTAGCCTTCACCGCTGATGATCACGTCGTCGCCGCGCCACCATGACAGCCGCAGGAACGCGGCCGCGCGGTTGCCGGAGATATCCGACTCGTAAACGATCGACGTCAGGTAGTCACCGTAGCGCTTGCCCTTGAACTTCTTGTCGCCGTACTCAACTTCTTCGCCCTGCATTTCCTCGAGGCGGCGGTTGATACGCGTGACGGCCTTGTTCCGGTCCGCGTACGGAGCGATCGGCGAATAGTTGAAAACAATCGCGGGATCCTCGACCCAGATCGCTTCACACCACTTAAGTGCGCCGCGGCGCAGACGCTCTTCCGTGTTGCGCTGGGTTTCGGTCTTCTTCTTGTCGTCGCCGGGCTCGTCACCCAGCATGAACCCGCCGATCCGGTTCAGCAGCAGCGCCATGCCTTTCACGCCGAACACGCGGTCCAGCAGGATGGCCATGCCCAGCGCCTTGCGCACTGGCACCTCGAGCGCACCGCTGTCGTCCTCGTCAACGCCTTCGCACTGCAGCTTGAGGTAATCCGATTCGGCGACCATGGTGCGCAGCACCTTCTGACGCTCGCCGGTCAGGTGCTTGGTGCCGGCTTCCGTCACTTTCGAGGGCGACATCGTTACCAGCGCATCGAGCACCGCAAAGCGCACTTCTTCTTCCTTGCTGTCGAGCGCGACGCACGCGGCAATCGCGGCGGGCGTGGTGTCGGCAATGCCGAATGCCTCGATGGCGCTTTGCGCCTCTCGAACGCCGGCCTGCAGAACTTCGCCGCCCAGTGCCTTGCCTGTCTCGGCGGACATCAGCTGCAGCTCATTGGCGCCGCGGTCCCGCAAGGCGGGATCCTGCGACGTCAGGGCTTCGAGAATGTCGATGGCGCTCATGCCCTTGGCTGCGGCTTCCTGCGCTTGAATGTCAGGGGCGCGGGCGATCAGCCCGGTGAGAATCAGCATCAGTACGGCCAAGACATACTTCATTGCACCAGTCTGGCAGGTTGTGCCCGAGATTCCAGTCCGGTTTCGCGATCCCGAGGCCGTGGTACACTGGCCGTCCCTTTGGAGGTCCCCCCGGGGCGGTGCCATGAACAAGGCAATTCCGGTAGTCGCAATCGTGTTGCTGGCGCTGGTTGCAGCGTTGTTGATCTGGAAATTCTCGCAGAGCACCCCCGTCGGCCCGACGGCCGGCAACGGCAGCAACATCACCGACGTTGAATTCAAGTCTGAGGACTTCATCCCCGCTTTCGACTCCAATGGTGACGGACATGTCACCCTGGATGAATTCAGGCAGCGCTACGGCAAGCCGCTGGCCGAGGGCGAGGCCCCGTTTGTGCTGTACCACCCGCAGACAAAGAAAGCCCTCACGGCCGAAGAGGCGTTCAAGAAGCACTGGGATCGCAACGGCGACGGCGTTATTGATGCACGCGACATGGAACTGGGCAAAGACAACGCCTGGCTGGCGTTCTTCAAAAAAGCTTCCGACGCAGGGCTCACGCCCGTACGCATCGGTGACAACTTCTACGCGCTGAATGAAGACCAGAACCGCACGATGGAGGCCGAGGCCGGCGCCAAGGCCCGCAAGGAAGTCCCGTTCGCAGGGCATTTCTGGGACGCGAAGTACTTCCAGTCATGGGCCAAGGTCTATGACCCCAAGGCCGGCGAGATAGAGGGATTCGTATCCGAAGCCAACGGCCGGCTGTACCTCTTGTCCTCGGACGCCGCACTGACCGTGAAAGACCCGGCCAAAGTGACGGTCGAGAAAGTGGAAGACGCAGTCCAGATGAAGTACGCAAAGGCCGTGATCGGGCTCGACTGGGAAGATGGCGACACCAACCTGGCGCTCGCCAACCAGTGTGTGGACTGGGGCATGCGGACCGAGGCCGGCATGCTCTACGCCCGGGTACTGGTGACGCAGCCCGGCAATGAAACGGCACTCAACGCGCTGGGACTGAAGCGCGACGGCGACAAGTTTGTGAAGAAGGAAGATTGATGGACCCGATCTCGGTCACCGAGCTCTCGAACCAGATCAAGCGCACGCTTGAGCCCCCCTTCAGCAATGTCGCCGTCACCGGTGAGTTGGGCAACTACCGCGGGCCGCACCATTCCGGCCACGTCTACTGCAACCTGAAGGACGCCGGGGCACAGTTGCGGCTGATCATCTGGCGCGGCACGTTCGAGCGCCTGAAATTCAAGCTTGAGGACGGGCTGGAGGTCGTCATCACCGGCAAGCTGGACGTCTATGCGCGTCGCGGCGAATACAGCCTGGTGGCTACTTCCGTTTCGCCCAAGGGCGTCGGCGGGCTGCAACTTGCCTTCCAGCAGATGTACGAGCGACTGGAACGCGAGGGCCTGTTCGATGAGGACCACAAGAAGCCACTGCCTGAGTATCCGCAACGCATCGCCGTGATCACTTCTCCGACCGGCGCGGCAATTCGCGACATCATCACGACTGCACAGCGGCGAAACCGACTGGTCGAGATCTTCGTCTACCCGGCGAAGGTGCAGGGGGATGGCTCAGCCGAGCAGATTGCACGCGCGATCCGCAAGATCAACGCGCTGAATTCCGCACTACAGATCGACGCCATGATCGTCGGGCGCGGCGGGGGGAGCCTTGAGGACCTGTGGGCCTTCAACGAGGAGCCGGTGGCCCGCGCGATTTTCGAAAGCGATATCCCGGTCATCAGCGCCGTTGGACACGAGGTCGACACAACCATCGCCGACCTGGTAGCCGATTACCGCGCGCCCACACCCACGGCCGCAGCCGAGATTCTGGTGCCTGAACTGGCGGGCATGGTCGAACTGGTGAGCGAGTATCGCCTGAAGCTCAGCAAGGGGCTGCGCCACACGCTGGAAATATGGCGCGGCCGGCTGGAAACCATGCAGGAGCGGCTGGCCGGCCTCGGCCCGCTGAACCAGCTGCGCCGCGAACAGCAGCGCCTCGACTATCTGCTCGACGGCCTGAAGTGGAACATGCACCACCGGCTCAAGGATCACGGAGAAAAGCTCAACGCACTCGGCGCGCAGCTGGAAGCGCTGAGCCCACTGAAGGTCCTCGAGCGCGGTTACAGCATTACGCGCGACGAGCAAGGCAGGGTCCTGAAGCGCGCCAGAGACGCGAAGGAAGGAGAAACGCTGGTCACCAAGCTCGCGGAGGGATCGATCGTGAGCAAGGTTACCGGGCATCGGGCCTAGGGGTTGGGGCCGTTCCGAACTCCGAACCCCTGTTCCCGCGCAAAGCGCCATGCATAACGAGCCCGTCAAACGTCGCGTGTTGCAAGGCCAGTGCGTCTGGCCGATCAGCCCTAACCAGGCTCGGGTTGAGGGCAACTCGATTCTTTACACCAGCTACGACGACCCGTTCCATCGGCCGGAATCGGGCTATCTCGGCCTGCCGCACGTCGAGTACGAGCCCATCCCGGTCGAGGGCATCATCACCCCGGCCTTCTGCGACTGGCACTACCACTGGGTCCAGCACCGCATCGCCGGCGTCAGGGGCAAGACGCTGCTCGGCTGGCTGGCTGAAGACGTCTGGCCGGAAGAAGCCCGCTTTTCCGACCAGAACTTCGCCGATGTCGCCGCAGAGGGCTTTGCCCGCAAACAGGCCGCGGCCGGCACGCTCGCTGGCGCGTGCTGGTGCAGCCCCCACCCGGAAAGCGTGCGGGCGGCCAAGAACGCGGGCATCCGCTACAGCCTGATCGGCCCCGCCGTGATGACAACGGGCGAACCGCCGGAGCTGGTCAAGCCGATCGCAACCGTACTCGAGCAATTGAAGGCCTTGCAGATCGAGTTTGAAGAGACGCTGGCGGTAACGCCGCGCTTCGCCCTCTCGTGCGACAAGCAGGCGCTCAAAGAGCTGCGTGAATTCGCCTTCGACTACACGCTCTGGGTACAGACGCACCTGGCCGAAAATGAAGACGAGTGCGCGGCCGTCTCGCGCATGTTTCCTGATGCGAAGTCGTATCTGGATGTCTACGACCAGGCCGGGCTTTTGTCCCCGCGCACGCTGCTGGCGCATTGCGTGTGGCTGGACGACTTCGACTGGCGCACGATCAAGCAGCGGGGCAGCATCGTGGTGCATTGCCCCACCAGCAACGAGGCGCTTGGCTCAGGTCGCATGAAGCTGGAAAAAGTACGTGCCATGGACATCCCCTGGGTTCTGGGCACAGACATCGGGGCCGGGCCGCACCTGTGCATGCTGGATGCGATCGAGACGGTCACACGCATCCACGACTGGAGCGCACCGGTCAATACCATTGAGGCGTTCTTCAGGGCAACGGTCAGCCTCGAGATGCTGGAAAGCTACGCCAGCCGCAAGAGCCGCGTGACGCGCATCATGGGCACCAGCCGCGCCGGGTTCATCGAGTTCAAGCGCCCACCCGCGATCGACCGCGCCGACCGCGACCCGGAGCGCATCCTCAACGCCATCGTCGAGCAGTACCGCCGCGAGCCGTCCAAAAGCATCGCCGCCGTCTACGACCAGAATTTCAACCTGCTGTTCGAGAACCGCTAGCTGAAAAGAAAAGAGCCCGCCAAGGGCGGGCTCTCTGCTGATTTGATGGTCGGCTACTTCTTGCCCTTGAGCTTCTTGAGGGCATCCAGCGCGCCCTTGGCCTTCTTGCCGCCTTCCTTGTCGGTGACCTTCTTGGCGTCGAGACCGCTGATGTTTGACTCGATGTCGTCCATGCCCTTGAACGCGGCACCGAGCATCACGCCCGAGACTGCCATCGCGTCGTCCATCGAGACTTCTTCCTTGCCGATGCCCGCGGCCGCGAACTTCTTCGACATGGAGCCTTCGAGCTTGTTGATCAGCTCGCTCATGTCGACGTTCGCGCCACCACCGCCGCCGCCCTTTTCGAGCATCTCCTGCATCTTGGCCATCTGGGCCTGCAGGGCTTCGGTATTGGCTGCACCGGCCGCGACGGTCTTTTCGGCCAGGTCTTCCCGCAGGGCGGAAATCTCGGCCTTGAGCCCTTCGGAGTTGGCCTTCTGGATGTCTTCGCGCAGCGAGCCAAGCTCGGTCTTCAGGGCGTCTGAGCTTGAGCTCTTGATCGCGCCGGTAAGGTCGTCGAAGCGCTTGGCGAGGTCTTCCTTCAACTCGCCCAGCACCTTCATGATGGTGTCGGTGGTGGCGCCGTTGCGCTTCTTTTCCTGCTCCTCGAGCAGGCCGGTCATCTTGTCGACGACTTCTTCGAGGGCCTTCTTGGTGTTGTCTTCGGCTACCGCCGCCTGGGCGGAGGCATTGCCGGATGTCGCCAGCGTAGCCTTCAGGTCATTGAAGTGATCTTCCAGCAGTTCCTGCTGCTGCTCCATCATGGCCGTGCGCGTCATTTCCGCGCCCTGGCTCTTGCTGGCCTGGTTGATCATGAATGCTTTGAGCTCAGCGATCTCGTCGCTGACGTTCTGCATTTGCGTGCTGCTGACTGTATTTCCGGCAGACTGGGTCTTGGCCATCTGCTCGCGCAGCGCGACGAGCTCATCCTGGACGTTGCTCTTCTGTTCGGCTTCCTTCTTCTGCTCGCTGAACAGTCGCTTGAACTCGGCCATCGAGTCCATGACGATCTGGGCTTTGTCGTCCTTGATCGTTGCAATATCGGCGTCTTCCATCTTGCCGATAATGTTGGTCACCGCCTGAGAGATCAGTTCATTGATCTTCTTGGCATTGATGACGTTGACTTTTTTCATGCCGCGTTCTTTGAACGCGTCAATGTCAACCGACCGCGTCTGAGCGCGGATCAGGTTTGCATAGTCAACACTTCCTTCTTCCGCCATGAGCACCTGCCATCAATGCGGCCCTGTCGCGGGGATGCCCCACGCACTCAACCGCGATCGACTCTCCACGGAGGGTATAACCCGTCGAATTGAATCACGTTACGTTCGATTCGACAAGGCCAAAAGACGCCTAGCGGGGTGACCACCAAGCGGCTATGTTCATCCCCCTCAACCATTTGCACAGGCCGCAACGATGAAGACCTGTTCCTTAAGTGTGACTCTTCTCAGCTTGCTCTTCGCTGCATTGCCGCTGTCTGCCACTACGTTATCGGTCGTTCCACTCGCCGAGGCGCTGAAAAATCCTGTGCTTGCCGAAGGGGATCACGTTTCTGAGGACTATTGGGCCGCCGTGCGTACCGTCCGCGACCAGATGCTCAACCGTCCGGCCGAGTTCCCACCGATAGGGGTAGATGACAAGGGCCAGCCCAAAGCGCCCGAACTCAACGAAGAGCAGGCCCGCTTCTGTACCCGCCTGTCCAACCTGGCGAAGTACCGGGATACCCGCGTCGGCCAACTGTTCTTCGCAGCACTGGGCGCGACTCCGGCGGTCGAAAACCTGCCCGACGCGGCTGACTTCGCTGCCGTCAATACGACCTGGCCGCTGGCATTCGGCTCCATCATGCGCGTGCGAGTGGAATGGTCCCGTCACGACGGCGAGTGGAGCATCTCGGCGCTTGAGGTCACGCTGGACGGCCTAGCTGCGGCGCCCATCACGGGAATGGCGCCCTACTTCGGCAACGGCACCCTGCGGGAGGAGCTCCTCGACTTTGAGCCGATAGACTACCTGGTGGGAAGAAGCCCCTCTGACAGGGAAAAGCCCGAGTCCGAGCGGCCGGAGTTCGACTACTCAAAGGCCGTGTCGAAGCTGTTTGCCGGCGAAGACGGCGTGTTCGAGTCCACCGTGACTGGACTGAAAGAGGCGGTCAACTCAGGAGTTTCGCGGGAGAGCCGACTGACAGCTCTTAAGCCATATTTTACGAAGGAAGAATTCGAAGCAGCCAAGGCGGCCGACGCCGACCCGGACCGACGCGATGACTTCTGGAACACCACCTACGCTCAGATCGAAAGCACGCTCGCGGCCCCGCGACCAGCAAGCGTACCTACAGCCGCGGGAGCAGAAGTAAAGATTCGCTACCGACTCAGAGAAGACGGCGGCGCTGTGGACGGCACAGTCTCGGCCCAGAGGCTGCAAAACGGCAAGGTCGCCCCACGCGGCGAACGCAGCAACCGAAAGGACGCGCCCGATGGCAACGAAGGCAACGGCAGCGGAAATTGAAGCCGCGCTGAAAGACCTGCCCGGCTGGGAGCACGAGGACGACGGCATCAGCAAGTCCTTTGAGTTCAAGGACTTCAAGCAGGCCTGGGCGTTCATGGAAAAGGTCGCCAAGGCGGCCGATACCATGGACCATCACCCTGAATGGACCAACGTCTACAACAAGGTCCTGATCCGGCTTTCAACCCACGACGCCGGCGGCATCACCAGCCGCGACTTCAAGCTCGCCAAAGAAATCGAAGCGGCCATCTAGCGCCACGCGGGCAGAATCCATGCAAATTGTGCGTAACGCCCACCCGGGTGCTCCCGTATGGTTAACGGTAGCGGGGGGGGGGAAGTAGTGGCTGAAGCAGACAGGCGATCGGAACTGAGCAGGCTGGCCGTGTTGCATCACGGGCCGCTATTCGGGTATTGCCGGCGGCGCCTGGGGAACGATTCCGAGGCTGATGATGCCCTTCAAGAAACCTTCATGCGGGCCTACAAATACTTCGGCAGCTTTGACCCCAGCCGTGACGTGCGCAAATGGCTGTTCGGCATCGCCCACAACGTCTGTGTCGAGATCGCCCGTACGCGCAAGCGGCACACGACCGTCGCCGACATGCCAGACCCGGAAGGCGGGCGCAGCGCCACAGAAGTCGCACTCGAAAAACTGGCACATGAAGAGAACCTTGAGCTGGTGCGGCGCGAACTTGAGAAGCTGCCGGATCGCGCCCGGCGTATTCTTGAGCTTCGATTCTTCGGCCAGATGACAAGCGCCGAGATCGCCGAGCTGGAAGACATGAAGGAAACGGCAGTGCGCGTGACGGTACATCGTGCACTGGAAGGACTGCGGGCAAAACTCGCAAAGTAGGAGCAAGACCATGCAGCACCCCGAAGATCATGACATCACCGCACTGGCCTACGGGCTGGTCGAGGGCACCGAGCGCGAGGCATTGCTCACGCACCTCAGCCAGTGCGATGAATGCCGCGCCGTCTACGACGCCTACCGCGACGAGCAATCCGTCGTGCGCGATGCGATCGTGCGCGACGCGCGCTCCGGTGCGGCCGAGGCCAAGGCGCTGGAAAGCACGCTGCGCATGCTGGGTGCCGTTGATGCCATCGAATCCGCTGCAACCACCGAGCCGAAACGCGGCCGGCTGCTGTCATTGCCGATGTGGCTGATCGTCGGCGAAATCGCCGCTGTGCTGATCGTCGCGCTGGGCCTGTTCTTCCTGCTGAAGCCCGGTGACGACCCGGCCAATTCCCCGAATGAACCCATCGCAAATAACAAGGCGCCGGCCGACATCGAGCAGGGAGTGGTCTACGTCCAGAACGATGAGGGCAAATGGAACCCGTCCGAGGACATGCCGATCGACGAGTGGATGATGGCCGGCGATTCCCGCGCCCTCTCGTTCACGATGGCCGACGGCAGCAAGGCGCAGCTTGAGCAGGGCGCCGTGTTCCGGATCAGCATCGACGCCGGTCAGCCGGTGGTCTACATGCTGCACGGCAACGGCGAAGTCGACGCGGGCAAGATGGCATCCGATGTATTCGTGCGTGCCGGCGAAACCGGTTTCAGCGCGGCGCCGGGTGCGAAGATCCGCCTGCAATGCAGTGTCGACGGCGAATTCGACCCCACACAGGTCCAGGCCTGGAGCCGCCCGCAAAGCGTAAATGCCCAAGTCATCAGCGGCGATGCGGTGCTGAAGTCAGACCAGCAGGGCTTCTACTTTGTGCCCCTGCGTGACGGCGAAAAAGTCGAGTGGAAGCGCGGCGACCTCAAGGTATTCGAGGCCGACGGCAAGCAACTCGGCCTGCCAACCAACCTCATGGTGTGGACCGAACGGATGGAGGGCGATCCGGATGAGGCCCAATTCGTGGAGTTCCAGGTCGAGTTGCGCAAGCGACTGCAGCAGATGCTTCCCGGGATGGACGAATACAAACGACGCCTTGAAAAGGCCAAGGCCGAGAACCCACGCTACGAGAAGGACATTGAGAGGCAGCTCAAGGAGATCGAGCGCGCCAGGTCGTTCATGCCATTCGAGGTCGAGGTCGGCATCAACGATGTCACGATCATCCAGATCGACGATGAAACGATGGTCGTCTCTTCTGACGGCCAGGCCATCAAGGTCACTACCACAGGCGAAGACGGCTCGATCACCTACACCGCCAAGACACCGGATGCCGTGCGCAAACTACTGCCTGAGCGCCTGCGCGAACGCTTCGACGGGGTCGGGTTCAAGCAGGACGACAAAGGCCGCTGGCGCATGAGCGACGGCAGCGCCGAGGCCCACAGCGAAGGCTCTGAAAAGGGCGTAAAGATCAAGATCATCAAGGAAGCTCACTCGGGCGACTAGGCCTGTGGCACGACCAAAAAAAGCGGGGCGGACCATCGGTCCGCCCCGCTTGCGTTCAAGCCGCTGCTATTCTGCTGCCAGCTGTTCGGCCTTCTCGGCCGCTCGGCTGCCGGGGTTCTTTTCGGCGAAGTCTTTCAGCGACGCGCGGGCGGCTTCGCGGTCGCGGTCGGTCTTGGCTGTTGCCAGCTTTTCTTCCAGCTTGGCCAGCTTCTCGAGCGCCTTCAGCTCTTCCTTGACCGCCTTGTCCTTCTTCAACTCGTCGTAGCCCTCGAAGAACTCTTCGGCCCCTTCGAGACCCTTGAATGATCCTTCCGCCTCGCCCAGCGCACCAAACAGCAGCAGGTATTCGCGATCGGCCTTCAGCTTCTCGGCCTTTGCCTTCAGGCCTTCAAAGCGACCGTTGACCAGCTTGATTACATACTCCGCATCGGCCTTGGCCGTGGCTTCCGCCTTCTCGTCATCGCGCACCTTCGCGGCCAGCTCGGCGGCCTTTCCGAATTTCTTCGACTCGAACGCGCTGACGGCCGAGCCGAGCGATTTGTCCAGTTCGCGCGAGATACGGCTGCTTACCGCATCGCTGAACTGCTGCGCCTCTTCGGCGCTCGGCTCTTTGCCGTCGGCCAGCTTCTGCAGCACCGCACGCGCGTCGGCCGCGAGGCTGATGTCGGCTTTGTCGATCGCTTGCAGCAGCCGGGTGGCAATGCCGCGCTTGGTGTAGACGCCATTGATGCGGTCGATGACGTCCTTCTTTTCGCTGTCGATGATGCGCACGACCGGGTTGTTCCAGGCCGGCTCGCTGAATTCCTTCAACATGGCGGCATCGTGGGCCGTGCCCTTGCTGGTGTAGATCAGCACGGGCACGAACAGGTTTTCAATGGCGGCAACCAGTATTTCGTTTCGCAGAACCTGCGCGGCGTAGCCGTTGCAGGTCGCTCAGCCGGGCACCTCCTGGAACTGCAGGAAAATCGGCTTGCCTTGCTCAGTGGCCAACTCGATGCCGGTGTCGACGTTGCGATACCAGTGGACGCTGCCCAGCTCCGCGGGCTGGGTTTCCGGATCGGTAGTTTCGGCTTCCGCTGCGTGCATGGGCGCGGCCAGCAATAACATCAGGGCGATCAACTTTGCCATGGTCCAACCTTTCTGTACCGATGCGACCAGCATAGCTTTCGCAATGCCGATTGCCGCTTTCGCGCGCAACTGCGCTTGCTAAATAGATAGCTCACTGCCGGTGCGTACGAAAACGCGACGCCCATACGGAGCCTGCCATGACCCGCCATGCCGCCCCACTGATGCTTCTCTTGATCGCCGCGTGCAGCTTCGCCGCCTCGTGCCAGGTGGATGCCCTGTCCGGCAAGCGCACGCTGAACCTGTACAGCTATGACGACGAAAAGCGCATGGGCGACGAATCCGTCCAGCCCATCCTGGCCGAGCTTGGCGGGCTGTATCCGGACAACGCCAGCCAGAACTACCTGAACGAAGTCGGGCAGAAAGTCGTTGCCGCAGGCCGAACACGCCTGCGCGAAGACGCCGAGTTCCCCGACTGGGACTTCCAGTTCTATCTGGTCAACACCAGCATGATCAACGCGTTCGCGCTGCCCGGCGGCCACGTGTTTGTTACCCGCGGCATCCTCAACCGCATTGACGACGAAGCCGAGCTGGCAGGGCTGCTTGGCCACGAAGTCGCCCACGTGTTCGCCCGCCACAGCGTCGAACGCATGAGCAAGATGACCCTGATGGTCATCCCGGTTGCGCTGCTGGCCAGCATGGAAGAAACCCAGGGCGTGGCCGTGGTTGGCATCATGGCCGTGCAGCTGCTGGGCCTCAGCTACAGCCGCGGCGACGAAGAGGAATCCGACCACTTCGGCATGCGCTTCGCCGCGCGAGCGGGCTATGAGCCGAACGGCGTCATCGGCGTGATGCAGATGCTGAGCGACTACACGCAAGAGAACGGCGGCGGGCAGCCCGAGTTCCTGTCCACGCACCCGGACCCGGGCAACCGCGTGAAGTACCTCAACGAGCAACTGAAGAAGGAATACAAGGACTACAAGCCGGAGAACTACACACGCAACGTGCAGGGCTTCGGCAGTGCGATGGTCGACATCCGCGCCGCACAGCCGGCCTATGACCTGGCTGACAAGGGCGACGCCGAGATGGCCGAGGCGTTCAAGCTGTTCGAAAGCGGCGGTCAGCCGGCGGCCACACCCAAGTACCGCAGCGCGCTCAGCTACTACCTGCAGGCCACGGCGCGCGTACCGGATCACGCCATCCTGCACGCCAATGTAGCGCAGGCGCACTACTACCTTCAGGACTACGACGCGGCCGAATCCGAAATCAAGAGCGCCCTGCAGCTCGAAAGCGGGACATTCTGGCCGAACTTCATGGGCGGCATGGTTGCGATCCAGCGCAACGACAACGCGATCGCGCAGCAGCGTTTGCAGAATGCCCTTCAGCTGATCCCGGGCTCGCCGGTCGGGCTGTTCTACCTGGCCGTCGCGTTCGAGCGGCAGGGCGACACCCCGAGCGCTGCCACGAACTACCGGGCCAGCTACGACGCCCTCGGCGGCGAAGGCGATCTGGCCGAGAAAGCACGCCAGAAGCTGATCGAGCTTGGCGAGCCCGACCCCAAGGCCAAGTAGATTGTGCGACCGACCGATCAAACAACACCCCGCCCTCTCGGGCGGGGTGTTTGAAATTGCTTGCTACGCGTCGGGCTAGAAGCCCTCTTCTTCCTCTTCCTTGCTGCCGTCCAGTTCTTCCTGGATCGTCTTGATGCGTGCATTGTTCGGGTCAAGGGCCTTGGCTTCGTCGAGCACCTTGCGGCACTTTTCGTTCTCCTCGGCTTGCAACCAGGTCGCCGCGATGTCGCACAGGGCGTCTACTTCAGCCTGCAGCGCTTCCTCGGGCGTGGCGCCGGTTGCGAGCCTGCGCACGAACTCGAAGCTGTCCACCGCACCCTGCCAGTCCTTCAGCTTGCGCAGGGCATAGCCGCGGTAGTGGTGCACCTTGGCGCTGAGTGGCGCGACGTTCACGGCCTGCAGCGCCATGTCGGCCATCTTTTCCCAGTTGCGCCCGGGGTCGTAGACGTTCTCGATCAGCCACATGCGCACATTCAGGTTGTTCTCGTCAACGCTGACCCACTTTTCGGCAGCCTTGATGGCGTTCTCGTTGTCGCGGGTCTGCTGGTAGATCTGGTACAGGTAAGCGTAGGGCTGCGCGCTTTCCGGGAACGCCCTTTGGGCTTCATTTACCCAGTGCAGCATCATTTCGACGTTGCGTTCCTGCTGCGCGAACTGGGCCATCATCAAGTAGGTCTGGTAGTCCTCAAGTCCGCGGGCGATGGCGGTCTCGATGGCTTCGCGCATCTTCTTGCTGCGGTCAGCGCGGGGCAGGTCTTCATCGTTGCGCGCCAGCATCGCTACGCAGTACCAATAAGTTGAGCCACGCTTGCCCATCACCGTGTCGGCGCCTGCTTTCTTCGCGAGCCCGAGGAATGTCTCGGCGTCGAAGCGCGAGCCCTGCTGGGTGTACGCAAGTGCCAGCTCAACCAACTCGTCGGTCGTGGCCTCGCCGTCCTCGTACTTGAAGTAAAGCTCGTCGGTTCGGCCGGGGCTGACCAGCGGGATCATCTTGAGATGCGCAATGCGCTCGTTCGCCACGTAGTCGCGGAACTGCTTGTCGAAGTCCTCGGGCTCCATGCTGAGGCAGGCGCGGAAGACTTCTTCCGGCGTCTTCTTGGCACCGAACATCTCGATCATGCTGCGGATCTTGTTGAGGCCACCGAGCTTCTTGTCGATGAACTCCATCATCACGTTGCCGAGATAGTAGGCGAACAGGACCTTGCTTCCGTCATGGAACCACTCGTTGAACTTCTTCACGGACGGGATGTCATCCTGGTGGTAATGCATGAACAGCTGGTCTTCCATGTGGCGCTCCCACTCGGGGCGGGTGCGCTTTTCTTCGTAGACGCTGCAGCCTTCCGCCAGCCAGCGCGGAATCTGGCCATTGCTGATCTGCAGTTGCCAGACGTGGTCCATCTCGTGGCGCAGCGTGCTGGCCCAGTTGTAGCTGCCGGGCGGGCGGGCACTGGGTGAGTCCAGCGTTACCAGATGGCCGAAACAGGCGCCGAGGGCCGGCAGGCCGGTGATTCCGACGGTGCGGACCTCGAAGTCTTCGTGCCGGTTGAACGACTCGATCGTGACCGGTGTCTGCGGCTCGAAGTCGTACTTGGCTTTCAGGTCGTCCCAGATCTGGTTCAGGTGCTGCAGGTACATGTCCACCATGATCGGTGCCTCGGACTTATGCACCAGCAGGTTCCAGCGGCCGTCTTCGGTCTTCACGCGCTCGAAATTCTTGAAGCTGTCCAGCAGCGTGAGGAAATTGACGGTCTGCAGGTTGTTGCGAATCGGGTCTTTGTCGAGCGCGATCTCGAGCGACTTCTGGCCGAGTTCGTCGTCGCCGTAGTTCATCGCCGCCATGCCCTGGCCCTTGTAGGCGGTCCAGTGCTCGGGGTTGCATTCAAGCGCTTTCTTGTAAAGCGGCAGTGCTTCCGTGTAGCGGAAACGGTCGCTCAGGCCGTCTGCAACGATCTCATAGAAGCGTGCGGGCTTGGGATTGACAGCCAGCATCGCCTGCTCGGCTTCGTTCCACGTGTCCTTCAGCCCGAGGGTGGCAGCGTGAAGGGCCTTCGCACCCAACGCTTCTTCATTGCCCGGGTTGACCTTCAGCGCCCGGTTGTAGTCCTTGCTGCCGAGCTCGTATTGGTCCGTGCCGATGTACTTCACGGCGCGAAACGCGAGCAGCTCCGGGTCGTCCGGATTCAGCTTTGCAGCCTCATCCAGCTCTTTGAAACCGGCTGTGCTACGCCAGCGGAAGAAGTAGATCTGCGCCATGCGCAAATGCATGAGCGACGAGCCGCTGTTGTGCTTGAGGTAGGGCCCTGCGTAGTTGACGTGCGCACTTGAGTCGTGGTTTTGCTCAAGGTACAGGCGGGCCATCCAGGCATTCGTGCGCTCATGGAAGCCATCTGCAACCAGCGCGTTGCCCCAGCAATCGTTTGCATCGTGCAGGCGGTTCAGCCAGAAGTAGGCCTCGCCCGCACTGCACCATTCATCAGCGATCACCGGTTGGCGGCCCTTGGCCTTGTCGATCTTCAGTGATCCTCCACGCTCTTTCAAAACGACCGCGCGCACTTCGTTGTATTGGGCCTTGGCCTCTTCGTAGAGACCCTTGGCGCGGAGCACGTTGCCCTTCAGCAGGTAGCCATCAACCGCAGACACGCCGCTCTCGGAAGCGATCAGCTTGTCAGCCAGCGCTTCCGGCGCCGTCAGGTCACCAACAATGAGCTGCAACCGCGCCAGACGGATCAGCGTGACGTCTTCGACTTTTTCCGATTGCTCAATGCACTTGGTCAGCGCAGAGATACCCAGCTTGTAGTCGCCCGTCTGTGCATAGCTGTCAGCCAATCCGCGTGCGGCGGCCTGGTTAGCCGGGTCATCCTTCAGGACTTTCTTGAAGCCCAGCTTGGCGGACTTGTACTGGCCTTTGTCGAGTGCCAGCTCGGCATCGGGCAAGCCGGCGTCTTCTTCTTCGTCATCCGTCTCGGCCAGAAGCTGTGTGCGGGGTTGTGCACGCTGACCGGCGTCGGCAACGCGCAGCACGGGGCTGGCGAACGCGAGGGGAGAGAAGGCTGCAACCAGCAGCCCGGCAAGAAGATAGCGCATGTCAGTCTCCAATGGCGTGATAGGGCGCCCTGCGGCGGTACAAAGACCTCGCCAGGCGCCTTCTTCATAATACGGATAGAACGTCAAATCCGTTCACGAAAAGCCCGCACAGCGCATCCAGAGGCTAGAATCCTGCAACTCAGCCCGTGTTCGTCGCAACAAGCAATAGTCACGCATTCCGGGGGAATTCTATGCGCATGCCAATGCTCGCCGCTCTTGCGCTTCTGATCTGCCTGGCGCAGGCGGCGCCGCTATCCGTTGCGGCACAGGACGCTGTGTTCGTGAACAAACAGTACGGTTTCCAGGTTGACCGCCCGCAAGGTTGGGCATTCAGCGAGCCGAGCCCACCGGAGAACTCCAGCTATGCGATGAAGCTGGCCAAAATCAAAGACGCCAAAGAAACAAGCCTGACCATCTACGCAGTCCCGCGCGAAGAGAACATCACCAATTCACGTGAAGCCTCAGACGCCGTGGAGACCAACTGGAAGCAGAACGGCAAGCTCTCAAACATTACGCGAGGCAAAGACAAGCTGGCGGGCGAAGAAGCTCACTTCCTGAAGGGCGCCTACGACGCCGGTGCGCGCTACACGATCCGCCAGCACTTCCTTGTGAAGGATGACTTCGTCTACATCCTTCAGTCATTGGCGCCTGAAGAGGACTTCAAGACGGCCGACAAGGAGCTGACGCCGCTGCTTGAAAGCTTCGACTTCGTGCCCGTCGACAAAGATGCAGAACGTCTGCGCGAGATCGCCGGCCACTGCGGCAGCGAAATCGAATTCGCCGCCAACTGGCAGGAAGCCGCTCGCCGAGCCAACGAAGAACACAAGCTGGTGCTTGTGGTATTCGAGGTCTACCGAGGGCTGCTTACGTCTCGATTCACACTGACCACAGTGTTCATGCACCCCGACATTGTTGAGCTCGTCAACGAGCGCTTCGTGCCGGTGTTCTGGGCGCCGGGTATGAACGCGCCGTTTGACGATCCGAAAGTCTTCGGCTTGGGACCCAGCACCTTCGGCAGCGGGCTGATGGTGGCCTCGGCCGACGGGCAGATTGTGGCGCAGGCCGTCACCGGCCACCCTTTCCACGTCTACGACATCTGTCGCACGGCACTGCGAGAATACTCCGACACCAAGCCGGCCAACGCCAACGACCCCATGGAGCTGATGCGGCGCGGCGATCTGGAAGCCGCGGAAGAGTTGCTGAGCACTCCCACCAGCGGCCTTGAATGGCGCGCGAAAGCTGCACTGCTGCGCAAGTTGCGCCGCGGCGAGGCAGCACTGGAGGCCCTCAAACAAGCCGCAAAGGGTGGCGAAACCGGCACGGCCACGGAAGAAGCGCTGCTGCAATTGAACCTGGGTGATAACACCAAGGCAGCAAAACTCACTGCCAAGGCCAAAGACCCCGAAGGCAGGTTCTACAACTGCTGCGCACGCGGCGCCGAGAAAGGCTTCGAGGAAGTCGAAAAAGACCTGCGCAGCATTGCGCTGGAGCACGCCGAGAACCGCTGGGGCTGGCTTGCCGCGTCCATCGTCGTCGAAGAGCGCCTGCACGGCATGCTCGGCGTATGGAAGTGGCCGAGCGAGGCGCAATTCAACGCCTGGAATCTGCCGAAGTATGAGCTGAACGAGGACCCGACCGCCGCGCGTGATGGTGCGCTGGCGTTCCTGCTTGATTCACAATCCGACGACGGTCGCTGGATCAACCCGCGCACCGCCAACGGAAAGATCTTCGATCTCGCGACTTCGGCCATCTGCGCAGCCAGCCTGCTCGCCCACCGCGACCGACAAGGTGCGCAGACCGCATGCGAGAAGACCCTGAACTATTTGCTCGAACAGGAGCTGGCAGCCGACCACTCGGCCCTGTTCGATTACACCATCTGGGCGGAGATCTTCGCGCTGGACTACATCGCCCGCTGCAATGAGCTCGAGATCGGAAATCGGCGCAAGAACATCAAGGCGATGGATGCGATCATTGAGGACATGAGGAAGCAGCAGTACCCCAGCGGCGGCTGGGGTTATTTCCACCATGAGTCCAACCCTGACAACAGCATCGGCTTCGTCACCGCACCCGCGTTGCTCGCACTGAAGCGCGCAAACAGCGCCGGTGCGAAGGTACCCGGCGCGATGCTGGTCAGCGCTGCGGATGCGCTCGAGCACCTGCAGAACCCCAACGGAAGCTACGGCTATATGTGGATGTCCGGCAAGGGCGATCCGGCCAAGGAAGCTGAAGCATCCCTGCGCAGCCCGTTGTATGCGCTGGCGCTCAAACGCGTATCGAGGCTGGACACCCAGGGAGTCATCAAGTCGCTTGATGTGTTCCTGAAACACCACGACCACGTGATCGCCGAGCGTGGCAAGAGCATCTGTCACACCGGGCAGGAAGGCACGGCGCCATACTACCTGCTGTTCGGATACCGCTTCGCTGCAGAGGCGGTCGGCGAGCTCCCGGCATCACAACGCGCAGCGTACAAGACTGCGCTCACGCACGACGTGCTCAAGTTCCGCAAAGCCGACGGAAGCTTTCTCGACTACCTGAGCGTCGGCCGCGAATACGGTGCGGCCATGGCGTTGACCACACTCGACATGCTGCTGTCGCCCAATGGCGAGTGACGGCCGAGCCCCGTGCCGTAGAATCCGCATATGTCATCCGCTGAGACCACGTACCTGTTTCGACATGCCCTGGTGCGCGACGCCGCGTACCAGCTGCAACCGCCGGGCGTCCGTGCGGAACTGCATGGCCTCGCGCTGGAACTCATCGAGTCCGCGATGGGCGGCCCACCACCGGAGCCACAACTGAATGGTCGAGGAGAAGCACAGTACGCACCACACCAACTGGACACCGTCGCCGCCGAGTTGGCGGAGCACGCAAGACTGGCCGGAGCGGCAAGTCGGGATGCACGTTTTCGCTATCTGCGCCGAGCTGCCTGGTTCGCCGAAAAGACATTTCGCGCGGGTGATGCCGTCCGGTTCTGGAGCGCCTGCGCCGAAGAAGATCCCGCCCAAGCGCCGGAGGCGTTGCGCCACGCGGGCCAGGCAGCGCAGCTGGATGAGCAGTTGCCGCTCGCATTCAGCCTGCTTGAAAAGTCCGCCGAGGCCGCTCGTGCCACAGGTGACCCCTTCAATGAAGCCGTCGCAATCGGAACCCTGGCAGGCAACTATCGTCAGCTTGGCCAGATCGATGATGCGGTCGCCGCATATCATCGCTGTCTGGAGCTTCTACGCGCGCACGAGGACGAGCACGAATGCGCCGTCACGCTAAGCAACATGGCATCCTTTCTGTATGAGATCGGACGCATCCCGGAAGCCGAGGCCGCCTTTGACGAAGCCCTCCAGCTCGCCCGCAAGACCGGCAATCGCCGCTGCGAGGGCGTCGCGCTCGGTAACTACGCCAACCTGTTGATGGACCGCCGACAAATTGATGAAGCTCGCAAGGCGGCAGAAACCGCGCTCGAGATCCACCGCGAAGTTGGAAACCGCCGCTTTGAAGCAATCGCCCTTGCCGGAATTGCCAACCAGCACCTCGACGCGGGACGCAACGCAGAGGCAGAGGATTACTACCACCAGGCCATCGTCATGCATCGCGAGACCGGCCAGCGCCGTTTTGTCGCAATCGTGCTTGGCAATCTCGCGCTGCTGTATGACGGAACGGGACGTGAAGAAGAAGCTGTGCGCCTAACCACAGAAGCTATGGAGATTCACCGCGAGCTGAACAACCGCCGTGGCGTCGGTATCACGCTCGGCAATCTCAGCAAGTTCTGGCTGAGTCGCGGCGAAACCGCGAAGGCCGAGGCCGGTTTTCTGGAGGCGCTGGAAATCCACGTCAGCGTCGGCAACCGTCACTTCGAAGGCTACCACCGCAGCGAATATTCTCGGCTGCTCCTGAAAACCGGCCGGATTGAAGAAGCTCGCCGCCATTGGCTGCAAGCTGCGGCGACCCTGGAGGAACTCGGTGACCACGCCACACGCAACGACATCGGCGAGCAGATGATCCGTGACTGCAAAGCAGCAGGAATTCCCCCATTCACGGAAGAAAGCACCAAGGAGCGGCCCACCAGCTAGGCCGCACCGATGCGCGCCTCAGCCCAATGAACCTCCCGCCGACATCGCCAGAATCGCGACAGGGGCTCCGCCGAAACCGCCTGCCTGTTTCGACGCATCACACTGCGCGACACAGCCTATGAGCTTCAGTTGCCGACCCTGCGCGCGCACCTGATGGACCACGCCGGTCTTCGGACTGCATCCGCCCGCCGAAGCCTGGAATGAGGGCGCCCGGCCGGTCCGCGAGATCGGTGACCAGACACTGCTGACCCAAGGGACGGCGGAAATGCAGGCCGCGACGCGCGAAGGCGCGTGGACAACTTGTGGACTGCGGCTAAACTTCGCGTCCCCAACTTTCAGAGACCTGCACGCCGGAGACCCGCAATGAAGTCGGACCTGGAAATCGCGCGCGAAGCCAAGCTGGAGAAGATTGAAGACGTCGCGAAACGCTACGGCATCGAACGCGGCGACCTTGAGCTGTATGGCGATGTCAAAGCCAAGGTCAAGCTCAGCATCATCGACCGGCTGAAAGACAAGCCCAACGGCAAGTACATCGACATCACGGCGATCAGCCCGACGCCGCTGGGCGAAGGCAAAACTACCAACACCGTCGGCGTGACCATGGGCCTGACTCACATCGGAAAGAAGGCCGCCTGCTGCATTCGACAGGCCAGCCTCGGCCCGGTGTTCGGCATCAAGGGTGGCGCGGCCGGCGGCGGCTTCGCACAGGTGATTCCGCCCGAAGACCTGAACATTCACCTGACCGGCGACATCCACGCCGTGCAGGCGGCGAACAACCTGGCCTGCGCATTCCTCGATAACCACATCAAGTCAGGCAATGAGCTGGGTATTGAGCCTTCCAGCATCAACATCCGGCGCGGCATGGACATCAACGACCGCGACCTGCGCCAGATCATCACCGGCCTCGGCGGCTCCGCCAACGGCATCCCGCGCGAGACCGGCTTCGACATCGCTGTCGCTTCCGAAGTCATGGCGATTCTTGCGCTGGCCGAAGACATCCACGACATGCGCAAGCGCCTCGGCAAAATCGTGGTCGGCTTCACCAAGGCCGGCAAGGCCGTCACCTGCGAAGACATCAAGGTCGCCGGCGCGATGACCGCCATCATGCGCGACGCGATCAAACCGAACATCCTGCAGTGCATCGGCGGCTCACTCGCGTTTGTGCACGCCGGGCCGTTTGCCAACATCGCGCACGGCAACAGCAGCATTGTCGCCGACCGGGTGGCGCTGAAGGTAGCCGACTATGTAGTGACAGAATCCGGCTTCGGCGCCGACATGGGCGCGGAGAAGTTCTTCAACATCAAGTGCCGCGCCAGCGGCATCACGCCCGACGCCGTCGGCCTGGTCGCCACCGTGCGCGCGCTCAAGAACCAGTCCGGTAATTTCAAGGTCAAGCCGGGCAAGCCGCTGCCGGAAGGCCTGGTCAAGGAAGACCTCAAGTCTCTCGAAGCCGGCATGTCCAACCTCACCAAGCACGTGCAGAACTGCGTCAGCTTCGGCGTGCCGGTTGTGGTCGCGATCAACGTCTTCGGCAACGAGACCGAAAACGAGCTCGAAATGGTGCGCAAGGCCGCAATGGCGGCGGGCGCGTACGACTGCGTAATCAGCGAAGTGTTCGCCAAAGGCGGCGAAGGCGGCGCGGCATTCGCCGAAGCGCTGGTGAAAGCCTGCGAGCAGCCGGCCAAGTTCCAGTTTACCTACGAAGTCGACCAGCCCATCAAGAAGAAGGTGGAAGCGATCGCGCAGAAGATTTACGGCGCGGCCAAGGTCGAATTCAGCGCGGATGCAAGCAAGCGCATCAAGAGTTTCGAAGAAGCCGGCTTCGGCAAACTGCCGGTCTGCATGGCCAAGACCCAGTACAGCTTCAGCCACGACGCCAGCCTGCTCGGCGCGCCCACAGGCTACACTCTGCCGATCAAGGACGCCCGCCTGTCAGCCGGCGCCGGCTTCGTCTACATGCTGTGCGGCGACATGATGACCATGCCCGGACTGGCCAAGAAACCCGGCGGCGAAAACATCGACATCGACAAAGACGGTAACATCATCGGCATGTTCTAGGCGCGCGGGAGCACTGGGTTGCCCGACAACCGCTCAAAAGCCAGAGGTGAAGCCGCCTATGCAAAGGTGGATGCGGCGGTCGGGCGTTCGCCTTCTCGCCCATTACCGCCGCTTTGGCACAGCATTCCGGGTGCGCTTTGGCTGCTGAACGGCAAGGTCCCGTCGCTGTGGACCTACACGCGCCTGCTGCTGTTGCTCGGCCTGGTCTCGATTGCGGCCGGTCTGCTCATGGGGTTCATCGGTGCGATCATTGTCTGGGTGGTCTTCAAAGAAAACGGCACCAGCGTGGCCCTGACGATGCTGATCTCGACCTTTACGTTTGGAACACCTGCGGCCGTGTTCTTGGTGGGGTCAGGGCTGCTGGCCTATCTGGCTGCCGTCAATGACCGGGAGTCGGGCGAGCTGGCCGTCGAAGCAGCCGAGCAGGATGACTTACCGGAAGACACCCCGCCCCGCGTTGCAACGGGCATCGTGCCGAAGATGGACCTGGGCGACTACGAAGATCACAAGAACGACGACACCTGACACCGGCTGCGCCTTCACACACCGCTTCCGAATGCCCGAATTGGCCGACGGCATCGTGGGGTAATCATGGATTGGGAACGAGTCTGGCCCGCTCTGGTGGGCGGATTGATGATTGGGGTGGCGTCGGCCGGGTTGCGGGCTTTGACGGCCAAGACGGCCGGGATCAGCGGAAGCCTTGGTGGTATCCTTGAGCGTGAGAAGGGTGAGATCGGCTGGAAGTCGATGATCGTGGTCGGCGATTGCCGCTGTCAGTGCGTGAAGTCTACGGTCATGGCTGCCACGGCAGTGAATGTTCGCGTCTGCGCCGAGCCGAAATCGGGCTTGAACTCGACTGTGTACTCCCCAGGGATTACATACGCGACCCTGAAGGGCGCGCCCCATAAGCGTTCGGTGCCGATCATACGCCCCTTGGACTCTAGCGTGCCATCGCCGTAATACGGGGGGAACATGAACTTGACCGCCACCAACTCGGGAACCTCGACGCGTGCTGTCGAGCCCGGCTTCAATTCCACTAGGCGTGGAAGTGATCCGCCCCCGAATACGTGGCTGCTCTCAATGTGCAGCTCCCAGTTCCCTGGCTGAACCGCAGTCGTTGTGCCCACGGACAGGGCAATATTCTGCCCGGACCTCATTCTCAAGCTGGCCCGAATCGAACTCAACAGCGTGTGTCCAACCCCTTCACTCAGAAAATGCACGATGCACGGACGCTGGAACTGGACATCGACCGTGGACCCCGATCCGACACTACCTTCAACGGACACACTCCCCCACGCACTGTGGCTGACTATCAACCCAGTTGCCGTTTCGAGCCGCTGCTCAGGCGGCGCCTGAACCAACCACGGCCCGCCGGGCCTGATCCAAAGAATAGTCGCGCTATTGGAGTACTTGTACTGGTACCGGACACGAAGCGTCTCACCTGCGCTCGGTGAAGACGCGTTCGAGGTGACGATGCAACAGTCCGCCGCTGCGGGCTCAGGCACTGTCAGCACAAAATTCTGGCGTCCGCCGGAGTAATTGACCTCCATTTCTGCAATTTCGCGGTCGAGGCAAACAAGGACAACGCGGTACGCTCCTGTCGGCATGTCGATTCGTGCCCAAACACCTGCCCGCTCGCAGAAGGACAGCGGTACCTGATTCAACATGCCGCCATCGGTGGTCTTTCGACCTTCCGACTCGGGGACCTGAGCCAGCAGGTCAAACTCTGTAGAAAGAGACGCGCCCGCAAACTCGACTGATATCTCCAGTCGCGGGAGTTCCATGAGCCGCAGCCGAATCGTTCCGCCAGCGGGCGATACTTCGAATTCGACGGGATCACTTCCCAGCCCAAAATCTTCATTCCATGCGGTGAATGTCTTCAGACCGGGCAAAAACTTCGCGTCGCCCAGCATGCTTGCGTCGAAAGTACGGCCGATGCGTTCGCCGGCCGCGGATGCCACCAGCACGGTTCCCGGCCTGGCAATCGCATCGAAGTATTCGAGCTCGACACGTACGGGGTACAGCCGCGCTGCCGTCCAGTTGATGATATCGCCCGGCACCCCTGCCACGCGCCAAGCGCGTACTATGGAGGTATCGGAGCGAAGCTCATAGTCATCCGAAATCGCCTGCAACTGGATTTCGGTGTCCGGCAGGCTTCCAAACGCGTATGCGCCCTCGCGGTCAGTGCGGGTCTGACGCCGGCGAATCGACTTCCATAGAGGATGCGTGCGGCCCTGCGAAAGGGCTCGGAAGAAGCTCGTCCATTCGCCGCTGGAGATGATGAGGGGATCCCCGAACTCATCGTTTAGGGCCCAATACGCATATACCTGTATGCCGGGTACCGGGCCTCCCGTTTCGTCCAGCACGACACCGCTGATGCGTGGGCCGGTGACGGGTTCAACCTCGGTGACCGATTCCATCGGTTCAAGCGGCGCCGCGCTCAACGGATTGGTTTCGATGGAATCGCGAGAGAGCAGAGGCTCATCGGAATGAGTGTCAGCAGTTCGACCCACATCGCTCAGTGAAAACGACTGCCGCTCCAGCGTATTGCGCAAAACAAAGAACGAAATTGCGGCGCCTGCAATCAGGGTGGCGGCGATCGCGATGTAATGTTTGCGGCGCATACTGGGCTAACGAATCATGCTAGCACCTCGCAGTGTGCCTTTGACCTGCTCTTTTCTGTGCTTGGTCCATCTGCCACAATCGACCCATGGACTGGGATCGCGTATGGCCCGCGCTGGTGGGTGGGTTGATGATTGGGGTGGCGTCGGCCGGGTTGCTGGCTTTGACGGCCAAGACGGCCGGGATCAGCGGCATCCTCGGCGGCATCCTTGAGCGCGAAAAAGGCGAGATCGGCTGGAAGTCGATGTTCGTGCTTGGGCTGATTGCCGGCGGCGTCGGGCTTGCGATCTTCATGCCGGAGCAGCTCGCGACCGAGAGCCTGCGCCCGCTGCCGCTGATGATCGTCGCGGGCCTGCTGGTCGGCTACGGTACGCGCTTCGGCGGCGGTTGCACCAGCGGACACGGCGTGTGCGGCATCGGCCGGATGTCTAAACGCTCCATCTTCGGCACGATCACCTTCATTGCCGTCGGCGCGCTGACCGTGATTGTCGCCCGCATACTGGAGGGCGCATGATGCGCAAGCACATCGCCGCGTTGCTGTGTGGGCTGCTGTTCGCCTTCGGCCTGGGCGTCTCGGGCATGACGCTGCCGACGCGCGTGGTCGGCTTCCTCGATTTCTTCGGCCACTGGGACTACTCGCTGATGTTCGTGATGGGCGGCGCGATCGCCGTCTACCTGCCGGTCTGGTATGTCATGAAGTGCCGCAAATCCCTGCTCGCGGGCAACCTGCCCTGCGGCGCGCGCAAGGACGTTGACGCCAAGCTGTTCATCGGCGCCAGCATATTCGGCATCGGCTGGGGCCTCGCGGGCGTCTGCCCCGGGCCCGGCATCGTCCTGCTTGGCAGGCCTACCGTCTCAACGGCCGTGTTCGTGGCCGCCATGCTGGGCGGCATGCTGCTGCACCAGCTAACGCCGCGCAAATGCATCACACTCCCCGCCGCCAGCAGCTAGACTTGGGCCATGAATGCGGAGACTGTCTACCTCTTCCGCCATGCCGTGGTTCGCGACGCGGCATACCAGTTGCAGCCGCCCGGGGATCGATCCGAGCTGCACGCTTTCACGGTACGTGTCCTGCAAGACGACGCGTCTGCACCGCCATTGGACCTGGCAGAGCACGCGGCACTGGCCGCCCAGCAGGCGCAGTCCGTAATCCCGGCTAACGAGTTGCGGGAGATCGAGCTGCACGCCCTTCTGCGCGGGCTTGAGCTGGCACGCGCACGGTTTGAGCCCGAGGCTGAGGTTTCGTGCCTGCGGCGCCTGGACTCGCATCCCGCACTCAGCGCCCAAGAGCGCGTCGAACGTCGCCTGGAACAAACCACTCCACTGCAGACCCTCGGAAGGCTCGATGAGGCAATCGAGGTGTGCGAGGATGTCGCCCGGGAGGCGGACAGCACTCCTAAGTGCTGGGCGTTGATTCGTCTGTGCGAGGCGCAGCGAAATCGCGGCAATTTGCAGGCGGCAGAACGCGCCCTGCAGGAGGCCGAAACACTAGCGCCCGCCGATGACGCCATGCGCGCCATGCTGGAGACGGCGGCCGGGCGCATGCATCTGCAAAGAAATGAGCTCGAGCTGGCCCGCGTCCGACTGGAGAATGCGGAAGCGCTGGCGCGCAAGGCCGGCGCCTGGCCCGGCGTCGACCGCGCCCTCAACGCGTTATCGATCCTGCATCGCACGAAAGAAGAGTACACGATTGCCCTGGAGTGCCTCGACCGCCTCGATGAGATTCCCGAGGCGCTTCTGCCAGCCAGGCACCGCGCGACGAGCAACTCCCGCGGCAACGTGCTGTGGCGTCAGGGCCGCAGCGACGAGGCCGAGGTGCAATACCAGAAGGCCCTGCAGGACGCCAAGGACAAGGGTGACATCCCGGACCAGGCCATCGCGCTGGGCAACCTCGGCAATATCTGCCTGGACCGTGATCAGATCGAGCCCGCCATGCGCTGCTTTCGGCAGGCAGTCGACGTCTGCCGCGAAGTCGGCCTGGTGGGGCACACGGCGCTCTACACCATGGCGTTGGGAAGCTGCTACAGGAGACTCGGCAACCCGGAGTCCGCGCTGGCGGCCTATGACGAGGCGGAAGCGCTGAATCAGCGTGCAGGCAACCTGGCTGAAGTCTCCAACATCGCGGCAAACAAGGGGCTGGTCCACGCGGACATGGACCGGTTTGACCTTGCACTCGCGGAATACGAACGTGCCGAGCGCATCGCAACACAGGCCAACAGCCCGCTACGAGTCGCATCGCACCTTTCACGGCAGGCGGATCTATTTGCCGCAACCTCGCGGCCTGAGCAGGCTGTCGACCTGTATCGAAAGAGCCTCTCCCTTCGGCGTGAACACGGCGCCGAAATCAGTCGCCCCGATGCCCAACTGCAGATTGCGCTTGTGGCCTTGTTGAAAGAGCTCGGCAGGATTGACGAAGCCCGCGCCACGCTGCGCACCGCGCAAGAATATGCCGAGCAATCCAACCTCGCCGGCCAGGCAACACGCACAAGCATCAGGAACTCGCTGACAAAGCTGGCAGAGCTGGAAGCGGAACTTGCCTGAGGGGACGGGCGCTGGCCCGTCCCCTCCAATCCTTTACATGACTGCCGGCTGCATGATCGCGACCATGGCTCCGTTCGGATCGGCGATGTGGCTGAAACGGCCGACGTTGGGGACTTCCATCGGCGGGAAAATCACCTGCCCTCCGGCGGCCTCGACGTCCTTGCAGGACTTTTCGATGTCCGCGACATGGATGTAGCCGACCCAGTTAGACGGCACTTCCTTCGGCACGTCGTGGGGCATTTCCATGCCCCCGCCGACGTTGCCGTTGGTATTGCGGAACAGGGTGTACTTGCCCTCGGGCATAGGCATCTCTTCGCTCTTCCAGCCGACCAGCTCGCTGTAGAAGACGCGGGCCTTCTCGAAGTCGCGCGCCATCAGCTCGACCCAGATGAAATGCCCGGGCTCGCCGCACGGGACTTCTTTCGCGTGCTCGGTCGGCTTCATGATGTACACGTGCGCGCCGGTCGGGTCCTGGATCGCGGCGAAACGCCCGGGCGGAATGTCGGTTGCCGGGTGCATCACCTTGCCGCCGAGTCCTTCGACGCGCGCGACGGCCGCGTCCACGTCTTCGACATCAATGTAATAGGCCCAGTGCGAGGGCATGTCGCCCCACTCGCCCTTCATCTCCATCATGCCGCCGACACCCGGCCCTTCGCCGGGGGCCTTGATGATCTGGTACTTGCCGTTCGGCCCCAGGTCCATTTCTTCGTACTTCCAGCCAAATACCTTGCTGTAGAAGTCCATCGACTTCTTCTGGTCGCGCGTTGCGTGCTCGTGCCACATGAAGCTGCCCGGCCCGAATGCCGGCTTTGGTTGCTCGGTCATCTCATCTCCCTTATCGCGTTTGTGTTGCTTATACAACCACACCGATTACCGGGTAGCAAAACCCTTCTCTTCACTGAACTTGTACAAGGACGTGCGACACGCTTGCCGGGATACGCAGAATCCGTCAGCCCGTTTCAAATGGTAGGCTTGGGCATGCCCCACCCCACGACCATCTGGATGTGCGTATTCGGATCGCTGCTCGTGTGGTGCTTCGGCATGCTTGCGACGCTGCACTCGGCCAGCAAACGCTCCTGTGAGCACGGCCCTGCCTGGCTGCTGGCCCCTACCCTCTGGCCGTTGATCTGGCCCCTATGGCTGTGGGTCTTGTGGCGGGAACGGCGCGAACGCCGCTGGTATGACTCGCTCGATCATCCGGACGACGTCAGCGCGGAGCCGCTCCAGCTCGTGCCCATGGGAACGCCCTACGGCTCTCCCCTGCCGGCCGGCAGCAAAGTCGCCCCGGATATCCTCGCGGCGCCGTACCGCTAACTACATGGTCGGGTAGCGATAGCCGTTGTCCACCAGCGGGAGCCCCAGCTCGTTGACTACTTCGGCCAGGGTTTCCGGGCAGAAGTAATAGTAGCGCAGCTCGGCCATGCCGCCGCGGTCGCTGATGAAGCGCAATACGTCCCGTACCACCCGCTTGCCGTCGACGCTGTACCAGAGCACGACGATCGGCTCGCCCCGGAACTCACGACGCTCGGCCTTCGGCTCGCCGTCTTCGTCGAAGACCGTGTGGTACAGGCTGCCGTCGCGAATCTGGTCGCGCCCGTATTCCTGGACCATGCCGACCACCTCGGCCGTGGCGTCCTCCAGCATGAGCGCAGCCAGCGCCGTCAGGTCCCGTGCATTGAATGCATCGCACCAACGATCCAGCAGCGCGGTCTCCACGCGGGCTGGGATGGTGGCCTGCGGCAGCTCCTTGGTTTCCTTCAGTTTTGCGCGCCCGCGGTGCAACGCCGACTTCACCGCGCCGACGGTCGTCTTCATGTAGCCTGCGGCATCCTCGAGCGAAAAATCGAATACGTCCTTCAGCAGCACGGCCGCGCGCTCGGCGGGCGGCAGCGCGCTCGCCAGGCGGGTGATTGCTTCGCGAACCTGCGGCTTTTCATCGGGCGGCGGGCCTGCGCCCTCTGCGTCGAAATTCTCCGGCATGGCGTCCTCGCGGGCTTTGCGGGTCACATCGATCCAGTGGTTGGTGGCGACCCGGAACAGGTAGGCGCGCGGATTGTCGACCTGCCAGTGCACGTCGGCCAGCTTGGCGAACGCCTTTAGTAGCACGTCCTGCACAAGATCTTCGGCGTCCCAGACGTTGCGCGTGAGTGAGCGGCAGTAGCGGTAGAGTTCCGGGCGTAGCGGCTCGATGCTGTTCAGAAACTCGCGGCGCGCCTTGCGCACTACAACGGTGAATTCCTTGCTGACGGGCTCGGTCACGGCTCTGCTCCATGGTCCTGCGACAATGACGTGTGACGCGGCGCAGAAGATACGCCAAAACTTCGTGCGGCACACGCGCTGGAGTTTGCAACTCAGACCTGACGAATGCCGCCCTCGTGCGTTAAAGAGGAAGTATGGAAGAGGTCGCACCGAGCGAATCTTCGGGAATGGCCGTCTGGCTGGTCCCGCTGATCATCCTGCCGCTGCTGATTGGCGCGCTGGTGATCGGCTATTTGCTGCTCCCCACGCCCGCCGGTAACAAGCCTTCCAACACGGCCAAAGGGGGACCACCCGCAATCCCGAGCCTCGGATCGCGTGGACGGCCAATCGAAACTGTTACCAATGAAGAGCCGGCCGGCAACGACATCGAGACACCGGATGTTAGCGACGACGGCGGCGAAGCTGAGCCGGAACCGGAGTACGCCAACACCGAGCGAGAGATCGACATCTGGCTCAGCAACCTCGCAATCGCCACGCGCTCGAATGACCGGCGCGGCATCGGCCTGAACCAGGAAATGCTGCGCAAGGCCCGCCCCGACGATCTCGTCGACCAGCGCGTGCGGGCGGCCCTCGACAGTGAAGACAGCGCGGCCGTACGCATTCAGTACTTCCTCGCGTTCCATGCGCGCACCGCGAGATACGACTGGGCCATGCACGTCTACGACACCCGCAGCGGCAAGTTTCTGGGTACTGACGACCAGCTCGCCGGTGGTGAGGTAGAAGAGCTCAAGCTGATCGCCCAGGAGCTGTTCACAAAGCTGGTCGAAACCTGGCAGCACGACGAAACCGGCGACTCCCGGTTGATGTCGCTGCTCCGCAGCGTACTCGACACCGAAAAACCAGCGTGGCTGCTGGAGTCTGCATTTCAACGGGCGATCGATTCCATGGTCGTAGCCCACCTGGTCAGCTTCGCGCGCTCCGTCCAGCAGGAGCTGCGCAGTTTCCTGCTGCGCAGAACAGCCGCACGCGAGCAACTTGAGACCGCGTTTGCCGCGTTCGTCCTGACGTTCGACCCACACTCGGCCGTGTTCAGCGAACTGGAAAGCAGCGAATGGTGGGACTACGCCTTCGCGCTGGCGGGGCTGTTTCCAGAACGCGACCCTCGACGTTCTGTAGGCACTTTCCCCAAAGACGGCTTTGCAGCGGACTGGCTTCGTGAGCTGCTGGCCGACCCCGAGCTGCCGAAGCTTTTTGAGCACCTGCTGCAAGGCGCCATGCCGCCCGACGACAAACGCCTGCTGATCCAGCGTATCGCGAAACACGATGTGCCGGACGGCAGAGCCATGATCGAAGCAGGACTGACGCGCAAAGATGCCAACTACCCGGATTACCTGACGGCGTTCGGCACATTCGCCGTGACAGATGCCGACCTGCAACGACTCACGGCGGCGGCCGACGACCCGGCAATTGCAGCCGCGCAGGGCGCCATCGAAGGGCTGCGGCAAAGCAGCCTCAGCGCCGCCGACACCGAGCTGCGCAAAGTGCTTGAGCAGGGTCTGAACCTCGGCGTGAAATCGCAGGCACTGGGTGCACTGCTGTCACGCGCCGCGAACAAATCCGCGCTGCTGGAAGAGTATCTCGACCCGAACAAGGACTCATCATTGCGCGCCGTGGCGGCAGCTGCCGTGCCGATCGCCGACATCGCCCGCCTGCAACGCGTGGCCGAAGAAGACCTGTCACCGACCGTGAGGCTGGCCGCACTGAACCGCATCGGTGGCATCGAGCCCGAGACCGAGCAGCAGCGCAAAGATCTGCACGGCTGGTTCGTGAAGATCAAGACGCGCGACAGCTCTCCGGTCATCCGTGCCGCGGCGCGCAAGTACGCCGAGGGCACGCAGGACTAGTGGCCTCATCCAGTCATGCCATACTGTGGGCATGGACCTGATATCCCGTGTTCAAGGCAGGGAGATACGCGCCATCGCGCGCGCGCTGACACTCGTCGAGAACGGCGATGACGCGTTCACCATGGCGCTCGACGCCGCCTTCGCAGAATTGCCGCACCCTGAACGCATCGGCATCACCGGCCCGCCCGGCAGCGGCAAGAGCACGCTGACTAGCGCGCTGGTCAAGGCACTGCGCGGGCAGGACAAACGCGTCGGGGTCGTGGCAGTTGACCCGTCAAGCCCATTCAGCGGCGGTGCGTTGCTCGGAGACCGGTTGCGCATGTCCGAGCACGCGCTTGATGACGACGTCTTCGTGCGCAGCATGGCAAGCCGTGGCCGCTTTGGGGGGTTGGCGATCGGTAGTGAAGACGCCTGCGATGTGCTCGCCCTCGCGAACTTTGACCCGGTCATTGTCGAGACCGTCGGCGTCGGCCAGAGCGAAGTCGATATCGCAAGCCTGGCCGACACGACCGTTGTCGTGCTGACACCCAGCGCGGGCGACAGCGTGCAGGCGCTCAAGGCCGGCATCATGGAAATCGCCGAGGTCGTCGTGATCAACAAGGCCGACCGCGACGGCGCCGAGCGACTTGAAGAAGACATCAAGGAAGCGATGGAATTGCGACCGATGCCGCCCGAGGGACAACCCATGTGGCAACCGCCAATCGTGCGTACGGTCGCGACTGAGAATCATGGAATCAGCGATTTGCTGACCGCGATTGCACAACACCGCACGTTTCTGACTGGTAACAAGCTGCTGTCCGCAGTGCGACAGAAACGTGCCGAAAGCCGCCTTCACGACCTGGCCGGGGCTGCGCTGCTCGGCAGCCTGAAAGCCGGAGGTCGCGCCCAGGGCCTGTTTGAAAGCCTTCGTGGGCGGGTTCGGGCAGGCACCATGTCACCCCGCGCAGCGGTGAAAGAGCTGCTGGCGGCACTCTCGCTGTAGCCCCAAAAAATACGAATTCACCCCGGCGGATTTATGGAACTAGCCGGGCGGGCAAGCCGTTTAAGAAAGTGAACAGGGACGAATCGGAAATACGAGGGGACAGACGAACGACCCTGAATTGAAGCACCAAGGACTAGTAGCAGGAAACTGAAACGATTCGAAAGGACTTCAACACCGCGGTGGCTCTTCAGAGACACCCTTCTCCACGCGCGCAACGCGCAAGCTAAGAAACCCTAGAGGCTCGATGGCCCCTCCCCCATTACCATCGAGCTTTGCAAAGCGAACCCGGCGGCCCCCCTGCCGGGTTCTTAGCTTTAACTCTGCTTGAGCAATCGCGCCGCAGCCTCGTTGGCGTTGCGCACGCAGTCGGGAATGCCGACGCCGTCGAAGCCGTTCCCGATGATCGCGAGGCTCGGTTGGGCTTTGGCCAGTTCCCGGATCTTCGCCACGCGATCCAGATGGCCGACGTGGTACTGCGCCATCGCACCCGGGTGCGCGCCGGCGATTGAGAACTTCGGCTCGCCCGTCACGCCGACCAGATCGCGCAGTTCATCAAGCGCGATGCTTGACTGCTCTTCGGCCGTCGCCTGCGCAACTTCCGGGTTCAGTGCGCCGCCCATGAAGACGCGGACCACGGCCTTGCCCTCGGGTGCGCGGCCCTCGAATTTCACACTGCTGAAACTGAAGGCGATGATCTTGCGATGCTCCACGGCCGGGATCACTGCGCCGATGCCGTCCATGGCATGCGCGATCTGGTCGCGGTCGAAAATGAAATTCACCACTGCCGCGCCCGCGTACTCAATGGCGCCGAGTGCCTTGGCCAACTCGGCATCCGTGTCGGCGAGCAGGCCGGCCGAGGTCGTGGCCGGCAGCGCCAGCACCACGGCATCTGCGTCGAGCGTTTCGTCCGCCAGCTCGACCTTCCAGCCGGCGTCCTGTTTCTGCAGCGACTTCACGCACGTGTTCAAGCGTGCCGTGCCTTCCGGCAGCGCCGCCGCCAGCGCGTCAGGCAGAGTGCTCATGCCGCCCTTGAACGTGACGAACAGCCCGTAGCGCGGACCGGCCGCCTTCGCGACTTCACCGCCGCTGGGCGCCTTGCCGCTTTCACCCCTGGCCCGCTTGCGCAGCGCCTTGATCACGCTGCCGTGCTTGCGTTCCATGTCGATGAAAGCCGGGAAGGTGGCCTTGAGACTCAGCTTCTCCGGGTCGGCCGTATAGATGCCGGCGATCATCGGCTGGGCAATGCGCTCAAGAGCCTCTTTGCCAAAACGTCTTCGCACGAAGCCGGCCAGTGACTCGTCGCTGTCATCGCGGCGCACGCCCTTGAGCAGTTCCAGCGCCATGCGGAACTTCCCCGGCCAACTCAGGATTGAAGTCTTCAGCAGGGCGCCGATCGACATCGGGCTGATCAGGAAAAACCCTTCAGGCAGTCGCTTCAGCGTGCCGTGATGCAGGATGAAGCTGCGCCGCACGCCTTCTCGCGTGCCGATGATCTGATCGCCGAGCCCGAGCTCGTTGGCAAGCTCCATCGCAGCCGGCTTGTTCGAAGCCCAGCAGTCGGGACCCGTTTCCAGCAGGCAATCGTCGTGGCGCACGCTGCCGATGACGCCGCCGAGATGGTCCGACGCCTCCAGCAGCGTCACGCGTACCCCCGCCTTGTGCAGGCGATAGGCCGCAGTCAACCCGCTGATCCCCCCACCGATGACAACCGCATGCTTCATGGCCACGGTATAGCAGCCGCGCGCGCCGGGTGAACTGCCTGCGCAATGGACTGCTACTACAGCTCACGCAGGGGCCTGCACTACTCTTCAGGCAGTCGCAGGGATCACGAGGTTGAGTGTGCGATTGGCGATGGTGATTTTGACGGTGTGGCCTTCGTTGAACTCTAAATAGTCGGCCTCGATACCGTCGCCGAAGATCACGCCGCCTTCTTCCATTTCGCTGATCAGTTCCAGCTCGTCGCCGTCGTTGAGAAAGCCGAAGTTGATATCGATGCCTGTGGCGATGCTGGGCCAGGGCTCGCGGACCATGTAGGTCAGGCGGCGATCAACCGGCGCGGGCAGCGGCTCGTTGATGCCGCGCTGGCGGGTGATGCTGGATGTCCAGCCGGTGGCGCCCGTCCCGGTCGAGACGATCACGCCGGATGACGAGTGGCGTTCTTCTGTGAGCTTCTCGGTGAGGGGGTCAGGCACCTTTTCGCTGCGCGAAAACGAGCCAGACCCCAGCCTGATCCGGTACTTGGCGCTCTGGTGGCTCATATGTCCAACAAACAGCTCGTTCAGCGCCGGCAGCATCTGCCCGTCTTCGCGGGTGGCCAGAACCATCGCGCGCGCCTCGACCGTGTAGCCCTGATGGCGCTGGTTCACCCAGGCGATCAGCTTGGCCGCGTCGGCCGGGTCGTGGCGGCACAGAACGCCCGGCCAGGTTTCATGGTCCGGGTTGAAGCCGATCAGAATCTGGCCGTGCAGGTACTTGGCAATGTTCGGCACCAGCCCGTCCTGGCCTACCGCGAGAATCACGTCGTCCGGGCTGAACAGGAAGCGGTCGAACTCCTCGCGGCTGAGCTGCACCCGGCGCTGCTCGGCCGGGATGGCGCGAATGACCTTGTCGAGCGCGGCCTGCTGCAGCTCGTGGGCGCGGAGCGGGCGGTCGAACTTCCGGCCGCGCGACTCCACGTAGAACTTCGCCTGGTCGATGGTCCCGAAGCGGCGGATGAGCATGTCGAGGGGCGTCGGCCGGGTGACGATGACGAGTCTGGGAAGTTTCGGGTTCATGGCTTGGGTCCTCCGGTTTGGGAGGCAGGTTTACTCGCCTGCCTCCCGTGCTTCCGTTCCGGCCTTCCGGTGGGGTTTGTGGCGCTAGCTGCTTACCTTGCCTTCGAGGAACTCGCCCAGCAGATCGCTCAGCATGTTGGGGCTGAAGTTCAGGTGGTCGATCGACTGCACCTTGCGGGCGAACTCGAGAGCGGCCAGACCGAGCAGCACCTTGCTTGGCAGATCCTTCCAGGCTGCCGCGCGGGCTGCTTCACTGTCCGCTTCCGCCTGGCCGATGGCTCGCTTGGCCTCGGCGTCGGCGACCGCACGCTGCTTGATCTGCATTGCAGCCGCATCTGCCTGCAGGTTGCTGCGCTCGATGGCTGCCTCGGTCGCGAGCTTGTCAGCCTCGGCTGCGCGGCTCACTTCCTCGAGCTTGTTGGCGCCGCGGCGCTGGATCAGCTCCTCATTGCGACGCTCCAGCTCGATTTCCGTGGCCAGCTCGTTCTCCTTGATGGCGCGTTCTTTCTCGACCGCGTCAGCCCGGCGCCGGAAGATGGCCTCGTCGGCCTTCTGCTGAAGGCTTTCTCGGGCGGGCGTCTGCAACGCCTTCTCCATCTCACTGCTGGGGCTGACGTGGATCACGTGCACGTCCACGACCGCGAGGCCCATATCATGCATCTCATGATCGTCGATCAGCATGCCGCGCACGCCGCGCTGTACGGCTTCCGCGCCGGTCTTGACTGCCTCGGCCAGTGTCATGCCCGACAGTGCCGTGCGTGCGGGTTCCTGCACCTTTTGATTGAAGAACTCAGCCAGCTTCTCAAGCGGCTTTTCGGACCAGCTGCCATTCTCAGTGCTGATCGCGAAGTTGACGCGCTTGGCCGCCAGCTCCGGCCTGGCCACCCTGTAACGGACTGTTACCTGCACGTTGACGGCCTGCATGTCGGCCGTGCGTTCGTGAAGCAGGGTGGTGGCTTCGGCGTCTTCCACCGGCAGCAGGGCGACGCTGGCGCTCATGGGCATGAACCAGTAAGCGAGCCCGGCGCCCTGGCGGGTCAGCTTGCCCGCACTGTAGTGAAGGATGTACTGGTTGGGCTCAGCCCGCAGGTGGCGTAGCAGGCCCAGTTTGGTGATGGTTGCCATGGCTCGGCGCTCCTTTCTGGAGTCTAGGTGTTACTTTCACACTTAGTATAGTGTGCGCACGACACTTTGGCAAATTTGGCGGCCGGATTTGTTGCAGAACGCGTGACGCGCTGGTGCCGCACACTCGCCAAGGGTGTTTCACGCGAAGGCGCGAAGAAAAGCCAGCGCGGTGCAGATCTCCGGGGCAATCAGCTCGCCCAGCGCCAGAACGGGCCCTTGCCAGGCGGGCGATGGGGGTCGGCCCGGTCAAGCTTCAGCTTCGTGAGCGCCGCAGCGACGATTTTCACGCCGACCTCGCGCAGTACCAGGTCGCAATTGAGCGCGTCGAAGATGGACTCGTCCAGCCACTCCCACCCCCGTTGACCTTGAACACCGGAGAGCGGCATGCGGGACAGTGCCGTGGACGCCGCAACTTTGAATCGATGCCGGAGCAAGACTGCCATCGCGTGCATCGGATCCGTCCTCCACTTGCCAGTGTCCAGCGAGACCGAGAAATCAATGCGATCCGTGGTGAGCCGTGGATCCCGGATGCGGTAGTGCACATTCCACGAGAGGTGCAGGGCATAGTGGTCCTCGGTAAGTTCCAGAAGTTCCACCTCCGCTTCGCGACGCCACAGGGGCACGAGGTAGATCCTGGCTGCATCAGGGTGATACCAGAAGTCCAAGGCCTCGCCCGAACGGACGAGCTGGCCGTGCTCAAAGAGTGCCACGTACCAACCTGCCTTCGTGCCGAAGCGACGAATCCGGGAATTTTCCGTGTAAGTTGGCGCGCCGGGCGCAACGCTCCACTCTGGCTCTTCCTGGGGCGCATGCGGGCTTCCATCGGGGAGCAGAACGGAAACCCTGGAACCGCCCGGGCCCGGATTGGCATTGCTGCCGGATTCGACCCATTCGCAAGAACGCCCGTAGAAACAACTGGTCATGGCTCGGCGCTCCTCTCTAGGGCGGCTCTTTCCTCAGGCGTTCGCGTGTTTCGACCAAGATGCGGCCGAGCATGTTCTTGCCGCTTCCGTCGGCCCCGCAGCCCCAGTAGTAGTCTCCGGGTGCGTTCTCGACGATCTCTTCATCTCTGGTGGCAAGCAGCAGCGACCGCAACTCCAAGTGCTGGCTGAACTTTGCCCAGACCGCGCGGCGCATTACGTCGTCCTTGGCGGATTCCCAATCCCTGCGCAGGGGGCGAGAGCGCTGCCGGCCCATCCGGGCCGCATCGTTTGGACGCGACACCTGCCGGATCTCATCCTCGTGCGGCGTCCCGGCAAACTTCATGGCCTGGAAGTAGTGCTCGGCTGTCGGCCACGTCTTGCCGTCCAGCTTGAACGCAAAGTGCGCGAAGTTGCTGAACTCGCCCCACTCGTTGGTCCGCCCATAGAAGTAGATGGTCATGGCCGTCATCCTGTGGATGGTCTTCGCATTTAGTATAGTGTAGAATCTACACTAAGTCAAACCAGTTGGACGGTTTCCCCGCCGCAATGTTTCATCTTCTACACGAACGGCTGTTGCATAACGCCATTATTAGTGTTTACTGGCCCTTCGACATCGCTCAGGACTGGCCGCATGTCCGACATTGACCACGTGCTGGTTGACCAGACCCGCCCCACCGGATGGCGCGGGTGGGTGTATCGCACGGCCGTGAACCTGGCCGCGGCGATGGGTCGCGTGCTGTTCTTCTGGAAGGTCGAGGGCATCGAGAACATCCCGCGCGAAGGCGGGCTGCTGGTCGTCGCGAATCACCCCAGCTTCCTTGAGCCGCCTTCGCTGGTCTGCATCATGATCTACGGCGCCAACCGCGACCTCTCCATCATGGCCTGGCACAAACTGTTCAAGATCCCCGTCGTCAGCTTCTTCACCAAGACCTACAAGGCCTACCCGGTCAATCGCGAAAACCCCGGGCGCGGGCCGTACCAGACCCTGCTGCATATCCTCAAGAACGGCGGTGCGGCCGGTGTGTTCCCGGAAGGCTCGCGCTCCGAGCAGCGGCTGATGGGCCCCTGGAAGCCGGGCGCATTGCGCGCCGCGTTCACGGCCAAGGCGACGATCCTGCCGATTACGTTCGTCACGGCCGGCGAATTCTGGCCGCGCGGGCAATGGCGCCCGAGGTTCTTTCGCAAGCACCACATCCGGATCCACCCGGCGGAAACCCATGAGCAATACATGGCCGAGATGCCCGAAGGCATGCGCGAGAAGGACTGGCAAGAAGTCGTCTCCGAGCGCATCCGCGAGGTAATCAACGCCCCGATCCGCGAGCGGCTTGAGGAAGGCCGCGCACACATCGAGAAGCGCATGGAACTCTCCGACCCGCTGGGCGACCCGGACAACCCCATACTCAAGCGCGAAGCCCGCTATGAAGACGCGCGGCGCCGTATCAGCGCGTGATCTCCTGAACCCCAAGCCATGCTTCTGCCGATATCGATGCGGGGGAGCATGCGTCGAGGTCGCAAATCTGGCGGCCGTGGCTTCGAGCTGCGGCTGAATGGCTGGACCGCACGCGTTGCGGCGATCAGCTTCATCGTGCTGATGGTGGGCGCGCTGATCGGCTGCGTGGTCTACTCCGGCGGCGATCCCGTCTTCTACCCCGACCAGCCGCCTGACCGAACCAGGCCTCAGCCGCTGGACCGATTGGACCGCATCGAAGGCTGGGTGCCCAGCTGGGGTGATGAGGCAAAAATCGCGGGCGAGGCGCGCTCGGCCGGCTTCACAGACCTGCTTTTCTTTAACGGCTCGGTAGCAGGCGACGGTGTGGTCAGCATTGAGGACCCGGCCGGCCTGGCCGCGGGCCTGAAAGCCGCCGCGGGCGTACGGAGCTGGCTGACCGTTACCAACCATGGCGGCTCGCTGGAAACGCCGCTCGGCAGCGGCATCGGCGCGCATGTTGAGAGCCTGCTGGAAGCCTTTGCACGCAGTGGCTGTGATCACCTGGACCTGGATTACGAGAGCCTCAACCGCACCCAGGCCGAGGGGCTGGCCACGCTGGTTGAGCGACTGACTGACCGGCTGCCCGCCGGCTCCCGCCTGTCGCTGACATTGCAGCCGGTGGATTCACGCCTGCGTCCTGATCAGCGAAGCATCTACCGGCGCCTACTGGAATCGCCGCAGGTCTACACGATCCGCATGATGATGTACGACTACCACTGGCGCGGCAGCCTGCCCGGCGCGCTCTACCCGATGGCCGCCTTTCAACGACTCATAGAGGAATGGGCCGAGTTCGCCCACAAACTGACGCTCTGCCTGCCGCTGTACGGATACGACTGGCCACGGCCGGAAGACACCAGCCTGCCGCGCGCGGAAGTCGTCACGCTGCGCGACGTCGCCAAGCTCTCCAGCCAGCCGGGCTTTGACGCGGTCTGGATGCGCGAGCAGTCCGAACTCGCCGCGCGTTACCGCGCCGGCGGCGTAACGCACTATGCGGCGTTGCCTTCCCTGCGTGCGATCAACGCCCGCGCCGTCGCCGGTCTGGACTGGGGCGTGCCGGCCGTCAGCTTCTGGCACCTGGGCTGTGCCAGCCTGTCAGCCATCCCTTCCGCCTGCGCCCGCGAAGCCGAGCCGAGTGAGGCGGTGGGCTATGACAGCGGCGCCGGCTGGGCCGACTGGATGGATCCATACAAGCGCCGCGTCTGCGAAGTCATCACGGCCGACGGCAGCCGCAGCCTTGAGCAGATCGCTGAAGCCAACGGCGTCACACGAGCGACCATGTACCGCTTCAACGAGCAGATTGTCAGCGACGACCTCGCCGGCTGCACGGTCTACATCCCGAAGTAGCGAAAGCTGCGCATCCGCCGCCCGCATGCGGTGTTAAGTGGCTGGATCAGCAAGTGCGCAGCCCGTACTTTGATCTGCTCACTTACTACGTAGTCTGGTCACCATGGATCGCGAACAGGCACATAAGCTTCTGGGGCTCTATCTCGGCGCATCGGCTGAACAGATTGAGACGAAGTACAAGGCACTGATCGCTGAGCTGCAGGGCCAGCTTGAGCAATCGGCCGCCGGCAACACCCGCACACAACTGCAGGGCCAGATCGAGGCGCTCGGCATTGCGCGCAACGTCGCGCTTGGCCTGGCACAGGACGCAACGTTGCCGCAGATGTCGGGCATGCATGCGGCGGGCGTCCACACCCCGGCCTGGCGGCGCGGGCCGGTCGTGCTGTTGTTCCTGCTGATGGCGCTTACGGTTGCCGTGATCGGGTTCTACCTGGCGGCGCATTCACTTGATCAGAAGCAGGCCGCCCGCATTACCAACGGCCAGCGCGAACGGGCGGAGGCAGCACAGCAGGCCTGGCAAGGCTATCGCAAAGAGACCGGACTGGCCGAGACACCGGATGGTGAGCGCGCGGAAGCGCTGATGGCCGGCGCACAGAAGCTGGATGCCGACGGCGATGCGACCCACGCCGGCGAAGACTACGTGACGGCGCTGGAGCTGTTCCAGAGCGCATTCGCCGCCGAGAACGGGCGATTGGCCGCGAAATGGAAGAAAGACGTAGTCGAGCCGTGGCAGCAGAAGCTGAAGGGACGCTTCCCGTTCAACGAAACGGGCGAAGACGAAGCCGACCCGGCCGAGGTTGCGCGCCTGTTCAATCCTGTCAGCGGCACGGTCTGGAGCGTGCAGCGCGAATACGATGCCCTGCGCACAACCGAGTTTGAAGGATTGAACCTGGCCACGCTGCCTGCGGGCTATGAGAGGTCGCTTGTGCAGGCACGGCAAATCCGCATTGCCCTCTTCGGCGCGGACGATGAACAAATCAACGTAGTCTACTCGATACGTATTGAGGCCAAATCGCTGCTTGAGCTGGGCGTCGAAACCGGTGGCGTAAGGGTCAGCAACCGCGAGAAGAACTTTGTGACCGCCATCTGGACACCCGAAACCGCGGGCGCCCGCATCGGAGGCCGCAGAGCCGGCGATCGGGACCCGGAGGCAGGCCCCATTGACTACTGGGAAAGCAACTGGGGGGCCCTGCAGCTGCTGAATTATTGCAGCTTTGAGGGCGAGCAGGACGGCGCGTACGTCTGGAGTTTCGAAATCGAGGGAACGGACGAGCGGCGCAAGCCCCGCACATTGACGGGTACCATTCACATCAAGGTTGACCGCGAGTTCAGCCCGTTCGACTTCCGCACATACTCCGGCTTCTCAGCCGAGTAGTGGCACCGGCGTCCCAGCCATGCAGTCCCTATTCGCGGCTGCCGGTGTCTTCGTCGAGCCTGAGCTCATTGGTGTCGTCCGTGACGACCTTGTCGCCGAGGTTGCTGATCTCCGCCATGTCCTTCTTCTCGCTGGCGGTTGCAGCCTCTGTGACGATCGCCGGCGGGTCCGGTTGCTCGCCCACCAGCTCGGCCGCGGACAGGTAGCGCCCGGTCTCCAGGTCAAGCAGGCGCGCCTGCAGCGGGATCTGCGCCGTCGTGATCCCCTTGAGGATCGAGCTCTTCTTGTACGGGCCCTTCAGGCCGTCCTTGGTAAGAACCTTGAAGCCGATCATGGAGAAACTCCCGGGGCGGGTCGGTGGTGCATACAGCTTACCGGCCCGCCCTCGGGTGGTTCAAGGATGCGTCAAGCCGCGGGGTTGTTCAGCTTGAGCTCTTCAGGAGCTTTTTCGGCCAGCTTGCGCGGCTTGGGCAGCTTCACGCGCTTCAGTGGAATCTTGTCACGCAGGATCACGCGCGGCGTTTCTTCCACCTGGCCCGGCGTTTCTTCGTCGAGCTTCAGCTGTTGGTTCGCCATCTGCTTGACCGCTTCCTTCACGGCCGGGCGGTCCGCCCTGGTCATCTTCTCGGGCTTGGGCTGGGCATGGTGGGTGTCAATCTGTTCGCCGACCAGTTCGGCGGCCATGACATAGCGCCCGGTCTGAAGGTCGAGCAAGCGCGCCTGTAACGGCAGCATGGCGCTGGTGATGGCCTTCAGGATTGAGCTTTTCTTGAAGGGGCCTTTCAGGCCGTCTTTGGAGAGAACTTTGTAGCCGTGCATGGAGAGCTCCTTTGGTCGTAAAGGAACTGTACCCCAAGCTTCGCCGATATGCACGCACGGACCATCTATCAGTTCTCGCTTGTATTGCATATCAGCAATAGCCCGTTGGAGCTTTGGCGATTGGCGTGAGCGGGTAGGGCGTGGTCGGCTGCGTGAGTGCCATGCCCCTCTGTTCCCCTGCCCGGTTGGCTCTAGACTCTCGCCATGTCATTCACAAAACGAACAGTCCGCGGGCAGCCTTTGCGCACGAAGATCGTGTGCACGCTGGGGCCGTCCTCGCGCGAAGTATCGCGCATTTCCGAGCTGATTGAAGCCGGCATGAGCGTCGCTCGCCTCAACATGTCCCACGGCGACCACGAAACCCATCGCAAGACCTACGCCGCCGTGCGCGAGGCCGGCCAGGCGCGCGATCGCCAGGTGGCTGTGATGTGCGACCTGAGCGGGCCAAAGATCCGCCTGAACGAAATCGAGGGCGGCAGCTTCGAGCTCTCGCTCGGTGAAAAGATCGACTTCGTGCGCGGCAACGCAGCCGGCACGCCCAAAGAGCTGACCTGCACCTACGCCTCCTTCGTCGACGACGTCGAGGTCGACGAGCCGGTGTACATCAATGACGGCGCAATCCGCCTGAACGTGGTGAAGAAGCAGGCTGACCGGGTCACCTGCGTCGTGGACGTCGGCGGTGTCATCAGCAGCCGCAAGGGCATCAACCTGCCGGGTACGCGGATCAGCTCACCGGCGCTGACCGAAAAGGACATTCGCGACCTCGAGTTCGGCGTCAAGCTCGGCGCGGACCTGTTCGCGCTGTCATTCGTGCGCAGCGCGGCCGAGGTGCGCGACTTGCGATCGCGGCTGGATGCGCTCGGCAGCAGCGCGCAGATTGTGGCCAAGATTGAGAAGCCGCAGGCGCTGAAAGATCTGCCCGCCATCATCGACGCCAGCGACGCGATCATGGTCGCACGCGGTGACCTTGGCATCGAGCTGCCGGTAGAGTCCGTGCCGCTGCACCAGAAGGCAATCGTGCGCGCCTGCCGCGACGCATTAAAGCCCGTCATCGTCGCGACCCAGGTGCTGGAAAGCATGATCGAACACCCGACGCCGACACGTGCCGAGGTCAGCGACATTGCCAACGCCATCGAGGACGGCTGCGACGCGCTGATGCTCAGCGCGGAGACGGCCAGCGGCAAGTTCCCCGTGCAGGCCGTCGAGACCATGGCCCGCGTCGCGCGCGACGTCGAGAAAGTGCTGACAGTGCAGGCCGATACAGAAGACTTCCTGCGCGGCCACCTCGGCGACGCGCTGCGCAAGGCAATGGTGATCGGCGCGGCGATCATTGCCCAGCCGCTGGGCGCGAAGTTCATCGTGGTGCGCAGCGAGTCCGGCGTGACGGCTCGCTACCTCAGCAAGGTCCGGGGGCACTGCCCGGTGCTGGCCGTGCACCACGACCCGGCCGTGCTGCGCCGCCATGCGCTGATGTGGGGCGTGCTGCCGGTGCAAACGAGCGCGGAGCACGGCGAGCTACCCGCGATGGAAGAAGACCTGCGGCAGCTCGCGCGGACCATCATTGAAGAAGGACTGGTAAGCCCGGCCGACCGCATCGTGGTAATCAGCCGCTACCCCTGGGGCGAGCAGCAGCCGCCGAACAACATCCGCGCGCTGCGCGTCGGCGACGCACTCGGCGCGTTGCCATAGTTTGTGATGCGGGCGTCTCGCCCGCATATGTGTTACGGCCGGGACGCCCGCAGGCGCGGGCCAAAGGCCCGAGAAACTATGCGTGCGAGACGCCCACACCACACGCTACCCGAACAACTGTGCCAGCCGGTAATACTCCGCCGTGACGCGCTTTTCCTTGCCGACGACGTCTTTGAGCGCGACAGCCTGCACTTCGAAGCCCCGCAACCCCGCCAGCATTCCGCTTTGCCCGTTGATCAGCAGGTCGTACGCCTTGTCGCTTACGCGCGTTGCGAGGATGCGGTCCACAGCCGTCGGCGCGGCGCAGCGCTGAAGGTAGCCCAGTGTTGTGCAGCGTGCGTCGTAGCCAGTGCGGCTTTCCAGCTCGCGCGCGAGCAACTGGCCGACACCGCCGAGCTTTTCACGTCCGAGCTTGTCCTTCACTCCGCTCGCGGCCTGCAGCACCCCCTCGCTGTCGGTCGCGCCCTCGGCGATCACGATCATGCTGTAGTTGCGCCCGAGCTTTTCGTGGCGCAGTTTCAGCTTGTCGCAGACGTCATCCAGCGTGAACGGGAACTCGGGAATCAGCGCCATGTCCGCGCCGCCCGCGATGCTTGCCTCCACGGCGATCCACCCGACGTTGCGGCCCATCACCTCGACCACCATCACGCGGTTGTGCGACTCGGCCGTGGCGCGCAGGTTGTCGAGCGCGTGGGTGCACATTTCGACGGCCGTGAGGAAACCGACTGTCAGCTCAGTGCCGGCCAGGTCGTTGTCGATGGTCTTCGGCACGCCGACGACTGGAAAACCCGCTTCAGCCAGCTTCAGCGTCGCCGTCTGGCTGCCGTTGCCGCCGACGACTACCAGCCCCTCGATGCCGTGCTTGGCAAGCGCCGTCTTGGCTTTCTCTTCGTCACCGGCACTGAGAAACAGACGCGAGCGTGATGAGCGAAGCATGGTGCCGGCAGTAGCGACAATGCCGGTGACATCGTCACGTGTGATCGGCCGGACGTTTTCTGCCAGCAAACCATCCCACGAGTCAAAGATCCCCATCAGCTCCACGCCGTCATAGGCACAGCGCCGCGCAACCGTACGGATGCAGGCATTGGTACCCGGCGCGTCGCCGCCTGAAGTGATAATGCCGATGCGTTTCATGGTCGGTACCCGTAACTGCTTCTACGCGAAGGCGCGAAGAGAAGCCAAGGCCGCGAAGAACTGCCGAATGAGACAGGACTTCCGGAACAGGCAGGAAGTGGCAGTCAGCTTCCTGAACGTCCTGCCTGTACTGTCAAACCGACCTGCTAGTTGTTCGCGTTCCTCGCCAGTTCGCGTGAATCGCCCTACCTACTTCTTGTACTCGACCTTCAGGCCGTCCTGGTGCGCGACTTTTACGATCAGGTCTTCCACGCGGTTTGAATAGCCCCATTCGTTGTCGTACCAGCTGATAACCTTTACCAGGTTGCCGCCCATCACCTGCGTCAACGGCGCGTCGAAGATGCTGCTGGCCGAGTTACCGACGATGTCGGTGCTGACAATCGGGTCGGTGCTGTACTCGAGAATGCCTTTCAGCGCGCCATCGGCGGCGGCCTTCATGGCGGCGTTCACTTCCTCGATGGTGACGTTCTTGTCCAGCTCGACGGTCAAGTCCACTACGCTGCCGTCCGGCACGGGCACGCGCAGCGCCAGCCCGTCCAGCTTGCCTGCCAGCGCGGGGATCACTTTGCCGATGGCCTTGGCCGCGCCGGTGCTGGTAGGGATAATGTTCAGCGCCGCGTGTCTAGAGCGGCGGAAGTCCTTGTGCGGCGTGTCCACCAGACGCTGGTCGGCCGTGTAGGCGTGCACTGTGGTCAGCAGGCCGCGCTTGATCCCGAACTGCTCATGCAGCACCTTGCAGATTGGCGCCGCGCAGTTGGTGGTGCAGCTTGCATTGCTGATGATCTTGCTTTCGGGCGTGACGACCTCGTCATTTACGCCCAGCACCACGGTGCTCTCCAGAAAGTCCTTGGTCGGTACGGTCACCAGCACGCGTTTGGCGCCCGCCTCCAGGTGGTGATTCAGCTCATCGAGCTTCCTGAATTTGCCGGTGCTCTCGATGACGTAGTCGACGCCCATTTCCTTCCAGGGCAGCTTGGCGGGGTCTTTCTCACTGAGCACCTTGAACGGGTCGCCATCGATGCTGAGCGTGTCGCCGTTCAGCGTGACCTCGCCGGGGTATTTGCCGTGCACGCTGTCGTACTTGAAGTTGTAGGCAAGCGCGTCAGCCGGCGCGAGGTCATTGATCGCCACCACGTCAAAGTGTCCGCGCAGCTTGGCGATGCGAATCACGGCACGACCGATCCGGCCAAAACCATTGATCGCAATCTTCGGTGCAGGCATGGGCGTCTCCGGAAAGCGTTGATCCACGAAGTTACACGAATCGACACGAAGAACTGCAACTGCTTTTTTGCATGGCAGCACAGTTACAGTTCTTCGTGAAGATTCGTGTCGATTCGTGGAAAAACACAACCGGCGCCCGCGGTTGCGGGCGCCGGTTGATTGGGCTTGCTTACTTGTGGGTCTTGGCGAGGTAGGCGCCGGTGCTGGCCGCCGTGGGCTTGATGGCTTCCGCGCCTTCGTCCCAGTTGGCCGGGCAGACTTCGCCGTGCTGCTTGCTGAACTGGAAGGCCTTCACAACGCGCAGGGTTTCCTTGACGTTTCGGCCGACGTTCAGCGCGTTGATGGTGCTGTGCTGCAGCACGCCGTCCGGGTCGATCAGGAACAGT